>JAJWLX010000132.1 GCA_021636625.1 Prevotella sp. | reverse complement strand
ATAATTGATATCTGATGGCAAATTTACGATTTTTCTATGAAATCTCCAAGAAAAAATTGCAAAAAATTGAAAAACCATCGAATTAATACCTCTTGAATAATATAGCGATGTAAACAAAGATTTTGTTTTGATAGTTAATCGCCCTACTGAACCTCCCGGTCTTTCGGGCGAAATAATTATAAGTAAATGCGTAATTGTATTAGTAACATACAATTCGTTTACGACATATATCTGTGAGGTCTCTCTGTAAAGAGATTCAATCTAAAAAATAGAACTAATTAAAACTAAATATCATTTTTCTTATTGAATTCAAATATGATCTAACAGAATACCTTGCGAATCAGTAGGGGGCGAATAAGCCTATTTGTTATAACCTTGGCTTATGGAGATAATCTGTCTGTTATTCTAATTGAAAGATAACTGAGTGATTACACATGCCCCATCACCTGATTGACCTACTTGCTTGGAATTGCCATCAGGAGTTGGCTGTTTGGGATCAGTACTATCACCGGCAATTGTTATACCATCAGTAACACCGCCAATATAACTACTGCCGCCACCTGCTGCTCCCATTTCCTGAGAGCCACCACCACCATACCATCCACCACCACCTTGGGCCCCAAAGTCTTCCTTTCCATTCACTAAAAGGCTACAGTTACCACCATACCCAAAGTCTGCTTGATAATTATGTCCCACGTAATTTGGTGATTCTAATATTGTTGTTCCACCTTTTGTTTGGCTTCCACCTGTACCATAAGAATCTGATGCAGTTCCAGAAACGCCAGTCAAGCCGCCTCCAGCTCCTGCTGGAGAAGGACCACTATCCCATGCTCCGCCTCCTCCTGCAACCAATAGTACTTCTCCTTGAAATGACTTGAATTCCTTGAGTTGACCACGCTTAGTTGTAGTTATACTTGTTGCTCCACCACCAGAGCATCCTATTGGGAATTCTGTTAAATTTAAAACCTGATTATTATAGCAGTTGCCATAACCACCTACACATATATAAATGCTACTTCTTTTAGTCATTGTAAATGGACCTTCGGCATATCCCCCCTTTCCTGCAACACCATTGCCATAATAATAACCCTCTGCCCCCCAACATTGAAGTTTATATTTTCCAGCCACCGGTGCTGTAAACTCTTCCACCTTCTGCGTGCAAATTAGCTGAAAATATCCAGCTATCACATATTACTATCAAATATTTTACAAGTAATGAGATAAATCTGATTGGTATCAGACATTGCTATGATGATTCTATTTTTTAGTTGGGGCAAGCATAATATCTATGGATTATGTTAAAAATATAGACTTATGACGTTGCTTATCACTTCTTTTAGTTGTTTGCACGCAGAAGGTGGAAGAGTTTACGACTCCTGTAGCTGGAGACTATCAAATTGAATGTTGGGGGGCACAAGGTGGTGGGGTTCCATCGTATCCCGGCGGAAAAGGCTCTTATACAAAAGGTTCTATTTCACTTGATGGCGTGATGTTATATGTTGTTGTTGGACAAATTGGTGGGTATGAAGAAGCTTTTAATAATGGTTTTTCTGGACTTCTCGATTTTTATTTATCTGGAGGTGGAGCCACTGACATAAGATTGAATAACAAGAATGGTAATTGGAAAGATTTTGTTTCAAGGAAATCACGAATAATGGTTGCTGCAAGTGGTGGAGGAAGCGTGATTTATTATAGAAGTCAACAAGGTATGCCAGGCGGAAGCTTATCCGGTTTTTCTGGTACAAATTCAGGGTCAGATGGCATTGCAGCTACCCCAGGAGTTCAAACTTCTTGCGGGAAAGCTGGTACAGGTTGTCTTTCTAATGGTTATAAAGGAATTGGATTTGGTATTGTAGATTATCAAACTAGTGATGATTGTACATCTATGGGTAGTGCTGGTAATGGTTATTATAGTGGAGGCGTTGGAAATCATGGCGCAGGTACTGTTGGTGTAGGTGCTACAGGCTCTTGTTTTATTTCAGGATATTCAGGTTGTGATGCAATCAAAGAGTCATCAACAGAAAATGCTATTGTTCATACAGGACAACCTAATCATTATTCTGGGCTCGTCTTTACAGATACAGAAATGATTGATGGGCAATCACCTATGCCTTCTCCTAATGGAGGTAAAGAAACCGGTCATTTAGGAGATGGGGCTTGTATCATAACTCAGTTATCATTTAAATAAACCTAGCTTACGTCCTGCCAGGACGTCTATTTGATTATGATTCGAGTCCAACAAGATAATGATATATAGTTTTAATTAGTTCTATTTTTTAGATTGAATCTCTTTACTAAGAGGCCTCACAGATATATGTCGGAAAGGAATTGTATGTTACTAATACAATTACGCATTTACTTATAATTATCTCGCCCGAAAGACAGGGAAGTTCAGTAGGGCGATTTTTATCTTTCAAAACAAAATACTCCCTATAAGTTCAGGCTTTATTCGTCTGACTTATAGGGAGATCTTGTATGTTGCTCCTTCAATCTTTACTTGATATTCAAAGAGTTCTTTAATTTCTCAATATGCTTTAATGGCAACAAGGTGATGGCTGCTACCTGATCGTCTGATACTCCCATACCTAGTAGGCGCTTTGCAGTAGCAATTTTTTCATCTATAGTTCCTTTCGCCATGCCTTCTTCCATCCCTTGCGCTCTACCTTCTTCCATTCCTTGCGCTCTACCTTTTTCCATTCCTTTCGCCATTCCTAATTCCATACCCTCCGCAAGACCTTCTTGCTTGCCTTCCTGCTTCGCCGTGTCAATGGAGTTCTTGATATCCCGATATGCCTTTTTACTTGCTTCATACTCCCTCACCTCCTGAGGAGTGAACTTGGCAATCTCGGCTTCTTCAAAGAGGCGGTCGAAAACCTTGTCGCACAGTTCCTTTGGGCGCTGGGTAAGCTTATAGAGATTCTTCAGCGCATAAAGCCACTTTTCGTAGAGCGTTTCCAGTTCTCCTAGTGTCTTGTTGAACTTGGCAATCTCTACATAGATAAATTCCAGCTTATCATAGAAAATCTTGTGGGTAGCGGTATCGCACAACTGCACATGATGACGGATCTTCTCCTTGTCGAAGGCATCCTCGTTCATATTGAAGTTGAGCAGGGCAACGGTATAGACATGATTGAGTTTGAAATTCCAGTCATTCCCCTTGGGCGCCTGCTCACGAATCGGGAATGTGGAATAGAAAAGGGAGCGATCCTTGAAATACGTCTGATAGGCGTTCTGCATTTCAACGATGAACTTCTCGCCGTTTTCTCCTTCACAGTACACGTCAAAGATAGCCTTGCGGTCGGTATAAACATCACCCACGTGCTCCGGGTTCAGATACGAAACGTCCCTAACAACCTGTTTGCCATTAAACAAGCTGTTGAGGAAGCAAATGAGCAAATCCTTATTCATTGCCGTTCCAAAAATGCGCTTGAAGCCGAAGTCGGTCAGCAAGCTGATATATCTTTCTTCTACCTGTTTCATAAGCCATTCTATTAATATTCTCCTTCAAAGATTGTGTCTATGATAGTTATGAAAGTTTTCTTTCATATTACCGATAACAATCCTTAATGCAAAGATAATGCAAACGAGCGCAATGTAAGCTTCCTTACAAATTGCCGAGTGCAGCTTATCTTCTGCAAAGATACGCTGAATATTTGTAACTCCCAAACTTTTTAGACGATTTTTTATTAGAATCCCGTATTGAAAGCAAAAACACTTCTAAAAGTCAGATATCTGGCTAAGGTTTGTGGACTTAATTATAAAGGAACTCCCTATAAACATGGTACTATTACCTGCGCTTATAGGGAGTTTTAGTTTTATCTGGTTTACATCTGTGTTATAAAGATGCGATCTAAAAAATAGAACTAATTAAAACTAAATATCATTTTATTATTTGAATTCAAATCGTTATCAACCAGAACGCCTAGTGGAGGATGTGCTACATATCTAGCGGTGCGGATTATTCTTTCAAAATCCATGAAACGCTTGCATATCCGTTATAATTTCCAGAAGGGCTTTCAACATTTTGTTTTGTTATACCATCTTTTATATTTATATTTCCAACATAGCCGCTTCCACCAGAACCTGCACAGCAAGAACCATCTCCATCGCCAAGGTAGGCATATCCTCCAAAAAGACCACCTCCACCTCCGCCATTTCCTTCAGGGCCAGCAAAACCATACGTTTTTACCCCGGCATTCTGACCTTGTCCAAAAGAATATCCTTCAGTTTGGGAAGCTCCTGCAAGTGGAATCGAACTTGAACCAGACCACCCCGCAGATGCTGTAGAACCTCCATTTTTCCCACCACCATAACCATTAGAACGTCCATTAATAGCAGAGCCACCGGCACCACCGGCAACAAGAATTAATTGCTTGGTAAAATCATTTTTTAAATCTTTTAAGAGACAACTCTTATTTGCTATATGCGTTGCT
>JAJWLX010000028.1 GCA_021636625.1 Prevotella sp. | reverse complement strand
TCAGACAAAACGGGAGTCAAAATGAAAACGGTTTCGTATTGATTCATACTACTTTTGTAAATAATTAAAAAATTAATATTAAAATTCTCTTGCAAAACATAGAAATGTGCGCGTAAACACACCCCATTTCACGAATTGCGGTGCAAAATTACAACTTTTTCTTGAATTAACCAAATATTTTTTGTACTTTTGCAGAAAATAATTGTTAATTGCACGAAAATATGGATAAAAGACTCAAAAAATCGCTCCATACCCTCCCTTCCATGGGTATGACATTCATTGTTTTGGGCGTTCTGCTGCTTGCGGCAAGCTTCGCCTTCGCCATCAAGAACAACATCATGCTGTTTGCAGGCTTATTCTTCATCCTGGCTGGCGTTGCCGGATTTGTCTATTCGCTGAAGAAGGGATAAGAAACGGAACCTGGACATGATGGTTCAGATAAGGCGATTCAAAAATGAAAGAAAAAAAAAGAAAGGGATAGGTTTTCTGCAAACTTATCCCTTTTCTCATTATTTTTATATAGATTTCTCTATATTCCGTCTTTTCCTTACCCGATTAATCCATATCCGGAACGATGAGCTTGTAGCCCTTACCGTGGATATTGATGATCTCAATCTGCGGATCTTCCTTCAGATGCTTGCGGAGCTTGGTGATATACACATCCATAGAGCGCGCATTGAAGTAGTTGTCGTCAATCCAGATGGTCTTCAATGCGAAATCACGCTGAAGAATCTCGTTGGCATGAGCACAGAGAAGGGCAAGAAGCTCATTCTCCTTGGTTGTCAGCTTAGTCTGCTCATCACCGATGGTAAGCAGCTGCTTCTGTGTATCGAAGGTAAACTTACCGATGTGATACATGGTAGATTCCTTGGTCTTCTTGCCACGTACACGGCGCAGGATAGCCTCTACACGGAACACCAGCTCCTCCATAGAGAATGGTTTGGTGATATAATCATCAGCACCAATCTTGAAACCTTCAAGAATATCCTCCTTCAAAGTCTTGGCAGTAAGGAATACGATTGGCAGATCTGCCGTCTGCTGGCGAATTTCCTGCGCCAGGGTAAATCCATCCTTCTTAGGCATCATCACATCGAGTACGGCAATATCATACTTATTCTTGGTGAACTCCTTGAAGCCCGCCTCACCATCAGGGCACAATGTTGTAGCAAAGCCCTTGGTCTGCAGATACTCACGAAGCAACATACCCAAATTCTCATCATCCTCGCAAAGCAGGATTTTTACTGTCTCTTCCATATTCTTATTATTTTTACTTGTTAATATTCTATTTATCATTGTCTCTTAATCATGTATCACCGGCAGCTTGATGGTAAAGGTAGTACCCTTGCCCAATTCGCTGTCAACCTTGATTTCTCCACCATGCAATTCCACGATCTTCCTTACATAGGCAAGACCGAGGCCGAATCCCTTCACATCATGCACATTGCCCGTATGTACGCGGTAGAACTTGTCGAAGATCTTCTTCAGGTTCTCCTTCTTCATACCCAAGCCCGTATCATTGATGGAGAGATAGAGATGATGCTCATCATTCCATGTCTTCATCGTGACAAACAGAGGCTCATCCGGCTTGCGGTACTTCACCGCATTGTCCATCAGATTGAAAATCACATTCTGGAAATGTACCTCATCCACATAGAGCGTAGAGTCTATCGCCTCGATATCCACGTATATCTTTCCACCCGTATGCTCTACGCGGAGGGCGAAAGAGTGAGCCGCATTCTCAACGATTTCATTCAGGTCGAGCTCCTTCTTCTTGAACACTGCCTTCTTGCGGTCGAACATACTCATCTGCAATACCTTTTCTACCAGGAAGCGGAGTCGCTTCGATTCATCATCTATCACACCACCCAGATGCTTCTGCATCTGCTCGCTCTTGGAAACCGACGGGTCATTGAGCATCTGTGCCGCCAGACTGATGCTGGCAATAGGCGTCTTCAACTCATGGGTCATATTGTTGATGAAGTCATTCTTAATCTCCGTATATCGCTTCTGTCGGAAGATGACCACGATGGTGAAGATAAAGGTGATGAGCAATACCAACGTGAAGATGACACTAGGAATCATGAAGCGCACACTGGAGAAGATGTAGCTGTTCATATCAGGGAAGTGAACCTTTACGACTCCCATCTTCGACTGTGGGTCGTTGCGGAAGAGCACCTGGGAGTAGCTGTATTCCTCACCCTCGTCGGTATAATCCGGACAACGGTACACCTCCCTGCCATCCTGGGTTGTTACCGTAAAGTGATAAGGGATATTGATTCCATTGTTCATCATCTCAGCCTTGAGGTCCTGATCCAACTGCTTGAAGTTGATTCGCTCCTTCAACGGTTTATCGGATGCCGAATAGAGAATGGAATAAACCACCTCGTCGAGCAGCGCTTTCTGATATACATAGCGATTCTTCACAATCTCCTGCAAGGACTTCTGAGTCTCATTAAGCGAATTCTTGTCGCTGCGCAGAATCATCGCTTTCGGCTTGTTGGCAGGATTGGTTGCAATGGTCTTCAACTCGAAGGATGAATAGACCGTACCATCCTTGCCTACCACAGAATACTGGTGAGAGTGCTGGATGGTTCCATCTATCTGACCGCTTCGGGTTCCCATGGAATCCTTCTTACTAGCCTTGCGCTCTGTCTCATTGACATCTTTTTCAAGATAGCGCAAAGTTTCATTCAGCTCCAAGTTTCTTGAAGCTTGATATAGGGCTCTGTTGACCGACTCGTCAAACTGTTCCTTCTTCATGTTCACCATCTCCTGGATGTAACTGAGCTGCAGGAATAGCAGCGCAAGGAACGAAAAGCCCATAATAACGGCTATGGTCCAAATCGTTTTCTTTTTCATAGGGGCAAAGATAGGAAATTTCTTAATTGGTTAACACAAAACAGTTAATTATTTCATTCTAATTTGCTCAAATTAACAAAAACAAACAATTATAATTGCATATACAAAATTAAAGAGGAGCCGACATATCACATGCAGGCTCCCCATTGGTCATATCAACATAAAATTTTAATTTATATAAGAGAGATAATTCGAAGTTATATTTCAAACAACAATTTTATCATAAAGATGAAATATCTTTTCTACTCTATTCAGCCTCCTTAGCCAGTTCAGCCTCATGATCGGCAATCAACTTGCTCTGGATATCGGTAGGAACCAACTCGTAGCTGGCAAACTTAGTGGTGAACGAAGCACGACCACCGGTAAGCGAGCTGAGGGAGATAGAATAGTTGGCAAGCTCCTTGAGTGGAATCTTGGCACTCAACTTCTGGTAACCTGCCTCAGAATCCATACCCATGATAAGGGCACGGCGTCCCTGAAGATCACTCATTACATCACCCATATAGTCAGCTGGCACGTAAACCTCCAGGTCATAGATAGGTTCAAGAATCTTTGGACCTGCCTGCTTGAAGGCATCGCTGAATGCACGGCGGGCAGCCAGCATGAATGACAACTCATTGCTATCTACCGGGTGCATCTTTCCATCATATATGATAACGCGGACATCGCGAGCGTAAGAACCAGTCAGAGGTCCGTGCTCCATACAATCCATGATACCCTTCAGGATAGCTGGCATGAAACGGGCATCGATAGCTCCACCAACCACTGAGTTGAGGAATACCAACTTGCCACCCCACTCCAGGGAAACTTCTTCGCGGCTCTTGATGTTCATCTTGAACTCCTGACCATTGAAGGTGAATGATGTAGGATCCGGCATACCCTCTGCGTATGGCTCTACGATGAGGTGAACCTCACCAAACTGACCAGCACCACCACTCTGCTTCTTATGACGATAGTCGGCACGAGCCTTCTTGGTAATGGTCTCACGATATGGTATGCGAGGCTCCTCGAATACTACATTGAGCTTTTCGTTGTTCTCCAGACGCCACTTCAAGGTACGGAGATGGAACTCACCCTGACCGCGAACGATCACCTGGCGCAACTCCTTGCTCTGATCCACAATCCATGTAGGGTCTTCCTGGCGCATTTTGAGAAGAGCAGCCATCAGCTTCTCTGTATCCTGGGCATTGACAGCCTTGATGGCACGAGAGTACTTAGGATTAGGATACTTGATGAAATCGAAGCGCCACTCAGCACCCTTTCCATTCAAGGTATTGCCCGTCTTCACGTCCTTCATCTTCACGGTACAGCCGATATCACCGGCATTCAACTGATCTACAGGCACACGGTTGGCACCCGCGCAGGCATAAATCTGTCCGATACGCTCCTTGGAACCACGGTCTGAATTGGTCAGGTCATCACCACTCTTGATAGAACCACTCATCACCTTGAAGTAACTTACCTCACCGATATGTGGCTCCAAGCCCGTCTTGAAGAAGTAAACACTCTCAGGACCATTGGTATCCGGAGTAATTTCCTCACCACGGGTATTATGCACCTTAGGCATTTCGCTTACGAAAGGAACAACGTTGCCCAAGAACTCCATCAGGCGGTGAACGCCCATAGACTTACCTGCGCAAACGCAGAATACAGGGAAGATACTGCGGGTTACCAATCCCTTGCGGATACCCTCGCGGAGTTCATCCTCTGTCAAGCTTTCACTCTCGAAGAATTTCTCCATCAAGCCCTCGTCGTTTTCGGCAGCAGCCTCAACGAGTGCAGCATGAAGTTCCATTGCCTTGTCCATTTCCTCCTCAGGAATATCCTCGATGATAGGAGCACCGCCTTCCGGTTTCCAGGAATATTTTTTCATCAATAACACGTCAATGAGAGCATTGAAGCCAGGACCTGTCTCGATAGGATATTGTATCTGCACACACTTAGAACCATAAATGTCCTTCATGGTGGCTATGATATTATCAAAGTCGCACTTGTCTGAGTCGAGCTGGTTTACCAGGAAGATGACAGGTTTGCCCAACTTCTCGGTATAACGGAAGTTGTTCTGTGTACCAACCTCTGGACCATACTGACCATTGATAAGGATAACTGCCTGATCGGTAACATTGAGAGATGTAATGGCACCTCCCACGAAATCATCGCTACCTGGGCAATCTATAATGTTAAGCTTCTTGTTGTTCCACTCTACATGAAAAACAGTAGGGAACACAGAGTAGCCGTATTCCAACTCAACAGGGAAGTAGTCGCTCACCGTATTTTTCGCTTCTACAGAGCCTTTACGCTTGATAACGCCTGCTTCAAATAACATACTCTCGGCAAGTGTAGTCTTGCCGCTACCCGCACTGCCCAGCAATGCAATGTTTTTAATCTCATTAGTCTGATATACTCTCATGACGCTTATAGATTTTTAAGGGTTATACTTAAATTGCTAGTTATTCGACAGTCCAATCATACGATTTTTCTGTTTCGTGCTACTAAATTACACATTTTTCGGCAATCCAGCAAATTTTTTCACAAAAAACTTGCTTTAAATTAAAACATATTAGTAATTTTGCATCTTGTTAAGACATTTTTTAAGCTTACACCTTATTATATATAGGAAAGCGAAGGCAAAAAGCCAGAAATGCCGATTAGGAATTCAGACTTTTAAGAAAACATGGCAGGACTATACATACATATCCCATTCTGTGAGAGCCGCTGCATCTACTGCGGCTTCTACAGCACCACATCCCTCAGCATGCGGGATGATTACGTTGATGCACTGTGCAAGGAGATGAAGATGCGCCCCATCAAAACGGCAACTGATTACGATTACAGTTTAAAAACCATCTACCTGGGGGGTGGCACTCCCAGCCAGCTTACCCATGATCAGCTCATCCGTCTTTTCGAAGGTATCAAGGAGGCTTATTTTCCTGTAGATTATCCGGAGGAAGAATTCTCAAAAATGGAAATCACGATGGAATGCAACCCCGATGATGTCTCTGAAGAATTCTGCAAGACTCTTCAGCAGCTTCCCGTAAACAGGGTAAGCATGGGGGCACAGACCTTCTCAGACCATCGTCTGGGCTTCCTTCACCGCCGCCACAAGGCTGCAGATGTAAAGGCAGCCATCAAACGGTTGCGCGGCATCGGCATCCACAATATCAGCATCGACCTGATGTTTGGATTTCCTGGCGAAACTCTGAAAGACTGGGAAAAAGACATCGATGAAGCCATCCACCTGGGGGTAGAGCATATCTCAGCCTATAGCTTGATGTACGAAGAAGGAACAACTCTCTACCGAATGCTGGAACAGGGAAAGATAGAAGAAATCAATGAGGAAACCAGCCGACAGATGTATGAGCTACTCATCACCCAACTCACCTCTGCCGGTTACGAGCATTACGAAATCAGCAACTTCGCCAAGCCCGGCTACCGCTCACGCCACAACAGCAGCTATTGGCATGAAGTGCCCTATATCGGAATAGGTGCAGCCGCCCACTCCTACAGACGAGAGACTAAAAGAGGTGAAGAAAACAAGATTGAAGCCACCAGAAGCTGGAATGTGGACAATATCAGGGAATACATCACTTCCATCCAAAAGGGAGAATTGCCTAGCGAAAGCGAAACCCTAAATCTTTCAACAAGATATAATGACCTCATTACCACAGCATTACGAACAAGCGACGGTATTGAAATCGAAAAGATGGGAAAGGAGTTTGGTGACCAATTAGCTTCACAGATGATGCTAGAAGCAGAGAAGCATATCCGCAGAGGACTTATGAAGATAAACAACGGAAAGCTATCACTTACCCATGAAGGTCTCTATATATCGGATGATGTAATGAGCGACTTTATGATTGTATAAAAGAAAATGGAGCCTTATTTCCAGGGCTCCATTTTATCCAGACCATATTTTTTATATCTTTCGTAATAATACTGCTTAATCTGCTCTATTGCCTGAATGGTTGACTTCTTTTTCTGAAAAAAAGGCTTCACCATCTGCAAAAGCACAAACAGTACCACCACTACCAATAAGATAATGGCCCAAGACATTACCTCACTCTTCAGATTGACATGAGGCTGTACGAGAATACCTGCAGCCACAGGAAGGATATAACACACCCAATCCATAGGCGTATCCAATTTGGTTGAATCCAAGTATTCCTGCCGCAGGTTGCGAGGAGCATTCAACAGCATTCTCTTACTGTGTGCGCTCCAATACTCTTCAAATTCTTTTTCCATTAACTTTTATTACTCCTCTTATTTAGGTACCAGTCTAATAGGCTATCTAAAGACAGCACCAATCACTTATACTTTTATTTATTATAACATTTTACTATTGTAGTCTTGCATTTCATGCAATTCATCGACAAAGATACTACATTTATCCCTATTTCCAAAATAATTATCGGCAAACACCAATTAATTAACAATATTTCACTAAAATATGATTCAAAAGGCCTTTATTGGATCAAAACCTACTAAATATAATAGAAATCAAGGCTACAAAACATAAGAGGGTGTATCATAAGTCCATAACACACCCTCCTTTAGGAGTATAATCGTTTCTACGTGAATCTATTCATTCATCACTAGATGTGATTCTTTTATCGCTCATTCATAGGAGTATAATCCAACTCACCCAGAATATTCTTGTAAGCAGGACGAATGATGCGACGGCCTTCGAAGTTAAGCTCCTCGATACGATGAGCTGTCCAACCCACAATACGAGCCATGGCAAAGATAGGAGTATAAATCTCCTGAGGGAGACCAATCATCTCATAGATGAAACCGCTGTAGAAATCGAGGTTGGCACAGGCAGGCTTGCTGCCGCCACGATGCTCCTGCAGGCACTTGATACCCTCCTGCTCGATAAGCTTCAAGAAGTTGTACTCATCCTCTCTACCCTTCTCCTTGGCAAGCTCGCCAGCCAGGCGCTTCAGCTCTACGGCACGAGGATCGCTCAAGGTATAGACAGCATGACCGATACCATAGATAAGCCCCGTCTTGTCGTAAGCCTCCTTATTGAGCATGCGCTTCAGATAGAGATCAAGCTCATTCACGTTTGTCCAATCCTTGATAGCCTCCTTCAGATGATGGAACATATTGATAACCTTGATATTGGCACCACCATGAAGAGGGCCCTTCAAGCTACCGATACCGGCAGCGATAGAACTGTAGGTATCCGTGCGGGTAGAAGAAGTAACACGCACCGTAAAGGTAGAGTTGTTACCACCACCATGCTCTGCCTGGATGATGAGGAGCAGATCGAGCATACGCGCATCCAACTCTGAGTAGTTCTCATGCTTCATCATATAGAGGAAATTCTCTGCGATAGAGAGATTCTCACGTGGGTGACGGATGTGCAAGCTTCTACCCTGCACAGAGTGACGATAGATGTTGTATGCATAAGCGATGATGGTTGGGAACTTCGCAATCAGCTCTATACTCTGACGCATCAGGTTATCGCGGCTGATATCATCAGGGTTCGGATCGAAGGTGTACATCTCGAGCACACAGCGAGCCAGGATGTTCATGATGTTGGAACCCTCCAACTCGATGATGTGGGTAATGGTACGGTGATCGAGCGGCATATTGTCGTTCAGGAGTTCCTTGAAAGCATCCAGCTCCTCCTTATCCGGCAACTGACCGGAAAGGAGCAGGAAGGCAACTTCCTCGAAACCGAACCGTTTCTCCTTCAAGAGAGGAGTAACGAGATCATCAAGCTCATAGCCACGATAGTAGAGCTTACCCTCGGTAGGCTTCAGCTTACCATTCTCATCGCGTTCGTAACCCACAACGTTACCGATGTTGGTCAGTCCGACCAGCACACCAGAGCCATCCTCATTACGAAGTCCACGCTTCACGTTGAACTTGGTAAATGCCTCCTTATCTATCTTGCATGAGTTCTTTACCTCATCACTTAGTTTATATATCAAATATTCTTTATTCATAACTGTTACTTTTTAAGCTGCAAGTCTATGGCTGTTACTTTTTAGCCGCAAAGTTCAATGCAGAACCAGCCTTAAACCATGCTATCTGTGTATCATTATAAGTATGCTCTACCTCGAAACTATCCTCAGAACCATCCTTGTGCTTCAAGGTGACGGTGAGTTTAGAACCAGGAGTAAACTCCTTCAAACCGGTCAGGGAGATGCGGTCGTCTTCCTGTACCTTATTATAATCATCCTTGTTGCAGAAGGTAAGGGCGAGCATACCCTGCTTCTTCAGATTGGTTTCGTGGATACGGGCAAAGCTCTTGGCAAGAATCACCTTCACGTTCAGGAAGCGAGGCTCCATGGCAGCATGCTCACGAGATGAACCCTCGCCATAGTTATCCTCAGCCACCACGATACTGCTGATGCCCTGAGCCTTGTAGGCCTTGGCTGCAGTAGAAACCTCCACATAGTTGCCATCCAACTGATTCTTCACCTTGTTGCTTTCGCCATTGAAGGCATTGACGGCACCCATCAGCAGGTTATCAGAGATATTCTGAAGATGTCCGCGGAACTTCAACCATGGACCAGCCATTGAGATATGGTCGGTGGTACACTTGCCCTCGGTCTTGATGAGGAGAGGCATATCTACCAGGTCCTTTCCATCCCAAGGAGCGAATGGAGCCAATTTCTGCAGGCGGTTGCTATCTGGAGCAATTACCACCTCAATGTTAGCATTTGCTTCGCTAGGAGCGATGAAGCCCTTGTCTTCTACGGCAAATCCCTTAGGAGGGAAGGTGAAACCGGTAGGCGCATCGAGCTTCACGCTGTTGCCATCCTTATCTAATAAGGTATCGGTGGCTGGATTGAAATCCAGACGACCGGCAATGGTGAGCGCCACGGTGAGTTCAGGGCTGCCGATGAAGGCAAATGTATTAGGGTTGCCATCAGCACGACGGCGGAAGTTTCTATTGAAAGAGGTGACGATGGCATTCTTGCGGGTGTTGTCATCAGTGTGACGCTTCCACTGTCCGATGCAAGGGCCGCAGGCATTGGTCATGATCAAGGCACCAATCTTCTTGAAGTCATCGAGGATACCATCACGCTCGGCAGTATAGCGAATCTGCTCAGAACCAGGGTTGATGATGAGCTGACCCTTTACCTGGATGCCCTTCTCGTAAGCCTGGCGAGCCACACTTGCCGCACGGGCCAAATCCTGATAGGAAGAGTTGGTACAGCTACCTACCAATCCTACTTCTACTACCATAGGATAATCGTTGGCAGGCCCCTTCGCCTTCATGTGAGAGATAGGGGTTGCCGCATCTGGAGTAAACGGACCATTGAGATGTGGCTCGACCTTAGAGAGGTCGATTTCTACAATCTGGTCGTAGAAGGCAGATGGATTGGCAAGCACCTCGGCATCAGCACGAAGTTCGGCAGCGTTCTTCTGGGCAAGAGAAGCAATCTCCTCACGACCCGTCTTGCGGAGATATTCGCTGGCATTCTGGTCGAATGGGAAGATAGAGCAGGTAGCACCCAGCTCTGCACCCATGTTACAGATAGTAGCCTTACCGGTAGTAGAAATGCTGTCCAGACCATCGCCGAAATATTCGAGGATGGCATTGGTACCACCCTTCACGGTGAGAATGCCCAGGATTTCGAGAATCACATCCTTTGGAGTAGCCCAGCCAGAGAGCTTGCCCGTGAGATGCACACCGATGAGGCGAGGCATCTTGAGCTCCCAAGGCTGACCAGTAAGCACATCCACGGCATCAGCGCCACCGACACCCACAGCTACCATACCGAGACCGCCGGCGTTTGGTGTATGAGAATCGGTACCTACCATCATACCTCCAGGGAATGCATAGTTTTCAAGCACCACCTGATGGATGATACCGGCACCTGGTCCCCAGAATCCGATATGATATTTCTGAGAGACCGACTTCAAGAAATCATATACCTCTTTGTTGGTCTTACATGCTTCTGGGAGGTCTTGAGTAGCACCCACGTCTGCACGAATCAAGTGATCACAATGTACTGAAGCAGGAACAGCCACTTTGTCCTTACCGGCGTTCATAAACTGCAAGAGCGCCATCTGAGCGGTAGCATCCTGCATCGCAACGCGGTTAGGTCGGAAATCCACATATTCTATACCTCTTTTATATGGGCGCAACTCAGCAGGGTCGAAAAGATGCGCAAAGAGCACCTTCTCGGCATAAGTGAGAGGTCGTTTCACAGTAGCCTTAGCCTGTTTTACACTTTCCGAATACGAAGCATAAAAGCTTCTCAGCATTTCAATGTCCAGTATCATCTTATTCACTAATTATTTGATTAACTATACATTCGTGTGCGCACACCATACAACAGCATAATACGCACTACCGAACTTTTTTGTTTGCAAATATACGACTTTTTCTGCAAATAGTAGCACATTTTATTGAAAATTTATCATTTTGCTAGCAATTTTCTTGATTCTTGATGAATTTGTTGCATATTTATACGAAAGATTGCTGTTTTTCCACTATAAATAAAGAATTCAAAGTAAAAACATCAGAAAAGCAAGAAAACAATAGTAAAAGCATCAGAAAATCAAAAAACAATCGCAGAAGAAAAAGAAAAACGATAAAACATTTGGCACTATACACATTATTTATTATCTTTGCAGATGTTATGAGAATAGACATTATTACAGTATTACCAGAGATGCTGGAGGGATTCTTCAATGAATCTATCCTGGCACGTGCGCAGAAGAAGGGCCTCGCAGAGATCCATCTCCACAACTTGCGCGACTATACATTAGATAAATGGAAACGAGTGGACGACTATCCATACGGAGGAAGCGCCGGAATGGTGATGCAATGCGAACCAATAGACCGATGCATCACTGCCCTGAAGGCAGAGCGTGACTACGATGACGTCATCTATGTATCTCCGGATGGCGAGACCTTCAACCAGAAGATAGCCAACGAAATGTCGCTGGGTGGAAACCTCATCATCCTCTGCGGTCACTACAAGGGAATCGACCAGCGCGTGCGCGATCATCTTATTACCAGAGAAATCAGCGTAGGTGATTATGTGCTCACAGGTGGCGAACTGGCAGCAGCTATTATTTCAGATGCGGTAATCCGACTCGTACCAGGAGTCATCAGCGATGAGCAGAGTGCCCTCTCCGACTGCTTCCAAGACGACATTCTTTCTGCTCCTATCTACACCCGTCCTTCAGACTACAAGGGTTGGAAGGTTCCTGAAATCCTGCTTAGCGGAAACGAAGCAAAAATCCGCCAGTGGGAGTTTGATCAGGCTATGGAACGAACCAAACGATTAAGACCCGACTTGCTTAAAGGATAAAAAGGTGAGCATATATATAAGAATAGCCTGTTCTCAAAACACGAGTTTCTGTTTAGAGAACAGGCTGCTTCATAATAAAAAGAGTATTCCATATCAGGAATCCATGATGAGAACAGCCTTATAGGAATTTCTCACAAAACTTTTCTCCCAGCATAAATCCTTCTTCATAGAGACGCTCTAACTTTTCCGTATCCTTCTCTATGCGCCCTACTTCCATTGGACGAATCGGACGGATACAGGTTATCTTGCCAGCAGCCTCCAGATCATCAATCAGCTGAATCTGCTCATTATAAACCTTATGCCGATGACTCAAGACCACTCGCAGGCGCGGATAGTTCTTATATAAATAAGGTAGCTTTCTATCTTTGCCAGTATCTCTCCATCCTTTATTGCGGGTCAAGACAACCACATTGTGCTCATAACCTTTGTCTATAGCTCTCATCACGGGAATACTGTCTGATATTCCACCATCGAGCATTGGGATACCATCCACATTCACGATTTTACTCACGTATGGCAAACTGCTGGAAGCACGCACAATATCCAGGGCACGCTGCCGATCATGATTTTCCGAAAGATACATAGGCTGCCCCGTAAGACAATTCGTGGTAACCATCTCGAATCGGTCGGCATATTTAAAATAGGTATCAAAATCATAAGGAAGCAACTGATTCGGGAACTTATCGTAAAGCAACTTACGGTCGAAAATACACCCTTGCGTTACCAGATGCCGGATGCCGATATACTGATACCTCGCCAAATAATCGATATTTGAGATACGGGCACGACGCGGCTGGCGACTGATGTACGACATACCATTACATGCACCTGCCGACACCGCCACCGTATATGGGAAATAAACATCATGCTTCATAAAAGCATCAAGTACGCCACTGGTAAAGACGCCACGCATACCTCCACCTTCCAAGACCAAACCAGTTTTTTCCAAATTCAACTTCATAACCTTTATCCTTCCACTGTTTTTTGATTGCATTACACTAATCAACATTCATACTCTTACAGATTATCACTCTCTGCATTACTAACGATTTGCACTCTGAGAAAACTCATTTTCTTACATTTTGTCCCTCAAAAAGAGCATTTTTATATTAATTATTTATAAATTCGCTAGTTTTTTCTATTTTTGATTGCAAAGATAATACATTTTTGCGAAATAATTGCTAACTTTGCAGCAAAATAAAGTAAAATTCTAAAAATATGTTTAGTAAGGACACTTATATCAGCCGCAGACAAGAGCTTAAGAAGCTCGTCAAAAGCGGCGTCATCATTCTTTTCGGAAACAACAATTCACCTTGTAATTTCCCTAATAACGGATATTACCCATTCCGCCAGGACTCAACATTCCTGTACTATTTCGGTTTGCAGCGAGACGGTTTGGTTGGTGTAATTGACATAGATAACGACATCGAAACTTTAATCGGTGATGATATCGACTTGGTAGATATCGTATGGTACGGAAGCGTAGATAGCGTCCACAATCTCGCAGAGCAGGTGGGCGTACATAATTCTGCACCTATGAAGAGTCTGAAGACCATCTGCAATGATGCTATGGCGAAGAAACGCAAGATTCACTTCTTGCCACCTTACCGCTATGATATCAAGCTTCAGGTATTTGATCTCCTCGGAATTCATCCAAACCAGCAGAAAGAGGAAGCCAGCATGGATCTCATCAAGGCTGTTGTCAAGATGCGTTCTACCAAGACTCCTGAGGAAATTGAGGAATTGGAGCGTGCTTCTGTTATCGGATATAAGATGCACACCACTGCTATGAAGCTCGTCCGCCCAGGAATCACAGAAAAATATGTAGCAGGACAGGTAAGCGGAATTGCTCACTCTTATGGAGCAATGGTTAGTTTCCCTACTATCTTCAGCCAGCATGGAGAGATTCAGCATGGTTATCCATCTATGAATCTGCTCGAGGAAGGAAGACTGGCACTTTGTGATGCAGGTGCAGAGACTATGAACAATTACTGTTCAGACCATACCCGAACAATGCCTGTCAGCGGTAAGTTCAGCCAGCGCCAGCTGGAAATCTACTCTATCGTAGAGGCTTGTCACGACTACGCTCTGGAAGTAGCAAAGCCAGGTGTGAAATGGGCTGATGTCCACTTTGCCGTATGCCGCTTGCTCTTCGACCGTATGAAAGAGTTAGGTCTTGCCAAAGGTGATACAGAAGAGGCTGTACGTGCTGGTGCCCACGCTATGTTCCTGCCTCACGGATTGGGACACATGATGGGTATGGATGTTCACGATATGGAGAACCTCGACCAGATAAACGTTGGCTTTGATGATGAAGTTCGCCCTAACCTGGAACAGTTTGGTACAAACTGCCTGCGTATGGGCCGTCGCCTTGAAGAAGGCTTCGTAGTAACAGATGAGCCAGGCGTTTACTTCATTCCAGCTCTCATCGACGACTGGAAAGCTTCTGGTCATTGTGCAGAGTTCCTCAACTTCGATAAGATTGAGACCTACAAAGACTTCGGAGGCATCCGTATCGAGGATGATGTACTCATCACCAAGGATGGTTGCCGATTCCTCGGAACCGACCGTATACCTTACCATCCAAAGGATGTAGAGGACTATATGGCTGCCCACAGAGGAGAGATTCTTTAAATAGAAAAATCCATTCAAGCAAACGAACAAAGAACCCTCAAGCCTATAAAACTTGAGGATTCTTCATAGAGAGATATAAGTATAGAATAACATTATTAATTTAAGAGAAAAATTTCATGAAGAAATCAATGATCGTTGCAGCTATGTTGGCTATGGTTGCCACTGGCGCAAATGCGAAATCAGCAACTGATTCTGCAACTATTGCAAAGAACAAGCCTGTATTCACAGTAGTGAAGCAGAATCCTATTACAAGCATCAAGGACCAGAACCGTAGCGGTACGTGCTGGGCTTACTCTACACTCAGCTACTTCGAAAGCGAGATTCTGAAGCATACAGGTAAGACCTACGACCTCAGCGAGATGTTCGTAGCTAACAAGACTTATATGGACCGCGCCACTATGGCAGTGAGAATGCACGGCGACGTAAGCTTCTCTCAGGGCGGTAGCGCATACGATGTACTTTATGCTTTGCAGCACTACGGAATCGTACCAGAGGGCGCTATGCCTGCTCCAGGTACCCTGACAGGCGACTCACTCGCTAACTTCGGTGAGTTCTTCGACGTAATGACTCCATACGTAGAGGCTGTAGCTAAGAGCAACGCTAAGAAGATTTCTTCAGCTTGGAAGAGCGGTCTTCAGGGCATCATCGATTCTTATATCGGCAAGACTCCAGAGAAGTTCACATATCAGGGCAAGCAGTACACTCCACAGTCATTCTGCCAGAGCCTCGGCTTGAACCTCGATGATTATGTTACCATTACCAGCTATACTCACCACCCAATGTGGAGCAAGTTTGCTGTTGAGGTACAGGACAACTGGCGTTGGCCTTTGAGCTACAACGTGCCAATGGATGACCTTTGCAAGATCATCGACAACGCTATCAACAACGGCTACACTATAGCTTGGGGTGGCGACGTAACAGAGGACGGCTTTACTCGTAAGGGTCTCGGTATCGCATACGACGTCAAGAAGGTTCGTTCTATGGCAGGTACAGACGCAGACCACTGGTTCAAACTCTCTAAGGACGAGAAGAAGGAGAAGTTCGATTCACTTGGTGTAAACGCACCAGAAGTTGTTCCTACCCAGGCTATGCGCCAGGAAGCTTTCGACAACTGGGAGACTACCGACGACCACGGAATGCACATCTATGGTATCGCTAAGGACCAGAACGGCAAGGAGTACTATATGGTAAAGAACTCTTGGGGTGAGTATGGTGACTACAAGGGAACATGGTATATGACCAAGGCTTTCGTAGCTTACAAGACTATGGACTTCATGGTAAACAAGAATGCCATTCCTAAGGATATCCGCAAGAAGCTCGGCATCTAATTTATTCAAAATAAACAGAACCAAAGGCAGCAAACAGCAGAGTTTGCTGCCTTTTTGTTTACCTGCAAGTATTATTTTTACTTAAATCTAGGTATTTTTAAATAAAATACTTCATAAACATTTTCGATTGTCACTTTATTTTCGTAACTTTGGGGGCAGAAATAAAAAATAATTAAAATGCATTTTAAATGGAATTACGAAGAACCGACACCAGAGCTGGAGAAATCGGCTAAAGAACTAGCCGACAAACTCAGTATCAGCCCTATCCTAGCCAAGCTTCTCATCCATCGAGGCATTACGACAGAATCTGCAGCCAAGCGTTTTTTCCGCCCCCAGCTGTCAGATCTCATCAATCCATTCCTGATGAAGGATATGGATATCGCTGTAGATCGCCTCAACGATGCTATGGGAAGAAAGGAGCGCATCATGGTCTATGGAGACTATGACGTGGATGGATGCACGGCTGTAGCATTGGTGTACAAGTTTCTGCAACAGTTTTATTCCAACATTGATTACTACATACCAGACCGATACGACGAAGGCTATGGAGTAAGCAAAAAGGGAATAGACTTTGCGCACGAAACAGGTGTAAAACTCATCATTATCCTGGATTGCGGCATCAAAGCTATCCAGGAGATAGAATATGCCAAGAGTCTTGGCATAGACTTCATCATCTGCGACCATCATGTCCCTGACGACGTGATGCCACCAGCCGTAGCCATACTCAACCCCAAGCGCCCGGATGATCCATTCCCATTCAAGCATCTCTGCGGTTGTGGCGTAGGATTCAAGTTCATGCAAGCATTTGCCAAGAACAACAACATTCCTTTCTCACGCCTCATCCCATTACTCGACTTCTGTGCTGTGAGCATTGCTGCCGACATAGTGCCTGTGGTGGATGAAAACCGAATCCTTGCCTTCCACGGACTCAAACTTCTCAATACCAATCCAAGTATCGGACTCAAGGCGATTATCGATATCTGCGGACTCAACGGAAGAGAGCTATCTATGAGTGACATTGTCTTCAAGCTAGGACCACGCATCAATGCATCCGGACGTATGGAGAACGGCAAGGAAAGCGTGGATCTGCTGGTAGAGCGAGACTTCGGTCAGGCTCTGAAAATGGCAAAGCACATCAATGAGTACAACGAACAACGCAAGGATATAGACAAGCAGATGACAGAAGAAGCCAATCTAATCGTGTCACGACTGGAGACACAGAAACACAACTCCAGCATCGTACTCTATGATGAAGGTTGGAAAAAGGGAGTCATCGGCATCGTTGCATCCCGACTTACGGAAATCTACTTCCGTCCTACCGTAGTATTGACCCGTGACGGAGACCTTGCAACAGGTTCGGCTCGCAGCGTAACAGGATTCGATGTATATTCTGCCATCAAGAGTTGCCGCGACCTGCTTATCAACTTTGGAGGTCACACCTATGCCTGCGGACTTACGATGAAATGGGAAAACGTGAAGGAGTTTAGAGACAGATTCCACCAGTACGTGGCAGAACATATCGCTCCCGAACAGACGGAAGCGATGCTCAACATAGATGCGATGATAGACTTCAAGGACATAACGAAGCAGCTGCACTCAGATTTAAAGAAGTTCTCACCTTTTGGTCCATGCAATAGCAAACCCGTATTCTGCACGCAGAACGTATATGATTACGGCACCAGCAAGGTGGTGGGCAGAGAGCAAGAGCATATCAAACTGGAATTGGTAGATTCTAAGTCGAGTACCGTAATGAACGGAATTGCCTTCGGGCAAAGCGCGGCTGCCCGATACATCAAAAGCCGCCGCAGTTTCGACATTGCATACACCATTGAGGACAATATTTTCAAGAAGAATCAAGTCCAACTTCAAATAGAGGCTATCAGGCCAAATGACTAAGAAAAAATGGCAGATCAATTTCAAATCATTCTGCAAAAGTATTGGGGGTATCCTGATTTCCGAGGCATTCAACGCAATATCATTGAAAGCATTGCCTGCGGACGGGATACCCTCGGTCTTATGCCTACAGGTGGCGGCAAATCCATCACATTCCAGGTGCCTGCCTTGGTCAAGGAAGGTGTATGTATCGTTATCACCCCTCTCATCGCCCTGATGAAAGACCAGGTACAGCATCTTAGAGAACGAGGTATACTGGCTGATGCCATCTATGCAGACAAATCGAGAAACGAAATTCTCCAGACGCTCGACAACTGTATCTTCGGGGGCGTAAAGATTCTCTACGTTTCACCAGAACGACTCGCATCAGAACTCTTTCAGACCAAGCTCAAACACATCCATGTAAGTTTCATCACAGTAGATGAAGCCCATTGTATCAGCCAATGGGGCTACGATTTCCGCCCTTCTTACCTGCAAATAGCCAAAATCAGGGAAATGATTCCCCAGGTACCTATCCTTGCTCTTACAGCGACTGCGACTCCAGAAGTAGTGGATGATATACAGGAAAGACTCCATTTTGCAGAAAAGAATGTGTTTAAGATGAGCTTCGAACGCAAGAACCTCGCTTATGTTGTACGCAACACTTCCAATAAGCAGGGTGAAATGGTGCATATCCTGCAAAGCGTGAAAGGCTCAGCCATAGTCTATGCCCGAAGTAGAAAACGCACCAAGGAAATGGCTGAACTATTGTCTAAGAAAGGTATTTCCGCCACCTTTTACCACGCCGGACTCGCTCCTGATGAGAAGGATGTGCGACAGAAAGCCTGGAAGGCAGACGAAGTAAGGGTGATGTGCGCCACAAACGCCTTTGGAATGGGAATAGACAAACCCGATGTGAGGATGGTGATTCACATAGACTGTCCCGATTCACTAGAGGCTTACTTCCAGGAGGCTGGACGTGCCGGAAGAGATGGGGAGAAATCCTATGCAGTACTGCTTTTTGACAGAAGCGACGAGTCGAAACTCAAGAAACGAATAGATGATACCTTTCCTCCTAAAGAAATGATACAGGACGTTTACGAACATCTTGCCTACTTCTACCAGATAGGTGTAGGTAGCGGATGTGGCAAGACCTTCGAGTTTGACATCGATAAATTCTGCATCACCTACAAGTTTTTCCCCACCAAAGTAGATTCTGCACTCAGGATTCTTGAACGAAGCGGCTATCTGCACTACGAGGACGATCCAGACGGTAAAGCCCGCGTTATGTTTCTCCTGGGCAGAAACGAACTTTATATGCTCGATCAGCTTCCTCCTACACAGGAAGCGGTCGTCACAGCATTACTGCGCAGCTACGGCAGTCTGTTTGTTGATCTTACCTTCATCGACGAGCATCTTATCGCCCGCCAGGCGGAGTTAAACATCCAGCAGGTATATTTTGCATTAAAGAATCTGGCAGCCCGCCACATCATCAAATTCATTCCCCGCCGCAAGATACCTTTCATCAGCTATACACGCGACCGGGTGGATGGCAACAAGGTACAGATTCCACAAGAGGTATGGGAAGGCCGAAGAGAGCAATATATGAAGCGTATTCAAAGCATGCTGCAATATGCCAAAAATGATGAGATATGCCGCTCACGCCAGTTGCTCGCCTATTTTGGTGAACATAATGAAACGAAATGCCAGCTGTGTGATGTTTGCCTGGCGAAGGAAACGGAAGAGAAAGAAAAGGAATTCCGCAGAAAGATTGCAGAAGAAGAAATCATCATAGAAGACCTCAAAGTCATAGAAAAACGAAAGGATGATTGAAAAGATAAAAGGATGATTGGAAGCCGAAAGGATGATTGGAAGCCGAAAGGATGATTCGAAAAGCAACCTCCTTTCGGCTTTATCATATACGTAAAAGGGAGCGACCCATCGCGGACCGCTCCCTTTATAACATTATGTACGAGAAAAAAATTAGTTATTCTCAGGACGAAGCTTACGTACAGTAACACCAGCCTGCCACATCTCCTTGTTGCGCATAGCCTCGAGTTCTGCGTTCAACTTCTCACGGTAATCAGCCTGAGAGTTCTTGTCGATAGAAATCTGAGCCTCATTACCAGTCTTAACAGAGTAATACAACCATTCCATAACAGGCTTGATAGCCTCACGGAAACGAGGAGCCCAATCAAGAGCACCACGCTGAGCTGTTGTAGAACAGTTAGCATACATCCAATCCATACCCTTAGCACCGAAGAGAGGGCCAAGGCTCTGTGTGAGCTCCTCAACAGTCTCGTTGAAAGCCTCAGATGGTGAGTGACCGTTCTCGCGGAGCACATCATACTGTGCCTCCAACAATCCCTCAATTGCACCCATCAATGAGCCACGCTCACCTGTGAGGTCAGAAGTAGCCTCACGCTGGAATGTTGTCTTGAACAAATAACCGGCACCGATACCGATACCGAAGGCAATAGTCTTCTCCTCTGCCTTGCCAGATGCATCCTGGTATACAGCGTAAGAGCAGTTCAAACCACGACCCTCGCAGAACATAGTGCGGAGAGAAGTACCTGAACCCTTAGGAGCAACCATAATTACATCAATATCCTTTGGTGGAACAACGCCTGTGCGGTCGCTCCAGTTGATAGCGAAACCATGTGAATAATACAAAGTCTTACCTGCTGTGAGGTGTGGCTTGATTTTTGGCCAGCATGCAATCTGACCGGCATCAGAAAGCAACATACAGATGATAGTACCCTTTTCAGCAGCTTCCTCGATAGAGAACAGAGTCTTACCAGGAACCCAACCATCCTTCAGACACTTCTCGTAGGTCTTACCCTGACGCTGTCCGACGATGACGTTGAAACCATTATCGCGAAGGTTACAAGCCTGACCAGGACCCTGGATACCATAACCGATAACTGCGATTGTTTCGTTCTTCAATACTTCACGTGCTTTCTCCAATGAAAATTCATGACTGGTGACAACAGTTTCCATTACGCCACCGAAATTCATTTCTGCCATAATTTTTTAATTTTTTGTGCGGCTTACCGTTTGTGGAGCCGCGGGTTATACTTGTCCATACGGATGCGAGCTGTATTCTTATCCAAAGAGAGCCTGTTTGATCCGTCCACCACCTACACGAGGAAGCGGCACTGGGTTTATTTTTTATTTCGAGTGCAAAGGTAATGAATTTCTATGAAACCACCAAATTTTTCTTTCATTTTTTTATAAATTTCACCTTACTTCTTACAACTTCTACCTCAATATCGCTATTTTGGCTTATTTTTGTTATTTTTATGCAAAATTCTTCCATTTTTTGAGGTTCGTTAACAGAAGCTTCTTTTTCTGTTTTTCCCCCATCACCCACCTTCTCTACGTAGAAATTCAGCTGATCGCCCTGATGACTCTCTGCTACGTATGCGATTTCGAAGCGCTGTAAAAAATGAGTCTTGTAATAATCCAGGTCAAAAAGATCGAGTACATGCTCGATATATTTCACAGAATTAATATGGCCATTTACATCCACATCATTATAATAGGTATGAATAGTACGTACCAATTCTGCATCCTTACCCATCTTGACACGAGAGCTGGCTGCAATAGGACAAGGTTTCTCTGTTTCTATATATTCCTTGATAAGTCCATCATGGATACTGAAAATATCCACGGGCTGACGGGTCTCAGTATCAATCATCGCCCAGACACTTTTACCATAGCCATATACCTTCTCAGCTTCAGAACCATCCGAAACAGATGCACAGATCTTAAAGTTTCGGCTAGTAAAGTACTTCATCGCACTCTCTACCCAGGTCTCTACATAAAACTTATCATAAGACTTTGGCATTTCCTGCATCTCGATAGCGAGACGACTCAAGACCCAGGTTTTGTGTCGGGGCATCAGATAGTTCATTCCATAACCACGATCATTACTATGGAAATCGGCAGCATTCAGAAGATGATTTCCCAAATGCCCCATAAACAGACGACTTGCAAAATCACAATGGAAAGGTTCTGCCAGAAACTCGTAGCAACCTACCTTATCTAATAATTCCTGTTTCATATTCTTCGGTTTTTGATTTATTGTTTTATACCTTATTATATATATATAACGAAGTCCCCTATATCTTTATTACATACAAGAAACTAAAAAATCCCTCTGCTCTTGGTCTTCCAACCAGGTAAGCAAAGGGATTTTCCTCGTTTAAATCTGTTTGTTCCAGAATCAATATATTCTTTCAGAATTCCTGTCCGAGACTATTCTTCTGAATTCTTTTTCAGATAATCAGAGATAGGCTCATCGAAGCTTCTTGTAACGGCAATTCTACCACTTCTACTGTACTGCAAAAGACAATCGAAACTGTTGAGCTGATGGAAAAGATCAGCGATATCCTCAGTAAGACCCGCCAAGAGCACAGTACTGTAGGTAGGATTCACCTCCATCATACGGGCATCGTGCTTGCGGATAGTACGGGAAACCTCAGGATTCTCCAAGAGGATAGGAGTAGAAATCTTGTAGAGTGCTACCTCGTGGATGAAAATCTGATCATCTGCATAATAATCACTCTTCACCACATCAATTTTCTTCTCTATTGCCTTGTTGATTTTCTCAATCTGCTCAGCATCACTCCATACCGTGATGGTATATTTGTGGATGTTCTTGATACTGCTAGCCGACACATTCAAGCTCTCGATATTTACCTGTCTTCTTGTAAATACAGCGGTAATCTGATTCAGAATACCTGCAATATTCTCAGAATAGACAAGCAATGTATATAATTTCTTATCGTTGTTATTCTCCATTTTATTTCTATTATTTAAAATGTATAGTTACACCTTATTATATATATAGCCGAAAGCCATTAATAGTGGAGCTCAAGCAGCATTTCGTCCACACTCTTTCCCGGCAGAGTCATAGGAACAATATCCTCATCTTCCTTGATGGCGCATTCCAAAAGGTAAGGGCCCTTGGTGCTGACCATCTTCTCAACCTTCGCCTTCAGATCCTTGCGGTCGATTACTACATCGTAAGGAATGCCATAAGCCTTGGCAATTTCCTCATAACGAGGGTTCAGCATATGGGTGAAAGAGCGACGTCCCTCAAACATCAAATCCTGCCACTGGCGTACATTGCCCAGATAGTTATTGTTCAAGAGAATCATCTTCACTGGTGCCTGCTGCTCCATGATGGTACCCAATTCCTGGATGTTCATCTGGAAACCGCCATCACCGAAGAAACAGCAGATGGTACGGTCTGGTGCGCCGAATGTTGCACCGATAGCAGCAGGAAGACCGAAGCCCATGGTTCCGAAACCACCACTGGTAACAATACTCAGTTTCTTGGTGAACTTGAAATAGCGGCTACTGATCATCTGGTTCTGACCAACGTCGTTCACGAGAACAGCCTCATTATTGGTAGCTTCAGTTACCACATTGGTCACCTCACCCATCAGCAGAGGGCCTTCAGTAGGATGAATATCCTTCTCGATAACCTTCTCCTGCTCCTGCTTGCGATATTCCTCGAAGGAATCTCTCCACTCGCGATGAACATTCTTATTCAAGAGACGAGTGATGGCAGGCAACGTCTGCTTGCAATCGCCAATCACAGCCACATCAGTCTTGATGACTTTATCGATTTCCGACTTATCAATATCAAGATGGATAATCTTAGCCTGCTTAGCATATTTGGAAGGAACGCCCGTGATACGGTCGCTGAATCGCATACCGATGGCAATGAGCACATCACACTCCTGAGTCTTCATATTGGTAGCATAAGAACCATGCATACCGAGCATACCCATATTAAGCGGATGGTTGCTAGGAAGAGCAGAAAGACCGAGCAGGGTACGACCAGCCGGGATATCAGCCTTCTCCAGGAATTCAACCAGTTCATTATGAGCACCACCCAGTTCTACGCCATGACCGACGAGAGCGAAAGGGCGCTTTGCCTGATTGATGAGTTCAGCAGCTTCAGCTACAGCCTTTTCATCAATCTTCGGATATGGATTATAAGATGTAACCTTCTCACATTTCACCGGTTCCCACTCACAAGTAGCAATCTGGGCATTCTTGGTAAAGTCGAGTACTACAGGTCCCGGACGACCGCTACGAGCGATAAAGAAGGCACGGCTTACAGCCCATGCCACATCCTCAGGACGACGAATCTGATAAGACCACTTAGAGATAGGCTGAGTAACGCCCACCAGATCAACTTCCTGGAAGGCATCAGTACCCAAAGCGCCCACACCCACCTGTCCAGCGATGACCACGATAGGTGTAGAATCCATCATGGCATCCGCAATACCGGTGAGCGTATTAGTTGCTCCAGGACCACTAGTAACGAGAGTAACACCCACTTCGCCGCTGACTCGGGCGTAGCCCTGTGCAGCGTGAGCAGCAGCCTGCTCGTGACGAACCAAGATGTGATCGAACATCTTCTTCTCTCCTCTCGTGTAACCATACAGTGCATCAAACACTGGCATGATGCTACCCCCTGGGTAACCGAAGATGGTCTTAACCCCTTCGTTATGCAGGGAGCGCATCAATGCTTCAGCTCCTGTTATTACTTCTTTTGCCATTTATCTATATCTTATTCTGAATAATTCAAAAACTTTATTTTCTTTGTTGTCAAAGACAAACCTTCTTGCCTGGGAAACCAGGAAAGGATTAGTCAATGATTCTTACACCACCCTTATCAGCAGAGCTTACGCTCTGTGCGTATGCACGCAAAGCCTTACTAACCTGACGATTACGCTTCAGCGGCTGCTGTGGACGTGCAGCAAGTTCCTCGTCGGAAAGCTTCACATTGATAGAGCGGCTAGGAATATCGATAACGATGATATCGCCATCCTTGATTTTGCCGATGTTACCACCAGCAGCAGCCTCTGGGCTAATGTGACCGATACTCAAGCCAGATGTACCTCCTGAGAATCGACCATCTGTGATGAGGGCACACTCTTTACCGAGGTGACGGCTCTTGATGTATGAAGTTGGATACAGCATCTCCTGCATACCAGGACCACCCTTAGGCCCCTCGTGTGTGATGACAACACAATCACCAGAGTTCACCTTGCCACCGAGAATACCCTCGCAGGCATCTTCCTGAGAATCGAAGCATACAGCAGGACCCTCGAAATGCCAGAGTACAGGATCAACACCTGCGGTCTTCACTACGCAACCATTCTGCGCGATATTACCGAAAAGTACTGCAAGACCACCATCCTTGGTATAAGCATGTTCGAGATCACGGATACAGCCATTCTCTCTATCTGTATCAAGACTCTCCCACTGTGCATCCTGACTACCCATCTGAGTAGAGAATTTTCTGCCAGGAGCAGAATGATAGATGCGGTCAGCCTCAGGATCAATCTCGGCACCTGTGATATCGTATTTCTTCATCTGCTCATCGAGAGTCTTGCCATCCACACGCTTCACAGCACCATTGATAAGGCCACCCTTATTAAGTTCATTCAGGATACCCAGGATACCACCGGCACGGTTACATTCCTGAACGCTATACTTCTGAGTATTAGGACTCAACTTGCAGAGGCAAGGAACCTTGCGACTGAGCTGATCGATATCTTCCATCTTGAAATCAGCACCTGCTTCCTGAGCCACAGCCAAGAGATGAAGCACTGTATTTGTACTACCACCCATTGCGATATCGAGAGTCATGGCATTGAGGAAGGCATCACGGGTAGCAATGCTACGTGGCAATACGCTTTCATCACCATCCTCATAGTATGCGTAGGCATTCTTCACAACCTGACGAGCCGCAGCCTTGAAGAGTTCGATGCGATTCTTGTGAGTAGCGAGAATGGTTCCGTTTCCAGGAAGACTCAAACCGATAGCCTCTGTGAGAGAATTCATAGAGTTAGCGGTAAACATACCAGAGCAGCTACCACATCCAGGGCAAGCACACTGCTCAATCTGCTTCATTTCCTCATCGCTGACACTGGTATCAGCACCCTTAATCATAGCGGTAATCAAGTCAGCATTCTCGCCTTTCCAGCGACCAGCCTCCATCGGACCACCAGAACAGAACACTGTAGGAATATTCAGACGCATAGACGCCATCAACATACCTGGGGTAACCTTATCACAGTTGGAAATGCAAATCATAGCATCAGCCTTGTGCGCATTCACCATATATTCCACAGAATCAGCAATAATATCGCGACTTGGGAGTGAATAGAGCATTCCATCGTGACCCATAGCGATACCGTCGTCAACAGCGATGGTATTGAACTCAGCTGCATAGCAACCCATAGCTTCAATTTCCTTCTTGACAATCTGACCGATTTCATGAAGATGGGTATGACCTGGCACAAACTGTGTAAAGCTGTTCACGATGGCGATGATTGGTTTACCAAACTGCTCGTGTTTCATACCTGCAGCTACCCAGAGTGCTCGGGCACCTGCCATTCTTCTGCCTTCAGTACAGACGCTACTTCTTAATGGATGTTTCATATCGTTATTATCTCTTTATATTATCTTGTTCTTTATTACCAGAAGGTCTCTCTCAAGCCTTCTTCTTACAATTTTGACTGCAAAGATAGTGAGAATTTATGAAACAAACAACAAAATCCGCAAAAACTTTCAATTTTTGCGGATTTTTGTTAGAAAATAAGCTAAATTGCTTACAATTTATTAGAGCCCTTACACAAAAGCAGCCCGATTGTGCAATAATACAAGGGTCCTTATATGTCTTATACAAACAGATTAGAGTTCAAATACCTCGGCAGAACGAGCCTTCACCTCAACCTGCTTGTTACCAGCACCAACTCCTTGTGCTTCCACCTGGAGTTTCAACGTACGAGGCAAGGCATTCACCACCTTGAGCCAGGTTTTACCGGTCTTGGAATCCTTTACCACGCTGGTGCCCACGTACTTCTTAAGAGCCGCAGGAAGGTTCAGGCTAGATACAATATAAGTATCACCGGAATGCTGACCAAACATCTTCTGCATCTTGTAACTCTCGGTGAGTCGGATTTTCTCCGAATTATCGAAGTAGATCATATCCGGGTTCCAGTTATGATAGCCATCCTTGCAGAGCAGAGGAGCATAAGAAGTCATTTCCACGACATCTCCGTTACGTTCCACATTACAGAGATGAATACCCTCTGCCAAAGCGCGGTCTAATTCATTATTGCCATTTGCAGCATACTCGCCCAGATACACCTTCGGAGCCTTACGGTCGTAATGATCGTAGTAATCCTGATGATTGATAAACCATCCTGGCTGCTCATAATAGTGCTCATCTACCGCATCAATCCATTTTTTATTCTCCTTTGCAATCTTCCAGCCCTCGATATAGTCAGAAGATGGACTATGGAATGGACCTACAGTACCTACTACTTCAATTTCCGGATGCTTCTCCTTGAGCGCCTTGCAGATCATCAGATAGCGCTGTTCGAAATCGGTGGAAATCAGATCTTCGTTTCCGATACCTACCATCTTGAGATTGAAAGGAGCAGGATGTCCAGCATCCGCTCTCATCTTTGCCCACTTCGATGTGGCAGGATCACCATTCGCCCACTCAATCAGGTCGAGAACATCCTGCACATACTTTGGCATTTCTGCCATTGGGATTCCGCCCTGCTGTCCGCAGATGCCCTGCGCATTAGGCTGGGAATTCTGACAAGGTACACCAGCAGCCAATACAGGCAGAGGCTCAGCGCCCATATCCTCACACCACTGGAAATACTCGAAGAATCCCAGCTTACGGGTCTGGTGATAGTTCCAGATATTGAGAGCCGGTTTTCGGTCTTTCAGTTCACCGATACTCTCCTTCCAATGATAGATGTTGCCGAGTCCCTGTCCGTGGAGCATACATCCACCAGGGAAACGCACGAAGCGAGGCTTCAGCTCAGCGATGGTCTCAGCAAGATCCTTTCTCAGACCATGACCTTTGTAGGTATCCTGCGGCATCAGGCTCACCATATCTACGGCTACCTTTTCCTCCCCCTTAGGCAAGAGGGCAAAACGGGTATCCTTGCCCAGTTCACCTTTATATTTGTCTGTGATGACAAGCTGCGCTTTGTATTCAGCCCAATCAGGTCCCTGCACCTTCAGCTTAGCCTGGGCTATCGGAAGTCCTTCCTGATCTACGAGTGCTACAGTAAGCTGCTTTTTCTTGCCGTCGATACAACGGGCATACAGACTCACTTCGTAAGCGGCACCACGCTTGATGACGATTCCCTCCCATCCTATATTATAGATAGGTGTAGATGAGAGGATGGCATAATGCGGATTATTCACGCTTACCCCATTTTCTGTAGAAATGATGGCAGAAGAGGATGACGATACAGAAGAAGATGCTGAAGAAGATGAAGCCTCAATTCCCATCCAGGCAGTTGCAGCATTCCAGCCTTTTCGCTCACCATTGTATTCGAAGTCGCCATTCTGCAGGAGTTCTGCACAGAGTCCGCCATCGGCAGCTCTGCTGATATCCTCGAAGAAGATGCCGATAAGCTTGTCGCTGATGCGATGACTCTTCTGCGGATTCACCGTGAGCTTAGCCGTAAAAGCATCTGCTGCATCCGCCTCCTTTACCATTTTAGCGTGCTGAAGGACAGCCTCCTCACCTTGCTCATTCTTGATTTTCTCCTCTACATCAGCGATGTAAGCTTTCAGATCTGCCTCATTCTTAGGCAGTTTCCGGCTGTTTTCCTTTGCTTCCTCTGCCAGAGCCTTATGCCAGGCGCGGATATAGTTCAGATGGATGGCCGGAATCTCGAAATCGTTACCCTCTACCAGTTTACCATTGATGGTAGCCGTATCTCGCTGCCAGAGGATTTCATCGGCAGAAGCTTCCAGCGAATCCTCCTGGAAGGTACGGAAATCCTTGTCGGCATGAACGTATCTTTTACCTTTCTCCGTCTTCAGATAAAGGTCGAAGGTTCCATCTTCCATCTGATAGGCAGCCACATCACTGATATTCTTCTCCTTCATGATAGGATAATCCTGTGGTCGCCAAGTTACAAGATCTTCAGAATAAGCCACAGCAAACTGTGGTGAGGTCTTATTTACACTCCAAAGAGCCCGCCAGGTACCATCATTTGCCTTGAGAACGAATGGGCGATACATCTTTTTCTCACTGCCCCAAGGTCCGAAGTCAGAGGCACAGAGCTGACCTACATCCACCCATCTTTCATCGTCTGTAAGATAAGCGAGATGCAGTCCCTGGTTGGGAGCTGGAGAATACACGAAAATCTGACAGATAGAATCCTTGCCCACAATGGTATAGGCAGGTGCATCCTTATCTGCAACAGACAAAGTCGCCTTATTAACTTGTTTCTTGGCAGCTGGCATTTGAGTCTGCTTTCTGACAGGAGTCAGCGCCACAGCTTGGGTCATAGCCAACAGGGCAGCCGAGAAGAGTAGATACTTTGGTTTCATCATATTACTTCTTATTTATTTTTTGTTTGTTTTTAGATTCTCAATTGTATTACATTACATATACGATGATACGACTTAAAAATCGTATAAAGTTAATAAAAAAGGGGTAGAATGCTTCACAGCAACCTGCCCCCCAACCTAACAACTAAACCTAATAAACTCCCTAATGGGTTAGAGAGACCTAATAATATATTTCTTTTTTTCCTGCGGCAAGCGTATTCTTCATCAGCGAGCAGATGGTCATAGGACCCACTCCGCCCGGTACTGGAGTAATGAAAGAACACTTTTCAGCCACCTCATCGAACTTCACGTCACCATTTAAGCGGAATCCGCTTTTTCTGGTGGCGTCTGGTACACGAGTCGTACCCACGTCGATGACAACAGCTCCCGGTTTCACCATATCGGCTGTTACGAAATCAGGCTTACCGATAGCCGCAATGATAATATCCGCCTCCCGGCACTCCTCCTTCAGATTTTTGGAGTGCGAGTGGCACACGGTAACCGTAGCATCTCCATACTGCTTCTGCATCATCAGCTGGGCCATAGGTTTGCCCACGATGTTGCTTCTGCCCAGGATAACACACTTCTTGCCGCTGGTTTCTATCTGATAATGCTGCAGCAGGGTGAGGATTCCAAGCGGAGTAGCCGAGATGAAACTAGGCATACCCAGCGACATTCTACCCACATTCACGGGATGGAAGCCATCCACATCCTTGCGATAGTCTATCGCCATGGTAATCTTCTGCTCGTCGATGTGCTTCGGCAAAGGCAGCTGCACGATGAAACCATCCACGTCAGCATCCTTGTTGAGCTTATCTACACACAGCAGAAGCTCCTCCTCAGTAACATCCTCCTCAAAACGGATCAGCGTAGATTTGAATCCGCACTTTTCGCATGCCAGAACCTTGTTCTTCACATAGGTTTCGCTGCCACCATCGTGACCCACCAGCACAGCCACCAGATGTGGCTGCTTGCCTCCGGCGGCTACAATCTGAGCCACCTCCTGGGCAATCTGTTCCTTAATGGCGGCTGCTGTCGCCTTTCCGTCTATTAGCTGCATCTTACTTTTCTGTTTTAAGATTTTTACATTGATAAGCTTCGAGTCTTGGCTCTCTGCTTCAGAATTACATACCTGGCATCTTAGGCATACCTGGCATACCCTTCATACGGCCCATCATCTGCGCCATCTTGTTGCCAGTCATCATCTGCATCATCTTGCGTGTCTGTTCAAACTGCTTGATGAGCTTATTTACCTCCTGGATATTGGTACCAGAACCCTTGGCGATACGCTGGCGGCGAGATGTATTGAGGATAGATGGATTGGTACGCTCCTTAGGAGTCATACTCTGGATGATAGCCTCGATACCCTTGAAGGCATCCTCTGGGATATCAACATCACGGATAGCCTTGCCTACACCCGGAATCATCGCAGCCAGATCCTTGATGTTACCCATCTTCTTGATCTGCTGGATCTGATTGTAGAAGTCATTGAAATCGAACTGGTTCTTGCGAATCTTCTTCTCCAACTTCTTAGCCTCCTCCAGGTCAAACTGCTCCTGTGCGCGCTCTACCAGCGAAACCACGTCACCCATTCCGAGGATACGGTCTGCCATTCGAGCAGGATGGAACACATCGATAGCCTCCATCTTCTCACCGGTACCGATAAACTTGATAGGCTTGGTAACCACGGTGCGGATACTGAGGGCAGCACCACCACGGGTATCACCATCGAGCTTGGTGAGAACTACACCATTAAAGTCGAGGCGGTCGTTGAACTCCTTGGCTGTATTTACAGCATCCTGACCCGTCATTGAGTCAACTACGAAGAGTGTCTCATCCGGGTTGAGATGATTCTTGAGGTTGCTGATTTCCTGCATCATCTGCTCATCAACAGCCAATCGACCGGCAGTATCGACGATGACCACATCGTTGCCGTTGGTCTTAGCCTGCTGCAAAGCGTGGTCAGCGATGCTGAGTACATCCTTGTTATCAGGCTCACTATATACAGGCACCCCCACCTGTTCACCTACTACATGGAGCTGCTGGATAGCAGCAGGACGATATACGTCGCAAGCCACGAGCAATGGCTTCTTGCCTTTCTTGTTCTTGAGCATATTGGCAAGCTTACCGCTGAAGGTAGTCTTACCAGAACCCTGCAAACCACTCATCAGGATTACAGCAGGGCGACTTTCCAAATGCAATGGAGCTTCCTCGCCTCCCATCAGCTCAGCGAGTTCGTCGTGAACCAACTTCACCATCAGCTGGCCTGGCTTCACGGCTGTCAAGACATTCATGCCGAGTGCTTTTTCCTTCACCTTGTTGGTGAATTCCTTGGCAACTTTATAGTTAACATCGGCATCGAGGAGTGCACGACGCACATCCTTCATGGTCTCAGCCACGTTGATTTCGGTAATTTTACCCTCACCCTTCAGAATTTTGAAGGAACGTTCTAATCTATCACTTAAATTTTCAAACATGTTCTTAATTGTACTTTTTTATTTCGGGCACAAAGTTACGAACTTTTTCCGAGAAAGCCAACTCAATCTCGATTATTTTTCATTTTCTTGCTCTTTTGCTTCATTTTGAACATTTGGAAGTGTTTTCTCTGATGATTCCTGCCTGGTCTCATCCTGCTTTTCCAAAGTTTTTTTCTTGTTAGCACTCAGATTGATAGGATTTTTCAGTTCATACTTCTTTCCCGTAGCCTTTTCGTAGGCAGAGACGATAGGATCCTTTCTGTCCATCTTCTTGAAGATTTCCTGAGCCTGCTTCTTGTGCTTCCGGTCGCGGCTGCCCTGCTTGTCCATCCAGCCGAAGGCATCGAAGCCGATTCCTCCCGGTGATGTTGGCACAGAATTCACCTTCTCTTGTATCTGCTCTTCCATATTGTCGATATGCTCCTGGTTCTTGCCCCAAACGGTCACTTCACCAATCTGTTTGGCTTCGGGAAGGAGAAAAACGGTATCAGGCAACTCCTGATAGCGGATGGTTGCCTTGATATAGCCCGGTTTGGATACGGTAGCAGAATCAAACTGGTAGCGCATGTTCCAGTAGCCCCGATAGTCGGTACGCGCCCAATGGTTATTGTTCGTATGAATGAGGGCTTCCCTGATAGGCACATGATCCTCGGCAGATGCGATGACGCATGTTTTCTGCGCATAGACCATGGAAGCCATTGACAGCAGGGTTATCATCAAAAATATAATTTTCTTCATAATCTTTGCTTGTTTTTTGCAGGCAAAAATAACAAGAATCATTCATTCCGCAAAATATTGCAATAGATATTAACCAGATTAAGCAGATATTAACCTCTACGAACAGGTACCTTCTTTTTCGATGCGCTTAGCTTCTTCCAGGAGCTTGATGGCATCCACATACTGTGCGATACCCTGAGCCACCTCCTTGGCAGCCTTCATCGCCAGCACTACGGTCTGAGGACGATGCACCACATCACCACCTGCGAATACGCCACGGCGGGTAGTCATTCCGAAAGGACGATCTACCACCTTTACATATCCCTTCTCATCCACCTCGATTCCGGCAGTAGTAGAAACGATACGGTTGGCAGGGCGCGAACCGATAGCGAGATAGATTCTATCAAATTTCTCTACCCTTTCGCCCTCAGGAGTATTCAGCACGCAGCTTCCCAATCTGCCGTTACTGCCCTTCAGGAAGGCTTCTACGGTAGTTTTCCATTCAAACTTCACACCTTCCTTTACAGCATCCTCGTATTCGCTCTTGATGGCAGGCATTTCCTCCTGGGTCTTTCTGTACAATACGGTAACGTCAGCACCCAGACGGATGGCAGTACGGGCAGCGTCCATTGCCACATTTCCACCACCGATTACACCTACCTTCTCGCCATCGCGCAAAGGAACCATATCGCGGGGCAAAGCACCTTCGTTATAGGCATTTACATTATGCAGGAAGTAGGTACTCTGGCTTACGCCATGGAGCTTGCTGCCCGGTGTAGAGTCCATATTCTGAGGCACACTGGTACCCGTACCCATGAAGATGGCATCATAACCGGCACGGAAGAGACTGTCGATGGTGACATTGTTCTCGCCCACCATACAGTTGGTGATAAACTGCACGCCCAAGGCTGCAATCTTGCTCACCTCATCGCGCACCACAGTCTTTGGCAAGCGATACTCCGGAATACCGTACATCAGTACGCCACCCGGTTCAGCCTGTCCTTCAAAAATCGTTACATTGAATCCCTGTCTTGCCAAATCACCGGCTACGGTAAGTCCTGCAGGACCCGAACCGATTACAGCCACTCTACCACGGGTTTTCTGTGGCAGGAGCTCACGGGAGAGATTCATCTTGGTATCGAAGTCAGCGATAAACTGCTCCAATTTTCCAATCTGTACAGGTTTTCCCTTCTTGCCGAGCACACAATGTCCCTGGCACTGCTTTTCGTGTGGACACACGCGTCCGCAGATAGCAGGCAGATTACTCTTGGCATTGATGATACTCATCGCAGCACCCATGTTACCCATGGAAAGTTCGTGTACGAAATCCGGTATATCGTTTTCAATAGGGCATCCCTTCTTACACTGCGGAATCTTGCAATGCAGACATCTCTTGGCTTCCTCAATCGCCTCGCGGGTAGAGAATCCCTCGTTTACCACCTGAAACATGCTAGGCTGTTCAGCTGTGTTATTCTGTTGATCAATCTGTTCACTCATAATCTACTACTCTTCTTTGTCTTCTGTTTTTTCCTATTTCTGCTGCTTGATTTCGATGTCTTCCTTCACATGATTTCTGATTTTGGTGAGGAAGAGTTTCATGCGCTTGGCATCCTTGTGATCGATGATGTCGATGAGTTCAGCCAGCTCTTCGCGAATCTGGGCCACCTGTCCAGATGTATATGGGTTGAAGAGGATTTCCTGCAAGAGATAGTCATCCTCGTTCAATACGCCCTTGGCTATCTGCATGTGGCGCTTGAAGGTGGTACCAGGAGCATCCTGATGCTTCATCACCGCCGCAAAGGCAAAAGTGCTGACAAATGGAATACTCAGCGAGTAAGCCACCGTCTGGTCGTGCTCATCAAAGGTGTACTCATGCAGGCTCAGTCCGAGCTTCTGATAGAGATCCTTGAAGAAAATCTTACCCATATAGTCGCCCTCCTTGATGATGACCGCATTTTCCTCGGAGAGCTGGTTCAGGTTGGCGAATGTAGGACCGAACATCGGGTGGGTGCTCACGTAGCGGAATCCGCTCTTTTCGTAAAACTCCTGCAATCCAGTCTTCACCGACGCAATGTCGCTGATGATACAGTCTTTAGAGAGATGTGGCAGCAACTCCTCGAATGCCGGGATGGTGTATTTCACGGTCACAGCATTGATGACGAGTTCCGGGCGGAACATCTCCACCTCCTCCATCTTGGTGAAACGGTAGCAGTTATAGGTGAAGCGCAGTCGCTTGGCATCCTTTTCATATACAGCCACCTCGTGGTCGAAGCTGAGCAGGTCGATGAAAAAGCTTCCCATCTTTCCTGCTCCCATTATCAAAATTCTCATTTCTTTTTAATGTGAAGAATGAAGAGTGAAGAACGAAGAATTCTCTTGTTTTAAGAACAAAGGACCCATAAAAAGCATACGAATTCTTCACTCTTCGTTCTTTACTCTTCACTTATTTTATTTCTGATTCAGAATTTCCAACTGCTGGCGAACACTCTCCTCGTGGATATGCTCAAAGATCTGGGCAGCAAACTCAGGGCTCATTCCGCAGAGCGAAGCCTGGGCACCACGCTTCTCGAGAATCTCGTTGTAGCGGTTGGTCTGTACGATAGTCATATTGTGCTCCTTCTTGTAGGTACCGATTTCGCGGCATACACGCATACGCTTGGCAAGAAGATCCATCAACTGGTTGTCGCACTCATCAATCTGACCACGCAGCTGATGCAGGCCCTCTGTAGAATAATGCTCATCACGAACTACGAGGAGGCTCAGGATGTAATCCAGGATATCTGGAGTAACCTGCTGCTTGGCATCGCTCCATGCATCATCAGGAGAGCAGTGGCTCTCTACGATCAGACCATCGAAGCCCAGGTCCATAGCCTGCTGGCAGAGAGGGGCGATGAGGTCGCGGCGACCGCCGATGTGGCTAGGGTCGCAGATGATAGGCAACTGAGGAATGCGGCGGTGCAGCTCGATAGGAATCTGCCACATAGGAAGATTGCGGTAGATCTTCTTGTCGAAGCTGGAGAAACCGCGATGGATGGCACCGAGTCGCTTGATGCCAGCCTGGTTGATACGCTGGAGCGCACCGATCCAAAGCTCAAGATCCGGATTCACCGGATTCTTCACCAACACCGGAACATCCACGCCCTGAAGGCTGTCAGCCAGCGCCTGCATGGCGAATGGATTGGCAGAAGTACGTGCTCCCACCCACAGAACATCGATTCCATATTTCAAGGCGAGCTCCACGTGCTCAGGAGTAGCTACCTCGGTAGCTGTGAGCATACCGGTCTCCTCCTTCACCTGCTTCATCCAAGGCAAGGCAGTCTCGCCATTTCCCTCGAAGCCTCCTGGTTTGGTACGTGGCTTCCATACACCAGCGCGGAACATGTGGCAGCCCTTAGCAGCCAGCTGCTTGGCGGTAGTCATAACTTGCTCTTCTGTCTCTGCAGAGCATGGGCCTGCAATGACGATAGGGCGTTCCTGATCACTAGGGAGATTCAATGGTTCTAATTCTAATTCCATAGTCGTATATTTTAAATTCTTATTTTTTACTTTTTTATTTTCCAAAGACTTTCTTGATTCTTTCCAGCGCCTCCTTCATTTTCTCATCCTTGGCACAGAGGCTGATGCGGACGTAGCGCTTGCCGTTGCTTCCGAAGATGAATCCAGGGGTGATGAATACGCGCGCCTCGTGGAGAATCTTCTCTGTGAGGTCTTCTACATCGGCGTATTTCTCCGGAATCTTGCCCCAGAGGAACATGCCCACCTGGTTAGGATCAAACTTGCAGTCCAATACCTGCATGATCTGCTCGGCTATGTCGCGGCGGCGGCGATAATTGGTGATGTTGTTCTCACGGTGCCACTCGTCGGTATTGTTGAGCATGGCCTCGGCTGCAGCGAGCTGGATTCCGCGGAAGCATCCGTTGTCGATGTTACTCTTCACCTTCAGGATCCAGGAGATAAACTGCTTGTTGCTCGAAATCATAGCCACACGCCATCCCGGCATGTTGTGGCTCTTGCTGAGCGAATTGAATTCGATGCAGCAGTCCTTGGCGCCCGGCACCTGCATGATGCTCAGCGGATGCTCGTTGAGGATGAGCGAATAAGGATTGTCGTTCACCACCACGATGTTGTGGTCCTTGGCAAACTTCACGAGTCGCTCGTAGGTCTCCATCTTTGCCACGCCTCCGGTCGGCATGTTCGGATAGTTGGTCCACATCAGCTTCACGTGGCTGAGGTCCATCTTCTCCAGCGCCTCGAAGTCTGGCTGCCATTCATTGTCCTCGCGCAGGTCGTAATAGGTAATCTTGGTGCCGAGAATCTTGTTGATGGCAGTATAGGTAGGATAGCCTGGGTTTGGGATGAGCACCTCGTCGCCAGGGTTGCAGAAGGCGAGCGTAACGTGCAGGATACCCTCCTTGCTACCAATGAGGGGCTGGATTTCCGTAGCCCAGTCAAGATCCACGTCATACCATCTCTTGTAATAACCAGCCATCGCCTTGCGCAACTCCGGGATGCCCACCGTAGGCTGATATCCGTGTGCAGCAGGGTTATGGGCTACCTCGCAGAGCGTATCGATGGTCTGCTTAGAAGGCGGCATGTCTGGACTTCCGATGGCGAGGCTGATGATGTCCTGTCCCTCGGCATTAAGCTTAGCCACTTCCTTCAGCTTTCGGCTGAAGTAGTATTCCTGTATTTCTGTTACTCTATTGGCTGGTTGTATCATTTTTATTTTCTTTTATTTTGAAATGTTACTATTCTTTTTCCTCATATTCTCCCAGCACCGTGAGTTTCTTCACGAGTGGTGTGATGGCATCGATGCTCTGTCGATAGCGGGTCAGATTATCGAAGGTGAGATCCACGTAGAAGAGATATTCCCATTCATGACCGATGCTTGGCAGCGACTGGATCTTGGTGAGATTGATGTCGTAGAAGCTCAGGATGGTGAGAACCTTGGAGAGCGAACCCTTGTCGTGTGAAAGGCTGAAGACGATGCTCGCCTTGTTTGCCTTTTCGATAGGTCGGAGCAGGGATGCCTTCTGCGGATTGCAGACCACGAGGAACCGGGTGTAGTTATGCGGATTGTCGTGGATTCCCTCCTGCAATACCTTCATGCCATACATCCTGGCAGCGTAGGCAGAACAGATGGCTGCCCATCCGTGAACCTGGTGCTGGGCGATGAATGCGGCAGAACCTGCGGTATCCTCAGCCTCCACAGCCTTGAGATCAGGATGGTTGGCGAGGAACTTGCCACACTGCATCAGCGCTACAGGATGAGAGTGAACCTCCTGCAGGGTGCTCCAGTCGTCGGAAGGCAGGCAGCAGATGCTGTGCTCGATGTGGAGCTTGTGCTCACCCACCACGGTGGTTCCGCTCTCCCGGAGCAGCTCGTAGTTATGGAGCAGACTGCCGGCGATGGTATTCTCGATGGCGCAGATGCCGATGATGGTAGGATCTCGCTTGATGTTCTCAAACACCTCCTCGAAGGTAGCGCAACAGATTAACTCTATCTGCTCGCCCTGGAAATACTCGTGGGCGGTAATGTCGTGGAAGGATCCCAACTCTCCTTGTATTGCAATTCTCTTCATTGTTTCACTCTCTTTTTTACATTATCTCCTGATTTTGGAAAACGGATTTTTCGGAAAACGTTTTTTTGAAAACAGATTATTTCGAAAACGTTTATGGAAAAACGGATTCGAGTTTTACGAAAAACGGTCCTGCTCACAATAGAGCGGGACCGTTTCGATGATTTCAAAAATCTTATATCCTAAGTTGAAATATATACGCAACTTCCCGCTTTACAATTGCTTGCAAAGTAAAAGTAATAGCTAAAAAAGTAAGCGTTCAACTTTTCCATTTTCTTATTCTTTTATTTGTTATTCACTTATTGCTTCGAGCCATTAGTCTTCAGAATGAAGTAGCTCAGATGGAGCATCAACCGATGAAAATCTCAACTCGTTTGCAAAAGTAACACTTTTCTTTGATACCGCCAAACAAATTGTCAGTTTTTTCTTTATTTTCCTTATATTTTCTGCTTTTCAGCAGATTTTCAGCAGATTTTTATCAGAAAAAGCCCTAAACTGGCAGATTTTTATCAGCATTCGTATCATTTCGAAAGAACATTTACCGGCATTTCCAGACAATTATCGGCAATGTGCAGGCAATTATCGGCAATGTTCTCTTCCTTCAGCCTTAAACTCTCCTGTAAGCTCCTCTATCTTCTCGGGATTCAGCTGCAGGTATCTCTGCATATCCTTTCCGGCTCCCTCCTTATCGCCCATCTGCATCAGCAGATTGCCTCGTTTCAGCAGGTTCTTGCTCAGCGCAGCCTTGTTCTCAGCATCCTCGCTGCAAGCTTCCGCCCGCTTCTCCTGCTCCGCTATCTGCTGCGTAAGAGCTGCTACGAGCAGAACGGGATTCATATCATTCAAATCCATATATGCAAAAATTCTGTTATATATAATAATGTGTAATTTATCTGTTGGCGACCAGCATTTACTTGATGGCACCGATAATTTCAGTCACCGACTTGCAGCCGTGAGCATCAAGCCACTCGTTCATACCATCCTTCACCTTCTTGGTTACGGCAGGATCGATGAAGTTGGCAGTACCGATTTCGATGGCTGTAGCACCGCACATCATAAATTCGATGGCATCCTTGGCATTCTGGATACCGCCCAGTCCTACTACCGGAATCTTCACGGCGTGGGCCACATCGTAAACCATGCGCAATGCCACCGGCTTGACGCAAGGACCGCTCAAGCCACCAGTACGGATGCTCAGCAGCGGCTGGCGCTTCTCGATATCCACCGCCATACCCATCAATGTGTTGATGAGCGAAACTGAGTCGGCACCCTCAGCCTCTACCGCACGGGCGATGTCGGCAATGCTGGTTACATTAGGCGAAAGCTTCACGATCAAGGTCTTGTCATACACCTTGCGCACCGCCTTCACCACGCTTGCAGCACCCTCGCAGGTAACGCCGAAAGCCATACCGCCATCCTTTACGTTAGGGCAGGAAATATTCAGCTCGATGGCAGGAATCTTATCCAGCTCATTCACACGTGCCGCACACTCCGCATAGCTCTCAGGCGAGTGTCCGCTCACGTTTACAATCATATTGGTATCGATGTCCTTGATCTGAGGATAGATGTGCTCGCAGAAGTACTCCACACCCTTGTTCTGGAGGCCCACGCAGTTGAGCATTCCCTGTGGAGTTTCAGCCATGCGTGGATAGTCATTTCCCTCGCGTGGTTCCAGGGTAGTACCCTTTACGATGATACCTCCGATTTCCTCCAGCGGAACGAAATCAGCAAACTCCAATCCGTAGCCGAAAGTTCCCGATGCAGTCATCACTGGATTCTTCAGCTTTAAATCCTTTATATTTACACTTAAATCAGCCATAATCTTTCTTAATCAAATAATATTCTATTACAATTATCTACCAGAAGCATCTGGTTTAGATATCCCAGGTGAGCTGCTTGATGTTGATGACCGGACCATCCTTGCAAACGCACTTATGACCCTCGGTGGTCTTCTCCACGCAGCAGAGGCAGGCACCTACACCGCACGCCATCTTGTTCTCCAGGGAAACCTCGCACTCCACACCAGCCTTCTTGGCAAAGCGAGCCACGCTCACCATCATCGGCTTCGGACCGCAGGTAGAGATCATGTCAAACTGTTCGTTCTCCAACACAGAGTGATTGGTTACAAACCCCACCTCGCCAGCAGAGCCATCCTCGGTAGTGATGCATACCTTTCCTATCTTGGCAAACTCATCCAGCTCCAGCAGGTCGGAAGCCTTGCGGGCACCCAGCAGGAAGGTTACATCTGCACCAAACTCCTTGATGAGTTTTCCGAAGTAGAGCAGAGGAGCCACACCTACGCCACCACCCACGAGGAGATACTTCTGACTCTTCTCTGTAGGCATGGTGAAACCATTGCCCAGAGGCAGCATACAGTTGAGCGTATCGCCAGCCTGAAGCTTTCCGAGCTGACGGGTTCCGTCGCCCACCATGGCAACGAGCAGCCAGAGCTGGTTGGTTTCTCTATCCACGAAATTGATGGAGATAGGACGGCGAAGCATGGTGGCAGGCGAATGATCTACCTTTACTTCTACGAATTGTCCAGGCAGGATTTCCGGCAGAGGTTTCTCGTCGGTAAGCTTAATCAATACGTGCTTATCGCTGAGTGCTTCTACAGAAACCACCTTAAGGTCTAGAACATATTTTTTCATCTTATTGCTATTTTAATGCTTGTTATTAATGCTTGCTGTTATACCTATTTATATATAGGCAGTGCAAAGGTACAACAAAATTCGAACTTCACAAAGAGAAAGAGCAATTTTTTCGACCTGTACGGTTGAAATTACCCAATACGCCCTGAAAGGGCAGAAGCTCCTAGCCCAGGGCACCGCCCTGGGTAATTAGGACGCAAACCCGTCGCCCTGTTTTACTCTAATTGAGCAAGCTTTGAGCGTATTTTTTAACGTTAAT
>JAJWLX010000131.1 GCA_021636625.1 Prevotella sp. | reverse complement strand
GTGTACGCAAGAAGCTCAGCAATGAGAACTTCGTAGCTCACGCTCCTGAGAAGGTTGTTGCCCTGGAGCGCAAGAAGGAGAGCGACTCTGTAGAGAAGATTGCTGCCCTGAAGGCTACAATCGAGGAGCTGAAGAAGAAGTAACAGATTCTTTTTATATATGTTGAATGTTGAGTGTAGAATGATGAATGCAGAATCTCAGACGGATGAATTCGTCAGCCATTCTGCAACTCAACATTCAGCATTCAACATTCAACTTTTTTATTATGATCAAGAAGCTTTTCACCTTATTTATATGTATGTTTTCGTTCGCCATGACTTTCACCAGTTGTAGCGACGAGGCTTTTGATGTGGATAGCGTCAACAAGCAGACCATCCTGGTATATTATCCATGGACAGGCAGTACCACCAGTTCGGGTTTGAAGCAATACCTTGCCAACAACATCGACAGCATCTGCCAGGGTATCGTAGCCAAGAAAGGACTTAGTGACTCACGTGTGATGGTATTTTTCAGCGAGAAATACAACAAGAGCACACTCTACGATCTGCAGTACGATGCAGTCAGCAGGAAGGTGAACCGTGTGCCCGTGAAGACCTACGAGGACAACAGCTATTGCACGGCAGAGGGATTCGCCAACCTTCTCAATGAGGTGAAGCAAAATGCCGAGGCACTCAACTATGCCCTCATCATCGGAGTACATGGTTCCGGATGGACCTATGCAGAAGATTGGGTGAATTATCCGAACTATGCCCGTCCTAGCTTCGGAGGCACAGCCACAGCCGGCAAGTCATCCAGTGCATTCAGCGGCATCCAGTTTGGTAGTGACCCAGACCATCCTGTCACCCGCTTCTTCGGAAGTGTAAATTCCAAGAGTTATGCCATGGACATCCCAACCCTGGCAGAAGGAATCAGGGAGAGCGGAATGAAGATGCAATACATCCTCTTCGATGCCTGCTACATGGGAAATGTGGAGACAGCCTACGAGCTGAAGGATGTCACCAACTATCTCATCAGTTCGAGCAGCGAGGTGATGGGTATGGGCATTCCATACCGGAGCATCTGGAGCATGCTCAATTCCGCAACGCCCAACTATTCCGGTATCGTAAACGGTATTGTCAACTTCTACAAATCCAGCGACGTACCTTATTGCAACATGGCAGCCATCGACTGTCGCGAGATGGATAACCTGGCTAGCGTAATGAAGGAAATCAACAGCAAATATACGCTCGATTCCTCCATTCCTCTAGAAACAATCCAACCTCTCGACGGCTTCACTCCTAACCTATTCTATGACATGTCGGTATATGTAGATAGCCTCAAGCCAAGCGGTTATCTGAAAGACCAGTTTGCCGCCCAGATGCAGAAAACCATCAAGGAGGCAGCTCATACCGATGAGGCAATTACCATGCTGAAGGACTCGTATAGAGGAACCATCTTCCAGGTGAAGAGCTATTGCGGCCTTTCCATCTCCGACCCGAGCCAGCACAGTGTAGCTCTCAAGGGAAGAGAGAAGACTGGATGGTGGAAGGCAACCCACTAATAAAGCTGAATGTTCACATTTAAAAATTAAAAGGACAAAGATGGAATTTTTTATAATCGATCGTAATGGACAGCAGGCAGGTCCTTTCAGTTTCGACCAACTTGTACAGAAGGGCATCAGTCCCGAAACACTAGTATGGAAGCAGGGTATGGCAGATTGGACTCCTGCCTGGAAGGTAGAGGAACTGAAAGCTGTACTGGAAGCAATAAGAGCCAACCAGCAGCAGGCTCAGCAGCAGGATTATCAGAAAGCCCAGCAGGAAGCCTATCAGCAGGGATTCCAGCAGGGAGCAGCAATGAATTCGAATTTCCAGCAGCAGCCTAAGAAGAAGACGAGCCATTTCGCCATGAAGATGGTGATAGGTCTCATCATTTTCATCCTTGCCCTATTTGCCGTAACCAATCCGAGCGCAGATGCTCATAAGGAGAAGGTTCGCACGGAGGCAAGCAAGGCAGTAGAAAAGGCGGTAGGATCTACCGACAACAATTTCTTCTCGCAGGCGCTCCGCTCTGTAGCCAAGATGATGGCTGGCAGCATGATGGACGAAGCGATGAACCAGCTTTTCGAATACCACAACTATATCGTTTGCTCTACGGGTTCTGTGGAGTTCAACGGCAAGCCGCATACCGTGAGTTTCGGTATTCTCGGCAACGTCTATACGATGAATGCCGACGATATGGTGAAAGCACTGGAATCAGCCGATAATCTCCATATCGAGGAGTCAGAATCAAATGTATCCTCTGGCACTCCCAATATGGATGGATCAGATTCAGAAGCCAATGTCAATGAGGACCAGGCTGACAGCGATGAAGGCAGCTTCAGCACAAAAATGCAGAAGAAACTGGAAGAGAAAGCCAATCAGGCTTTCGATAAGGCAGCGGATAAAGTGAGCAAGAAGGTAGAAGAGAAAATCAACCAGAAGCTCGAAGAAACCACCGATTCTTCCAGCATCGAGAAGGTTATCGATAAGATCCTGGAGTTATTTTAACGGCATATAAAACAAATCTCCCTATAAGCAGGCGACATACGCCAGACTTATAGGGAGATTTTTTGGCTAAAATAGCCTATCAATAGCAGCACAGATATCAGGCTACTTCCAGAAAATCGGGAGAGCGGGATATCTTGACCACCACTGCGTGATGACGCACAAACTGCATGCGGATGCGGGCAATGAGAAGATCATAACACGCCTCACTATGAATGAGGAAACCCAGATGGAGACACTCTCCTACGATGATGCAGTGGTTGCGCCAACCGTGAATGCCATTACCCCTGGAGAAGGACACACGGGAATCAACACGGGAGTCAGCCCCAGAATCAGCATCCGCCAGTCTTATATAATAAGGTAATGCCAGCTTGCTGTTGCGCTGCAGGGCATACTCGCCTTCCGGCAGACAATGCACATCCTCCTCCAACGTATCACAAACATGCTGACCATCAATCAGCAATCTACCACTTACGGCATGATGATAACTGCCAAAACGATCTATAACTATTTCCATAAACTTTTGATTTTTCCAAACTGTTATTTTTTAACCTTGCCCCCATCCCCACCTTCTCTCCATATCCGTGTAAACATTATTCAAGGAAGAGAGAATCAGGCAAAAACGCCCGAAAAATGGGGTAAAAAGAGATTGAGAATTTTCCCTTAAGGGTTTTTATTTTTTTCCTTAAGGGAAAATATATTTTTCCTTAAGGGAAACGACGGCTTCTCTTAAGAGATTTTTCCGACGCATTTTAATTGTAAAGTTATTTATTACTATCCATGCTATACCCCCACTCCATCCGGCTCTCCAAGATAGTAAAAGATATAATCTACCATCTTGGGCGTGAAACTATGCAGCGAAGGTTTATAACCCAATTCCTGCAGTCTGACATAGAGCGGAGTGCAGCGCTTCACCCAATCCATAAACTCATCTCTCGCAGCATGCCCCTTGGAACGGCTGTGAGGACAGTAGAGGTGAGCAAGCTCCTGCTTGCTCATCACTCTACGTTCTACAAAATGTTGCTTGGTAACATTCATCTAGTTTTAATTTTTAGTTAGTAATCTATTCTTCTGCGAAGATACAAAAAAATCGGATAGGGTGTTTCATCTGATTACAAAATTTAATATTTACAATTCAGATGTAACAAGGGCTGCAGCGTGGTGGCATCAAAACTAGGACACGCCTTCTGCACTCCAGGCAGGTCACGATGCCCCAGAATGGTGCGGATGCCGGGATACTGTATCTTCAGCTGAACGATCAGCTTCTCCATCGCCTTCTTCTGCTCCCCGGTACGGGTATCCGCCACATAGCCGTTCTCATCCAATCCACCCTCATAGCAGATTCCGATGGAATGTGCATTCCAGCCACGGGCATGGGCACCCATGCGCTCCAGCGGCCGGGTGGCATGTACCTTGCCGTCACGGCTGATGAAGAAATGGTAACCGATGTAACGCCAGTGGTTCACCTCCACGTGGTCGTGGTAAAGCTGATGCACGGTGTAAGGGTGGTTGCAGCGGGTTGCGCTGCAGTGTACCACAATCATTGTAATTTCTCTAGTCATAAGCTGATGTTTTTAATGTTTCAACACTGCAAAGATAAGACATTCTCCTAACTCCAACTGGCGATACCCGTCGATTTCCGGCGAATTTCCGCCTACCCCGGAATGTTTTATATTTAGTTAACTAGTTACCTCTCGTGGGAGAAATGTCTAGATAGTTACTTCTCGTAGGCAAACTTACCAAAGGGTTACATCTCATCAGAGAAAACCGTTACATCTCGCGGGATTTCGCCTTTTGCCAGTTACATTCCATGGTAACAGTATTTTCTATCTATCTAGCAGTCTGATAGTTATACATCAAAATAGCCCCACAAGAAATATGATAATATGATATATAAGAAATAAACAAGAAAAATGGTCATGATGGGTTCTCAAACTTTTTTTCTCTTTTTTCTAAAAAATTACGCTAAAATCTGCTGAATAGCTTAAAATGAGCGATTTATGAGTGTTT
>JAJWLX010000130.1 GCA_021636625.1 Prevotella sp. | reverse complement strand
TCATCGACAGAGAGTTGCAGTCTTTCCTCAGCAGACTTTACGATTGAAAACATTTTTCTCGGTGGGTAGTGGCTGATGGCTGCTACCTGCCAAGTAACAACAATTAAAGCTATGAACATGGTACAGGTTTACATTAAGGGACAGGAGGATAAGGAATTGAGCAGCTTTTTGCGCTATTATCCGGTACGTATCAAGAACATCGGTATGGATGCTTTCTTCGACCGCCAGGTTATCTATGATTTCAAGGATGGTCGAAACCATGCAGATGTGGCGAAGTGCGTGGCAAAGATGCTTGTCAAGAAGTTTGGTCGCAAGGTTCGCAGCGTTGTCTTCTCTTGCGTTCCTGCAAGCAGTCAGGAGCGTAACGAGGCACGCAACAAGAACTTCTCTGAACTTGTCTGCAAGTTTTCTGGAGCAATCAATGGCTTTTCCTATGTCAAGGTTGTTGGCGAACGTACCGCTGTTCATGGCACTAAGGTCAAGAAGGATGAGCGAGAAAAGCGCTTGAAGGAAAAGAATAATATTGAGGTGGATGCGAACTTCTTCAAAAACAAGATAGTCTGCATTTGGGACGATGTGGTCACTACCGGCACTTCATTCTGTGCCTACACCGCACAATTGGAACAAGTAGGGGCGCACGTAACAAACGGTATTTTCCTCGGCAAAACATCATATAAATATGTACAGCAATGAAAAGAAAGAACATGACAAAGTTTGATAAGGCTGTTTCGGCAGCCTTTACAGGTCATCGCTTTTACAACTTCTCTCAGCAGGAGGTCATAAGAGAGCGATTGACCAAAGCCATTCTCGAAGCTTACGAGCATGGCATCAGCAATTTTATTTCGGGATTCGCCATCGGTATTGACTTGATGGCAGCCCAGATAGTGCTGTCGCTGAAACCTTCCTGCCCGGGAATGACGCTTACCGCAGCCATTCCTTTCAGAGGTCAGGCAGATAGGTTCAAGCCCAGCGACAGGATGGTTTATGATGGATTGATGGCTTCAGCAGATGAGGTGATCATCCTTTCAGAATACTATTACACCCGATGTTTTCTTGACCGGGACGAGTTCATGGTTGAGAATGCGTCCCTTCTCATTGCCTTCTATGATGGGCGAGAGAAGGGTGGAACCTACTACACTTTCAAGAAAGCCAACTGTTTGGGCGTTCCGGTTGTGAATACATATTGAATAACTCGCTAAATATCAAGCTTATGAATGAATTTGTTGACATCATCGTTATCTACATCGTTCTCCGTGCCATCCTCGCCTTCCTGGGCGCATGGTGGCATGGAGACGGACGCAACGATTTCAGACGAGACCGATAAATGGATCGGTCTCGATTGTTTTGTGTACTATTACTCAATCTTCTATATGAGTATTATTCCAGTTTCCATCCGCAATCACCATGGTAAATCATCTGTCGGGTCATTCCACCATCTATGCAGATGTTTTCACCTGTGATAAAACCAGCCTTTTCGGAACAGAGGAAAAGTACCATGTTGGCAATGTCGAGAGGATTGCCGACACGTCCTGCCGGTTGCTGGTAGGCATCGGGACCCTCATACACTTTATAGTCCGTATCTATCCATCCAGGAGAGATGGAATTGACACGAGCCTTGCCTGCAAGACTTACGGCAAGGGCATGTGTGAGTGCTGCAATACCGCCCTTCGCAGCCGTGTAGCTTTCTGTCTGAGGCTGACTCATGCGGTCGCGAGAAGATGAAATGTTGACGATGGAAGCTCCTTCTGCAAGATGATCCTTCAGGAGTTTTACCATGTAGAATGGCGCAGTTACACCCACTTTGAGCGCATACTCAAATTCCTCGTATGAGCATTCGTCAATGCCTTTCATCAGGGGTAGGGCATTATTCACGATGAAATCAACCTTGCCGTATTTTTTGATTACCAGTTTCGTAAACTCCTCAATAGCATATTTGTTCGCGAGGTCACCAACAAAGTGATCAAGTCCTTCTTGCTTGTCGATGACTTCTACCAGTGCCCCTTGCTTTCTGAACTCTTCGGCAATACATTTGCCAATCCCTTGTGCGCCACCGGTCACGATGACTACTTTATCTTTATATTCCATATTTTTTACTTGTTTTTCTGGTGAAACTCCTTTCTTGTCTTAGCCATAGCTTCCGTAGCCCTATCGTGAGTTTCTATCAACAATGGACTTTTGTGATATTGCACAATCTTGACTCTGACAGAGTTGTGTCTTTTCTTTTCCTCAATGCATTGAACAATCAAGTCCGGGTTGGCCGACTTTGATGTTGGAGTCTTGTCAAAGTTCTGAATATAGGCAGCGTTAGTCAGGAAGAGAATATCGGAACCTTCCGGGATTTCCTGTATTACCTTCACCATGAGGGTTAGCATCATGCGGAACTCCGTAGTGTAGAGGTCGCTGATTACATCACGGCTGATGATGCTTCCGTTATGCTCAATCACAACGGCAGCACCACCAGCCCGCTCTTTATGGCCATAATCACATGAGCCACCTATCCAAACGTAATATGTAGAAATATCTTGTGTCATAATTATTCTGTAGGTTTCACCACAGCTCTCCACTCCATAAACTGCTTGGTTGTTTCTCCGCTATGATGGTCGAGGAAGAGACTATGTGCGGTGTCGAGCGCAGCAATTTTCTGCATGTCCTTAGCATCTAGCTCGAAGTCGAAGAGATTCAGATTCTCTTGCATTCGTTCCTTATGAACAGTCTTCGGGATGATGATTACATCGCTCTGCAGCAGCCAGCGCAAGGCTACTTGTGCAGCAGTCTTGCCATATTTCTCGCCAATCTGGGTGAGGGTAGGGTTGGTAAACATTCCGTTCTGACCTTCTGCCAAAGGAGCCCACGCCATGAGCTTGGTGCCAAACTCATTCATGAATTTTCGGGTCACATGCTGCTGGTTGAACACGTGCGTCTCCATCTGGTTCACCATTGGTGCAATCTCCATGTTTGAAGCCAGGTCGATGAGATGATCAGGGAAGAAGTTGCTCACTCCGATGGCACGAACCTTTCCTGCCTTGTAAGCTTTTTCCAAGTCACGATAGGCACCGTAGCGGTCGCAGTAAGGCTGGTGGAGGAGCATCAGGTCGATGTAGTCAGTCTGCAGTTTGCGCAGACTCTCGTCGATGCTCTTCATGGTCTGTCCATCGCCATAGTTGGAAGGCCAGACCTTTGAAACGAGGAAAATCTCATCACGATTCACGCCGCTCTTCTTCCATGCGTTGCCCACGGCTTCCTCGTTGAGATAAGCCTGCGCAGTATCTATCATCCGATAACCTACGCTGAGCGCATCCAGCACACAACGCTCACACTCATCAGGTTCCACCTGATAAACACCATAACCCAGTTGCGGCATTTCCACGCCATTGCTTAACTTTATCTTCTTCATAATCTATATGTTTTAAAGTTCGTTTATTCCATTCTGCCATATTTCATTTCCACGCCTTCTTTATCATACTGCTTGCGCTTGCCGGTTGGTAGCTCAGTAAGTGTGATGCGAACTACAGCCGTGCGTGAAAGGGAACGGACGATGCTCTGGTCGAAAGCATCCATGTGTTGAGGAAGGAAGCGCTCACAGATTAGTCGGAGACCATGAATCTTCTCTGCTTCATCTGTCACGATTTCTGCCTTACCGAATGCAATGGCTGATTTGAATTGCAGGGTGAAACTGCCGTCCTTCGGACCAACCGTAGGCGCACAATGGGTTACGGCTGAAAGGCAAACCTCTGGATGAGCCTTGATTGCCTCCAACTTCTTGCCTTCCAAGGCACCATGAAAATACCAATTCACATCATCATCTGATGCGAGTGACAGCGGTAAGCCGTAAGGTTTGCCGTATTCGTCAATGAAACTTACAGTTATATACGGAGCCTTGTGCATTACTTCCAATGCCCAGCCACTATCCATTGCTCTTGATTCCTTTCTCATTTTTATCCAATTAATTTAATGATCTGTTTATCCGAAGCATCAGGCAGGATTTCTTTCAGATGTTTGAAAATCCTCTGATAAGATTCCTGGGGAGTGCGGTTGCATTGGCAAACCTCCCTGCCATAGAGGTCTTCGGGAGTATTGAGCAGCGACCAACCCCAGCCATATTCGTGATTGTGCTTGTCACGAGGATAGATGAAATCCTCGGTCACGATGTAAGTCGCCATTTCCAGTCGGGTGAGATAACCGTCAAACTTGCTTCTCATTCCCTTGCCCGTGAAACCGCAGGCTGCCCGAAGTTCTCTCGTGATGAGACTGCCTGATGATTGAAGCGTACTGAGAATGGCTCCTTCTATCGATTCTTCATCCGGACGGGGGTATTTGCTTCTTCTGTAGTTGCAGAAGTCCGGCCACCATTCCTGGCTGATGAATCCCGTTTTCTTGTTAAAAAACTTTCCGTACATACACGGCATTTCCTGCACAATCTCACCCTTCCATTTCCATAATGGCCAGTCCCAACCGCCTTCAGGAAGTCTTACGTAACCGCAGTCTTCCGCCACGATGTCTTCGGCAGAGAAGCCTTCAATGCCACTATCAAGGAGAGGGAGGAAGCCGATCTGCTGAATCAGCTCCATCATGCCTGTTGCTGAATATATTTCTGGAAAATTCATGTTCATCTATTTTTATCCGTTGAACTTAAATAATCTTGAC
>JAJWLX010000027.1 GCA_021636625.1 Prevotella sp. | reverse complement strand
TTGACCAGTTTAATGTTGATGAAGTGATGAAACGTAGCAATACGTATTTAAAGGCTCGTTACTTTGATTATGTTGTTGATGAAATTATCAAGAATGTAATTGGTGGTAAAGAGAAATAATTGATTGGGGTAAAATGAAGTTTCATTAGATTGGTAGATATTGGAGTTTCCTATGGAATTGTGAGTGTTTGTCGGCAGGTGCATCAATACCATCTTATATAGAGGTGTCGGTACTTTGTTTATATGGAGATATATTGCCTTCTGACAGCAAGGCTATGGATTGGTGCAAAGGGATATTCTGGCAGATTCATAATAGTCAAATTTTCTATGCGCTTAATTTCATCCTTCTTTTTATTGGGGCTGTATATATGCTGGATAAGCATTTTCTTTTTTGCCTGTTGATATTCTTGAATTGGGTAAATTCTTCTCTGGTTCTAAAAACTCAACTGCATCTAATGCTGATGGATTCGTAGCTGATTGTTATAGACTGGATGAACTGCAAAATGTGGGATGGGTTTAATACAGAACTGCGGTCTCATACTCATTATGGTGTGGAACTTCAAAATCAGTTGAATAACTTGGAGATGAATTTAAGTGAGATTAACATATACCTAAAGGACTATATTGCCATAAAGGCGGTTCAGAGGGTGTATGGAAATATAGATGGTTACTTTTTTTAGGCAGTAACGTAATCAATAGGGTTACGTTACTGCCTAAATTCGTTTTATACCTAGAGGCAGGGTGAAAAATATATAAAAATTCTTTTGTCTCGATTGTTTTTGCTATCTTTGCAAGCGGATTCTGACTTGAAGAGGGGAATCGGATGACTAATTAAATAATGTAATGATATAACTCTAAACAAAAATGAAGATAAAAATTGAACCGGCTACGCCTGACAGGGCGTCGCACATTGCATCGCTCATCATGGAGGCGATGAACCCAGGATGCTGCCAGAACCTGGCTGGTGCTCATCATACACTGGCGGAATTCCACCAGGTGATGGAAAGACTCGTAAGAATGGAGGATAGCCAGTACAGTTACCGCAATACGCTCCTGGCTACCAATAGCGAGGGCATTACTGCCGGTATCATCGTGTCTTACGACGGTGCACAACTCAAGTCGCTGCGCCAGCGATTCATCGAGGAGGCTAAGGCAACCTTCGGAATCGATTATACGGGAATGGATCCGGAAACGCAGGAGGGCGAACTTTATATCGACAGCCTCGCCGTGCCTGCTGCCTTCCGTGGCAAGGGTATCGCCAAGATGCTGCTCAAGGCGGTGATAGAAAAGGGAAGGGAAATGGGCCTTCCTGCCGTGGGACTGCTCGTGGATAAGGGCAATCCGAAGGCAGAAAGACTCTATGCCGATATGGGATTCGAATACGTGAATGATGCCGTGTGGGGTGGCCACAGCATGAAGCATCTCCAGTATCCGCTGCGCTAGTTCTCAGATTTCGGTATCCGCTACTCCAGTTCCTCAATCTCATCTTCGTTCATCTCCCTGTCGAGCTGGCCGCGCCAGAGATACTTGCGGGTTTCGTGAACGATGATGCCGCTGAGGCAGAGCAGGGAGATGAGGTTTGGTATCGCCATCAGGGCATTCATGCAGTCGGCGATATTCCATACCAGTCCGAGGCTGATGACACTGCCCAGGAAGATACTCACAATATACAACATGCGATAGATGAGCATCCAGCGCTTTCCCTTGAGATACTCTACGCAGCGTTCGCCATAATAGCTCCATCCCAGGGTGGTGCTGAAGGCGAAGGTGGCGAGGCCGATGGTGAGCAATGGGGCTCCTATGTATGGTATCTTGCTGAAGGCTGCCTTGGTGAGCGCTGCGCCATTGTGGTAGTCGATATCAGGATAGGCAATGATGCTGGAGGTGATGACCAATCCCGTGAGGGCACAGATGATGACGGTATCCCAGAAGGTTCCGGTAGAGGATACCAGCGCCTGGCGTACCGGATTGCGGGTCTGGGCGGCGGCAGCTACGATTGGTGCCGAACCGAGTCCCGACTCGTTGGAGAAGAGTCCGCGGGCGATACCATAGCGGGCTGCTATCATGAGGGTGCTGCCTGCAAAACCGCCTCCGGCTGCACGGGTGGTGAAGGCGGATTCGAAGATAACCTTCAGGGCTGGCAGGAGATAGGCGTGATTGACAATCAGGATGTAGATGCAGCCCACCACATAGAAAATCGCCATGAAAGGCACAAGCATTCCACATACTTTTGAGATGCTCTGCACACCACCGATGATGACTGCGGCACCGAGGAGGGTGACGATAGCGCCGGTGATGTATGGACTGATGCCATACTGGTTTTCTACCAGTGTGGAGATGGCGTTCGCCTGTACGGTGCTGCCGATGCCGAAGGAGGCGAGGGCGGCAAAGAGGGCGAAGAGGATACCGAGCCACTTCCATCCCAATCCCTTTTCGAGGGCATACATCGGACCGCCAAGCATCTCTCCACGCTTGGTCTTGACGCGGTATTTCACGGCAAGAAGACCTTCGGCATACTTGGTGGAGATGCCGAAGACACCGGTGAGCCAGCACCAGAATACGGCGCCTGGTCCACCCAGGGCGATGGCTGTTGCCACACCTATGATATTACCGGTACCGATGGTAGCGGCAAGGGCTGTGGCGAGGGCTCCGAACTGGGAGACATCGCCAGTAGCGTTCTTGTCCTTCTTGAAGGACAGCGATATCGCCTGGAAAATCTTACGCTGTGGAAAACGCAGGCGAACCGTCAGGAAAATGTGGGTTCCCAGCAGCAGGATGATCATCGGCCACCCCCAAAGGAACGAACTGAAGGATGTGAAAAATTCGTTGATTGCTTCCATGTTAATCTCTCTTTAAAATACAATTATAAAATCTATATCTAATTTTCTTCAAACTCTACTCGGGCGTTAGGGAATCCCATTGCCTTGAACATATCGCGGAACTGCTGTCTGGCATTGCGCTGGGCGATACGGATATTGGCTGGGGTGAGGCAGCGTTTCTTCATCTGGGCATAGGCACGGTCGTAGAGTGCCTGGCGGTCGGCTCCCGTCCACTTTCCTTCTTCAAAGAAGCTGCGGGTTCGGGCTTCGTCGATGAAGTTGTTATCCAGCAGTCGGATAGGAGGGAGGGTGCAGACGATGGAATCCTTCCCGGCATTCGCCTGGATCCATCCTTCCTTTACATCTTTCATATTGATGCCCAGGCGCAGGGTGCCGTAATAGATGCGCACCAGCTGGTCGTCGCCGAAGAAGCCGCGACGAACGGTATCTACCAGTTCCTCGTTGCTGATGGCGAGGAACTCCCATTCGCCTATCGCCTCGATGCTCTCTACCTGGGTAGGCGACAGGGTGGTCTGCTCTTCTGTGGTTACGCTCACCGTATTATCCTTGTTGAGCCAATAGATCGTGCCCGCTAGTATGAGGGCAAGGATGGTGAGCAGGATGATGCCATATTTCTTCATATCTCATTCCTCCTTAGTTTGAGGGTTTATCTTTCTTCTCACTAGTTTTTATCTTTCTTCTCCACTCCCGAGTTCTGCAGGAATCCCCTGATATCATCGAGGGTGAACTTCTTGCGGAAGCTGATCTGGATGTTCTCTTCCCGGAAACCCATCTGCTTGAACATCGGGATGAGGGTGTTGGCTGCACTGACGCGAGCCTGTTCCATCAGGTCGAGGTTGGGAATATCGCGGATGATGCTTTCTCTGCCCTGCTGTTCCAGCTGGGTGAGTTCGGCATCTGAGTAGTTGCTGCGTGTGAGTGAAACATACTGTTTCAGTTTCTTGTGGTCGATTCGGGTGCCTGTGAGCACCATCTTCGGGTCGGGCAGGATAATTTCAATCTTGTCTCCTTTACGTGACACATTCCTGTCTGAGAATCCCTGGAAATCTACATACGCCTTGATGGTAGCATCCATGGGGATGGCTACCTTTCGGTTGGAGCCTGGCACGGGGATGTTGAATTCGTGCTTCAGGAAGGAACCCTTAAGCTTGAACTGGTCATCGTGGGTGATGATCTTATGAACGTGCGCCTCGGCGGTATAAAGGCGCGTGCATTTCTGTATCTGCATCACCATCGTGGGGATGGTATCGATGGCGCTCTTCTTCTCTTCTGCCGGCTTCTTGGGAGAGCAGGAGAGGAGGCTGAGGATAACCGCCGGGATGAGGATAAAAAATACTTTCTTCATACGAATAAGGGTCTAATTATACAAACAATATATAGAATATATGATTAAATATATAATAAGGATATAATAAAAGCTCTTGAAGTCAGGTTTAGCCCAACGTCAAGAGCTTTCTTATGTAATTAGAATTTTGCCATTTTGATAGCGTCGATAGCGCACTCGTCACCCTTGTTACCCAACTTGCCGCCGCTGCGATCCTTCGCCTGCTGGAGGTCGTTGGTGGTGAGAAGTCCGTAGATGACAGGGATTTCCTGTGTGGCGTTGAGGCGCGCAATACCATAGGTGACACCCTCGCAGATATAATCGAAGTGCGGAGTCTCGCCACGAATCACACTACCCAGGATGATGACAGCATCGTAGCCGCCATTGAGCACCATCTGATGCGCACCATAGATCAGCTCGAAGCTTCCCGGTACGGTCTTCACATGGATGTTCTCAGGGATGGCTCCATGCTTCTCCAGCGTCTTGACAGCTCCATCGAGCAAGGCGCCTGTAATATCTGGGTTCCATTCAGCTACCACGATACCGAAGCACATGTTGCTGGCATCTGGAATCTTGGAAAAGTCGTATTCCGACAAATTATGAAGTGCTGTTGCCATAATGTTCTGATTTAGTTGGAAGCACGCTCGATGTACTTATCGATCTCAGAGCTCTGAACGAGCATAGAGTTTACATACTTCTTCTTGATGTCCTGATAGATGCTCAAAGCCTCAGCCTTCTTGTTCTGGCTCTCCAGGATTTCGCCAGCCTTGATGAGGAAGGCAGGAGAGAGAGAGTTGTTGGCATCATCCTCTGCCTTGCTGTCTGCCATGGAAGCTGCCTTCTTGAAAGCGGCTACGGCATCATCGAGCTTGTTGAGGTGTGCGTATGCATCGCCGAGGGCTGCCTGAGCGGCTGGGCTGATCATCTCGTCGCCCTTAGATGAGAATGCGTCGAGGCTCTTCTCTGCCTCTGCCCACTTGCCGAGGTTGGCATAGCAGAGACCTGCATAGAGGTTGGCGAGGTTGCCTGCATCGGTGCTGCCGTATTCGCTGGCAATCTTTGCGAAGCCTACGTAGCCAGCGCCGTCGCCGTTGAGTGCCTGCTCATACATCTCGTTCTGGAAATAGGTCTGACCCTTGCCGAGCAATGTGCTTGCCTTGTCCTCACGAGGACCTGCAATCTGAGACATGTAAGCGAATACACCTGCGATGATAACGATCAATGCTACCACTGCGATCATAATTGCCTTCTTGTACTTCATGAAGAAGGCCTCTTTCATGTTAAGGCTCTCGATTTCCTGAGCCTGTACGTTGTTGTTTGCCATTTCTTATTTTTTGTTTTTTATTATTCTTTGTTATTCCTAGCTCTTTTAGGTTGCAAATTTACTGATTTTTATTCAGATATTGAAATTTCTAGCCTACTTTTTTCGTTTTTTGGGCTTTTTCTGCTAACTTTGCAGTCAATTAGCAGAAAAGTATCTATGATTTTAAAGAATATTTCCATTATTAATTACAAAAACATCAAGGGCGCCAACCTGGAGCTGTCGCCCAAGATCAACTGTCTTATCGGCCATAATGGTATGGGTAAGACCAACTTTCTCGATGCCATCTACTATCTCTCGTTTTGCAGGAGCGCCAACAATCCCGTCGATTCGCAGATCATCACGCACGACGAGGCTTTCTTCATGCTGGAAGGCAACTACGAGAGTGATAATGGGGATATGGAGAACATCTACTGCGGTATGAAAAGGGGCACCAAGAAGCACTTCAAACGCAACAAGAAGGAGTATAAAAGGCTCTCGCAGCACATCGGACTCATCCCGCTCATCTATGTTTCGCCTTCGGATGTTTCGCTCATAGAAGGCGGAAGCGAGGAGAGAAGAAAGCTGATGGATGTGGTGATTTCGCAATACGACAATACGTATATCGAGGCGCTGAACAACTACAACAAGGCGCTGCAGCAGAGAAATGCGCTGCTGAAGATGGAGGAGGAACCGGATGCCACGCTGATGGAACTCTGGGAACAGCAGATGGCGATGAACGGAGAAATGCTCTATGCCAAGAGACAGGCGTTTGTGAGCGAACTGGTGCCGCTGTTTCAGGAGATTTACCAGCATATTTCGGGCAACCAGGAGAAGGTAGGGCTGCATTATATCTCCCACTGTCAGAGGGGACCGTTGCTGGAGGTGATTCAGCGTGACCGGTTCAAGGATAGAGCCGTAGGATATTCTTTGCACGGCATGCACAGGGATGACCTGGAATTTACCATCGGAGATTATCAGATGAAGCGCGAGGGAAGTCAGGGACAGAACAAGAGTTATGTGATTGCCCTGAAGCTGGCACAGTTCAGTTTCCTGCAGCGTACGTGTTCGAATACCACTCCTTTGCTGCTGCTGGACGATATCTTTGATAAGCTTGATGCTCAGAGGGTTGAAGCCATCGTTCAACTGGTATCGAGTGACAGCTTCGGTCAGATTTTCATCACGGATACGAATAGGGATCATCTGGATCAGATCCTCCATCGACTGAATGGCGATTTTCGGATTTTTGAGGTGAATAATGGAGAAATAGCGTATGTTTAGGAGGAATAGCTTATGTTTAGACAGAAAGTTAAATCGATAGCAGAACTATTGCCTGAGTTTCTGAGAAACCAGGGATTGGAGACGCCTTTGCTGCAGAGGCGTCTGATTGATAGTTGGGAGACTGTGGTTGGGGCACCAATCGCAGCCTATTGCGGTGAGAAGTTCATCAAGAACCAGACGCTGTTTGTGAAAGTGATGAATCCGGCACTGAGAGCAGATCTTACCATGAATCGCTCCATCCTGGTTCGCAGATTGAACAAGCAGGTGGGAAGCATGGTGATTGCTGATATCAGATTCTATTAAGCGCAGAACTTCTTGCGCTTAATAGAATTTCTTTTTTATACTCCTTCGTCATCATCTTCCAAATCTTCTTTAGAAGTAGAAGAGGCTGAAGAAGAGGCGGATTCGGAAGCGGATTCGGTATCGAGAACCTGATCCTTGCTGATGCTGACGGCACCCATTCTTGATATTTTCAGTACCAGTGGGAGATATTCATCGCTGGTGATATCCGGAGATCCGACGCTGGCTGCAAAACTCAGATTGTCTCCTTCAGTCTTATCGAAAACGATGCCCAGAAGGGCTCCCATCGATTTCGTCTGCTTATCGAGATAACTTTCAAAGGCTGCCTTTGTAAAGGTGCGGTTGAAAAACTCGGTGCCATCGCTTCTCAGAATGCGGATGGTAATCTTATTATCGTAATACTTGGTGGTCTTGTCCAGTTGGATGATAGGTAATTCGTGGTCGGCTTCTCGCTTCACTACCACCTTGTAATGGTTGCCCAGCCATTCCACATCTCTTGCCTGTTCATACCCGCTCATCTCCTGGGTGGGTTTGTTGGTTACCTGTTCCACAGGTTTGGGGGCAATGATAATCTTGCTCTTTTTCTTTTCTGCGCATGAAACCATGAGGCCTATTGCCAGAATGGATAATAATATGTAGTTACTTTGTTTCATCTTGTTGTTATTGTTTTGATGGCAATGCTTTTTTGATTGCATTGTTTTCTTTTTGAAGTACAAAAGTAGTAAAAAAAGACGAGAAATCATATTGTTTGCCGTTAAAAAACGAAAAAAGCATCGACTTTCACAAGCCGGTGCTTCGGATTTACCTAAATACTAACTAATAAATTTCCTATTGAATCTTACACGATATAATATAAGTTCAGTTTATGAATTCTAATCGTTCTATTTGACCCCGATAATCCGAAAAGGTTTAATCGGGGGCTATGAAAAAAACGTCTTTTTTCTTTTATTAACGCATTTTTCTGCATTATATTGTATTTTCCTGCGAAAAAATGCTTTTTTATGAGATGATCTCTTTCATTACGAGATAATCTCATTCATGGCGATGTCTGTTTCCTCCGTTGGAATCTGAGGCAGAAGCTGGAAGGGGAAGGCGATGCCTATTCTGTAGGCTCCAGGAATCTTCGGGAGGAAGCGGTCGTAATAGGCCTTGCCCCTGCCCAGACGATTACCCTGGATATCGAATGCCATACCCGGGATGATAGCTACATCTATCTCACTGTAGCGATGGGGAGGAAAAAGGGTGCCTGCAGGCTCCATGATATGATAGGCTCCCTCTCTTAAATCCTGGCTACAGGTATATTCACGGAGCACCATATTCCGGTCGTCTATTACTTCGGGCAATAATACCTTCTTACCGGAAGCCACCAGGCTATCGATGAAACGATGGGTATTCACCTCGTCGGGGAGGGAATAGTACATCATCACCGTATGGGCAGATTGCAGATGCCCATTCTCTTCGAGATGAGATAAAACGGAAAGCGACAGTTCCTCAAGAGTACTTGAGGAATACTGTCGCTTTCTATCTCTTATTATTTTTCTTAAATCTTTCTTATCCATGCTTATTTCTTCTTTACCACTTTGCTTGCAGCCTTTGCCGGTGCTGCAGGCTTCTTAGGGAAGGCAGCGTGATTATTGAAGACCTCAAGAGTTTTCCTGATTACAGGATCATCCTGGTTGATGTATTCTGTCCACGCCTGCTCATCCAGCATATTGTAGATGATACGGCTGTCGAGAACACGGTCCAGCAGCTTGTGAGACTTGCGGATGAGAAGGTTACGGCGCTTCAGTCCGCGCTTGTCGGCATAATCGACAAACTGCTCTACCAGGTTCTGCTTATCAAGATAATCGGCGAGTTCCATCATCTCCTTGAAATTGTTCAACTTAGGACGGTTGTCGTCCGTATAGGTAAATGCAAACTGGAGAATCAGTCCGCTCATGCTCGCTTCCTTGAAGTAAGATGTCATACCCAGGGTATCTTCAGGAACGAAGATATCTGGAGTGATGCCACCACCACCATAAACCACTCTGCCAATGCCGGTATGGTAAGCCGGACCGGTATGCTTGATGCTATCCTGCGAGAAGAACTCTCCATGCTCATAACGGGTGAGGAGATCCTGCTCGTAGTCACCGCTGTCGCCCAGAGTATATGGCTTCTGGATACATCTGCCTGATGGAGTATAGTAGCGGGCGATGGTAAGACGGATGAGACTGTGGTCTGGGAACTCAATCTGCTGCTGTACCAATCCCTTACCGAACGAACGGCGGCCGATGATGGTGGCACGGTCGTTGTCCTGCATGGCTCCTGCAAAGATCTCAGCCGAAGAAGCAGAACCCTCATTGATGAGCACAACCATCGGAATCTTCTTGTAGGAACCCTTGCCATCACTCATGTAATCCTGGCGAGGCGACTTGCGACCCTGGGTATAGAGTATGAGTTTCTTCTCTGGCAGGAACTCGTTTGCCATGTTCACAGCGGCTGTGAGATAACCACCCGAGTTATCGCGCAGGTCGATACAGAGATTCTTGAATCCCTGCTGTGAGAGTTTTGCCAGCGCGATGAGCATCTCAGGATAGGTGTTCTCGCCGAAGTTCTTGATGCGGATATATCCGGTGTTGTCATCGAGCATATAGGCTGCGGTGACACTCTTGGTAGGTATCTCGCCACGGGTGACGGTGAAGGTCTGCACCTTCTTGCTGCCATAGCGGATGACGCCAATCTTCACCTTGGTATCCTTAGGACCCTTGAGGCGGTGCATCGCTTCCTGATTGGTGACAATCTTGCCTACGAAAGGCTTGCCATCTACGGCTACAATCTTATCACCTGCCAACAATCCAGCCTTTTCGGCTGGTCCGTTCTGAATCACATTCTGCACATGGATGGTGTCCTGGCGGATAACAAACTCGATGCCTACGCCCGAGAACGAACCCTTGAGGTCGTCGGTGGCTGCTGCTGCATCCTTCGCACTGATATAGACAGAGTGAGGATCCAGCTCGGCAAGAATCTGAGGAATCGCCTTATCGACCAGCGAATCGATGTTCACGGCATCTACATACTGGTCATCGATGAGGTGGAGCAGGTTGTTCAGACGGTTGCTTCCACTGTTGATGACATTGAGTCGGTTGCCGGCGAAATGATTCGAAAAGAATGTGCCGATGATGATGCCCAGCACAACGCAGAGCGCCATGATGAAGGGCATATACCGATTGGTCTTATTCTTATTCATATTCATAACTAACTAATTTAATATACTAACGTTTCTTTCTCTCTTTTTCTCTCTCTTTAATCCTGTGAAGCTTCTTCTTCATCCGGATTCATATATTCTACCACCACTCCTGCACGCTTCAGAAGATCCACACCGTCGGTGAGGCGGTATTTCTCAGCATAGACCACACGCTTGATGCCCGACTGGATAATGAGCTTGGAGCATTCGATGCAGGGAGAGGCAGTGACGTAGAGTGTACTGCCCTCGCTGTTGTTGCTGCTGCGTGCCAGCTTGGTGATGGCGTTGGCCTCGGCATGCAGAACGTATGGCTTGGTTACATTGTTCTCCTCGCAGATGTTCTCGAATCCGCTGGGAGTACCATTGTATCCATCGCTGATGATCATCTTGTCCTTCACCACCAGCGCACCTACCTGGCGGCGCTTGCAGTAGCTGTTCTCAGCCCAGATGCGAGCCATGCGCAGGTAGCGCAGGTCGAGCTTCTTCTGTTTAGAAAGTTGATTTTCCATCCTTCTTTATAGTTAATAGTTTATAATTAACAATTTCCAATCAATGATGAACGATTCTGTCTTTTGCAGATAAAACTCTTAACTCTTCTTGATCTCGTTGCGTTCGAGCAGGGCATCGATGGTTGGCTCCTGTCCGCGGAATCGCTTGTAGAGGGTCATCGGATGCTCGGTGCCTCCCTTGGAAAGGATATTGTCGCGGAAGCTCTGGGCGGTAGCCTGATCGAAGATGCCGTTCTTCTTGAATACGCTGAAGGCATCGGCATCGAGCACCTCTGCCCACTTGTAGCTGTAGTAGCCAGCCGCATATCCACCTGCCATGATATGAGAGAACTGTACGGTCATGCAGGTATCAGGCAACTGTGGGAAGATCATCGCCTTTTTCCATGCCTCCTTCTCAAATGGGATGATATCTTCGGTGAAGGCATCCTTCTGGGTATAGTATGCCATATCCAGCAATCCGAAACTTACCTGGCGCAGGCAGGCATAAGCTGCCATGAAGTTGCGGCTCTTCACGATGCGCTCGATGAGATCGTCCGGCAACGGTTCGCCTGTCTCGTAATGGAAGGCGAAGGTGCGCAGGAAATCCTTCTCTACCGCATAGTTTTCCATAAACTGGGATGGCAACTCTACGAAGTCCCACCATACATTGGTACCCGAAAGACTCTCGAAACGGGTATTGGCAAACATGCCGTGGAGGCTGTGACCAAATTCGTGGAGGAAGGTCTCTACCTCGCCCAGGGTCAGGAGGGCTGGCTTTTCGGTGGTAGGCTTGGTGAAGTTCATTACCACGCTGACATGAGGGCGCACATTGGTGCCCTTATAGTCTATCCACTGTCCCTGGAACTCTGTCATCCAGGCACCTCCCTGCTTGCCCTTGCGAGGGAAGAAGTCGGCATAGAAGACTGCCAGATAGCTGCCATCCTTATCGAATACCTCGTATGCCTTGACATCAGGATGATAGACCGGGATGTCCTTATTCTCCTGGAAGGTGATGCCGTAGAGCTTGTTGGCAAGACCGAATACGCCATCAATCACCTTATCGAGCTGGAAATAAGGACGAAGCATCTCTGCATCGAGATTGTACTTCTCCATCTGGAGCTTATGAGAATAGAATCCGAAATCCCATGGCTGCATCTCGAAATCATCGCCCTCCAGTTTCTTGGCGAGTGCCTCTACCTCTGCCGTCTCGTGGATGGCGGTAGGCTTGTAGGCATCGATGAGATCGTTCAGAAGCTTATACACATTCTCTGTGGTGCTTGCCATGCGGTGGCGGAGTACGTAATCGGCATAGGTCTCGAAGCCCAGAAGCTGTGCCAGCTCTCTGCGCAGGTTGACCAGTCGCTGACAGATCTGCAGGTTGTTCTGTTCATTATCGTGGGTGCAGACGGTATTTCTAGCCATATACATCTGCTTGCGGAGTTCGCGCTGGGTGGAGTAGGTCATGAAAGGAGAGTAGCTAGGGAAGTCGAGGGTGAAGATCCATCCCTCTTCGTTCTTCTCCTTTGCATTATGGGCAGCGGCTGCGATGGCGGTCTCTGGGAGTCCGTCGAGCTGAGCCTTATCGGTGATATGCAGGGTGTAAGCCTTGTTTTCCTTCAGCAGATTCTGCGAGAACTGGAGGGTGAGCATGCTTGCCTCCTCGGTGAGCTTGCGCAGCTTCTCCTTGCCTTCCTCATCGAGCAGGGCACCGCTGCGCACGAATCCGTCGTAGCTGGTGTCGAGGAGCATCTGTTCCTCGGCATTGAGCTCACGGTTTGGATGATCGTGAACGAACTTGATGCGCTCGAAGAGCTTCTTGTTCAGGGTGATATCGTTGGCATGCTTGGTGAGAATCGGACTCAGTTTCTGTGCCAGTTCTTCCATCTCATCGCAGGTTTCTGCACTCATCATGCAAGAGAATACATTGGAAACACGACTCAGGAGATCGTAATAATGCTCGCCCTTCTCGGTATCTACGCGGGCTATGGTGTTCTCGAAGGTAGGTTCTGCCGGGTCATTGATAATCTTATCAGTGGCCTCGTCATCGCGTCGGATACCTTCCATGAAAGCCTCTTCGTAATCACCGAGCTGGATGCGGTGGAAAGGGACTGTATAATGTGGGGTGCCGTAGGGCAGGAAGAAAGGATTCTCTCTCTTCTGGGTTTCGTTATTCTTTGTGGAGTTGTTATCTTGCATAATTGTAAATGTTATCTATTGATTAATTTCTCGAGTGCAGGGATGCTGATTTTACCGCGATGGAGTTCGATCAGTCCCTGGGCTTCCAGTTCGTTGAGCGCTACTGATACCTTGAGCCGCTTGACATTCAGCTCCTGTGCCAGGCGATCCATCTTGATATGGATGTTTTTTTCGCCTGCCGGGCGTAGGCAATGATTCTCGAAGAATCGGATGATGCTGTCGCTGAGCGTCTTTGGGGGAACCTTGAAGAGTCGGCGATTGCTCCTCTGTGCCTGGGTGGAGATGAGGTTGAGCAGATTGATGTGGAAGATCTCGTATTGGTTGGCGAGTCGCAGCACTTCTTTCTTACTGATGCTCATCAGGCTGCAGTCATTTCTCGCCACATAGCGATGGGGCGAGTGCTGGTCGTATCCGAATAGGCGTTCTATCATGAATACCTCCGGTGCTTTGATGGTCTCTACGATTCTATATCCGCGGTCATCTGCCATGGTTTCTACAGCCACTTCTCCGGAAAGGAGAAAGAGCAACCGGTGATAGGGTTCACCTATCTCGGTTAAAGTCTCACCTCCTTCTATCTTCTGGAAATCGAACTTGGTATGTCCGGCAATCTGAAGAAGGTCGGCGCGGCTCATTCCGAGAAACAGAGGCAGATTCAAGAGTGTATCGTATAACTTATCTTCCTGCATCGTTCTTTATTTTTCTTACTTTTTCTGAAGCTTTATTTTCCTAACTTCTTCTGAAGGGAAGGAGAATACCAGATCTGGTTGCTGCCCTTCTGGTCTGAATAAATCAGATAGGCGCAAAGCTCGGGATGTTTCTCCAGGATCTTCTTGGCTCCATCTAATCCCAGTACCATGAACGAGGTGGCATAGGCGTCGGCGGTGGCACAGTCATCTGCAAATACGGTGGCAGAAAGGATGTTGTGCTGCACTGGATAGCCTGTCTTCGGGTCTATGGTGTGGGCATACTTCTTTCCGTTCTTATAGTAGAAGTTGCGGTAGTTGCCGCTGGTGGCCATTGCGATATTGCTTACGCTGACTACATCCTGGATAGCCTGATTGGTGTTGAGCGAATCATCCGTTGGCTTGTTGATTCCGATGCGCCATGGCTGCAGTTTCTCGCTGTTGCCGTTTACCACGATCTCTCCACCTATCTCTACCATGAAGTTCTGAACGCCCTTTTTCTTGAGGAATCTCGCTACCACATCGGTGCCATATCCCTTGGCTATGGCAGAGCAGTCGAGCATCGTCTTCGGATTCTTCTTGATGACGTAACCGTCCTTCAGGGAAACGGTGTGGAATCCCACGATGGCACGCAGGCTGTCGATGGTCTGTCGGGTAGGAGGGTTACCGGTCTTGAAACCGAATCCCCAGGCATTCACCATAGGCGCCACGGTGATATCGAAGGCTCCGTCTGTATCTCCGGAAATCTTCTCGGCGAGTTGGAATACCTCGCTGAACATCTCATCTACCTCCACCTTTTCATTGCGGTTGACGCGGGAGATGATGGAGGTCTTGTTGAATGGGGAAAGTGAATTATCCACCTTCTGCAACTCAGCCTCTATCTCTTTCTGATAGTTGATATCACTCTGGTAAGTGATGTGATAGATGGTGCCGAACACCATACCCTCGTCTTTCTGGAATGGGGTGTTGCGCTGCTGGCGTATCACGAAGATACTGCCTATGATAAGAATGAGCAGAAAAGGTATCTGCCAAATCAGTTTCTTATTTTTCATTGTCTTGCTTACATTATATCTCAAGTGTAACGTTGAAGGTGCCGCCTAATCGGGAACCACCTTGCTTTCCGAAGCCCGGCACATAGTAGCAGTTGCCTATTTTGCCATCCTTCTTAGCCAACCGGCGCTTGTATCGGAAGGTCCATCCCATGCGGACGGGGCCCCAGATCTTGGCATCTACTCCGAAGACTCCTTCCAGCCAGTGATAGTTGCTCTTCACGCCTTCGGCTCCGTAAGGTACATCGCCACCCCATACCGGATCCTGGATAGGAGGAGAGGTGACATCGTATTTGAAGGAGGTAAAACCGTAGCGGAAGCCACCGAAAAGACGGTAATCGTCGTGCTTGTTCTTCAGCAGGTTCCAGTCTATACCGATGCGGGCATAGGGAGCGCTGGTCTTGTAATTGATCTTCGTACTCTCGTCGCTGGCATCAGCCTTGCCATATCCCAGCTCGAAGACCGGATAGTACTTGTCCTTGAGATTGATACGGAGAGAAGCTTCGTATTGACCGTAATCGCTGACCATCAGCTGAACCGGTCCGATGACATCTACTCCCACAGCCATTCCATGGAAGAACGGGATGGTATCCTTTTCCACAGTAGCCATCTTCTTCTTCTGGTTCTGAGCATTCGCAGAAGCACCTCCCAGCATCAGAAGACAAGCCAGAAGGAAAGCTCCTTTCTCTACGGCTTTTGTCATCTCCAAAGAAACAGCTTTGCCTATCCCCATGGATGCTGCTTTAGTGGCGATTGCCGAAATAGATATAGAAATGCGCTTTAGATGCATCATAATTTACCTCTTTATTGTTGATGACTATCGAGTCGATGTAGTTGTGAGTGGTCTTCACCTCCGTAATGGTATGGAAGAATGACGGACCACAATCCACAGACTCGAAATGCGAATAATTCTCCTTCTTCACGGTCACCGTGTCTTTCCACACCTGATGATCGCGGTTGCGAATCTCGAAGTAGAAAACATCCTCCGGCTGATGATAACTCATCGGAAGAATGAAACTATCTACTTTCACATCCCTGTTGATGAGCACGCTGTCGGTGCCCGCTGTCTTGGTGGTCGAGATGGTCATGGTGTCCTGCAGGGTCTTGATGTTGCCCATCAACTTGTACTTGGTGTAAGTCGTGTTGTTGAGCGGGCAGTCGAGGGTGGAACATCCCACTACCGTGAGCACCATCATCAGGATGACTATTGGTATTATTTTCCGCATCTTATTTCCTTTTCTATTTGATAATCGTTACGGTTTGGATTCTGACGGCTGATCAGGTCGCCCAGGAATCCGGCAAGGAAGAACTGACTACCCAGTACCATAGCGATGAGCGCAATGTAGAAGTATGGGGAGTCGGTGATGAGATGACCATATACGCCATGGTAGAGGTCGATGCTCTTGTCGATGCCCAAGCCGATGAGCGAGAGGAAGCCGATGAAGAACACGAGACTGCCCAGGAATCCGAATACGTGCATTGGCTTCTTGCCGAAGTTGCTGAGGAACCAGAGGGTCATCAGGTCGAGATAGCCGTTTACGAAACGGTTCCAGCCCATGAACTTGGAAGTTCCGAACTTGCGTGCCTGGTGATGAACCGGTTTTTCGCCAATCTTGGCAAAGCCGGCGTTCTTGGCAAGATATGGGATGTAGCGATGCATCTCGCCATATACCTCGATGTTCTTGACTACTTCGCGTCGGTAAGCCTTCAGTCCGCAGTTGAAGTCATGGAGATTATGGATTCCGCTTACCTTGCGGGCTGTAGCATTGAACAGCTTGGTTGGGATGGTCTTGCTGAGAGGGTCGCCCTGCTTGCGGTTCTGCTTGTAACCGGAAACGAGGTCGTAGCCTTCCTTGGTAATCATCTGGTAGAGTCCCGGAATCTCGTCAGGAGAATCCTGCAGGTCTGCATCCATGGTGATGACAACATCTCCCTGTGCCTCCTTGAATCCGCAATAGAGTGCCGGGCTCTTTCCGTAGTTGCGGCGGAACTTGATGCCCTTTACCTGCTCGAACTTCTCGGCAAGCTCTTCTATGACATTCCATGAACGGTCGGTAGAACCGTCGTTCACGAAGATAACTTCGTATGTGAAATCGTTGGTGTCCATCACTCGCTTGATCCAAGCAAAGAGTTCTGGCAATGATTCTTCCTCGTTGAAAAGAGGAACAATAACTGAAATATCCATTTTCTTATGTTATGTTTTAAGATTTTCTAATTCGTTTCTTTGAATAGATAGCAGCGAGAATCGGACTGAGTACTGCGCCTGCTACCAGGTCGGTGATCATAAACATGGATGCCCATGCGATAGGCTTCATCATCGTGATGGCATCGAAGAGGGCTTTGGTTTCCTCTGCTGTCAACTGATAAGCCTGGGCTATCATCTGGTAGTTCGCCTGAAGCTGGGTCATAAACATGCCTGTGTTCATGAATCGGAACCAGAGATACTGTACGATGGTGAGCAGCAAGGTGGCATAGAAGAATGTCTGGACACAGTAATACAATCCGTGCTTGAAGGAGATATGACCTTCTCTTACCACATCACGGAAATATTTCAGTCGCTTTGCCACCACGAATGGGGTAGAGAGGATGAGGAGATTGGAAAACAATCCCAGCATCTGGTATTCCGGTTCGGCTGCCAGCATGGTACAAACGAAACTGGCTACCCATACGATACCAAGCAGGGTACCGTCTTGACGGGCAAAAGCCTTGGTCTGTTTGATCTTACCTGTATCAATCACAAAGATCTTGATCTTCTGATCAGAGTTGTCGAACTTTGTCTGGCTCTGTTCATCGTTCTTCTTTTCTTCTTGCTTCTCGTTATTTTCTGTATTCATTGTCTTAATGTATTTCTACGAAGTCTTAATGTATTTCTACGAATGTAATATATCAATTTGCAAAAATACAACTTTTTTATTATATAAGGTGTAAAGGGGGAGAATATTTATAGATAATTAAAGATAGAATGGTTTTGAAAACAAAAAAAGGAACCTTCTGAAAGAAGATTCCTTTTTTGAGCCTCTTGTCGGATTCGAACCAACGACCCCGAGATTACAAATCACGTGCTCTGGCCAACTGAGCTAAAGAGGCGGGTGGACAAGCGATTCATATCGCACCGCTACAACCAAGTACCCTTGCTATGTTCCCATCCTGGGGGATTCCGAGGGAGCTGGTCGTATGAGACTTGTCCGTCTCATATACTTGAAAGCGGTTATTGCTTTTAAGCGAGTGCAAAAGTACTGCAAATTTCTGAACCTGCCAAATTTTTCAATGAAAAAGTTTACACTGTTAACGTTTATTTAGAAAAAGGAGGCAGATAATTGCCCCCCTTTTTCTATTACACCTTATTATATTTAGAAGATGATAACTCCTTTTTCTGGCGCTTTTTTCTTCTAAAAATCAACTACCGTGATGCCGGCACCGCCGAATTGAACATGCTCATCGGCATAATGCGTCACATTTGGAACGCTGCTCAGGTACTGACGGATGAGCTGGCGGAGAATTCCATTGCCCTTGCCATGAAGAATTCTAACTCTTGGCATTCCTATCAGGATGGCATCGTCAATGAAATACTGAACGGCATTCAGTGCCTCATCGCCACGCATGCCTCGTACATCCAGATCCTGGTGGAAGTTGGTCTTGTGGGCATCTATCGTCTTGCGGGTCTCCTTGCTGATACCATAAGAAGCCAGGTTTTCCTTGCGCTCCTCGGTCTTATCTACGTTTTCGGCTGTGGCTGTGGCGTGCTCCAGTCTGTTGAGGCGCATCTTGGTACGCATGCCGCCAAAAACAGCAGTGGCGGTATCGCCGTTGATGTTCTCTACCTTTCCTATCGTAGTCAAGCCCTTGATTCGCACTGTATCGCCCACCTGGATTTCCCGCTTGTTGTCGCTCTGTACCTTGCTCTGTGCATTTCGCAGAGCCGCAGCCGCCTTCTCCTGGTTCTCCTTTTTCTCAGCCTGGCGCTTGGCATGGCGCTCCTTGCGCTGCTGGATCTGGGCAATCTTGCGGGCAATCTTGTCGTCCGATTCCTTGGTGTCAATCTCCTGGACCTCCTGCTTGAAGGCATCGAGTTCCTGACGGATGCGACGGGTTTCCTCCTTCTCCGCCTGACTCTCTCGAATCTCTCGGATGGCATTCTCAATCTTCTTGTTGCTCTCCTTCAGGAGTTCTGCAGCTTCCTCCTTCGCTTTCTTGAGAATCGCCTTTCTGCTGCGCTCGATATCCTCGATGTCGCTTTCATATTTCGAGATGGTCTTCTCCATATCCTTCTCACGCTGATGGATATTCTGGCGCTTGTTCTCCCAGTATCGCTTGTCGCGGACGATATCCTGCAGGTACTTGTCGCTCTGGATGTATTCGGAACCTACGATGTCGGATGCCTCCTTGATCACTTCTTCCGGCAATCCAATCTTTCTTGCGATTTCGATGGCGAAAGATGAACCTGGGCGACCGATGGCGAGCTGGAAGAGTGCCTTCATCTCGTGACGGTCGTAAAGCATGGCACCGTTTACCACTCCCTCGTGACTGTCGGCAAAATGCTTCAGGTTCTGATAGTGGGTGGTGATGACGCCATACGCCTGTTGCTTGCAGAACTTGTCGAGCACGGCTTCGGCGATGGCACCGCCAATGCCCGGTTCGGTACCTGTACCAAACTCATCTATCAGTATGATGGTGTCGTCATTGGCTGCCTTCATCATATTCTTCATGTTCAAGAGGTGAGAAGAGTAGGTACTCAGGTCGTTCTCCAGACTCTGTTCGTCACCGATGTCTATCATGATGTTCTGGAAAATACCTGTCTTGGAACGCTCGCTTACAGGGATGCTCAATCCGCATTGTAGCATATACTGAAGCAGGCCTACGGTCTTGAGACATACGGATTTACCTCCGGCGTTAGGTCCCGAGATGATGAGGATGCGCTTATCCTGTGTCAGGGTGATGTCGAGTGGCACCACCTTCTCGTTCTTCTTCTGCAGGGATTGCTGGAGGAGTGGATGGATGGCACGGATCCAATCCACGTGTGGATGGTCTTCTACCTCTGGCTCTATCGCCTTGAATACATCGGCGAGTTTCTGTTTAGCCTGAATCAGGTCGATGATGGCGAGGAAGCGGTAGCTGTCTAATATTTCCTTGGAGAATGGGCGTACCTTGTTGGTGAAATCGGTAAGGATTCGGATGATCTCCTTTCGCTCTTCTCCTTCCAGTTCGCGCACGCGGTTGTTGGCCTCCACCACTTCGGTTGGCTCGATGAAGACGGTCTTTCCGGTGGCACTTTCGTCGTGAACGATACCCTTGATTCGGCGCTTGAGGGTAGGGATGACAGGGATAACCAGTCGGCCGTCGCGCAGGGTTGGGGTAACATCTTTCTCTACGATGCCTTCGCTCTGTGCCGAGCGCAGAATACTATATAAGGTACGCGAGATGCTTCCCTCTGTCTTAGCCAGTTCTCTGCGGATCTGGAGAAGTTCAGGAGTTGCATTATCGCGAATCTTACCAAACTTGTCGAGAATCTGGTCGATGCGCTGAATCAACTGTGGGAAGGTCATCACGTCTTGTGAAAGGCGATGGAGGGCAGGATAAGGATACTGCTTTTCTCTGCGCCAGCCATCTTCCGGTTCGCCGTGACCATCATCCTCGTCGCTGTGATTCAGAATCTTTACCATTCCTGCGATGGTGGCAAGCGAACGTCTTAAATCGAACAGTTCATCCTCTTCTAAGTGGGTGTTTTCCACACGGATACGGAGGATGCTTTCTCTTACATCATAGAAATATTGAAGGGGGAAGTCTTCTACTTCCTCCATCAATCTGCGGAACTCACGCACCTGCATGAGCCACTCGTTAACGAGTTCTGCGTCGCTGCTGAAAGACATCTTGTCCACCTGTTCCTTGCCAAGTGGAGAGAGACATCTTTCGCGCAGCATTTTACGGATTTCATTGAATCCTATCTTGTTTTCAAAATTATCTGGATAAATCATGGGTGCAAAAGTACAACTATTTTGGCTAACTACCAAACATTTGAGCCATTAAGTGTGTTCTTGGCTCCTCGTGGTGTTAATCTTTGTCTGATATCTGTCAGGTATTCCTTCCAGTTGTATTCGTGTCGTCGGTTCCAGACGTCACCCAGGAAAGCTGCTCCGCCAAAGTTCCAGGCGCGCAGCTGGGGAATGAATTGAGGAATGATGCCGCCAAGGGCTATTACCTTTTCGTTGATGATGCCGCTGTTGCCTGCATCTTCCAAATCTCTGTTGGAGAAGGAATGCTTGTAGCCTTTCTTCGAAATGCTGTCGAAGATCGGACTGAGGAATACGTAATCGAATGTTGTCTTCGTTCCCTTTGGAAAATCGGGATTAGCGTTATCTAACGATTCGGTGACTTCCTCGAAACTGTGGCAGGAGCGGGAAATGCTTCCCTGGAAGTTCTCTGGAATCTTGCTGTTTCTCCGGTTGAGGTGAATGCCGTGGAGATGGTATTTCTCGCAGAGTTCGAAGTGGTCGTGAATCACGATCTGAGGATACCATTTCGGGTCAATCTTCTGGAGCAGTTGCTCGCATTCTTCTGGTGTAGAATCGGGTTTGCGCAGATGGAGCAGATCGATTCCTGCTTCAAAAAGCTGGTCGATGTACTTTGCTTCATGCGAAATAAATGTTGGTGTTGTGATTATAATCCATTTCATTTCTTCTTGCTTTTAGATGTTTTCTTAGTTTCTTGCTTTTCCTCGGAAGCTGTTTCTTACGAGTGCTGATTCGCAGTTCTGGCAGAGTGCTTCTGTGGCAGTATGGTGCTTGAAGCCTTCTGTCATTGCCTGGGCACGGGGGGAAGAGAGGATTTCTTCGAGTGACTGATGGAGCAGGTTGCCCAAAATGACATCGCCGTTATGGTCGAGACAGCAAGGTACGAGACTTCCGTCGGCAAGAACGCCTATCTGCTTCAGCAATGCTTTGCAGAAGACTTCCCGATTTTCGCCGTTGCCTTCGTTCTTGTCTTTTCTCTCGCTTATTTCGTCTTTGTCTTTTCCCTCGCTTATTTCGTCTTTGTTTCTGTTTTCATCTTTGTTCTTGTTATCATCCTCTTTCTTGATGTCGTTTTCGAAGTTTGGCCATTCGAATTTCCGGTCAAACTCCAGATATAGATGATCGCAAAGTCGGAACCCGTCAGGGCGTTCCTTCCATGGCTTGGGTACGTATTTCTCGATGAGTCGCATCACTTCCTCGTTTTCCTTGTCCCTTCCGCCTTGGTTCCAGAGGCGCAATACCATACAGGTGCCTTGGGCGGCGGCTTGGGTGGAGAAAGTCATCACCTCATCCATATAGCTGGAGAGCTCTCCCTTGGCATTGCTTTCGTGGGAATGGAGGGAGAGTTGTATCTTATGGGGTAGGGTGTCGAGGAGTTCCATGGCACGGTGCAGGAGGGTTCCATTAGAGGTAAGCACCGTCTTGAATCCTTTCTCGCGTGCCGTTGTGATAAACTGTGGCAGCAGGGGATGGAGCAGGGGCTCACCCATCAGATGGAAGTAGAGGAAACAAATCTTCCCACGGATCTTGTCGGTGAGCAGGTTGAATTCCGCTGCACTCAACTGTCGCTTTTCCCGGGTGTGCTTGGGACAGAAGTGACAGTTGAGATTACAGGTGTTTGTGATTTCTATGTAACAACGATCTATCATTCTTTCTTTGTCTTTGTCTTTTCTCTTCTCTGTTTTATCAGCTTTTTCATGAGCGGCTTATTGTTTTCGCTCTTTTTCAGCTTTTGGTAAATAATGATTTTGGTTCGTAGAAGTGGTTCACCGGACCGTGACCTTCTCCTATCTTCATGTCCTTACCTGCTAGGATGGCACCTGAAAGATAGGTTTTAGCCATGGCGATGGCTGTATTCATATCCATTTCTCTTGCCAGATAAGACGTGATAGCGGAAGATAGGGTACAGCCGGTGCCGTGGGTATTGCGGGTGTTGACGCTGATGCCCCGATAACTGGTCTTCAGTTTGCCGTCCTCGAAGAGATAATCTACCTTCTCTGCTCCATCGAAATGACCGCCCTTGATCAATACATATCTGCATCCCAGTTTACAGATGGCAGCTGCGGCTGCTTTGATGTCTTCTACATTCTCTATCTTTCTGTTGGCAAGAATCTCTGCCTCAGGAATATTAGGGGTGAGCAGGGTGGCTAAAGGCAGCAGTTCGGTGATGAATACATCGAGTGCATCCTCCTGCATCAGTCGGCAGCCACTGGTAGATACCATGACAGGATCAATAATGAGATGCTGGAAGCTTTCCTGGTACTTCTTGAGGGTTTCTGCGATGGCACGAATGGTATCGCAATCATTTACCATACCTATCTTTATAGCATCAGGGTGGATATCTTCCATCACGGCCTCTATCTGTCCTTTCACGATTTCCGGTTCCACATTCTGAATGCCAAACACTCCCTTGGTGTTCTGTACGGTGATGGCTGTGATTGCGGAAGCGGCATATACGCCCAATGCCGACATCGTCTTGATGTCTGCCTGAATGCCAGCTCCTCCGCAACTGTCAGAACCGGCTATAGTTAATGCTGTGTAGTATCTCATATCTCCTTTTTTTGTATGTTACTTTTGCAGAAGTATAGTCGTTTTTATATCTATATTGCAAAAGTACAATTATTTATTGAATTATCACCCTCTTTTATGGATAAATTTGATGGTTGGGCTTACTTTTTATTCATTATTGAACTTTTGTATGTGGTTCGAATATGAGCTGAAAGCTTAAAAGCTCTGGAAACTGTACGCCCTGAAAGTTTAGTAATATCAAAGATCTAGGAAGGTGATATAAAAGAAAAAGCCTTCTGAAATTTCTTTCAGAAGGCTCTTGCGGAGAGAGAGGGATTCGAACCCCCGGTACCTCTCGGTACGACGGTTTTCAAGACCGTTGTAATCGACCACTCTACCATCTCTCCAAATTCGGTCTGGATGACTATAGCTTGGTTTTCTTAAGCGGGTGCAAAGGTACTACTTTTTTTTGAATCCACCAAATTTTAGGGGATAAATTTGCAGAAAATATTTAAGATGGATAAGAAATCTCCTTTTACGGGATGTGGATTGTCTTGAAAATGAGTGGGTTAAGTGTGAAAGGAGAAATCTCTTTGTTTTGAGATGATAATTGATGGCTAAGTTTAAATATGGCGATGTGCCTACAATGAAATTTTAATTGCTGTTTTTGCTCAGGAAGGACGTATAAATGTATAAAAGAAAAAAGCCTTCTGAAATTTCTTTCAGAAGGCTCTTGCGGAGAGAGAGGGATTCGAACCCCCGGTACCTCTCGGTACGACGGTTTTCAAGACCGTTGTAATCGACCACTCTACCATCTCTCCAAATTCGGTCTGGATGACTATAGCTTGGTTTTCTTAAGCGGGTGCAAAGGTACAACCTTTTTTTGATTCCACCAAATTTTTGAGGAACTTTTTGAGAAAAAATATCGAAAAATATGGGAAATAGCTCTGAAAATGCCTCAGAACTGGCGAAAATGGCATAAAAAAAGGGCTACCGCCGTAGCCCCAACCTTGATAACCTTAAATCTAATACTATGAAAAACACAGTGCAAAAATACGAAATATATCTGTTCCTTGTGTATAGAAAACAGAAAATCTATATTTTAGCTGTGATTTTTTAGCTTTTTTAAGCGTTCTCCTTTCTATTTTAAATAACCTTTAGCCTTGAACTCTTCCATCAATGGCAAGGCGAGAACCTTGGCATCTGGGTGAGGAGCTCCTGTGGTACCTAAAGCGCGGAGATCGAAGAAATGCTTCCAGTCGTTGATAAATGCGGTATGTACCAACTCTGTGTTGCAATCCAATGGCAGGATGGCACGAGCCTCCTGTGGTTTGCAGCCAGCTTCTATCAATTTCATGTAGGCATATTCTGCAGCCTGATTGGCGAAGATCCAGGTGTCGAGCTTGCTCCATTCCTGTGTTCTGCCTTCAGCAATGTCGGCGCACATATCTTCCAATCGGTAATCCTCTTTCTCCTGAGAACCATTATAACCTTCTTCTTCTACCCAGGTAGGAAGGTTGATCGTTATCTCATTGTCGAACTTGTTCTTGGAGTAGTTGCAGTAGCGTGTGCTCTGCTCTGCCATAGAGTTGGCACGATGGCGGTTGTACTCACGGGTGATGGCAATCTGTGTGGTAAAATGAACGGTGATGCGGAGCTCGTGCTTTCCTTCCTCATAGTCGCTGAGGTATTTCAAATCATCCATCGCCTTGTTTTCTGCCAGAACACGGAGATTGGTAGTGATGTAATCCTTGCCGTCGATGGTGTGGCAGCGAGAGAATTTATTGGTGGTATAGAGTGGCAGCTCTCCATGATTGCATACGAGATAGACTGTGCCGTGTTCCAACATTGCATAGTGCTCACTCTGTATCATTCTATCTACGAATGGCTTAGCCGAGTCGTTGGTGGTGTTGTTCTCACTCTTGTAGCACACTCTTCCGGCACGTTCTATCTGCTGATAGATGCCGAGTTCTCCTGGCTTTTGCAGCCAGATTTCATATTGAGGCCTTTCTATTTTCATTGTTTTCTCTTTTTATTTCATTGATTGCTTGTTATTATTATGGTGCAAAGGTACATTATTTTATGGAGACAACAAAATAATCGGGCGCTTTTTTCGTACTATATATATAATGTACTATATATAATAAGGTGTAATTATTGGAATATATGGAAATATACCCCAGTATATGAAAATAGGAACTAAAATCAATAATATAAAGATATGGAAATAAAACCAATAGCAAGATTCCGTTCTCCGTTCAGCAGCAAGTTTGGTATTCCCAAGCAGGCTGGATTGGTGGCGGAACTGGAAGGACAGATTGTTTTTGAACCCGAATACCGCAATCCGGATTTCCTCAGAGGAATGGAAGGTTTCGATTTTCTCTGGCTTATCTGGGAATTCTCGGCAAATAAGCATAAGGCGAACAGTCCGGTTGTAAGGCCTCCTGTCTTGGGAGGTAACGAGAAGGTCGGGGTATTTGCTACCCGCAGTCCTTTCCGTCCGAACAACATCGGATTGTCATCCGTGAAAATCTCCCATATTGAATGGGAAACAAGCAAGGGACCTGTCATTCATGTAAAGGGTGGTGACCTGATGGATGGTACTCCCATCTATGATATCAAGCCTTACGTGGTTTATGCCGATTGTCATCCTGATGCACGAAGTGGATTCGTGGATGATCGGAAATGGACGAAGCTGGATGTTGAGATTTCCGGGGAAATAAGGGAATACCTGATTTGCCAGGGATTGAATGATGAGAAGATTGAAATCTTGAAAGAGGTTCTGGCGCAGGATCCTCGTCCGCATTACCAGAAAGACCCTCATAAGGTTTATGGAATGCCTTATGAGGGTCTGGATATTCATTTCTCTGTCAGCGAAAAGACGCTTACTGTTGTAAGGTAAGTGTTTGAAGCATTTAGAGAGAATGGTTTGCAATATGGTTTCTTACTTTGCAAAAGTAGCGAAGTTTACATTCTCGAGCTTGATTTTGCAAGTCTCATCGATGTCCTGAGCCTTCTGATTGTAGAAGATATAGGTATCCTTGATGGTAATGTCGTGAACCATTCCCTCTGCGCCGTGAGCCACGATGCCATTCTTGCATCCGCGAACATATACATTGCTGATGTGGATGTCCTGGAAGTTTGGAAGATATTCCTGCTTCACAGGGGCATTGCTCTTCTTGGCTCCCACATGGTTGTCGAAGTAGGTGGTCTCAAAGGTGATGGCATCTCCTGTGATATCTGTCATATAGATATGGTCGATGAAGATGTTCTCCGAGGTGCCGCCTCGTTTCACGGCGCTCTTGAATCTCAGACCGGCATCTGTGCCCTGAAAAGTGTTGTTGCGAACCACGATGTTCTTCATGCCTCCTGAGAACTCGCTGCCGATGACGAAACCGCCATGGGCATGATATACGGTATTGTCCTGGATATTGATATTCTCGCAAGGACCGGCTTTTACTCCTGCAGCTCCTGCGCCGCCCTTCATGCAGATTCCGTCATCGCCGGCATCCACGATGTTGTTTACGATGAGTACATCCTTGCAGCTCGAGATGTCGATGGCATCTCCGTTCTGTGCATTCCAAGGACACTTCACGGTAATGCCGTCGATGATGACATTCTTGCATCGGGTAGGGATGAGGTGGAAACGTGGACTATTTAGTAGGGTAACACCCTGTACCAGTACGTTCTCACACTCGGTGAATCGAATCATGTGGTTGCGTACTTTCTCCTGTGCATCGGTGTTATCTACTACGTTTGGGGTATGTTTCAGATTGAGCGGATACCAGATATCACCCTTTTCGTTCAAGGTTCCACCCATCTGCTTGAAGCGGTTCCATTCTACGTCACTCACCTTACTGCGCTTTACAGGGCGCCACCATTCACCATTTCCGTCGATGGTTCCTTCTCCAGTGATGGAAATATTCTTTCTCTTGCTGGCATTGATGGCTGGGGTAGCACGGTCTTCTTTCTGGCCGTTTTCTTCATCTATCTTGATGAGGTCGTTCTTATCCTCTGAGAAGACGATGATGGCATTCTTTTCCAGATGCAGGTCAATGTTGTCCTTCAGGGAAATCAAACCGGTAAGATAGATGCCTGCAGGTACATTGAGGTGACCGCCGCCCATCTTGCTCAGTTTACTGATAGCCTTGCTGAAAGCCTGGGTGTTCATTGCCTGACCATTGCCGTTGCCGCCAAAGTCCAGAATGCTAACCTGGTTGTCTGGGATGGTAGGCAGGGTAGGCAGCTGCATTTGTACTGGCAAGTTCTGATAGTACTTGCTGTAGTCTCTGGCACCTGAAGCAAATGAGGCTGCCGCCCATCCGCAGATTGCCAATAATGAAATCAGAATCTTTTTCATAAGTCTTTAAGTATTGTTTTGTTAATCTTTAAATTAATAAATCAGTAATTTCTCTTTCTATGATGTAACATATATTATCTCCTTTTCAGAATACGCAAAAAGGCGGCTCTAACCGAAGTCAGAAACCGCCTAAATGAAAGGAGGAGTGGTACCACCAGGAATCGAACCGGGGACACAAGGATTTTCAGTCCTTTGCTCTACCAACTGAGCTATGGCACCATCTTGCTTTTTGCGGTTGCAAAGGTACAACAAAAATTTTAATTGAGCAAGAGAAAACCAAATATTTTCTCTTGCTTAATGTTTATTAACTAAAATCGCCTCTTTCGGTTTTCTTCCTTAGAGAAGGCGATTCGTAAAACTAGTCTTTCAGAGGATTCCATCCCTGCGCCTTGAGTTCGAATTCCTGACCATCGCGGGTAATGAGGAACTTGCCGAGGCTCTCCTTGGTGATGTAACCAATCTGCTTCACGCCTTCCATTTCCTCGATCTTGGCATGGTCGCCGATAGGAACGGTAAAGAGAAGCTCGTAGTCTTCGCCACCATTCATGGCACAGGTAGTGAGATTCATATTGAATTCCTCTGCCTGAACTGCTGTCTGGTAGTCGATAGGGATATTCTTCTCATAGACGCGGCAGCCGCAGTTGCTCTGTTCGCAGATGTGCATCAACTCGCTGCTCAAGCCGTCGCTGATATCCATCATAGCGGTAGGGCGGATGCCTGCCTTACGGAGCTGGGCTATGATGTCGCCGCGAGCTTCTGGCTGGAGCTGACGCTGCAGTAGGTATTCCTTGCCGGCGAAGTCTGGCTGGAAGTTACGCATTTCCTGCAAGTCTTTGTTGAGGGCTGCCAACTTCTGGTTGTCACCCTGTGCCTTAGCCTCTGCCATCTTCTTGCGGATGTCTTCTACCTGTCCGTAATATACAGCCTTTTCGCGTTCCAGGAGCTGCAGACCCATATAGGCAGCACCCAGGTCGCCGGTTACGCAGATGAGGTCTGTTTCCTTGGCACCGCTGCGATATACGATGTCTTCCTTTGCAGCCTCGCCAATGCAGGTGATGCTGATAGCAAGACCGGTGAGTGAAGAAGTGGTGTCGCCACCTACGATGTCAACGCCAAACTTATCGCAAGCCATACGCAGGCCTCTGTAGAATTCATCAAGGTCTTCTACCTTGAAGCGCTTGCTCAGTGCAATGCTTACCACCATCTGGCGTGGCGTTCCGTTCATGGCGAAGATGTCGCTGATATTGACCATGGCACTCTTGTAACCCAAGTGCTGCATATCAATATAGGTCAGGTCGAAATGCACACCTTCCATCAGCATGTCGGTGGTCATCAGCACCTCCTTGTCGGGATAGTGCATCACCGCGCAGTCATCGCCTACGCCATAAACAGTAGAGGCATTCTTGTTTTCATATCCTTTGGTGAGATGGTCTATCAATCCAAACTCACCCAACTTAGCTATATCCAATTTTTACTTTGAACTTTGAATGTTGAACTTTGAACTTTATGATTAGCTTCTGCGAATCATTTCTCGCATAATCTCAGTCATCTTAGGCTGAGCAGCATTGGCAGCAATCTGTACCTCCTCATGGCTTACCTCTACAGGAACGTCGAAGCCGCCGAGGTCGGTGATGATGCTGATGCCGAATACCTTGATGCCGCAATGGCGGGCCACGATCACCTCAGGAACGGTGCTCATACCTACAGCATCACCACCCAGGGTACGATACATACGATATTCTGCCGGAGTCTCGAAGGTAGGACCCTGGACGCCCACATATACACCATGCTGAACAGGAATATCCTTCTCCGTGGCTATCTCGTCGGCAAGGTCGCGGAGCTGCTTGTCATATGCCTCGTGCATATCAGGGAAGCGAGGACCGGTAGGGAAGTTCTTGCCACGCAATGGATGCTCTGGGAAGAAGTTGATGTGGTCGTCGATAACCATCAGGTCGCCGATCTGGAACTTAGGGTTCATACCGCCAGAGGCATTGCTTACGAAGAGGGTCTCGATGCCCAACTCGAACATCACGCGCTCAGGGAATGTTACTTCCTTCATATTATATCCCTCATAGAAGTGGAATCTGCCTTCCATCGCCATGATGTCCTTGCCGCCCAGCTTTCCGAAGATGAGCTTGCCTGCATGTCCTTCTACGGTAGATACCGGGAAGTTAGGAATTTCACTATATGGGAATTCGTAACTATCAGTTATTTCTGAAGCTAATTGTCCGAGACCTGTTCCCAGAATGATTGCAGTCTTCGGACTTGTGCTCATCCTTTCTCTTAGCCAGGATGCTGTTTCTTGAATTTTTTCGTACATAGCTTATTATCTTTTCGTTAAAATTATCTTCTTGGTCAAGCATGAAGCTTACCTTGATTGGCAATTCGTACATGCTTTCTTTCACACTCTCGTAGAGTCCTTCTGCCTCTCTCAGTCTCACGGCATCCTTTTCTGTAGTGATGATGATGCGTGGTTCCGGCAAGGCTTCGAATGCCTCATTGATGCGGTCGATGTCTTTGCCCTTGAAGCGATGATGATCGCCGAAAGAGAGAGAGTTCATCTCCTTGACCATCGGCTTCAAGTCGTGCTCCATCTGTTTTGGAGATGCGATGCCGGTGAGCAGCAGTACGTGATAGTCTTTAGGATCTTTCAACTCTTTTCCTGTGAAAACACCCTTCAGTGTATCGTAGTCGATGCAGGTGAAGTAGAGTTTTTGGAATGGATAGAGATCCATTGCCTTGGTGAGTACACGAAACTCCATTGGCTTCAGGTCCTTTGGACATTTGGTGATAATCACGATGTCGGCACGGCTCTTTCCGCTCAATGGTTCGCGCAGTCTTCCTGCAGGTAGCATCTTGTCGTAGATGATGAGACGATGGTAATCTACCAGAAGGATATTGATGCCTGGCTTGACATAGCGATGCTGGAAGGCATCATCAAGCAATACCACATCTACATCCTTGGTCTCTTCGTTGCTTTGCAGGTTGTTGATGCCTCTTACTCGTTTGGCATCTACCGCTACGTAGATATCAGAAAACTTCTGGTGCATCTGGAATGGCTCATCACCGATATCCGACATTTCTGTATTTTCATCTGCAAGTACATATCCGTGGCTCTTGCGTTTGTATCCACGTGACAGCACGGCAATTTTCACCTTGTCGTGCAAGAGGCGAATCAAGTATTCCACATGCGGGGTCTTTCCCGAACCGCCCACGGTGATATTGCCCACCGAGATGACGGGAATCGAGAAGTCGCGGCTCTTCTTCAATCCGATGTCGAAGAGCCAGTTGCGGAATCTTACGATGCTGCCGTATATCCAACTGAGCGGTAGCAGCCAATCGTTGATCTTTATCAGATCTCCTTCTGTTCTCATTTCCTCACTCCTTTTTAATACCTTATTATATATATTAATGTATATTCAGTACGAATGGCATTGCTGCCTGCACTGGTTCTTTCTCTTTGATGTTGCGAATCATCATAAATGGTTGGTAGAGGTCACCCAGTGTGAGTCGTAACTGCTCATCGAGATAGTTGCCGCCGCTGCCTGACAGTCCGTCTAAAAGCTGGTCTATCCAGTCTGCAGGCATAGGATACTCTGTGGTTCCGTAATCGGAAACCTTGGCAAGTTGAGCTGCCTTGGCAACAGCGTCGTCGAGACTGCCAAAACCGTCAATCAGTTTGATGCTTTTGGCGTCGGTTCCGAGCCATACTCTTCCTTGTGCAATCTTCTCCACTTCTTCGGTCTTCATCTTTCTGCCATCAGCCACACGCTGGCGGAAGAGGCCATAGCCACGGTTAACATAAGCCTGGAGATGGCCGATTTCTTCTGCACTCCAAGGACGGGCACTGCCGGCACTGCCGTAGGCACTGTTGCGGTTGGTCTTTACCTCGTCATATTTGAATCCCAGCTTCTTGGTCATCAGATCACTGATGTCTGGCAAGGCACCGAATATACCGATGCTACCCGTCAGTGTTGTTGGCTGAGCCATGATATAGCTGGCACCCATACTCATATAATATGCACCCGAAGCAGCCATGCCACCCATGGATACCACTACTGGTTTCTTCTTGTTGAGCTGACTGACTGCACGCCAGATCTGTTCTGAGGCATAGGCATCGCCACCACCTGAGTTGATGCGGAGTACCACAGCCTTGATGTTCTTGTCGTTGCCCAGATCCTGCAGATCCTGGATCACGTCGTTGCTCACAATCTGCTGCTCGCTGCCGAATGCGCCTGGAGTTGCTACTCTTACGATTTCTCCCTGGCAATAATATACAGCAATCTGGTCGCCAAGAAGGTTACTGTCATCTACGGCTGCATTTACATCACTCATAGATACCTGACAAATCTTCTCATCGGTTTTCAGACCGAGCTGTTTCTTTATTACGTCTCTGATTTCATCATAATAGCAGAATCCATCTACCATCTTTCTGGATTTCAAGAGCTTGGTATCATCGAATGCCATAAGTCCGTCTGCATAGCGATTCAGGGAATCCTTGGAAATGTTTCGGCTCTTGCTGACATCTGCCAGAATCTGATTCCAGAGATCTCCGATATATCGGGTAACCTGTTCGCGGTTGGCATCGCTCATCTTGTCCTCTGTGTACATCTCGGTGAAGCTCTTGTATTTGCCCACCTTTACAATGGTGAAGTGAACGCCAAATTTGGCAGCCACATCTTTTATATATTGTGTCTGTGAGGCAATACCGTGCCAATCTACCGAACCTTCCGGGTTCACATATATCTTGTTGGCAACCGAAGCCAGGTAATATCCACCTTGGGTCATGGCATCACCATAGGCAATGATCCACTTGCCGCTCTTCTTGAAGTCGGCAAGAGCGTTGCGGATTTCCTGCAATGTAGCGTAATCTGTACTCAGAATACCCGTTTCCAGATAGATACCCTTCACCTTATCCTCCTGTTTTGCCTTCTTGATGGCTGAGAGGATATTGTTCATGCCAAGGTTGTTGTATTGGTTGCCGGTGAGCTGTCCCAACCAGTCGTCGTTTGCCTGATCGCTGATCTGACCTTGCAGCTTCATCACCATCACAGAGTTGTCTTTCAGTGAAGGAGTCTTGCTGCTGTTGCAGATCATACCAATGAGTGTGATGACGGCGAGAATCACCATGATGATTCCGAATCCGAAGATACCTACGATGGTAGCGGCTACATTCTTGAAAAATTGCTTCATAATTCTGTCTATATTACGTTGATACCGATTTATTTTTCTGCAAATATAGTAAAAAAGTAACAAATGACAAAGAGAATTGTACAAAAACACCGAAAAATGGTGAAAATATAACGTTGTGTTAACGAAAAAATGCTTATCTTTGCAAATGAAATACAAACTAGCACTAAGATGAAAATGAAAAAGTCGATTATTTCTTTTGCACTGATGCTCTTTGCTATATCAGCATCTGCGCAATCCACAGCAAGGAAGTTCGTATTGAAGAACAGTGCCGATGGACAGAGTGAACTCACTTGTTATCTTCCCAAGAAACCAACGGGGCGTGCCGTGGTGGATTGTCCTGGTGGCGGCTATTCGCATTTGGCGATGGATCATGAGGGACATCAGTGGGCGGAATACTTCAATAAGCAGGGTATTGCTTACTTTGTCTTGAAGTATCGTATGCCGAAGGGCGATCGCAACATTCCATTGAGTGATGCTTACCAGGCGATGCGTACCGTGAGGGATAGTGCGGAAGTATGGCATATCAACAAGAAGGATGTTGGTATCATGGGCTTCTCGGCAGGCGGCCATCTGGCTTCGTCGGTAAGTACTCATGCAGAGGAGGCTGTACGTCCGAATTTCTCAATCCTCTTCTATCCGGTGATTTCTATGGATGAGCGAATCACTCACAAGGGTTCTTGTGTGAATTTCCTCGGTGAGGAGCGCAAGACGAATGCCAAATTGGTGGAGGAATGGAGTAATGACAAGGCTGTCCGACCTCAGGTAACTCCTCGTGTTATCCTCCTTATGTCGAGTGATGACAAGGTGGTGCCTCCTGTGACCAATGGAGTGGCTTACTATACGGCAATGAATAAAGCTGGTAACGAATGCACTCTGCATATCTATCCTTCCGGTGGACATGGATGGGGATTCCGCAATACGGCTCAGGGTTTCCGTTATCATGTCCAGATGCTGGATGACCTTACAACCTGGCTTCAGCATTTTTAGGTAAAGGCTGACAGAAATGTCAGTAGATGCGTAGCTGTGAGCGTGCCAAAGTGTCAGTTTTGACGCTTTGGCACGCTTTTCGTATAGGGTGAGGGTGTCTAGCGTATGCCCGAATAGGCTGAAGTGAAGACGAAAATAGAAGTAATAACAAATTAAAATATTAGAATCATGAATATTAAACCATTAGCAGATAGAGTGCTGGTACTTCCTGCACCAGCTGAAGAAAAAGTAGGTGGAATCATTATCCCTGATACAGCAAAGGAGAAACCACAGCGTGGTAAGGTCGTTGCAACAGGTAAGGGTACCAAGGATGAAGAGATGATTCTCAAGGAGGGCGATACTGTTCTCTATGGTAAGTATGCTGGTACTGAACTTGAGTTTGATGGTACTAAGTATATGATGATGCGCCAGAGCGACGTTCTCGCTGTGGTAGAAGAGTAATTGATAATTAACATTTTAATTAAGAATAAAGAAATGGCTAAAGATATTAAATATAATATGGATGCCCGCGACCTCTTGAAGAAGGGTGTCGATCAGTTGGCAAATGCAGTAAAGGTAACTCTTGGTCCTAAGGGACGCAACGTGGTAATCGAAAAGAAGTTTGGTGCTCCTCAGATTACTAAGGATGGTGTTACCGTTGCTAAGGAAGTAGAGTTGGAAAATAAATTCGAGAACACTGGTGCTCAGCTTGTTAAAAGCGTAGCCAGCAAGACTGGTGATGATGCCGGTGATGGTACAACAACTGCTACTATCCTGACTCAGGCTATCGTAACAGAGGGTTTGAAGAACGTTACTGCAGGTGCTAACCCAATGGACTTGAAGCGTGGTATCGACAAGGCTGTGGCTGCAGTCGTTGCCTTCATCAAGGATCATGCTGAGCAGGTAGATGACAACTACGATAAGATTGAGCAGGTGGCTACAGTTTCTGCCAACAACGATGCAGAGATTGGTAAGCTCTTGGCTGACGCTATGCGTAAGGTTTCTAAGGATGGTGTCATCACTATCGAGGAGAGCAAGAGCCGTGATACCAATATCGGTGTTGTTGAGGGTATGCAGTTCGACCGTGGTTACTTGAGCGGTTACTTCATGACAGACGCTGACAAGATGGAGTGTGTAATGGATAACCCATACATCCTTCTTTACGATAAGAAGATTTCTAACCTGAAGGAGTTCTTGCCAATTCTCCAGCCAGCTGCTGAGAGCGGTCGTCCTTTGTTGGTAATCGCTGAGGATGTTGATTCTGAGGCTTTGACAACATTGGTTGTTAACCGTTTGCGTGGCGGTTTGAAGATCTGTGCAGTAAAGGCTCCAGGTTTCGGCGACCGTCGCAAGGCTATGTTGGAGGATATCGCTGTGTTGACAGGCGGTGTTGTCATTTCTGAGGAGAAGGGCTTGAAGTTGGAGCAGGCAACATTGGAAATGCTGGGCTCTGCTGACAAGGTTACTGTTACCAAGGACAATACAACTATCGTAAACGGTCATGGTGAGAAGGCTAATATCCAGGATCGTGTAGCTCAGATCAAGAACGAGATTGAGAACACCAAGTCTTCATACGATAAGGAGAAGCTTCAGGAGCGTTTGGCTAAGCTCGCTGGTGGTGTTGCTGTTCTCTACGTAGGTGCTAACTCTGAGGTAGAGATGAAGGAGAAGAAGGATCGTGTTGACGATGCTCTCTGCGCTACCCGTGCAGCTATCGAGGAAGGTATCGTTGCTGGTGGTGGTACTACTTATATCCGTGCTCTCGAGGCTTTGAAGGATATGAAGGGTGACAACGCTGATGAGACAACAGGTATCCGCATCGTAGAGCGTGCTATCGAGGAGCCTCTCCGTCAGATTGTAGCTAATGCAGGTGGCGAGGGCTCTGTAGTCGTCAATAAGGTTCGCGAGGGCGAGGGTGACTTTGGTTACAATGCCCGTAAGGATGTTTACGAGGATATGCGTCAGGCTGGTATCGTAGATCCTGCTAAGGTTGAGCGTGTCGCTTTGGAGAACGCAGCTTCTATCGCTGGTCTGTTCCTGACAACAGAGTGCGTATTGGTTGATAAACCAGAGCCAGCTCCAGCTGCACCTGCTGCAGCTCCAGGTATGGGCGGCATGATGTAATAGAGTGCGTTTTTGCAACCTAAATATAACAAATAGGGATGATTCTCAGAGAATTATCCCTATTTTTTTGTTTTTTTAGCAATTGATATGCAAAAAATCGCAAAATTGTTTGGTGCTAATACGCTTTTTTTGTAACTTTGCAAGCGAAAAGAAAAGGTAATACCGACCGCAAGGTCGATGAAGATATTTTTTTGATTTGTTTTAGTAGATTAGTTTTTAAGTAGTTTGTTTTTGAAAATCGGTTGTCGTGAGACATCCGATTTTTTTTTTGTGCTCATCTCAAAAATATGCTTAATCTTATGGCTAGCTCAGAAAAATGTTGTATCTTTGCAGAACAAATAGTTTTTTGAGTATCATGCATAATATTGATTGGAAAAAGGCATTGGTCTTCCTGATCGTTATCGGAGGACTGATTTATATAACAAAGGCGGAGTTAGGAATGACAACTACGAATTCTTTCCTCACTACGCTAGGTATCTTATTGCTTCTCTTCATCGGTGATAACTTCGCACAGAAGATAGGTGATGACAGAAAACGCAGAAAATTGAATGATGATGGAAAAGCTAATTAATCTCTACAAGCAATGGGCTGGCGAAGAGCCTGCTGATGTCATCAAGCTGGCAGGGCAGGGGAGTAACCGCCAATATTTCCGTATCATCAAGCAGGATGGGGATACGGTGATAGGTGTTATCGGTACGAGCCGTGATGAGGATCACGCCTTCGTGTATCTGGCTAATCATTTCAACCTCCGTCAGTTGCCAGTTCCTAAGATTCTGGCTGTGAGTGATGATGAACTCTGTTATATCCAGACTGATCTGGGCGGAACTTCGCTCTTCGATGCCATCAAGGGCGGAAGAGAGGCTGGCGGTAGATACAATCAGAAGGAGAAAGAACTCCTGAAGAAGACGATCCGTGAGTTGCCTAACATCCAGTTGCGTGGTGCACGTGGGCTGGATTGGTCCAACTGCTATCCTCAGCCGGAGTTTGATGTGGACAGTGTGCTCTTCGATCTCAACTATTTCAAGTATTGTTTCCTGAAACCGACAGATTTGGATTTCCATGAATTGAAGTTGGAAGCCAACTTCCGTCTTTTTGCGAAGGATTTGACGTCAGAAAAGATGGATTGTTTCCTCTATCGCGATTTCCAGGCTCGCAACATAATGTTAGACGAAAATGACAATCCGTACTTTATTGATTTCCAAGGTGGCAGAAAGGGACCTTTCTATTATGATCTGGCTTCCTTCCTTTGGCAGGCTTCAGCCAAGTATTCCTTCAAGCTCCGCCGCGAGTTGGTATGGGAGTACTATCAGTCGCTGAAAAACTATACCGAGGTACCATCTGTGCGTCATTTCGTGCATCGCCTGAGTCTCTTTGTGCTCTTCCGTACCTTGCAGGTGTTGGGTGCCTATGGATTCCGTGGCTATTTCGAGCGCAAGAAGCACTTCATCGAGAGTATTCCGCCTGCTATCCAGAATCTGCGTGATCTGCTGAAGATGGGCGAGAAGGTTTTCCCATATCCTTATATGATGGATATGCTGCGCCGACTTACGGAGTTGCCGCAGTTTAAGCGCATCGAGAGTGCGGCTATGACCCGTGCCGATGGTTATAAGATTACAGATAACAATATCTACCGTGCGCATCCGCAGGATGGACCTGCCACTTATTCCAAGTATGATGGCAAGGGACCGCTGGTTGTGCGGGTATTCAGCTTCTCCTTTAAGAAGGGAATCCCTGAAGATCCGTCAGGAAATGGCGGCGGTTATGTATTCGACTGCAGAAGTACCCACAATCCAGGTAGATATGAACCTTACAAGAAACTTACGGGATTGGATGAGCCTGTGATCCGATTCCTGGAGGATGATGGTGAGATCCTGACGTTCCTGGAGAGTGTCTATAAGTTGGCAGACCATCACGTGAATCGCTATATCCAGCGCGGTTTCACCTCCCTGATGTTCTGTTTCGGTTGTACGGGCGGTCAGCATCGCAGTGTGTATTCTGCCCAGCATCTTGCCGAACATATCCACGAGAAGTTTGGCGTAGAAGTGCAAATATGTCATAGAGAACAGCATATCGAGCAGGTTTTGCCTGCAAAACAATAATATTTAGTGTGCAAATTTGGCTATCTCGCAAAAAGTTAGTAAATTTGCACGCACATTAATATATAGCTATTTAGCAATGATGCAAGCAATGATATTCGCAGCAGGTTTGGGCACTCGCCTGAAGCCACTTACTGATCGCATTCCGAAGGCATTGGTAAGTGTCGGGGGAGAACCTTTGCTCAAACGTGTCATCTTTCAGTTGAAGGATGCCGGTTTCACTCGTATTGTGGTGAACGTGCATCATTTCTCTAAACAAATCATCGATTATCTTCGTGATAATAAGAATTTCGGTATGGACATCCGTATCAGCGATGAGAGCGAAAAGCTCCTCGAAACGGGTGGTGGTATCAAGAAGGCGTGGCCACTCTTCGATCAGACAGAGCCTATCCTCATTCATAATGTGGATATTCTGAGCAATGTGGATCTGAAGAAATTTTACCAGATGGAGTCGAAGGAACTTTTAGATGATTCTTCGGATCCCGTGAAGGAGAAGGCTCCCTTGGCTGCCCGACTTCTGGTGAGCGAACGCAAGACCAAGCGTTATCTCCTCTTCGATGATACCATGCGATTGGTTGGCTGGACGAATATAGAGACAGGCGAGGTGAAAAGTCCTTATCCTGGTCTCAATCCAGAAGATTATCAGAAGTATGCCTTCTCTGGCATCCACATGGTTGCCCCATCGCTTTTCCCGCTGATGGAGGATGAACCGGATAAGTTCCCAATCATGGACTTCTATCTGAAGCATTGCGATATGGTTCGCATTGAGGGATACGTGAAAAACGACCTCAAACTGATGGATGTGGGAAAGCAGGAGACGCTGAAGGAAGCGGAAGCGTTCCTGAAAGAGTTAAAGTGAAGAGCAGAGAAAGTGAAGAGTGAAGAACGAAGAGTGAAGAATTCAATAGTCTTTGCTAATCATAAAGTTCAATGTTCAAAGTTCAAATTTCAAAGTTAAATATATTATGCAACAGAAGATTATTATTTTGGATTTCGGTTCACAGACCACACAGCTGATCGGCCGTCGTGTTCGTGAGCTCGATACCTTCTGCGAGATTATGCCTTACAACAAGTTTCCAAAGGATGACCCATCTGTCATTGGGGTCATCTTGAGCGGTAGCCCTTATTCCGTTCATGATCCGGAAGCTTTCAAGGTAGATCTGAGCCAGTTTATTGGCCGCATTCCTGTGCTTGGCATCTGCTACGGTGCTCAGTTCCTCTCTTACGCTCAGGGCGGTAAGGTAGAGGCTGCTGACAGTCGTGAGTATGGTCGTGCTAACTTGGAGCAGTTCGACAAGGAGAATCCTTTGTTCAAGGGATTCATCGAGAACTCTCAGGTTTGGATGAGTCATGGTGATACCATCACTGCGATTCCTGAGGACTATAAGTGCATCGCTTCTACAGCCAATGTGAAGTATGCAGCTTATGCTTCTACCAAGCAGCCTGTATGGGCAGTACAGTTCCACCCAGAGGTGTTCCACTCTTTGCAGGGTACACAGCTTCTGAAGAACTTCGTGGTAGATATTTGCGGTAGCAAGCAGGATTGGAGTGCTGACTCTTTCGTTGAGACTACAGTAGCTGAGTTGAAGGAGCAGTTGGGCGACGACAAGGTTATCTTGGGTCTTTCTGGTGGTGTTGATTCCAGCGTAGCTGCTGTTCTCTTGAACAAGGCTATCGGCAAGAACCTCACCTGTATCTTCGTAGATCACGGTATGCTCAGAAAGAATGAGTTCCGTGATGTAATGGAGGATTACAAGTGCTTGGGTCTGAACGTGATTGGTGTTGATGCTTCAGAGAAGTTCTTTGCTGACTTGGCTGGTGTTACTGATCCTGAGGAAAAGCGTAAGATTATCGGCCGCGACTTCGTGGAGGTTTTCAATGCTGAGGCTAAGAAGCAGACTGGTGCCAAGTGGTTGGCTCAGGGTACTATCTATCCTGACCGTATCGAGAGCTTGAACATCACAGGCAAGGTAATCAAGAGTCATCACAATGTAGGTGGTCTTCCTAAGGAGATGAACCTTCAGTTGTGCGAGCCTTTGAAGTGGTTGTTCAAGGACGAGGTTCGTCGAGTAGGTCGCTCTATGGGTATGCCTGAGCATCTGATTACCCGTCATCCATTCCCAGGTCCTGGTTTGGCTGTTCGTATCTTGGGTGATATCACTCCAGAGAAGGTACGCATTCTTCAGGATGCAGATGATATCTATATCCGTGGCTTGCGTGAGTATAAGGTGAAGTTGAGTGGTGAGGAAGCTCGCCGCGTCCTGGCTGCTGGTGTTCCTGCTGACATGCAGAATGGCGAGATTGAGGTTTCTCTCTACGATCAGATTTGGCAGGCTGGTACCGTATTGCTTTCTACTGTCCGTTCAGTAGGTGTGATGGGTGATGAGCGTACATACGAGCATCCTGTTGCCTTGCGTGCCGTAACAAGTACTGATGCGATGACTGCCGACTGGGCTCATCTTCCATACGACTTCATGGCTAAGGTAAGTAATGAGATCATCAACAAGGTGAAGGGCGTTAACCGCGTTTGCTATGATATCTCTTCAAAACCACCTTCGACAATCGAGTGGGAGTAGTCGGATTGCCGATAAACAGCCACTTAAATAAAGATGAATTAATTTAAACTCAATAAGTTAGGGGATTCGTTGACGTAACAGCTTGATTGTCAACAAATCCCCTTTCTTGTATATAATCCTCAAAACCATCATAGTCGTACAACAGAAGGGTGTTGCCACTAGACTCGGCAAATATTCATATCCTCTCATTCCTGTCTTCTTTTTTTATCCTGCCATGAAAAAACAGTGGTTATCCCTTCTGCTCTTTCAGCAAATCGCGTATCTCTGCCAGTAGCTTCTCTTCCTGGGTAGGCTCTGGAGCCTTAGGAGCTTCAGCAGGCTTCTCTTCCTCCTTCTTGGCGGTAACCTTATTCACTACCTTGATGAGCAGGAATACACAGAAGGCAACGATGAGGAAGTCGAGAGTGGTCTGGAGAAAATTACCGTAGTTGATGGTTGCCGCCTGAAGCTTCTCACCACCGATCATCTCTACTGATGGAAGAGTGACTTTGAGGTCGGAGAAGTTGACGCCACCAATGAGCCATCCGATAGGAGGCATGATGATGTCATCTACTACAGAGCTTACAATCTTGCCGAAAGCACCACCGATGATTACACCGACTGCCATGTCGAGCACATTTCCACGCATGGCGAATTGCTTGAATTCATTCAAAAATTTACCCATAGTCTTTAATGTTTATAATGATTAATACTTTCCTTGAAATGATCCATTTTTTGCTTTTCTGTGTACGATGAAGCTTTTTCCCCTTTATATAATAAGGTGTAAGTTTCAGTCGCAACTTTCACTTTATCTTCTGGTGTCATATTCTACTTCCTTTTAATAATTGCATTTTGCTATATGGAGTTGTCAGTATGGCATCTTAAAGTGCTAAAAATAGGTAATATTCGAGTTCTATCGCCTTTTTTTAACTTATTTAATACTCTATTCGTGTGCAAAGTTAGAAAATTTTTTGTAACTTTGCGCTCGAAAAGAAGAAAAAATGCTTGATAGGGATGAAAAAAGGTGTTATCAGCTCCTTCGGATTCGCTTGATAGCTTAAAAGATATAATTTTTAAACTTTTAATTTAAATATTAGAACAATGATTAAGATTGGTATTAACGGATTTGGCCGTAT
>JAJWLX010000129.1 GCA_021636625.1 Prevotella sp. | reverse complement strand
GCAGATATAAAGATTTTCACCTCTTTATTTTTCCAAGTGCAAATATAATAGTAAGAGCAAAAGCTTTAGAATGAGATGCTTTTGCTTTTACAGGGCGATTTCGTTTTATATCAAAAAGCCAATTATGCCGAAGCTCTGGTTCCCATACGTGCCTCGGCTACGTTTACCACGTAATCGCCGAGCTTCTCGCACTCCTGAATGATATCCATATACAGGGTTCCTACGCCGTAGGTGTAGAGATGGTTATCCACATCATCCAGATTCTGGTTTCTCAACTGCGTACGGAAGTTGTTGATTTCCGTCTCAATGTTATAGGTATGGTTCATGTTGATACTCTGGCGATCGTGAGCAAACATGAAGTTCATCTGGGTAAGCGACTCATCTACCAGCTTGAACATCTGATGGATATTCTCATTCTGCTTGGCAGTGAACTCCTCCTTGTTCTCTCCCTTGCGCTTGATGGTGCGGGCGAGGTTGTAGCAACTGTCACCAATGCTCTCTATCTCGGAAATCGCACGCAGCATCGAACGAATCTTCGCCTTGGTATCATCACTCAGATGGGCATCGCTCACCTGATCCAGATACTTGGCAATCTCAATCTCCATATTATCCGAAATACCCTCATACTTCTCGATGCGCTCATAGAGCTTGTCGAAAGTCTTGGCATCCTGGGTATCCATCAACTCTCTCACCATACTAAACATACGATGAATGCGCTCACCGAAACTGCCGATTTCCTGCTGTGCCTCGAAGACAGAAAGCTCCGGTGTCTTCATGATACCAGCCTGGATAAAACGCAGGCGGAAATCCTCATCCTCCTTGTCAGCCTTAGGCTTGATAAGCTTGCAGACCACCTTTTCCAACTGTGGGATAAACCAGATGAGTACACCCGTATTGCAGACATTGAAGCAGGTGTGGAACATCGCCAGGACGATAGGCAACAACTTCGCCTTCTGAGCAGCCGACATACCGCCATCAGGATCGTAGCCCACAATAGAGCAGACGAAATCCACGAAAGGATAGAACAGGCAGAGAACCCAGATGACACCAAACACATTGAACACCAGATGAGCCAAAGCCGCACGGCGAGCCTGGGCATTGGCACCCAAAGCAGCAAGGTTGGCGGTAGCAGTGGTTCCGATATTCTCACCCATCACCAGCGCAATACCCAGATAGATAGGAAGCACTCCCGTAGAACAGAGCAGGATGGTAATCGCCATCACCGCAGCAGAACTCTGTACGATGCAGGTAATAAGCGTACCTATCAAAAGGAAGACGACAATGGTGAAATGACTCTTCGTATCGAAGGAACCGAAGAAGTCGATAACTGCCGGATTATGCTCCAGATCGAGAGCCTTGCCTGCACTGCTCAACAGAACGAGCGAGAAGAAGAGAAAGGCAATACCGAAAAGGAAATCTCCAAAATACCGGCGCTTCTTGCTATATATCAGCATAATGCCGAGGAAGAACGCAGGGAAAACCACGATGGTTAAATCTACATTATAACCCAGCGACATAATCCATGCCGTAAAAGTGGTACCGATGTTGGCACCCATAATCACGGAAATGGCTTGGGCCAGGGTGAGCAGACCTGCATTCACAAAAGAAACCGTCATCACGGTGGTTGCAGAGGAACTCTGAACAGCACAGGTAATAAAGGTACCTGTAAGCATTCCCGTAAATCGGTTGGTAGTCATAGCTCCTAAAATGTGGCGCAACTGAGATCCTGCCATCTTCTGCAAAGCCTCACTCATCACCTTCATACCATAGATGAGCAATGCCAAAGAACCGAGGATCTGAAAAAAAATCACAAGATATTGACTTGTATCCATAATTATTTGTATTTGTGGAAATGTTTGTTACGTTTCGATTGCAAATATAATAAGAAATCCGCTTATTACGAAATATTAAGCAAGGATATTTCAAATTGTAACAGGATTGTAACATCCTAAACCAATGAACATCGTTAAAAAGAAACAAAGCGCTCTTTTCTATCTACTATTTATTATATACCGTTTTTCTACTCTTGATATAGAAAGAAAGGAGAAATAAGTGGCCTATTTTGTTACATATTTAATAAAAAACAAAAAAAGATGCCAAGAAACTTTGTATTCTCCGATTTTTTTTGTTTCTTTGCCTTATAAAACTATAAACAGTCATATAACAGTCGTAATTATGGGAAAAGGTAAAAAAGGCGGCAAAAGAATGAACAAGGCGCAGCTCACTGAGATTCTGCAGCAATTCTTTGCCGAAAGGCCGGGCGAAACGCTCAGCTTTAAAGAAATATTCCGTTCCCTCCATCTCACCACGCATCCGCTCAAGATGCTGGCTATCGACATCATGGAGGAAATGGCATGGGATGACTATCTGGCAAAGGTAAGTGATAATTCGTATCGCCTGAACCAAAGCGTGCAGGTGATGGAGGGTAAGTTTGTTAGAAAGGCAAATGGCAAGAACTCCGTCATCCCTGATGGCGAAGAAAATCCGATCTTCGTTTCTGAACGCAACTCTATGGGAGCGCTCAATGGCGACCGAGTGGAATTCACTTTCCTCGCACGCCGAAAGAACCACATCAAGGAAGCACAGGTAAACAAGATCCTGGAACGTGCAAAAGATACCTTCGTTGGTAGATTGAAAGTGGATAAGGATCTGGCTTACCTTGTTACACCAAGCGATGTCTTCGCTCACAACATCATCATTCCAAGAAGAAAGGTGAAGGGTGGAAAGACCGACGACAAGGCGGTGGTACGAATCATAGAATGGCCGGATGGAGAAAACAAGAGTCCTATCGGTGAGGTTGTGGATATCCTCGGACAGAAGGGTGACAACGATGTAGAGATGAACTCTATCCTCGCCCAATATGGATTGCCTTACAAGTATCCGAAGAACGTAGAGGATGCTGCCAACAAGATTTCAGGAGAAATCACAGAGCAGGACTACAAGGAGCGAGAAGACTTCAGAAAGGTTTTCACCTGCACCATCGACCCGAAGGATGCCAAAGACTTCGACGATGCCTTGAGTATTCAGAGATTGGAGAACGGCAACTGGCAGGTGGGTGTTCACATCGCCGATGTTTCGCACTACGTCACAGAAGGCAGCATCATCGACAAGGAAGCTGTGAAGCGTGCCACATCTGTCTATCTCGTAGATCGCACCATCCCGATGCTCCCTGAGCGTCTCTGCAACTTCATCTGTTCGCTTCGCCCTAACGAGGAAAAACTGGCATACAGCGTCATCTTTGAACTCGACAACAATGCCGAGGTCAAGAACTACCGCATCGTGCATACCGTCATCGAGAGCGACCGACGCTATAAATATGAAGAGGTACAGGAACTTCTCGAAGCCAATGGCGTGGTGGATGGTACCGGCGAACCGGCTCCGGCAGAAACCAAAGAGCATCCATACCAGGGTGAGAATGCACTCCAGCTCATCACTCTTGATAGACTGGCAAAGAAACTTCGTGCTGCAAGATTCAAGAATGGAGCCGTGAAGTTCGACCGAGAAGAACTGCATTTCGATATTGACGAGAAAGGCAAGCCTATCAGCTGCTACTACAAGCGCTCTAAGGACGCCAACAAACTCGTAGAGGAATTCATGCTCCTAGCCAACCGTACGGTGGCTGAAAGTATCGGAAAGGTGAAAAAGGGAAAGAAGCCAAAGACGCTTCCTTATCGTATTCACGATAATCCAGACCCACAGAAGCTGGAAACCCTGCGTGAATTCGTTGTGAAGTTCGGCTATAAGATGAAGACCGAGGGCACCAAGGGCGCCACAGCCAGAAGCCTGAACAAGTTGATGGCTGACTGCGAAGGCAAGCCTGAGAACAACCTCATCCAGATGGTAGCTCTCCGTGCAATGATGAAGGCAAAGTATTCCGTCCACAACATCGGTCACTTCGGTCTGGCATTCGAATACTACACTCACTTCACCTCGCCGATCCGCCGTTATCCGGATACAATGGTGCATCGCCTGCTTACCAAGTATGCACAGGGCGGCAGAAGTGCCAACGAGAAACATTACGAGGAACTCTGTGAACATTGCTCCGACATGGAGCAAATTGCACAGAATGCAGAACGAGACAGTATCAAATACAAGATGGTAGAATTCATGGGCGATAAGCTCGGTGAGGAATTCGATGCCCACATCAGCGGCATTACCTCTTACGGTATCTACGCCACCATTGATGAGAACCATTGTGAAGGTATGATTCCGATGCGAGACATCGCAGACGATTACTACGACTTCGATGAAAAGAACTTCTGTCTGATTGGTCGTCGTCATCACAACAAGTACCAATTAGGTGATGCTATCCGCATCAAGGTGGCGCAAGCCAACCTGGAGAAGAAGCAGTTGGATTTCGCCCTAGCCGGCGATTCTGCTCCTGTACGCAAGGAAAAACCTGCAACTAGTACTTCTTCCAAGAAAACAAAGAAGTCGAAGCAGAAGACACGTAATCATCGTAGAAACAAATAATCTCTCCATATCAAACTGGGCTGACCTTTAAGGTTGGTCCAGTTTTTTCTGCGTCATACAGGACCGAACAGGTCAAAAATCTGCGCACATCTGTGAAATCAGTGTGAAAAAGAAAAAGCAGCAAAGAAAAATCTGCGTCATCTGCGAAATCTGCGTGACCTAAAAAACAATTCGCGTGAGAAAGAATAAAATCTGCGTGAAAACAAAAAAGCCTCAGAAATCTTTCGAAATCTGAGGCTTTGAT
>JAJWLX010000026.1 GCA_021636625.1 Prevotella sp. | reverse complement strand
TTAGGATACAAGATTCTCAATCTTGGCATAGGGGTTCGATTCCCCTATCGACTACTAAGTGTTTTTCATGTATTGGTTATTGTTAGTAAGCTTGCAATTAGTTGAAAAGACTACTGCAAGTTATTTTTTTATCCCTACGCAGGTAACGCTATCGCCGTTGTGGATAAATGACAATTACCCATCATAAAAGCAAAAAAGTAAAGGAAAAATTTGGTGGAACCAAAAAAAAGTTGTACCTTTGCAATCGCATTTGAGAACGATGCTTGATGATTCAGAAATGAATCCAACAGGAAGGTTGGGTGAGTGGCTGAAACCACCAGTTTGCTAAACTGACGTGCGGGTTACCGTACCGGGGGTTCGAATCCCCCACCTTCCGCAAGCATTATTCAAAATTGCACCGTTGGTCGATTCATCTAATGGTTAGGATACAAGATTCTCAATCTTGGCATAGGGGTTCGATTCCCCTATCGACTACATTCCCCCTTTTTACCGTATCTTTGCAAGTATGAAAAAGATATTGACTCTCCATATACTTCTCGCCCTCGCTGCTCTGCCCTCACGGTCGCAGAGACACGAGATATACAGTCAGCGCATCACCACCCTACAGGTAGTGGCGGGCACCGACTGGCAAGCCCTTCCCATTACCCAGCTGAACGGGCAACCCATCCACATCGACTTCGATGACATGACCCACGATTATCATCGATACACCTACAGGATAGAACATTGCGATGCCAACTGGAAGGTATCACAGGGACTCTTCGAGACTGACTATCTGAAGGGATGGAACCAAGAGCAAGCCATCGACAACATCGAGCAATCGCTCAACACCAACCATCTCTACACCCACTATCGCCTCACAATCCCCAACGAGAACTGCCACATCACCATGAGCGGAAACTACAAGCTCACCATCTATGATGACAATGCGGAGACGAACAACCAAGAGGATGAAGCTACCGATAAGGACGGCAGAAAGATACTCACCGCCTGCTTTATGGTAGTAGAGCCACAGGTGCAGGTTGCCATCGGATATTCTTCGAATACGGACATCGACATCAACAAGCAGCATCAGCAGGTAAGTATGAATGTGAACTACGACAACCTAAAGGTAACCAACCCCTCACAGCAAATCAAAACCGTGGTGCTGCAGAACGGACGTTGGGATCAGGCAGTATGGAATGCCAAACCTGATTATATCAGCTCAGAGGGGCTGCAATGGAAGCACAACCGCCATCTGATATTCGATGCAGGAAATGAATACCGAAAATTCGAACTGCTCGACATGGATCATCCTACGATGGGAATCGAAGAGATAAAATGGGATGGAGAAGAATACCAGGTCTATGTAATGCCCGACATTCCTCGCCCCAACTACGTACACGATGAGAGCGCCAAAGGCTCCTTCTACGTGCGCAACAGCGATAACGAGGATAATCATTTCACATGCGAGTATGCACCGGTACATTTCCGGCTACAGACCAATCGCCAGCCAGGCGACGTATATCTGAATGCAGACTGGACCTACGATCGCTTTTCGCCTACCTATCGGATGGAATACAACGAAGCCGACCACAGCTATCACGCCACCGTGCTGCTCAAACAAGGTTATTATAGCTACCAGTATCTGGTGCTCAAAAGCGACGGCAGTACGCAACCCGTGAGTACGGAGGGTAACTTCTTCCAGACGACCAACCGCTATGATGCCCTCATCTATTATCGAGGCACGGGAGATAGAACCGACAGACTGGTAGGCTGGAAAAGCAGCCAATAAAAAACGCCCTGAAAGCGCAAAAGCATCAACCATATATAATGCTTTTGCCCTCTCAGGGCGTTTTAACTAACTAATACTATCTTTTTACTCCAATCCGAACAAAGCCTTCAAGCCACCGTCTACACCAGAGAAGCCCATGAAGGCAAGACTGAGGAGAGCAGCTGTAACCATCACGATGGCTACGCCCTGCATACCCTTAGGAATGCGAACCAGCGCCTGCTGCTCACGAATGCCGGCAAAGACGATGAGAGCCAGGGCAAAGCCGAGAGCTGTAGAGAACGCATAAACCACACTCTCCAGGAGATTGTAGTCCTTCTGAATAACCAGGATGGCCACACCCAGCACAGCACAGTTGGTAGTAATCAGAGGCAGGAAGATGCCGAGTGCCTGATAAAGTGCAGGAGAAACCTTCTTCAGGATAATCTCTACCATCTGAACCAAAGCTGCAATCACGAGGATGAATGCCAGGGTCTGGAGATATTGCAATCCGAACGGATCGAGTACATACTTCTGAACACACCAGGTAATGATGGTTGCCAGGGTCAAGACAAAAGCGATGGCACCACCCATACCGATGGCTGTATCAACTTTCTTCGATACGCCCAGGAATGGACAGATACCGAGAAACTGCGACAAGACGATGTTGTTGACGAATATCGCAGAGATAAATATCAATAAATATTCCATAATTTCTATTTCTTAACCTTATTAAATATAGCAATAATGTATCCTAATGTGAGGAACGCTCCAGGAGGCAGAATGAACACCAGAATGTTGGTGGTCTCTGGCAACAGGGTGATTCCGAATACGCTTCCGGCACCGAGAATCTCACGGGCACTACCGAGAATGGTAAGACCGAGCGTGAAACCCAAACCGCAACCAATGCCATCAAACAGACTGGCAACCGGAGAATTCTTGGCAGCGAAACTCTCTGCACGACCCAGAATAATACAGTTTACTACAATCAGCGGAATATAAATACCCAATGCCTGGTTGATGCTGTCAGGAGCATAAGCGCTCATCACCATCTGAAGGATAGTAACGAAGGCTGCAATCACTACGATAAACACAGGGATGCGAACCATATCGGGTGTAATCTTCTTGATACAGGAGATAACAAAGTTGGTACAGATCAGCACCGCCATGGTAGCCAATCCCATAGAGAGACCATTGATGGCGCTGGTTGTTGTAGCCAAAGTAGGACACATACCGAGAAGCAACACGAAGGTTGGATTCTCCTTGATGAGTCCGTTCATCAAAATCTTAACATTACTCATATCGGTTTATCCTTTCTTTTCGTTATGTTCAACTTTAGATGCACCACTCTCTGCATCTGCTTTCTGAGATGCACCGCTCTCGCCGTCAACATCCTTCTTGGCATAAACGGCATAAGCCTGGTTGATAGCCTTGAGGAAGGCGCGGCTGGTAATGGTAGAAGCAGTGATGGCGTCTACGGCATTGCCACTCTTATCGTCCTTAGATACGTGGAGGTCGCCATCCTTTGGAGTCTTACCGATGATGCTACCCTTTCCGTCCTTCTGGAACCAGGTAGCAGCCTTGGCACCCAAACCTGGAGTTTCTGAAGCCTGAAGCACAGTATAACCCATAATCTTGCCCTCAGTATCGAAGCCTACGAGCACCTTCAGATCGCCACCGAAACCACCGGTAGTACTCTCTACGGCAGCACCCAGCTGCTTGCCGCTCTTGTCAGAGCACTTGTGGATGGTAAAAGAGAATTCCTTACCGCCAAACTCCTGCTTTACCTCTTCAGGCTCAGCCACCTGGAGTTCTTCTGTGCCCATCACACTCTTAATACCGGAAGCCAGACTCTGTGCAGCCTTCTCAGCGATAGGACCAGATGTAAGATGATTGATATATGCAAGAACAGCACCTACGATGAGCGCAACGCCCACCAGCACAAGCACCATGTTCTTTAATGATGATTCTAATTTCTGCATGTCTCTGTCCTCCTTATTTCTTAGCAGGCTTCTCACCGAAGCGCTTTGGTTTAACGTATGTGTTAATAAGAGGTGTGAACGCATTCATGATAAGAATGGCGAACGACATACCTTCAGGATAGCTACCCCAGTTACGGATGATGATGGTTAGCAGACCGATGCATACACCATAGATAAGCATGCCCTTGTGAGTCATTGGAGAGGTTACATAATCAGTAGCCATGAAGATGGCACCGAGCATCAGACCACCGCTGAAGATGACTGCAAAAGGATTGGCATAAACAGGATTAGCCAAATGCATCAAACCGCTGAATACGAATACGGTAGCGATGATGCTTACAGGAATATGCCAGGTGATGATTTTCTTCCAGAGCATGTAAGCCAAACCGAGCAAGAGCGCAACGGCACAAACCTCACCGGTAGTTCCGGCGCCGAAAGTATCGCCTGTAGCACCGAAGAGCATGCTCATCGCATCAGGCAACTGGTTGAGAACTGAAGCATCGCCCGTCTTGATGGCTGTCTTCATGATAGCCAGCGGAGTAGCACCCGTTGTAGCATCAGTATAGCTGAGCATCTGTCCGGCTATAGGCCATGAAGTCATCTGGGCTGGGAAGCTGACGAGCAGGAAGCAACGTCCAACCAGCGCAGGATTGAAAGGATTGTTACCCAGACCGCCGAAGCTCATCTTACCTACACCGATGGCAAACAAGGCACCGATGATGATGATCCAGAGAGGAAGGTTACTTGGCAAGTTCATGCCGAGCAAGAGACCGGTGATGATGGCAGAACCATCGAGCAAGCTGGTCTCCTCCTTCAGGAGATATTTTGTAATTGCCCACTCAAAGAAGACGCAGGCTGCCACAGAGGTGAGCAGTACGACTGCTGAACCCAAGCCGAAGAAATAGAAAGAAGCGAGGATGGCAGGCACAAGAGCGATAATCACTCCGTACATGTTCTTCTCTACGCTCTCATTTCCATGAGCGTGTGGCGATAATGAAACGATTAATTTACTCATTTTCTTTTTAAATTCTTTCGTCAATGAAATTTCTCTTGATTGAAGTATCTCTTCTTGTGATAAAAGGGATTACTTCTTAGCGTTACGAGCTCTGATAATGCCCATTACCGCACCCTTACCATTGATAATATTATCGAGGATAGGACGATGTGAAGGACAGGTGAACTGGCATGAACCGCAGGCAATGCAGGATGTTACCTCTTCTGCCTCAAGGCGCTCATAATCCTTCACTACGCTCAAGGTAGCGAGCAAGTATGGCTCCAGACCCATTGGGCAGGCATCCACACACTTGGCACAACGGATACATGGGTGAGCCTTCTTGCGATGAGCATCAGCATCGGTCAATACGGTGATGGAGTTGGTTCCCTTGGTTACAGGTACGTTGAGGCTAATTACAGCCTTACCCATCATCGGACCACCAGCCAACACCTTGTTGTCGCCCTCTGGCAAACCGCCGCAGTTCTCTATCATCTGAGAGAATGGAGTTCCCATACGCACGAGGAAGTTGCCTGGATTCTTCACCTGCTTACCGGTAACGGTAGTATAACGCTCGAAGAGAGGTTTGTTCTTCATAACTGCCTGATAAACAGCAAAGGCAGTACCTACATTCTGAACAATTGCTCCAACGTTGACAGGAATAGCTGGAGGAGCAGGAACCTGGCGGCGGATAACCGCATCTACCAACTGCTTCTCACCACCCTGTGGATATTTCTTGGCAAGAGGAACAATCTCGATACGAGAATCATTGGCTGTCTTCTCCTCGAAGAGTTTGATAGCAGCAGGCTTGTTGTCCTCAATACCAATATAACCCTTCTCAACCTTAGCCGCCTTCATCAGAAGGTTCAAGCCAACGAGAATCTCATCAGCATGCTCCATCATCAGACGATAATCGGCTGTGATATAAGGCTCACACTCTACACCGTTGATAATCACGCACTCTGCCTTGGCTCCAGGAGGAGGACAAAGCTTGATGAAAGTTGGGAAACCAGCACCACCCATACCAGTGACTCCAGCCACCTTGATGCGGTTTACGATTTCCTCAGGAGTGAGCTCGGAATGAGCCTCAAGCGTTTCGAGTTTCTCAGAGCGGTCGATACTCTCCTCCCACTCATCGCCTTCTACATTAATAATAATACAAGGCTTACGATAACCGGTAGCATCAATAGATGTATCTACCTTGAACACGGTTCCTGATACGGAACTGTAAATAGGAGCACTCACAAAGCCACCTGCCTCAGCGATGAGTGTTCCCACCTTCACCTTGTCGCCCTTGGCAACAACAGGCTTGGCAGGAGCACCGATGTGCTGACCAAGTGGGAAAATAGCCTGCTTAGGGAGAGGAGCTACCTGAGTAGCCATCTCGGCAGTAATCTTATTCTCTTCTGGGTGAACTCCACCAATTCTAAAAGTTCTCAATTTCATGATTATTCCTCCTTTTTCTTAACTGGGAAATTAATTTTTACGAGAGCACCGGTTGGGCATTCGTCAACACACTTGGTACACATGCGGCACTTGTTGAAGTCAACATAAGCCACATTATTTTCTACCGTGATAGCATCAAACTTGCAGACTTTCTGACACTTACCGCATCCGATGCAAGCAACGCTACAAGCCTTCTTAGCCACAGCTCCCTTGTCGTGGTTCACGCACTGCACGTAAACACGGCGACCCTTAGGACCCTTCTTTCGAAGCTCGATGATGTGACGTGGACAAGCCTTGGCGCACGCACCACAACCCGTACACTTCTCCTCATCAACCTCAGGAAGACCCGTCTCAGGATTGATAGAGATGGCACCAAACTGGCAGGCAGCCACGCAATCACCACAACCCAGACAGCCGAATCCACAGCCGGTTTCACCAGCACCACAGGAATTCATGGCAGCACAAGTGTGCAGACCATCATACTCGGCAATGCGAGGACGATGCTCGCAAGAGCCATTACAACGAACCACTGCCACCTTAGCCTCTGTGTTAGCCACAGCCAGCCCCAGGAGATCAGCCACCTTGCCCATCACGTCGGCACCACCCACAGGACACATCAGTCCATCGATGCTACCGGCATCAGCACCCTTGACCAGCGCAGCCGCCATACCGGAACATCCGGCAAAACCGCAACCACCGCAGTTGGCACCAGGAAGGAGTTCTCCTACCTGTCCCAATCGAGGGTCTTCTTCAACGGCAAACTTCTTGGATACCCCGAAAAGTACCAGCGCTGCTACCAGCGCAATGGCACCGAGTACCAAGACAGCACTCAAAATTAAATCCATAATAGTTTGTATTTGTTTTGTTAATATTTCTAGTTATTTCTATATCAGCCAACATCCTGTAATCGAGCCTGAAAAGCTGGATAATCATTCTAGCAGCAGGGTTCAAGACTAAAGCTTAATTTATTTCGTAGTTTGTTTCTCAAGAGATAAAGCCCTATATAATAAGGTATCAATATTCCCAAGGCAGACACAGCGGCATATCCCTCTGATTGCGTGATCTTCAGTACGGCAACCAAAGCCACAACCATCAGGAGCAGAGGCAGCAAATAGCCATACAAGCTGGCGCGGAAGCCAACAGCCGTATCTGCCACCACAACAACAGAGTCACCCAGCTGATACTTGACAGCATCAGCAACCTGCACCTCGATAATCTTTTCTTTCGTTTCAGAAGCATTGCAATGCGCAGCCACCTTACAGGCACTGCACGCAGATGACTGAAGGATGCGCACGCGCACACAGCCCTCTTCTACTCCATCCACTACTCCATTATGCTTAATTTTATTACTCATTTCCGAATCTTGTTCATAAGGTTAGCCTTTCCTCTCCTACACAAGAGCACCTATTTTAAGGTGGCTTATTGCAAAGTCGAGTTAGCAATTCCAATTTGTTTGCAAAGATAATATATTATTTATAAATGACAAACAAAATCACCAGATTATTTAATTAAAAGAAACGTAAACGTTTTCTATTTTACATTTTAGACCATAAAAACTGAGAAAAACACAGAAATAAACGGATAAAAATAGTTTTTTTATAATTTTCTCGCCATCTTCTTTGTTTATATCATTTTTTTGTGTACCTTTGCAAAAAACAAGAAAGCCAACAACACCTAGCGTGTCGAGGCACGAAAACACTAAGATTATGGAAATAACAGAGCAGATGACAATTCAGCAAGTTGAGCGCTTTATTAAAAAGATAGCTCAAAAGTTTCCAGCACAACCTTCAAATGAAGAAAACGCCGTGCTGACCGACATCCATGTAAGAGTTTCCCAAGACAGTGGTGAACTCCTTGCCTTTGACGATGACGACACAGAGATTACTCGCTGCGTAGTTGAGCAATGGATAGACAACAAGGATGAGAACTTCTATGATGAGGTGGCAAAGATTTTGCGAGACACCTTGCGCAAGAATTCTGAGATCGTTGATAATCTCGGAATCCTTAAGCCATATAGCTTCGTGCTGGAAGATGACGACAAGGAAAACCTCGGCGAACTCTATCTTGCCGACGATGATACCATCATTCTGGGTGGTGACCTGATGGAAAACCTGGATCACGACCTTGATGAATTTCTTGACGACTTGTTAAAAGAATAAACTATAAAAGTGCCAGTCAGCCCACTAGTGGGTCCCACCATGCCCGTCGCATGGGCATCCACAGCCCACCAAGCGGGCATCCACAGAACAAGCGCTGGGCAACAAGTGCCCGTAGGGCGGGCAACGAGTGCCCAAACATTGAAACTAATCTTGGGCAACACTGATAAGAGTTTACTGTTTACAATTTATTGTTGACAGTTTACTGTTTTCAATGTGCAGTAGATGAAGCTGATCATGAAGAAAAAGAAATTTGCAGATGGAATGAAGTATCTCGTAAAGAAAAAGTGAAATAATGAGACTTCTATGATACATTAATGAGACTTCCAGGCATCAGAACCGAGAAGTCTCATTCTTTTTATCTTATTATCTATCAAGTCTTTAAGTCGATATTTTCAACAGAAAATGAGACTATGAGACTTTTTCTTCAAAAAAAACTTTATCACGTAAGCGAAAACTATGAACCTTTTAAGCAGAAATGCTTATCCTTTAATATCAATAACTTGGATTCTGTTTTAATTTCTTGTTTAAATCCAGACATCTTTGTGGTATTGGGAAAACCGTTGTAAAACCGGTAGACTCCTTTTCTAATGGAGTTCTTTGATCATATGCCTTGGTATATTTGCCAAAACGGATGAGATCTTGACGTCTCCAACCTTCCCAAACCAATTCCAGCAGACGCTCCTTTAGAATGTTGTCCAAATTGGCTTCCACATGAGGCATTCCTACTCGGTCTCTTATAGCGTTCAGCTCTATTGAACCATCCTCGCCATTGCGAACTTTCGCCTCGGCTTCCATCAACAGCGCGTCACCATATCTGAAAAGGACGATATCGTTGTCAACCTGCCGTCCGTCCGAATAGGCGGTTCGATCAACCTCGTATTTGCCTACACGAGCGCCTGCCGTCTGTTTATATGGGCTGTCGCTGAGGTTCAGTTTCAGTTCAAGCGGCATGTACACCAACGGCTTCCCGTTGTCCAAATATATCTTCTTTCCGTCAACCAATACGGTATCTGCATAGAAGTTTATCTTGAATCTATTGTCAACATTGTCCGTTCCGTAACCGAAAGCCTTGACGGTTGAAACAGTTGCACATGTGCCGTTTTCGGAAGAACCACCATAAGCCCCGCCATGTTTGTAGTGGCGTGAGCGGAAAAGATAGTGGTATTCGTTCAAATATAAGTTCTTGTCCAATGGGATTGTGAAGATATTCTCCTTGGAATTTTCATTATGAACCGCAAAGTTCGATGCGTAGTCGCTCTCCAACTCATAGCCTTCTTGCCGCAGTTGCTCGCAATACCAGATGCAGGTTTCCCAAGCGTTCTTTTTCTCGCCATTTACATTGAAGTAAATACTTTTCCCGTCCTGACGCTTGCCATCTGTCCAGTTATCATCCGTATATATTTCCGCATTCAAGGCAAGCTTTGCAAGCAGGAAGTTTGCGACCGGGCGTGTCACACGTCCGTAATAGTCACCTTCTTTGTTGGAATGCTCATCGGCGAGCTGTGGGGCAACATCCTGCAACTCGTCAACAATAAACTTGAATACCTCACTTCTTTCGCTTTGCGTTACCTGCTCCAATTTCACGTCGTATGATGTCACGACAGGAACACGCCCGAACATATCCATCGCATAATAGTAGAACAAGGCTCGTACAGCTCTTACCTCTGCCGTGAAATCTCTTGTCTGTTCTGCAGAAAGCAGACTCTGATGACTGTCAATGATAGAAAGCGACTGGTTAGATAAAACAATTACCTTGAAGAGGTATTTCCATACATTATATAAATTAATATCATTGGCATTCCATTTGTGCTGATACATGTTCTCCCACAAACCGCCATCATACCAGTCTCCACCACGGATTGGATTCATTGCCTCGTCAGTGGTCAAGGTATTGTAGTCGTAAATACCCCGGCAAGTTCCTTGAAGCCCTTCCGACTCCTGATTGCTCCCTATGTAGTTGTACAGGGAAGCTACTGCGTTTTTGTATATATTATCAGCATTGTTGTAGATTGCCTCCTGATCCAGCTGGTCTTTGGGATGCTCATCCAGACAGCTGCTGAAACAAAGCATTAACGGTGCTGCTAATATGTATTTAATAATAGTCTTCATACTCTTTTCGTTTTAAAATTGTACACTCAGTCCCAATGAGTAAGTACGGTATAATGGATAGTTGCGCTTGTCGTCAATACCCATCGTACTGTTGACAACATAGCTATTTATCATTGGTGTCAAACCTTTATATCCGGTGATTGTTCCAAGGTTGCTAATGTTGCATGATACACGCAAGGAACGAATAAGCTTGCTCCTCAAAGGCACATTGTAGCCTATTGTCAGATGCTCGAAGTTCAGGTAGTCACCTTTTTCAAGCCAGTAGTCAGAGACTCTCTGATCTACGATGTTCTTCTTTGGAGCATCCTTCAAGACATTGTAGTCTGGGAAGCAAGCCATGCTTGTGTAAGCCAGTCCTGTTCCGTTGAAAATCTTGTGCCCGAATGCTCCATTCATCTGTATGGAGATATAGTAATTCTTGTATCTGAAACTGATGTTTGAGCCAAGGATCACCTTTGGTGTGGCTTGTCCTGCAATGTATCGGTCGCCTCCATCGCTTAAGTCCACATTGCCATTATGGTCAAGGTCCTCTATGTCATAAAAATAGCTGCCGTTCTCGTTCTTGACAAGCCCCTTACAATGTGGCAAGTAGAAAACGCCAAGCGGCTGTCCGACTATCTGATAGGCCACGTTGTTGTCGCCGCCGTTTTGACCAGCACCATCCAATGATCCAATAGCAGTGATGTTCGCTGCCGACATGCTCATTCCATTGTAATCTCCACTTAGCGAGATGAGTTTGTTGCTTTGAAACGACAGATTCATATTGATGTTAAGATCCATGTCCTTCTTGCTTATTGGCTGCACGGACAAGCCCAGCTCAAATCCGCGGTTTGACATTGAACCGATGTTTGCCAGCAATGTATTGTATGCGAATGGTGGAACCGGAACCTCATAGGCGTAGAGCATGTCGGTGGTCTTGGAATAGTAATACTCCGCTGTAAGCATCAGCCTGTTGGCAAAGAGACCAATGTCCGCACCGAGGTTAAACGTTGTCTTCGTTTCCCACTTCAAATCAGGATTGTTGTTTCTTACCATACCAAGGGTTACTGTTGGAGAACTCTTTACCGGAACAATGCCAGTCTGCCTTACAGTGTTCATGGTTGTGTAGGCTGTGATACCGCCAAGATTGCCCGCCTGTCCCAGACCCGTGCGGAGTTTGAGCATTGACAGCGGTTTTATGTTGGCAAGGAAGCTTTCCTTCTTCATGTCCCAAGTGAATGATACAGATGGGAAGAATCCCCATGTGTTGTTGTCACCAACCATTGACGATCCGTCACCGCGTGCATTTACAGCTAAGGTATATCTGTCAAGCAGATTATAAGTGATGCTTCCCATTACAGAAGCCAGAGACTGGTCTTCGTAAGTGCTTTCTGTTCCACCGTATGGACGGGCTGCCGTCGCACCGAGATTGTCGTAATGAAAATCGTTTGTAGGTATTCCCTTGGCATACACCCAGAAAGCAGTTTTTCTCAGTTTTCTGTATTCACTGCTTACTCCAGCAGAGACCTTATGTATGCCGAACTCCTTGTTGAAATCAAGAGATACATTGCCGAGCCATTCCTCTTTCTTGAACTCTCCACGGTACACGTTGCCTTGTGCCCATACCCATGTCGGACAGAATTGTCCGTTTTCGGTAGAGCCATACAGGTAAGAGCCGAAGGTGGATACACGCCAGTTCTTATTGAAATCGTAGCTCAGCTTTATGTGTGCGTCAAAGTTCAAATCCTTGGAGTCGTTTTTCTCTTCAAGCAATATTCCGGGTGGGTTGACATGCGTTGCCGATTCGTTTTTCAGCCAGTTTCCATGCTCGTCAGTACCAGCAGGGAAAGTTGGGTTCTGGCATGCTGCGGAATAGAACAGCATCTGCGTATCAAAGATATCATGGTTCTTGAATGAAGAGCCGAAAACTCCGAATTCTCCGGTTAGTCTGTCATTGAAGGCTTTCTGGGTTACATCAACTTTGGCAACAAAAACGTTATAGTCCATCTTTTTGATGATGGTGTTGTGGTCCATTACTCCGAAAGATGCACGATAGTTTGACTGTGGCGTACCTCCGCTGAATGCAAGGTAATGATTGTTCACCATACCCGTGCGTGTTATCACCTTGTAGTTATCGGTATTGAAACCTCCGTTGTTGCAATAGATACCCAATGACTTTGCCGTTGCAACATATTCAGCAGCATTGAGCATCTCCAGGTGTTTGTACATCTGCTCGAACCCCACATTACCCTCATACGAGATTTGGAATCCTCGTCCTGTGCCTTTCTTGGTTTTCACCTCTATAACACCAGACGCTCCACGTGAACCATACATGGCGGTCTCCGCAGCATTCTTTAATATACGAAAACTCTCGATGTCTGCAGGATAGATGGTTGATAGGGTAAGTACGTCAGAAGTAACCCCATCAATCAACACTAAAGGGTCATTGCCACCGATGATGGAGGTTGTACCACGTACTCGCACACTATTGAGCATAGCCATGCGATCCAGACCGTTGGATGTCACATTGACACCAGCAGCCTGACCACTCAACACGTCAAGAGCGTTATTGGCCGCACCCTTGTTGGAATGATTTCCAACTATCTTTATAATATTACTTCCATTGTCAATGGAATCTTTCCGTTCTGCAGGCACTTGCTTTTGTGCATGAGCCAAAGAACTGCAAAAGAGCGCAATGAGAAGTAATGTAAAGTCTTTTTTGCTCTTTGCCATTTCCTATTTCTATTACTTTGGTTATGGATTATTTCCGATAAGCAAAGATAAGGTGCAATACATTAAAAAACGTATACAAACCCCAATATTTATGCATTATTAACGATAAAGAAGTAAGTGAGTAGAGTATTACTCCATAACAGTTGCACCTGCCAATGAATGTAACGGTTTACGGAGTTTTTGAGGATGTAAAATATTTGTTGTTATCAAATAAATACCATACCTTTGGAACCGAAAGAGTTCTTTGGATGGTTATATAAATTACAGCAGGATGCTACATTCTGTTTATTTCTAATTCGTAACCTCTTCTTTTTATGAGATAAAAACTTATCTCATTCTCAATCACTTATAAAAAATACGTACTTTTCACTTCATAAAGGAAGGTACGGATGAACCAGTAGCAAACGATACCTGCCAGATAGCCTACGAATGCAATTATACTAACAAGAGCAAAGCCCATCCTCACGGATGGGCTTTAGCATTTAATACAAAAACATTATGAATTATTTCTATTAGCGAACAAGATTCGTTTTATTAATATATTCTATCTAAAAGTTATATTTCAAACAAACTAATAGTTTCAAACAATTACCGTACTCCTACGATTCATCTATTCTTGTTTACGGGTGCAAAGATACGGCTTTTTTCTTATTCTTGCAATACCTAATAATGGGGGTTTTAGACAATACCTAAAACTGATGAGCCAGACACTTTAGGCTATTGCCATTTTCCCCTCTCCTATAGACACAAAAAAACTGCAAGTCAGACTTATCGTCCAACCTGCAGTCCATTCATATCTCTCTCTTATAATTTCTTTTCAGAATTCAATCGAAATTGAATTACTTCAAACCACGATTCATAAGTGTTGCATTCAGAAGCATCACATACTTGCGATACTGAGAATCATTGAGGATGCTGTGCATATACTTGAGATCCTTAATGACAGCCTTGTCAATCATAGCTGCACGCTCATCCTTTGCTGCAGTTGCAGCATTCATCATATCAGCAGTGAAGTTCTTGTGAACATCAGCTACAGCCTCTGCCTGATCAATATTGAGTGACAATGCATTAGCCAAGCTACCCATCTTTACATTCATGTTGTAAGCTGCTGTTGCGTTTGTTGCCTCGTCTGCTGCGAAAGTAGTTGTTGCCATTGCGAACATTGCTACTGCCAAAATCATAACCTTTTTCATAATCTTTTTACCTTTCTTTACTTTACGAGCCATCTTCTGAACCTACACTATCTCTATTATAACCTAGGAGGCTCTAGAAGGACTCTTGTTAAACATTATCCTGATGTCTTTTCTTTAAGACACTGCAAAGATACAAACTTTTCGTTGTGTACGCAAACAATTTACAAGAAAAATGCTCTAAAGGGCCTCTTTTTTGATATATATCAACATCAAAAGGCTTCTTTCTTCTACTTTTCGTTATCCAACACTTGTTTTTGCATTCAAAAGGTAAGCAGTTTTGCAATATCAGTAACATTTGCGTTTCAAATGAGAACTGCTATAAGAAAAAGCCTGGCAAGTTGCCATTTTCCAGCCATAGAAAATGAGCACTCTGAATCTTTTTTTCCGAAAACCCCAATATTTCTACTATTTCTTTTCCATATCCCAATTATTTATTGTATCTTTGCAGAAGATTTACAATAGAAACAATGGAAGAACAAAATCATATAGACAAGGCACTCGCCTTCCTCGAAAGCCTCGAAAAGTTGGGAAACCAGCTCAAAGTAGCAGAAGAGAATCAGAAACAGTTCCTCACCAGAATGCTTGAACTCAAGAAATCCGGCGAAACTGACAGTGAGGAATACGCAGACCTTTCACGCAAGAGCAAAGGATTACAGGACATCATCGACAAATGGCGCCCTATCTATCTGGAGCGAATGGAAATGGTGAAAAGCGTACAGATGAAGAAGCGTAAGCGCACTGGAAAGAAGTAACTACAATAGTGGCTATCAGGCTGGGACAAAGAACCTGCAAGCAAGGTATAAAGGAACTATATATATAATGTACGCGCGTACATTATATATATCAAATAACCTACAGATAGCACCATAAATAGAAAACAATAAAAAAATAAAATAAAATGGAATCAAACAACAAAAACAAGTTTATTAGAGTATCATACGCATTGTATGATGTAACAAAGGGTGATAACGGCGAAGAGATGCTGATTGAGCGCACAACAGATGAGCGTCCTTTCTTCTTCATCAGCGGTATGGGTGTAACCTTGCCTGCTTTCGAGGAGAAGGTAGTTGATTTGGCTGAGGGCGAAGAGTTCGACTTCAAGTTGGATCCTGAGCAGGCTTATGGTTTGCACTATGACGAGCGCGTAATCGACCTCGACAAGCAGATCTTTACTATCAATGGACAGTTTGACGCTCAGCACGTACAGGTAGGTGCTATCATCCCATTGCAGAACGAGGATGGTAACCGCTTCAATGCTGTTGTCAAGAATATCACAGACGAGAAGGTAACTTGCGACCTCAACCACCCATTGGCAGGTTTGAAGCTTAACTTCTGCGGTCAGGTTCTTGAGAGCCGTGAGGCAACAGCAGAGGAAATCGCCAAGATGGCTCAGATTATCAGCGGTGAGGCTGGTGGTTGCGGCGGCGGTTGCGACAACTGCGGCGGTGACTGCAAGGATGGCAACTGCGAGGGCGGCTGCGATTGCAACAAGTAAAATTTGAGAATAAACGATAGCGGCTATCTCAATACCATTGGGATAGCCGTTTTTCATATCAACTAAAGAATTTGGCAATGAGGAATACATTTGGCAATCTTTTCACTCTCACAACATTTGGCGAGAGTCATGGCATAGCTGTAGGAGGCGTCATCGACGGTTTCCCAGCAGGCATAGACATCGATATGGACTTTATCCAGAGCGAGCTCAACCGTCGTCGCCCTGGCCAAAGTCACATCACCACAGCACGAAAGGAAGCAGACCAGGTAGAATTTCTAAGTGGTGTTTTCGAGGGAAAATCTACGGGAACCCCTATTGGCTTTGAGGTGCGCAACCAGAACCAGCATTCTCAGGATTATGAGAATATGCGCTGTCTGTTCCGTCCATCCCATGCCGACTTCACTTACAATGAGAAGTATGGCATCCGTGATCATCGCGGTGGCGGCCGTTCATCTGCACGCATCACCATCGCCCGCTGTGTAGGTGGTGCCCTGGCCAAGTTGGCACTCCGCCAGCTCGGCGTCAGCATTACGGCATATACATCGCAGGTTGGCAGTATCGCCCTGGAGAAGGATTACCATCTATATGATCTCAACACCATAGAGGACAATCCTGTTCGTTGCCCAGACCAGACAAAGGCAAAGGAGATGGAAGAACTCATCGCCCAGGTCAAGGCTGATGGTGATACCATCGGAGGCATCATCACCTGCGTCATCCAGGGATGTCCTGTAGGATTGGGTGAACCTGAATTCGATAAACTCCATTCCCAACTTGGTGCAGCCATGCTCGGCATCAATGCCGTCAAAGGATTTGAATATGGAGAAGGATTCGCCGGAGTTACTGCTCGTGGAAGCGAACAGAATGATGTCTTCGTTCCTAAAGCTAAGAATATGGATGCTACTGATAATGCGGCAAACCATCAAGAAACTACAATCAATCAGGATGTTGCAGCTCGTATCACAACCAAGAGCAACCATAGCGGCGGCATCCAGGGAGGATTGAGCAATGGTCAGGATATCTACTTCCGGGTAGCCTTTAAACCAGTAGCTACCCTCCTGATGGAACAGGATACTGTAGATTTGGAAGGAAATCCTACCAAACTCACAGCTCGCGGACGCCACGATCCATGCGTATTGCCAAGAGCCGTACCTGTAGTAGAGGCAATGGCAGCCATGGTTATCCTGGATAATTATCTTTTGAATAAAACGGTGAGATTATAAAAATAGTTAGGAGTTAAGATTGAGGAGTTGACTACCAACCACAACAACTTCCAATTCTTAACTCCTATCTTTTTAACAAATATCTCCTCACAGGTCAAAGTTTACTGTCCTTCAAGAGTTTTGGACAATATTCATTGAAGAAGCATTTATCACAAAGCGGCTTGGCACTTTTGCAGATATATCTGCCGTGCAACAGAATCCAGTGATGCGCATTCGGAATATCTTCTGCCGGAATGTGCTTCATCAGATAATCCTCCACCTTGCGAGGCGTATCAGCCGTACGAGGCACCAAGCCCATGCGATGGCTCACACGATAAACATGCGTATCCACCGCCATCGTGGCATGCCCAAACCAAACGGCACGGATCACATTCGCTGTCTTTCGCCCCACTCCAGCCAGTTTCACCAGATCATCAGCAGTCTCCGGCACCTCACCTCCAAAGAGTTCAACCAGTTGCCGTGACATCTGTGCCAGATGTTTCGCCTTGGCATTGGGATAGCTTACCGAACTGATCAGCTCATAGATATCCTCCTCACTCGCCTTCGCCATGTGCCGTGCATCTGGATAGCGGGCAAAGAGAGCCGGCGTAACCATATTGATACGCTTGTCGGTACACTGAGCCGAAAGCAAGGTAGCAACAAGAAGCTGAAATGCGCTACCGAATTGCAACTCGGTAGTCACATTCGGCAGCGCATTTCTGAAGTGATTCAATATGAAATCGTATCTTTCGTTACGAAGCATATTTCAATACGTTTATATTTTCCGGAATATTACTTCTTCTTGGCAGAAGTTTCCTCTGCACCCTTCAACTTGCCCTTGTAAGCCTTGTTCAAGCCAGTGATAACCTCACTGGTAATATCGTATGCCTTATCAGCATAAAGCAGATTGTCACCACTCTTAGAGAAGATGATGCTATACTTCTTGTCCTTGTTATATTGAGCCAGATAGTTAGCAATGCTGTCGTGGAGAGCCTTGTTGTACTTGTTCTGCTCAGCAGCAAACTCATTGCTCAAACGCTGCTGCAATCCCTGAAGATCATTGTTCTGCTTCTGCAAACCAGCCTGGATAGCCTCAGCCTGCTCACGGGTGTAAGCATTCTGCTGAATCTTCTGCTGGAAGTTGGCTGCTGCAGCCTGAAGCTGCTGACCCTTCTGCGCAATGGTAGCCTGAATGTTCTGGCCCTTCTTCTCCAAGATAGAGGAATACTCCTTAGCAAAGGTATACTGAGTCATGATAGAGTCTACCTCTACATAAGCAATTTTCAATTCAGCAGGAGCCTTGCTCTCTGACTTAGCCTCTACCTGAGGCTGAGATTTGTTGCATGATGCCAATGACAGGGCAGCAACTGCTGCGATTGCCACTGAACCCAAAATGTTCTTTCTCATTTTTTCTATCATATTATATTATTACTATTTTCTAATAAGCCTTGTTGGCTTCTCTTGCCTCACGGTCCTGATCCACCACACAATGAATGCCCTGCTTGCGCAAGCCCGGATTGTCGTGCACATGCTGGGAAGAGAACTTGCCGTTCTTCTTAAAAATCAACTTTACGCAAAATAATGCCATGCAGATAGCAATTATTAACACGCTTAATAACATTAATTTTATCATTTTTATTACCTTTGCAGTGCCTTAGTGCACTTCACGTTGCAAAGGTACGATTTTTCGGGCAAAAAGCAAAAGAAATCTCATAAATAAATGACTTTCTTGATGCAAAAATAACAAAATAAGAGAATAATACATACAAAATAACATTATCAATGGAAAAAAATGAATTAAAACCTGCTCTTGTGTTCGAGCAGTTCGCTAAAATCAACGAGATACCTCGTCCTTCCAAGCACGAGGAGAACATGATTGAGTTCTTGAAGGAATTTGGCAAGAGCCATAACCTTGAGACTGTAGTTGATGAGACTGGCAACGTATTGATTCGCAAGGCTGCCACCCCAGGATATGAGAACGCTGACACCATCATCCTTCAGAGTCATATGGATATGGTATGCGACAAACTGGTGGACGTAGAGTTCGACTTCCACAAGGATGCCATCCAGACCTACGTAGATGGTGAATGGTTGAAGGCAAAAGGTACTACCCTAGGTGCTGACGATGGTATCGGATGTGCCATCGAGCTTGCCATCCTCGCCGCCAACGACATCGAGCATGGTCCTATCGAGTGCGTCTTCACCCGTGACGAGGAAACCGGCTTGACAGGTGCTGTAGGTATGAAGGCTGGTTTCATGACCGGCAAGATGCTCATCAACCTTGACTCAGAGGATGAGGGTCAGATTTTCGTATCCTGCGCAGGCGGCCAGACTACCAAGGCTACCTTCCACTTCACCCGCGAAGAGGCTCCAGCAGGCTACTTCTTCATGGAGGCATCCCTGAAAGGTCTCAACGGCGGTCACTCTGGTGATGACATCAACAAGAAGCGCGCCAATGCCATCAAGGTACTTGCCCGCTTCCTCTTCCTGGAGAACGAGAAACTCAATGGTGCCCTTCGTCTGGTAAGCTTCAACAGCGGCAAGATGCATAACGCCATCCCTCGTGATGGCAAGATTGTCTTTGCTGTCAAGAATGAGGCAAAGGAGCAGGTACGTGCAGACTGGAATATCTTCGCATCTGAGGTAGAAGATGAGTTCCACGTGACTGAGCAGTCTATGCTTTTCAACATGGGTTCTGCCGATGCAGCTCCTGTTATCGAGAAGGCCGTAGCCGATAAGTTCATCATGGCTTTACAGGCTGTAAATAATGGTCCACTCACCACCTGTCAGGACGAGGCACTTGCCGAGATGGTAGAGACATCCAGCAATGTTGCCAGCGTGATGACCGACGAGAATAGCATCAACATCGTGGCTTCTCAGCGCAGCAATGTGATGAGCAACCTGGACAACATGACCAACACCGTGAAGGCAGCCTTCCTTCTGGCAGGTGCCGAAGTAAACGTTGGAGGCAAGTATCCTGCATGGAAGATGCGTGCCAACAGCAAGCTGACCGACATTACCGTGAAGAGTTACGAGAAACTCTTCGGCAAGGAGCCATTGGTAAAGGGTATCCATGCCGGTCTGGAGTGCGGTCTCTTCTCAGAGCGTTATCCAGACCTCGATATGGTAAGCTTCGGTCCTACCCTTCGCAATGTTCACACACCAGAGGAAGCACTTCTGATACCTACCGTTCAGATGGTATGGGATCACCTGCTGGATATCCTCCGCAGCGTGAAGTAAGAAGAACTGAGTGAATTCCTAACAAAGGATATGAAATCATGAAGAAGATACTATTCGTATTGACATTAGGCTTGGCGCTGGTTCTCACTTCCTGTGGCGACCAGCACAAGGCTCAATCACTCGTCAAGGATTTCCTCAATGAAAACCTGGAAAACGAAGATTGTAGCTTTAAACGCTTCAGCCAACTCACTCCTACAGCCATGATTGACTTTAACAGAGTAAAATCTATGCGTCAGGAGATGAACCAGTTGCCATATATGAAAAAGAACATCGACTATAACGATGGCACCTTCCCAGACACCTTAATGTATCTGAGAGCCACCTACCAGTTGACTACTCATGATGGCAAGAAAGAAGAACTCACCCAGACTTTCTATCTTGACAAAGCTTTGACACGAATCATCGCTTTCAAAGAGAACTGATTCTATTTCAAAAAAACTAAAATCAAGAATTTAAGTTTAGATTGTAAAATTAGACAAACATAAAAACAAGGCTGCACTCCTGTCAAAGGGAATGCAGCCTTATTTTCGTGATAAAACCTCTAGCCAAGGGACCTCATCCTGCCAAAGCCTTCTCAACAAAACCACGAACCTTCTTGCGGGCAACACCCAGTTTCTTTTCTGCTTGTTTATATTTCAGATTGAGTACTACCGCAATCTGACGAACCGGCATATCTTCGTAGAGATTCAGACGATATACCGAACGCTGACTCTCTGTAAGCTGAGCAATCCCTCGCTCCAGAATCTCATTCACTTCACGGGCCGAAAAGATAGACTCCACCCCTTCAGAAGAACTATTTATCCAACTGCCTTTCCTAATAAAATGCTCATACTTCTCATGTTGCTGTCTGCAACGCCAATAATCGACAATCTTGTTCCTTGCCATCGTATAGACCAGACAAGGCAGAGTTACCGGTGATATCATCTGATCCGACTGCAGAAGTCGAACAAAGATATCCTGCACAATATCCTCAGCCTCATCCACAACTTGCAGACGAGATATCACAAACTTCTTGAGTTCGTCATAATGATTTGTGTAATAATCAGCAATGATGCATTTTTTAGATGCAACATCCTGTTCTGATTCAACATTTTGTTTCATATCAGGAGGGTTTTATCTGTTTATAGTTTATTTGTTTCTTCGATCAAGTAGTGCAAAGGTACAAAAAACAGATAATATCACCAAAGAAAAGAAACAAAAAAATGTGCTAAATGTCTGTTTTTAAACATTTAGCACATATCTAGAAACAATTTGTAACATTCGATGTTACATCTCGTAAAGTAATATACTTTTTATAAAGCAACAATTACTTGATCATATCCACACTTCTCTTCAGGAAGGCATCGAGAGAAGCGCCCTTCAGCATACCATTCTGCAACAGGGCGAGGTCGATGAGCTGATGAACGATGTTGTTGTTCTTGGCATAACCAGAGATGATATCGTTGCGCTTAGCCTTCTCATCGCTGATGGCTTTCTCTGTGTTGTGAACATCATCCTTCTCCTCCTGGGTAATCTCTTCTGGCTTCTTCTTGCCCTGCTCCTGATGAAGCACTGCAAGACGAGCTTCCTGTCCCTTGATCTCAGCAAGGATTGGCTTCAGGCTTTCGGCGGTATTAGCCTCAGCATCCTCCAATACCTTCTTCACCAATGCATGGTCTGAGTTCAATACGATGTTATAGCTGTCTGGCATCTGACCATAGAAGTTCATACCTGCCTGGAACTGGCTCATTGCCTTCATACGGCGCATATACTCGTTCTGAGTAATGAGCACAGGTTGGTTCTGCTCACCCAAAGCCTGAATCTCCACGAAGAACTCTGCCTTGTCGAGCTTAGGCATCTGAGAACGGAACACCTCTGTCAAATTGTCAGACTGATCCTTTGTCAAATCTGTCTTCTTGGCATCTTCCTTCACAATGAGTCGGTCGATGATATCCGCATCCACACGGGTAAAGCGGCTTTTCTCCAACTTTTGCTCCAACATATTTACCATAGGTGTATCGAGCTGACCTTCCATCAGGAGCACAGAGTAACCCTTCTGCTTGGCAGCCTCGATGTAAGAGTACTGCTCCTCCTTGTTGTTGGCATAGAGATATACCAGATTGCCATCCTTATCAGTCTGGTTGTCCTTGATCAGAGTCTTGTACTCCTCGTAAGTGAAGTATTTGCCCTCAACATCCTTCAGAAGCGCGAAATCCTTGGCGCGCTCGTAGAAGTCTTCCTGTGAAAGCATACCATAGTTGATGAAGAGCTTGAGATCATCCCACTTCTCCTCGAATTCCTTGCGGTTCTCTTTGAAGATAGAACTCAGACGATCTGCCACCTTCTTGGTGATATAGGTAGAAATCTTCTTCACGTTGCTGTCGCTCTGCAAGTAGCTTCGGCTCACGTTCAATGGGATATCCGGTGAGTCGATAACACCATGCAACAGGGTCAGGAACTCAGGAACGATGCCCTCTACCTGGTCTGTTACGAATACCTGGTTGCAATACAGCTGAATCTTGTTGCGCTGCATGTCGATGCTGTTCTTGATGCGTGGGAAGTAGAGAATACCCGTCAGGTTGAATGGGAAATCTACATTCAGGTGAATCCAGAACAATGGGTCGTCCTGCATTGGATAGAGGGTGTGATAGAACTTCTTGTAGTCCTCATCCTTCAGAGTGCTAGGAGTCTTGGTCCAGAGAGGCTCCACATTATTAATAATGTTATCCTCGTCAGTCTCCACGTTCTTGCCGTCCTTCCACTCCGTCTTCTTGCCGAAGGCTACAGGCACTGCCATAAACTTGCAGTACTTGTTCAGGAGTTCCTCAATCTTGTTTTTCTGAAGGAATTCCTTGCAGTCGTCAGCGATATGGAGAACGATATCTGAACCGCGGTCAGCCTTGTCAGCGTCCTCGATTTCGAAAGCAGGTGAACCATCGCAGCTCCACTTTACAGCCTTGTTACCCTCCTTGTAGCTCTTGGTGATGATTTCCACCTTGCTGGCTACCATGAAAGAAGAATAGAAACCGAGTCCGAAGTGACCGATGATGGCATTGGCATTCTCCTTATACTTATCAAGGAAGTCGGTTACACCTGAGAATGCAATCTGGTTGATATATTTATCGATTTCCTCCTCAGTCATACCGATACCACGGTCGCTGATGGTCAGGGTACCAGCTTTCTCATCTAGAGAGATACGCACTGTTGTGTCACCAATCTCACCCTTGAAGTCGCCCTGGGCAGCAAGGGTCTTCAACTTCTGTGTAGCATCCACAGCGTTGGAAACCATCTCACGGAGGAAGATGTCATGATCTGAATATAAGAATTTCTTGATGACAGGGAAAATGTTCTCTGTCGTTACACCGATATTACCTTTCTGTGCCATAATTATAATGTTTATTTATATGTTTTACTTTATTTGTTTTTGCTATAGGTTTTACAAATAACGTGCCAAAAAGGGAGAAAAGAACAAAATGGCAGAATAAATCTGACAATATCATCAGAACAAGCAATAAGTCTTAAGGGAAAAAACAAAAAGCCTTAAGGAAAAAAATATTTTCCCTTAAGGGAAAAAACAACTATCCTTAAGGGAAAATATTAAATGTGAAAAATGCCCTATTTAACGGCTTTTCCGACATAAGCATTCATATTCAGAAATTTTATAACACCCTACAAGCTCGGACACCTATCTGAGATGGATGCTTCTGCATATAGGTATAAAGTGTCATCGGTTCATCAATCACTTTTTTGTGGATGCTGCTGGCATTGAGCAGATGTAATCCATCCTTATGCCAGGAAGCAATACCAATATGCGTGGTGTCCAATCCCTTCTTTCGGGTTATCATCAGAAGGATGTCACCATCCTTGATGGTATTTCTGAAAAGCTGGTTGTTACGAATCTCCCCTTTCGGGATATAGCGATAGCGCTTGCCGTTGATGCTCTGCTCCAAAGCACGGATACCCGACTTCCACTGCGGATGAGCCAAAAGCATCTTGTAACTGGAAGGATGGGTGGACATCCAGTTTACGTTGATGGTCTGGACTTCAGTGAAGGGAGGATTATTCTGAATATCCTTCACGATGCCTTCCTTTACATTGTCATCCACCCAGAGGGTGAAATAGTGCTGGCGTTTTACATACGCTACCTCTCCGCCGATATAGCGCACGTGCTTCAGATGATTACAGAAAGCTGCGAAACTGGTTTCCTGATGCTTGGCACACATCGTTAGGGCGGTCACAATCTCCACGTAGGTAGTACAATCCAGCTCCCTGGTATTCACCACGAGCAGCTCTTCCTGTGTTCTGTCCAAGGTGCCACCCACATAAGGAATACCCACAAACTGCTTTCCAAACCACATCATCCAGTTGGCAGGCTTTTTCTTCATCGCCTTCGCCTGCTGCAGCAAGGATACGATTCGCAGACTATCCTGGCGCTGATAAACCACGCCCGTCTTGGCAAAAGCAGGCATTACCATCAGGAATGCCGCTGCAAAAACTAAAAAATTGTGCTTTACTTTCATCATTTTACATTTTTATATTCTCGTTTCTTTCCAAAGTTCACACCCACATAAATATTGAGCGAACCGAAGGAATTGTTGGTTGAGAAATGATCCTTGTGATAATTATACGAATGGATGACAGTACTGGCACCTGCATACCAGCGGTCGTTGTTCCATACCACTCCAAAACGGCCGATACCATCAAAATTGAAATTCTTGAAGTTGAAGTTCTTCAGATCAAACTTATCCTTTTCCGGGTCTCCCGATTTGGAGTGATTATAGGCAAGACCTACGGAGAGGGAGGCATTGAAGAGCCAGTTTTTGGCAAACACCCAGTTATAGCCATATCCCACCGTAGCGGAATAATCGCTATACTTCACTTTCGAGAACATCAGACTGCTATCAATTTTAGCCTCCAACTGCTGCTTATCGTCCTGATTGAGCCGCTCATCCACTATGGCAGAAAGCTTATCCCAATCCACTTCCAGCTGATGCTGGGTATATCCCAGTCCTACCATCCATGAGCCAGCACTTTTCTTCTGCCTTGTACTTTGAGAGTAAGCTGCTGGATATGAGAACCTACGATGATTGAAGATGTAGTAAAGATTCAAGCCTTTAATACTACTCTTTAAACCATCGAAAGATACTTTTCTCAGAGCATCCGTATTGATATGATTACCCAGATTCATTCGCTGAATATGATAATCATTACCCGTCTGGCGCCAGAACAGATCCACACCCAGCAAACTGCTGTACAGACTCAGGTTGAACTCCTTCTTGCTGCTATGATTAGCCTTGGTATTGATATGCTTCAGGTCGAGGGTATAACCAAGGAATACCCATCGCCATCCCAGATAAGGTCCCAGGCGCCAGGAAGGATCAGGCGCAAAGGAAATTCGCTGCCCCTCCTTGCCATACAGGGTATATTCCTCGTAGGTATTGGTATTCTGCAACATCACCGTATAATTGAAGTGCTGCGGTTCTATATACCTTTCATCTATATTGGAGAATTCCCTGAAGAAGGTGGTGAAGGTCTTACCCAGACGATGAAAGAAAGTGCGCTCATGACGGGCACGAATCAAGCTGTCCTGAGTATTACCCTTGAACATCGAAGAATTGAAAAGGGTCTTGATGAGAGATGAATCCTGTCTTACAGGGCATTCCAACGTATCTCGCTCCGCCGCCATCAGTGGCAGCAGAACGAGATACAGCAGTCCTACTATAATAACAACTTTTCTCATCCCATTTAGGGTATTCTTTCTAATTCTTCCAAAGCACGCGATCAAGCACCCAGTTTACCGGGGTAGCAGAAACGCTGGTGCAGGTACAGGTATTGATGCCCTGCAGATGCTCTATCACATTTCTGATGATAGGCAACTGAACATACGGTGGATTGGCAACGGTGATGCTCGATCTGCCCTCGCTAGTTATCAACTCGATAGGCTGATAGGTAAAGACAGAGAAAGAGAGCGAACCCTTGTCGCCAATCACCTCAATACAGTCTTCCTTGGCACTCTCATGTCCCACAAAGCACCAACTGCCGCTCGCCGGAATACCACTTTCGAAGAAGAAACAGGCAGATACCGTATCTTCTGCATCATAAAGATGCGCACGGTTGGCAGGATAACCATGGGCACGGGTGATAACTCCAAAGAGATCCTGCAACAGGTCTATCTGATGAGGAGCCAGGTCGTAGAAATATCCTCCACCGGCAATATCCGGCTGCAATCTCCAAGGCATCTCCTTGCCACTCTTGGTGTCCAGATCACGTGGAGGCACAGAAAAACGAACCTGTACATTGATGACATCACCTATAGCACCACTTTTGATAATCTCCTTTACTTTTTGAAAATAAGGAAGATAACGACGGTAATAGGCAACAAAACATGGCACCCCCGTCTGCTCGCTGATACGGTTGATACGAATACAATCGCTATAGCTTGCCGCCAATGGTTTCTCTATATATACCGGTTTGCCGGCACGCATTGCCATAATGGCGAAGGTGGCATGCGATGATGGTGGCGTAGCGATATATATTGCATTCACATCTGGATCATCGATGAGTTCCTGTGCATCGGTGTACCATTTTCGTATATGATGACGCTCGGCATAACCACGAGCCTTTTTCTCGCTACGGCTCATCACCGCAACGACCTGCGACCCCTCTACCTCATTGAAGGCAGGTCCGCTCTTCTTCTCGGTTACTTCTCCGCAGCCGATAAATCCCCAGTTTATCTGTTTCATCCTATTACTTTTATATTCTGATTTTACCTGAATATTGTTGATCCGGACACGATTATATACCAGAATCCGGCTGAGTATATCTTGACCCAATAGATCCAGATAGCAGGCTTTTACTCTCCTGCCAGTGATTTATTGATTTCGTCAATATAGTCGAGTACTTCATCACGACCCGTCTTCTTCTCACTACTGGTGATGAAGTAAGGAGGAAGTGCCTCCCAACGGTCCTCCAGAGCGTGCATCCACTTCTCGGCATTCATACGAGCCTTTACCGGCCCCAACTTATCAGCCTTGGTAAAGACAATACAGAAAGGCACATTGCTTTCGCCCAACCAATCCACGAACTCACGATCAATCTTCTGTTGCTCATGACGCACATCGATCAGAACGAAGACATTCGCCAACTGTGGGCGCTGCAGGATATAACTGCTGATCATCTGCTCCAACTGTTTTTGTACTGTCTTCGAACGTTTGGCGAAACCATAGCCAGGAAGGTCAACCAGATACCATTCATTATTGATGATAAAATGATTGATAAGCAATGTTTTACCCGGTGTAGCAGAAGTTTTAGCCAAACCCTTATGATTGCAAAGCATATTGATGAGGCTCGATTTGCCTACATTACTACGGCCGATAAAAGCATACTCAGCCTTATTATCTTTTGGACACATGCTCACGCGTGGAGCAGATATCGTAAATTCTGATTTCTTGATTTCCATTTTTCTATTTTCTTTTATAAATATTTATTATTAAAGACAGCACACCAACTAATCATAAAGTTCAATGTTTATAGCATCTCAGACAGTTCCAGCCACCTCATTTCCTTCTCGTCAAGCTCATCCTTGATTTCCGGCAGACGCTTGCTCTTTTCGGTCAATTCCTCTACCGACAGGGTACCACTGCAAAGGGCTTCTTCCAACTTTTTCTGCTCATCGGTAAGCTTCTCTATTTCCTGGGTCAGCTGTTCATATTCACGCTTCTCCTTATAGCTCATCTTACGCTTGTTCTCAAAGTTGGCATCACGCTTGGCCGTGCCGGCACCATCATTGGCAGCCGTATTGTTATTGCCTGCGTTTTTAGCCGTAGCTGCAGCTTTTTCTGCTTCATCCTTCTCCTGCAACCTGCTCCAGTCTCTATACTGGGTATAGTTGCCAGGGAAATCCTGAATTTCGCCTTCGCCCTTGAACACCAGGAGATGATCTACCACCTTGTCCATGAAGTAACGGTCGTGACTCACCACGATTACGCAACCGGCGAAATCCTGCAGATACTCTTCCAACACCTGCAAGGTTTGGATATCGAGGTCATTGGTAGGCTCATCGAGTACCAGGAAGTTAGGATTTCTCATCAGCACCGTACAGAGATAGAGCTTGCGCTTCTCGCCACCGCTCAACTTATATACATAGTTGTGCTGCTCCTCGGGAGTAAAGAGGAAGAACTGCAGGAACTGCGAAGCCGTCATGTGCTTGCCATTGCCCAGATCGATATAGTCGGCAATCTCCGTGATGACATCTATCACCTTCTGGTCTTCCCTGAACTTGAGTCCCTCCTGTGAGAAATAGCCAAAGCGCACAGTCTCACCAATGTCAAACTTACCACTATCCGGCTGCACCTCACCCAAGAGCATCTTGATGAAAGTAGATTTTCCCGTACCATTATTACCTACGATACCCATCTTCTCAAATCGGGCAAAGTTGTAGTAGAAGTTATCGAGAATCACCTTCTTCTTTCCTCTGTCATCGAAAGCCTTGCTCACATACTGGCATTCGAAGATTTTCGAACCAATATATACGGTAGAAGCCTTCAATCTTACCTGGCGGTCTTCGATGCGCTGCTTGGCTACCTTCTCCAATTCATAGAAAGCATCCTCACGATATTTAGCCTTATGACCTCGAGCCTGAGGCTGACGACGCATCCAGTCCAGCTCCTTGCGATAGAGATTCTTGGAATGCTGGATTTCTGCACGCAGATTATCCATACGTTCCTGGCGCTTTTCCAGATAGTAAGCATAGTTTCCACGATAGGTGTAGATGGTCTTATCGTCGAGTTCCAGGATGGTATTACATACCTTATCAAGGAAGAAACGGTCGTGCGTAACCATGAAGATGGTCTTGTTGCCACGGTTCAGATAACCCTCCAACCACTCTATCATCTCCAGGTCAAGATGGTTGGTAGGCTCATCGAGCATCAGGAAGTCAGGCTCATCTATCAGCACATTGGCCAGTGCCACACGCTTCTGCTGTCCTCCACTCAACTGTCCCATCGGCTGGTCCATATTGGTGATATGCAACTGTGTGAGAATCTGCTTCGCCTTGAGCACCTTTTCCGGATCATCCTCATGATTGAAACAAGCTTCCAGCACGCTTTCCTCAGGATCAAACTTAGGAGATTGTTCCAGATAGCCCACCTTCAAGTCGCGTCGATAGATGATATCACCACTCTCATGTCCCTCCTTATCCATGAGCACCGACATCAATGTAGATTTACCCGTGCCATTGCGTGCCACGAGTCCCACTTTCTGTCCTTCTGCAATAGAGAAGGAAATATTATCAAAAAGAACCTCAGCTCCAAATCGTTTGGTGAGGTTTTGAACGTCTAAATACGGTATTTGACTTGCCATTTTCGTTATTTTTGTGCAAAGTTACAGAAAAAATTTGGCAGAAACAAATTTTTTAGCTATCTTATTTGGCAGAAACATTTTTTTTGCTTATCTTTGCACTCGAAAAGTTCAAATACATCTAGTGTTTCCATTGTAGAAACGCTACATTTCATAGAAAAATCATATAATATACAATATATAATAATGTATAGCAAAGACGAATTATCAGCAAAAAGTGTCGTTCAACTGAAGGACCTTGCAAAAGAAATTGGCGTCAAGATTAAATCTGGCGACAATAAGGAGACGATTATCTATACGATTCTTGATGCTCTGGCAGAGGCATCAGCAGATGGTGCTGCGCAAAAGCGTAAACGCACACGTATCGCCAGCAAGAAAGAAGATCGAGTATATTCTGTTCATGGTATCGAGGGTGAAAACTTCGATGTTATGAAAAACCAGGTTAACGGCCCTGCCGCTACTAATACTACCACTGAAGGAGAGACTCCACAAGCTATCCCTGCTACCGTTGATCCTCTGGCAGCTTTTCCTAAGCACAGAGGACGCAAGAGCAAGGCAGAACTGGAAGCCATTGCGGCTGCCAAGGCGGCTGCCATCAAAATGCAGCAGGAAACTATGAAGGCTGCAGAAAATACAGTTGAGCAATCAACAGAAAATGCAGATCGGGCAGACAATGCCGAAAGCTCAACAGAACAGACTACAGTTTCTGAGGAAGAAGCTATGACTACAGCTCTGGCAAACAATGAGCAGCCAACAGAAGAAGCTCCCGTATCAGACAACCAGGAGGCAGAGATTCCTGAGGCGCAGTTTACTGCCGACGGTTCGGGCAATGACAACAGTGAGCTGATTGCCATGCTCCAGGCTAAGATGAATGCTCACAACGAGAACAGTACTCCTACAGAACCAAAAGAAAACAATACTCCAAAACATACTCCAGAGTCAGCTGTAGCCGAGACTACACCAGATGGCGTCTGGACAGGCGACCCGGGCGATGGCACCGATTTTATTACAGTGGTAGATTTACCTATCGAGGATCAGGCAGCCATGCCTACATACGATATCTTCGACCGTCCGATGACTCCGGCAGCAACTGCAGCACCAGCTTCTGCACAGGCCCCTAAGGAGGTAAGTCAGGAACCGGAATATGATTTTACTGATATCATCTCTGCCAATGGTGTACTCGAAGTACTCTCTGATGGATATGGTTTCCTTCGCAGCAGCGATTTCAACTATCTCTCATCTCCAGATGATATCTACGTAGCTACCAATTTTGTGAAGCGCTACGGATTGAAGACTGGTGATGTCATCCAGTGCCACGTTCGTCCACCACATGAGGGTGAAAAGTACTTTCCACTCACCAGCATCGACAAAATCAACGGTCGTGACCCATCGGATGTAAGAGACCGTGTTCCATTCGAGCACCTCACCCCACTCTTCCCTAACGAGAAGTTTGAGCTCTGCGGCGACCGTCGTACCACCAACCTGAGTACCCGCGTAGTAGACCTTTTCTCACCTATCGGTAAGGGACAGCGTGCACTCATCGTGGCTCAGCCTAAGACCGGTAAGACCATCCTGATGAAGGATATCGCCAATGCCATCGCAGCCAACCATCCAGAGGCATACCTGATGATGCTGCTCATCGACGAGCGCCCAGAGGAGGTTACCGATATGGCTCGCACCGTGAATGCAGAGGTCATCGCCTCTACCTTCGACGAGCCAGCCGAGCGCCACGTGAAGATTGCAGGCATCGTTCTGGAGAAGGCAAAGCGTATGGTTGAGTGCGGACACGATGTAGTCATCTTCCTCGACTCTATCACACGTCTGGCACGTGCCTATAATACTGTAGCCCCAGCATCAGGTAAGGTGTTGACGGGTGGTGTGGATGCCAACGCATTGCAGAAGCCTAAGCGCTTCTTCGGTGCAGCCCGTAACATCGAGGGTGGCGGTTCACTCACCATCATCGCTACAGCCCTGATTGATACAGGTAGTAAGATGGATGAGGTCATCTTCGAGGAGTTCAAGGGTACAGGTAACATGGAGTTGCAGCTCGACCGCTCACTCAGCAACAAGCGTATCTTCCCTGCTGTCAACCTCGTGGCTTCTTCTACCCGTCGCGACGACCTCTTGCAGGATAAGACAACCCTCGACCGTATGTGGATTCTCCGCAAGTTCATTTCCGACATGAACCCTATCGAGGCAATGAACACTATCCACAATAGTATGCAGCATACCCGCAACAACGAAGAGTTCCTCATTTCTATGAACTCATAACGATAAATTTCACACAAAAAAGAGTCCAGTAAGTCCATTCATACTTACTGGACTTTTTCTTTCTATTTGATAGGAAAAACAGAGCTTCTCTGTACACAAAAAGCCATATTACAAATACGGAATACAAACATGACAGTAATACTGAAAATATACTGTAAAAATGTCATTTTCATCACATATTTGAAGTAGTTGATACAGGTCAAAAAACGCTTGTTGCATTTATATTTCTTAGCATAAGATGCCGTTATTTAATAAAAAAGTGTTAACTTTGCACCCGTATTTAAGGAATAACAGTAACAAAAATTAAAAAAGATTTAAAGATTATGATGACTATTTTTACAATGGCAGTAGCCGCAGTTATGTTTTCAGGTATGGTACTTTGCATGGGTATGTTCTTGAGAGACGTAATCAACTCAATCCCGGAAATGACTAATATGAGCCACTCTGTTAGTTTGAGCAAGTAAAAATAGAAATCTCTATTATATTTTACAGTGAGAGAGATTTAAATATGAGAAAGGGCAAGATCCATTTTTGGAGCTTGCCCTTCTTGCTTTCTAGTTCATCATTAATATTCCATAGAGAAGGTGATGCCTCTTCTCATCATATCCTTCACGGTTGGCTTCAATCTGGTCAGGAATCCCTCCCACGAACGGTTCTTCTGGAAACTCCAGCCTGCCTCTGCCAAAGCCAGCGAACGAGGATAAGCCTGATAGTAGATACGCTCTGGCGAATTGATGCACTCGCTCCAAAGGGTTCCGGCTACACCGAAGAGATTGTTCTTCTCAAACTCCTCGCCCATTCCCCAGGCAGGATCCAGGCTATAGGCTGCCTTCAGAGATGTTACAGGCATACCCCAGTTTACCTCAGGCATATCGCCCTTTGCCATCGGATAATCAAAATAGCAATGCTCTCCAGGGCAAAGCAGGATACGGGCATTGTTCTCTACAGCCGCTACCAATGCTTCCTTTGTCAAACCGGCACGCCAGGCAAAGGTAACACAACCAGGCTGAATCTTCTTGAAATCGGTCTCATACCAGAACATTGGAGTCTTGTGATACTGCGTACGAAGCAAGTCTATCACCTTGTCAAAGAGATATCCCTGCAACTTCCAGTTCTCTGAGCGGTCGGTTGTGGTAATACCCAGCTTCTTCTTCAAAGCCTGGCACTTAGGACAGTTGGTCCAGCAGTCGAGCGCAGGATTTCCTGCCTCATCACCACCCAGATGGATATATTCAGAAGGAAAGATATCTGCCAACTCCTTGAATACATTACCCAGGAACTCGTAAGTGAAGTCATTACCCGGGCAAAGCAACTCATCCGATACACCGCATGTGGTACGGATAGGTTTCTGAACACCCTGACAGGTCAACTCTGGATAAACACTGATGGCAGCTACCTCGTGGCCCGGCATTTCAATCTCAGGAACCACCTGGATATGATACTTGGCACAATATGCCACGAAGTCGCGCATCTGCTCCTGGGTATAATAGCCCTTGATAGGCATCAGCATATCGTCCATTCCCCATCGACTGCTCGCCTCGGCGGTGAGTCTAGGATATTTCTTGATTTCGATAGTCCAAGCCTGATCATCTACCAGATGGAGATGAAGCATATTCAGTTTATAGCGGGCCATCTCCGGCACAAAAGCCTTCAGATCCTCGTATGGAACGAAGATGCGGCAAGGATCCACCATCAACTCTCTCACATGGGTGCGAGGCTGGTCTTTCAAGGTCAGCTGTGGGATGGCATCGCAACCTACCTTAGAGGCATCGCCACGGAGCAACTGGTCGAAAGTCATCAAACCATAGAAGACACCTGCAGCAGTCTTACCCCTGATAACTACTCCCTTCTGCTGCACATCCAGGGTATAAGCCTCATTGTCAGCCAGCGTCTCATCCAGGGCAAGCGTCATGGTGAGCTGTCCGCCCTTTTTCAGATCCTTGTGCTGCTGCTCTACTCGCTCCTTCAGGATTCTCTCGGCATGTTCCTGCTCATTGGCAAGACCATCGGCTGCTATGATTTTCCAGTTTCCTGCCACCTGCAAAGATGCCGCCTTGGCATTTACTTTCAGGTCCATCGGGGTAGGAATCAGACAAGCCTCAGGATTGCAGACTTCTCTCGCCTGCTTCACCTCACCGAAGAAGTGATTCCATCCCAGCGCCTTGCGATAGAGTTTCTCGCTACCTCTTGGCATCACCAGTTTCACACCTCGCATATTCATGCCCGAAAAAGCAGTAGAAGCTGCCTTTGGCGGAATCTTGGAATTCACCTTGATGACCTTGACACCTTCCAGATTGGCAAAGGCAAACTCTCCCAACTCCGGCGTTCCGTCTATCGTGATGTTTTTCAATGCCTTGCAACCAGAAAAGGCTGCAGCTCCCACTTTCGTCACGCTCTTAGGAATCACTATATCCTGCAGATTGTCGCAGGCAAAGAAAGCCTGACTACCAATCTCCTGCAACTGGTTTGGCAGGATGATACTCTGCAGATGATGACGGGAATGGAAGGCATTCTTTGGAAGAACAGGACAGGTAGCCTCGCTCAAGTCCAGAGTTCTCAATTGCCAGCACAAGTCACGAAGCTGTCGGAAATCCGAATTTCTCGTGGTTGTTAATGTTCCTGTCAATTTCAGGTTAATAGCAGCCGATTTTTTCTCAGCATTGAGGTCCTTCATATTGGCGACGGTCTGCGCCGACAACGAGGTTGCCAACAAAGCAAAAACTGCAAAAGAAATCATTTTTCTCATACACTAATGGTTTTTAAAGGTTTATATACTATTATTCTAATTAATATTAAACGAAATTTATACTCTTGCCACTTTCTACGAACTCTGCATTCAGGACATCTATGTCTTTCCACTTTTCCCAGTTAGGGTTCTGCTCAGCAAGTCCCACAACATCAGCCCCATAGGTAAAGAGTCGCTCTATCATCGCTCCATAGGTAAGATGATCAATCTTCTCGATTGGATGCAGGATGATCGATTCCTCGAAACTACCCTTCTTCTCGCTTCGGATTTCCACCAGCAGCTTTGCCTGAAGCAGTTCCTTCACGGCGTGATTGATGATCTGCTGCGGAATCTTCGTCACCTCATGGATATCTTTCGGCGTAAAAGCCTGCTCACCATCATTGAAGCGATGACACACCTGATGCATCACCACAGCACAGACCTTGATACGCTGTTCCAACTTCACATGGTCGTACTTCAAGTCCAGGTCATAATGATGCAGGTTCTGGTTGGTATAGCAGAGCAAGGCACCGAACACTACGATTGCCCACGAAATCTGGAGCCACAGAAGAAACAGCGGAATGGCAGCAAGCGAACCATAGATTACGTTATAGCTCGAAAGGAATACCTGCAGATAAATATATCCATACTGCAATGCCGTCATGCTGATGCCCGCCAGAAGCGAAGGCACCAAAGTACTGCGAAACCGGATATAGGTATTAGGTATCACGCAATAGCAGAACACGAAGAATAGGAACATCGGCACAAATGCAGCTACATGCAGGATGAAAGCCGGAATGGTCTCTCCCATATCAGCAATCCGATCCACATCATCTATCACATTCACCGTCCATACATTAAAGAAAGAGGCGAAGAGAATCATCATACCCAGTCCGAAAAGGATGGTAGGATATTCGGTCACAATCTGCTTCCACGAACGTTCCCCCGTATGCCAGATGTCATCAAAGGTGAGTTCTATCTTCTGCATCAGCGAGATGATGGTATAGAGAAACATCACGATACCCGTACCGATGATATAGTTACTCTGAGTGTTCTCGATATAATTGTGAACGAAATTCACGATGGTCTGAGCCACAACGGGTTGCGCTTCGAAAGTGGTAGATAGCCACGACTCCAGCATAGCCGTATAACCGAAACCGCGGGCAATGACAAACATCATCGCCATGAATGGAATCAATGCCATAAACGAGGCAAAGGTCAATGCCGCCACATCTCTGGCCCACATATCCTTGATATAGAAGATACGGCCGGCGAGCATACCCATCTTGAGCCAAGATTTCATCTTGCCTCGAAAATCCTGGATATTCGAAGAATTCAACTCCCTAATATCCTCATAGAAACCTACTATTTTATCTATTAATCCCATAAACTCCGGTTTTTTGTTATCAAGCAACAAATCCCCTCACAACACCCAGAAGATGCCGTGAAGGGATTTGTCTTAGTATTTTGCTAATCAGATTCTACTACTCTTTAGTAGAACTTGAAGTAGTTGCGAGCATTGTTGTAAGAGATGTCCTCTACCATGCGAGAGAGGCTCTCCATGTCGTTAGGAAGCAAGCCCTTCTCTACATCATTGCCGAGGAGGTTGCAGAGCAAACGACGGAAGTACTCGTGACGTGGGTAGCTGAGGAATGAACGAGAGTCAGTCAACATACCTACGAAACGGCTCAGGAGACCCAATACAGAGAGTGCATTCATCTGGCGAGTCATACCATCGAGCTGATCGTTGAACCACCAGCCAGAACCAAACTGAATCTTACCAGGGCAAGAACCATCCTGGAAGTTACCGAGCATGGTAGCGATTACCTCGTTGGCACATGGGTTCAATGTATAGAGGATAGTACGTGTAAGCTTACCCTCCATGTTGAGCTCATTGAGGAAGTTGCTCATAGCCTTGGCTGTAGTGAACTCACCGATAGAATCGAAACCGGTATCAGCACCGAGCTTGTTGTACATCAGTGTATTGTTGTCGCGGATAGCACCATAGTGGTACTGCTGTGTCCAGTCGGCAGCGTGATCCATCTCAGCGCAAACCTTGAGGAATGCATGCTTATACTGACGGATTTCGAGAGCAGAAAGCTGCTGGCCACGCATAGCCTTGGCAAAGATAGTCTCAATCTGAGAATCTGTGTATGGCTCATCGTAGAACTCCTCGATACCATGGTCACTCAACTTACAGCCGTTCTCAGTGAAGAAGTCGTGACGCTTCTGCAAAGCATCAACCATATCCTGGAATGTAACGAGGTTAACACCTGCTACCTCACCGAGCTTGTTCATATAGTCAGCGAAATCTGGCTTCTCGATGTTCATAGCCTTGTCAGGACGCCAAGCAGGAATCATCTTGATTTCGAAACCGCTCTCACGTGTCTGCTTGTGGTAACGCAGGTCATCGATTGGGTCGTCTGTAGTACAAACGCACTCTACATTATAATGACGCATCAAGCCACGAGCGCTGAACTCAGGCAACTGCAACTTCTCGTTACACTCATCGTAGATTTCACGGGCTGTCTTAGGGCTGAGCTGCTTATTGATACCGAAAGCAGTCTTGAGCTCCAGGTGAGTCCAGTGATAGAGAGGGTTACGGAAAGTATAAGGCACTGTCTCAGCCCACTTCTCGAACTTCTCCCAGTCGCTAGTATCAGTACCTGTGCAGAAACGCTCATCTACACCATTGGTACGCATAGCACGCCACTTGTAGTGGTCACCACCGAGCCAGAGTTCTGTAATGCTCTTGAACTTGTGATCATTCGCAACCATCTCTGGGATGAGGTGGCAGTGATAATCGATGATTGGCATCTTAGCCGCATGATTGTGGAAAAGATCCTGCGCTGTCTTGGTGTCAAGCAGGAAGTTTTCATCCATAAATTGCTTCATAACTGTATAGTAGTTTTTAAATGTTTATTTATTTAATAATACTAATGATGACGCAAAGATACAACAAATATCCCAAAAAGAAATCGTTTAAGGGAAATATTTTTGATTATTTCACTTAAACGATTACGTTGTGCGTATTTTATACGATAATTCTAGTCTTATGATAGTTCTCTCTGAACTCACTTGGCGAGCACCCCTTCTTCTTCTTGAAGATGCGATTGAAGTTACTGAGGTTATTGAAACCGCAGTCGAACCCAATCTCACTGATGCTTTTGGCTGTATCCACCAGCATTCTGGCGGCATAGCCCAGACGGAGGTCGATAATATACTCCGAGATGTTTCTGCCCGTATGGAGCTTGAAGAATCGGCTGAAGGCACTCGAGCTCATACCCGCCAGCGAAGCGAGATTCGGCAAACGGAGTTCATCCATATAGTTCTTCGAGATATAGTTCTTTACCTTCAGAATACGGCGGCTGTCATCCTCCACCGCTACCTTGGCATAACTGCTCGAAGCCAGGGTTCTCGCATTCTCACACTTCGACAGTTCATAAAGAATGGTGAGAAACTGCTGCACGGCATAAAAGCCATCTTTCACTGTACTCAGGGTATCCAGCAATCGATAAACCTTCATAATCGCCTTCAGAGGAAAGCAAAGTCCCTTCTTTGCCTCCTGCATCATGCGGGTAATGCTGGCATACGGATTTCTTCCGAAGAGAGTCTCCTCACCCATACTGAAATCAAACTGGATGGTAATCTCACGGATGTCTTCACTGCGACAGACATTCTGTTCCCATACGTGTTCCAGATCAGGCGATGTGATGAGACAGAGGTCAAAGTCGCCAATTACCTCCTGAGAATCACCCACAATACGCTTTACCCCCGCCGCATTCTCCACAAAATTGAGTTCGAACACCGAATGATTGTGTATCGGATAGGTAAACTCCTTCTTATGCCTATCGGCAATGTAAAGCACATCCTTACCCATCAGCGGAGTAATCTCATGTATGATTCTTCTGTCTTCAGCCATAATGTATAGTGATTAATGATCAGTGATTAGTTATCAATGATTATTCTATGCGTGTAATAATCAATAATAACTAATCACTAATCAATATATTAAATATTCAAAGTTCTGAGGATTTCACTCATCTTCTGCTTGGTAGCGATACGGGTAGGAACCAGCGGCAGGCGCAGCTCGTTTTCGATAAAGCCCATATCATTGAGCAATGCCTTCACACCGGCAGGATTTCCATCTACGAAGAGAAGGCTGTAAAGCTCAGTGAAGGAATGATGAATCTTGCGGGCTGGCTCGTACTCACCACGGAACTCCAGACGGATCATTCTGCTGAATGCCTTTGGCAGGGCATTACCGATGACAGAAATCACACCGGCTGCACCACTCGCAATCATAGAGAAGGTAAGGGCATCATCACCGCTGATTACTTCGAAATTATCCGGCTTGTTCTTGATGATCTCATCTACCTGCTCCAGACTACCACTCGCCTCCTTCACGGCTACCACATTAGGGAAGTCGCGGGCTATGCGGCAGGTGGTTTCCGGCTTCATATTGATACCGGTTCTGCCAGGTACATTATAAAGTACGATAGGCAGCGGACTAACCTGTGCGATAGCCTTGAAGTGCTGATACAAACCTTCCTGTGATGGCTTGTTATAATAAGGACAGATGCTGAGGATGCCATCGATGCCACTCCAGTCGGTATTCTTGATTTCCTCTACGACAGCAGCAGTATTGTTGCCGCCACAATATTTCAATATCTTGACGCGACCCTTGTTCACGTCTTTCACCAATTCTGTAATCTTGTCTTTCTCTTCCTGGGTCAGGCAAGGAGCCTCACCAGTTGTTGCAAGGATGCAGAGGAAGTCTGCACCATTGTCAATTTGGAACTCTACCAATCGCTTGAGCGACTGATAATCTACCGAACCATCGGCCTTAAAAGGAGTAATGAGGGCAACACCAAGGCCCCTAAATATATTCTGTGCCATAATCTAAATAAACAAAATCGTTGGCAAAAGTACACAATTATTAGCATATTGCAAAATAAAATCGCAATTTTCTTTCAAGATTGTACCATTTTTGAAAATATTCTGTATTATTATACCATATTTCACGTTTTTTTAGTAACTTTGCAGCCGTTTTAAGTGAAAAGCAATGAGATATTTTATATTCTTTGGTTACGACGGAACCAACTATCACGGCTGGCAGATTCAGCCCAATGCCAATTCGGTGCAGCAGGAGTTGCAGCGTGCCCTTTCCATCCTTCTCAGAAAGGAGATAGAGGTGGTGGGTGCCGGAAGAACAGATACCGGGGTGCACGCCCGGAACATGGCGGCGCACTTCGATTTCGAAAAACTACCGATGGCTCCCGACCAACTGGCATATCGTCTGAATAGGATTCTGCCTCGCGACATCGCCGTATATGAAGTGAGGGAAGTTCACCCTGAGATGCACGCCCGCTTCTCAGCTACCTCGCGTACCTATCATTATTATATACATACCCGGAAGGATCCTTTCGAGCGCCATTATTCCCTGCAGATGAACTACCACCTCGATTTCGAAAAAATGAATGAGGCGGCAAAGTATTTCCTGCAGCACGAAGACTACGCTGCCTTCTGCAAGGCTGATGGCGACAACAAGACCACCATCTGCCATGTGTCGGCAGCCCGATGGGTTCAGACCTCCCCTACCACCTGGTATTTCGAGATTACCGCCAACCGTTTTCTCCGAAATATGGTGCGTGCCGTAGTGGGCACCCTCATTGATGTAGGCAGGGGCAAGATCACGATGGAACAGTTTCTCGATATCCTGCACAACGGAAGCCGCAGTGATGCGGGCGAAAGCATGCCAGGCAACGCATTGTTCCTGGAAGACGTAGGGTACATGGGACTTTGAACATTGAACTTTGAACTTTATGATTAGTATAATAGGCTATAATCCTATATGTTGCAAGACAAGACATATCATAAAGTTCAATGGTCAAAGTTCAAAGTTCAAAGTAATCATAAAGTTCAATGGTCAAAGTTCAAAGTTCAAAGTAATATGTGGTTAGTATTAGCATTTCTCTCAGCAGCGCTGCTGGGATTCTATGATGCCTTCAAGAAGAAGGCACTTTCAGGTAACGCAGTGATTCCCGTGCTCTTTCTGAACACGCTTTTCTCATCGCTCATCTTCCTGCCGTTCATCATCATGAGCTATACTGGAAATTCGCTGGATGGAACCATGTTCCATGTAGCTGAAGGCGGATGGGAAGTTCACAAGTATATCGTGCTCAAGAGTTTCATCGTATTGAGCAGTTGGATTTTCGGCTATTTCGGCATGAAGCATCTGCCGCTCACCATTGTGGGTCCTATCAATGCCACCCGTCCGGTGATGACACTCGTGGGTGCCCTGCTGGTTTACGGTGAGGTACTCAACCTCTATCAGTGGATTGGTGTCATCCTTGCCATCATCTCCTTTGCCATGCTTTCACGCAGCGGAAAGAAGGAGGGCATCGACTTCAAGCACAACAAGTGGATCTACTTCATCGTACTGGCTGCTGTGCTCGGTGCCGTGAGTGGTCTCTACGACAAGTATCTGATGGCTCCACCTGAGAATGGAGGTGTGGGATTAGATAGAATGATCGTACAGAGCTGGTACAATATCTACCAGTGCTTCCTCATGGGAGCCATGCTCCTGATGATCTGGTGGCCAACAAAGAAGAACTCCACTCCATTCCATTGGCACTGGAGCATCATCTTCATCAGCATCTTCCTCTCGGCTGCCGACTTCGTATATTTCTATGCGCTCAGCCTGCCGGGTGCCATGATCAGTATCGTGAGCATGATCCGCCGTGGTTCGGTCATCGTCAGCTTCCTCTTCGGTGCAGCCATCTTCCACGAGAAGAACCTCAAGGCGAAGTTCGTGGATCTCCTCCTCGTCTTGCTCGGAATGCTCTTCCTCTATTTCGGAACCAAGTAAAAGTTCTATGCCAGCACGCCCTGAAAGGGCAGAAGCTCCTAGCCCAGGGCAGCACCCTGGGTATAAGGTATATATAGAAAGTCGCCCTGAAAGGGCAAAAGCTTTGAAATAGAAAGCTTTTGCCCTTTCAGGGCGACTTTGTTGTTGCTGGATCTAACCCAGGGCGATGCCCTGGGCTAGGAGCTTTTGCCCTTTCAGGGCGTATTGGATGTGACTTATGGCACCCCCCTAGGAGCTTCTGCCCTTTCAGGGCGTGTGGGGATGCCTTACCCCACATGTTTTTACCAAATATGTGCACGCTTGTTCTTAGGAACAAAGAGCTTGTCGCCCTTCTTGATGTTGAATGCCTTATACCATGAATCCA
>JAJWLX010000128.1 GCA_021636625.1 Prevotella sp. | reverse complement strand
GGTGTTTCATTATACCAATGCCGCAGGCAACAACGATGGCATCAAGATAGAAATCGAAGATAAAGAGATGGTCAATAGAATCCAATTTCATCCTATGGCTTTGTGGAAGACTAGGAGTCGTTGAATGTTTTTTCTGTAAATTTTGAAAAAAGTTATTGTTTTGCTTAGTTTTTTGCTTGGCTCAACTGTATAGATAGTGTATGAAACAGGAAAAGGACATAGAAAGAATGTTTCGTCAGCATTACGAGAAGATGTACAATCTGGCCAGAAGCATCCTCTCCGATGACGATGAAAGCAAGGATGTAGTGAGCGAAGTCTTTACCACGATTCTTGCCGATGATGTAGTCCTGATGCCTGAGAGTGAGGAAGGATTCCTGATGAGGAGCGTCCGCAACCGCTGTCTCAACCTGATAGCCCATAAGAGCGTGAAGGAAAGGGTAACGAAGCTGCTGCTGGATGATGCCGACGTGATTCTCTCGGAAGAGACCGACGAGAGACTCGACCAGCTGATGCTTCTCATCGAAGACCTGGAACCGCCTATCCGACAACTCATTTTCCGTCTGCGCTATCTTCAGGAGAAATCTTATCAGGAGGTGGCTGATGAAGTGGGAGTGAGCAAAGTGACGGTATTCAACCATCTTTCGAAGGCGATGGACTGGATTAAGGAACAATTTAAATGAGCAAGACAATGACAAACAAGGAATTTAACAAGAGTAAAGAAGAGAAGCGACAGATGTTCTTCGATATGCAGGAGCATCCCGATCGCTATACCGACGAGCAGGTGGAACGTTTGCTTGCCGATGAAGACGTAAAGGATTTCTTTCACGATATGGCGATGGTTAGGATGGCGATGAAAAAAGGAAATCCAAAGAAAGTGAATGTAGACGAAGCGTGGAAGAAGTTTGCTGACAAGCAAGGATTAAAGACCAACGAAGCTTCTGATAAAACATCCAGCAATCACTGGAAGATAGCAGCATCCATCATTGGCGTTGTTTTCCTCTCAGGCATTACTTTCGCTGCAATTCATTCAGGCATTTTCCGTTTCTCTTCTTCGGATGAGGCTAACCAAGCCAAGACGGAGCAAGTATCTTCTACTTCTGATTTGAACAAGATGGATAGCTACAAGACATGCACTTCAGAGAAGGCTGACAGCCTCGACCTAAAGCCTGTTGTCTTTGACAATGCTGAGTTAGGCGATGTCGCGTCGCAACTTGCAGCCTTCTATCATGTCAAGGTGGAATTCGACAATGCAGAATCACAGCATGTTCGTATCTTCTTCAATTGGGATAAGACTAAGACATTGGAGCAGAATCTCGAAATATTGAATGCTTTTGAGCGCATACAGATAACAGAAATGGATGGAACTTTAAAAGTGGAGTAAGTTATGAAGAAGATTGTTTTTAACTTAATGTTGTTGATGATAAGCATAGGTATGTCTGCCCAACGCATTACTCGACAATATAATAATGTGTCATTCTCTGCGGCATTGAAGGATTTGAATGCCAAACAGGATAAGTTTGTCATCAACTTTGTGTATGACGAGTTGGAGGATTTCAAGGTGACGAAGAGCATCAAAAATGAAAGTGTTCCTGATGCCATCATGAACTTGATAGGCTTTTATCCTATCAAGATGAAACAAGTGGATAATGTTATTATCGTTGAATGTATCCAAAAGGCTTCTAACAGAATGATGGGACGCATCGTGGACACTCATCATCAACCTGTCGATTTCGCCAATGTTTCACTTCTGAATGTCAATGACTCTTCGTTTATTACTGGTGGTGTGACCAATGAAAACGGACAATTTGTAATACCTTGCAATGCTCAAAAGGCTATTGTAAAAGTAACATGTGTAGGATATAACACTTATCGCAATATCTTTAGTACTGGCAAAATAGGTACAATAGCCTTAAGCGAAGCTACGCTAAATCTACAAAAGGTAGTCGTGAAAGGTCATCGGAAGATTTATAAGTCAGACGGAACAAAGCTTATCGTGGATGTTCAGAAATCTGTATTAAGCGATTTTGGAAGTGCCGATGATGTTGTTGCGCAATTACCAACAGTGTCAGGTAGCGATGGCAGCTATTCTGTCTTTGGACGGGGAATTGCAGATGTATATATCAACAATCGTAAGATGAGGGACAAAAGTGAGTTGAGCCGCTTGAATTCCAAGGATATTTCTACGATAGAGGTAATCAACAATCCTGGGGTAGAGTATGATGCAGACACCCACGCTGTCATTAAAATCAAATTGAAACATAAGGTTGATGGAGGATTAGGCATCAGAACTTCTGTATTTGACAGCCAAGGCAGAAAAAACTCTGATTCGGAACAGGTGCAGCTCACTTACGATACCGAGAACATAAATGGATTCCTTTCTTTTACCAATTCAAGCAGTAGATATAAAACAGACCAAACCAATAAGGAACAGACTTTGGCTGATCATTCTGTCTGGAATATGGAAAGTGATATGCCTAAATGGAATTCCAATTATTATAATCAAACCATTAATGGAGGTATCAGTGCAGAATTGGCAAAGAATCATACCATTGGCGCAAGTTTGTCATACTCCAAGGAAACGGACAAATGGGGAGGACATTCTGCCAGCCAAATGTTTCATGACAATCTTCTGTTTGAAGATTTATCCTCTAACATCCATTCTCATGCAAACTATGATCAATGGATAGGAAACATCTTCTACGATGGAAAATTCTCCCAAAAATGTAAAATGACGTTGAATGCTGATTATGTTAGCAGAAAAGCTGCAGATAGCCGTCTTAATCAAGAGTCTGGAAGCATGACGGATGCGCATGAGGTGAAAAATGACAATGAGACTACTCACGACATCTATGCAGGGAATATGAAAATCAATTATCAAGCCAACAAAAACTTGACTTTTAACATAGGTGCTGATGCAAGTTATGTGGAAGAAGAAAAAGATTATCAGAGCCTTGAAAACGAGAAGTCAAGCGCAACGAGTCGTCTTCATGCAGAAGAAACAAAACTCGCCGCCTTTGCCGGATGCAATGTATCTATCGCCAAATTGTCTGCCCAACTGGGAATGCGATTTGAGTCATTTCGTATGCTGTATCGTGATGCCATCTCCCAAAATAGCTTGGTGGATAAGACTTATCGTCATTTTTATCCTTTCTTCTCATTGTCTTTGCCTGTAAAGAATGTCGAAATGGGATTAAGTATGACAACCAAGGTAAAACGTCCAAGCTATTACGAACTTAGAAACAGCGAAGAATATTTTAACCGTTATTCCATCGAGGCAGGTAATCCATGGCTACTTCCACAATATACGACAGATATATCCTATTCGTTGCAATGGCATCAATTGCGTTTCTCAGTCGATTATCAAAGGATAAAAGATTACATCATCTCAACGAATATCATTCAGCAGGCAGCCCCATTGGTGGCAATGTCAAAGCCTGAAAATTTTCCACATTATTCTGCAGTAAATGCAAGTTTGGCTTATCATACGAATGTGGGTGTTTGGGAACCATATTTCAACCTTAACATGATGCGAACTTATATGTCACTCTATAATACGGATGGAAGAAAAATCAAGAATGACAAGCCTTATATATCAATGTCGTTCAACAGCTATTTCAACTTGCGCCACCATTGGATGCCTTACGTACTGCTAAGTTACAATTCTGATGGAAACATGAGGGAATATCTGGTTAAACAGGCATTATGGTTTAGCCTAGGAGTAACCAAGCATTTTGCTGACAATGCATGGTTGGTAAGGCTGAGTCTTAACAATATCCTCGGCACAAAAGAACGAGAGACAAGATATGCCTCAGATTACATATTCGACAAAAGCAGTTTCAAGGATGGTCGCCGCATCAGCCTCTTGGTAAGATATACATTCAAAGACAAAAAACGCTATAAGGGCGAAAGTGCTGCAAGTGAAGAAATAGATAGACTATAAACTCTCTCAATACATGATTCCGCAACAAAGCGGAAAAATAAAATTCTGTGTGATGAAGTTTGCCAATATTTTTCTAATGGGTAAACTTAATCCACAGAATTTCTTTTAGAGATTCTCTAGTTAAAAAATATATATTTCTTTGTGTGTCACATAAATTATTGTATTTTTGCAGACAAAAAGAGTTGTTTGACAAGCAAACGTATGCAATTTGCAGAATTTAGCACTATTGCCAAATCATTACCTCAATTGAGGTGAAACACTCATAAATCGCTCATTTTAAGCTATTCTGAATATTTGGGCAGATTTTTTATAATAAAAGAATGCCTAAAAAGGCAAAAAATAGTGAAATAGAGCATTTGTTCCTCCGTAGTCGGACAATTAAGATGGAAAGAACATATAAAAAAGCATAAAAAGTTTCTGATTTTTCTCATAAACAAATTAGATTTTATATTTTTGTGCAAAATTAGAAACAATGACAGAACTATTGAGTATATTATACAAGCTGCGGATATTCACTTCGGATGAACTTTCTGAGGCTCTGAAAGGCAAGGTGAAATCGGTGGAAGCGTTGCTCGCTCGATACAAGCAACAAGGGTGGATAGTGACTATACGGCGTAATACCTATTTCGCGACAACCTCGAAAAGGTGATGCGATTGGTAGAGATACTCAACTATTTCCATGACAGGCCTTTGCTGTCTAAATCTGCTGTTCGAGGATAAAGAGATGGTCAATAGAATCAAATTTCATCCTATGGCTTTGTGGAAGACAAGGAGTCGTTGAATGTTTTTTCTGTAAATTTTGAAAA
>JAJWLX010000127.1 GCA_021636625.1 Prevotella sp. | reverse complement strand
CCCATTTCATACATTTATCCCCCAACTTTCTATGCTGTTTCGGATAAATTCACTATCTTTGTCCCCCTGAAAACAACTAAAAGATAAAATGTAATGAAGAAAGGATTGAAATATACTTTGGTTTCCTTAGGCAGCCTGGTCGTTTTGGCTGGTATTGGTCTGGGAATCATGTATGTGGTGTCGCCATATAAGGTGAAGCGGTGGTTGGGCATTGCTTCATCTTATTCTGATGTGTTCGTTGATAGATTGAAAGGGCAACCTTATACTCGTGGCGGGTATGACGGCATTGATGTATCGAAACACAATGGAGTTATCAAGTGGAAGGAAATAGCGAAGAATAAGCGAATCAAGTTCGTTTATATCAGAGCTACACATGGTAAGGGATATGTGGATAGACATTATCGCCGAAATATCAGACTGGCTCGTAAATATGGGTTGAAGATAGGATCTTATCATTTGATGTCTGCCGGCTCTTCAATAACTGCTCAGTTCCGGGATTTCCAAAAGATGGTGAAGAAGAGTGAGCAGGACTTGATTCCTGTATTGGATGTGGAGGAGAAAGGCATTCAGGGAAGATGGAAGGGACGACAGCTGCAGGATAGCATACAGGTGTTTGCTGATTTAGTGAAGAAACACTATGGCAAGTATCCTGTCATCTATAGCAACGAGAGCTTCTATAATAAGGAGATGGGGGCGAAGTTCAATCGCTATTATCTCTTCATCGCCAATTATAATTCCCGACAACCCTCTATCGACGGCAGAGGAAAGTGTAATATCTGGCAGTATTCTGAAACCGGACATTTGCATGGTATTGGAGAAAGGGTAGATTTAAGCAGATTCATGAATGGTACAACCATCAAGGATTTGATGCTGTAAGAAATAATAAAAATGTACCAAGTTGTTTTTTTATCATTACGTAAGGAAAACGCCCTTTGTTAGAATGTTACTGCTAACAAAGGGCGGTGAGCTGATTATGCCAAATGATTTATTGTTCTAAAGTCTTTGGATAGCAATCGCAATGCTTTTCTAGAGAGATGACCTCCATTTCGATAATGGAAGTTTTCTTTCATTCGGGTATCAAATCTTTTTTTGTCAAAGGACATAGCTTTCTTTTTGTTGTCCCAAAAGTAAACTTTGGATTCTTTAGCCATATCTTTGACATTCCCAGTTGCAACAGCTTTTAAAAGCTTTGGATAGTTGCTAACCAACGGACCAGTTTGATACCTTATATCTGCTAATCCTTCTTTTATCTGTGGACTAATAGTATCAGGAAACTGCGTCACGGTCTTTAAGGCTTTATCAACTTGAGCAAATGTATTTTTTGCTCGTTGCATAACTTCTGCATTCATCTCTGTTGGGGTAAAACCTCGTACAGCTCGTTTATTGAATGCATCTGTTTGTTTGGCTTTATCTATACCTGGGCCTAGATCCCAATTCCCGTTTGTGGTTTGGTAATAGTAGTACTTGCCATTTGTGAATCCTTTATTTTCTGGATTCTCTCGCATCCATAAGTTTTTTATAAAATTATGGATGTTTGGGGCAGGCTTTGACTATGGAATCTTTCTTCCGTCTTTGGTATATAGAAAAGTCTGTCCATTTACTGAGGCAAGACCACTAAAGGGCTTGTTGGTAGCTATATTCCACCACTAACCTTTTTTCTTTTTAAGAATTATTTGATTATTTGTTTTCATTTTTCTTATTTTTATAATCTTTTTTATTCATCTCTATTATTTTTGCTTCTGCATCTATATAGTTTATTCTTGCTGAATCAGGTCCAATCCATTTTTTGCTGATAGAGTCGTACCTGTTGTTATCTAACCAATTCTCAGCGTTGGAGACTATTTCGTAATGTCCAATACCAAGGAAGTTTTGTAGCGAATACCATTGACGGCAGCTCGTTAGGAAGCTGGTCGCTACTATTGAAATGAAAAAAAACTTCTTCATTTTAAAAATTTTATTGATATAAAAGTAATCTGTTAAGTGTAATGCTCTTCCTAAAAGAAGAACAAATCATCTAATATGGAAATCAAGTTTGCAGTTTGGGGTCTCGCAAAAACTTGCATGTAGTTTTTTCATGCATGGCTACATAGACCATGACCAAGAACAACCTATCGGATGCTGTTGGCTTTTTATGTCTGCAAAGTTACTCATTTTATTTTGAATAACTAAATTTTTCATTCTTTTTTTATGAATAATCCTAAAGAACTTGATTCCGAAACCGGACATTTGCATGGTATTGGAGAAAGGGTAGATTTAAGCAGATTCATGAATGGTACAACCATCAAGGATTTGATGCTATAGGCATTGATGATTTCATACACATAAGCGAGTATTTGATACAATCCACGTATGGATAGCATCATTACTTGCTTATTTTTTTCTACTTTTGCACTATTATGAAGAAGTTATTGATTATATTGGGAATACTGGTTCTGCTTGTCATCGGTATCCTTTTCGTTCCACCTATTTATAATAGGTTCACAAAATCGTTTTTTAAGAATACGGTGGATGCTAAAGAGTGGTATCATCAGGTGGATTGTGAGAACCTGACGCAAGTAAGGGATTATTGCGACAGACGGGGATATAGTACAGATTACTATATCCTCGTGGATTTCTCGAAACCATCTGGCAAGAAGAGATTCTTTATCTATGATTTGCAGCGTGGCAAAAGAGTAATGAGCAGCTATTGCATGCATGGAAGCGGTAAAGGGAATACGGATGCCCAACCAAAGTTCAGCAATACCCCTGGAAGTGGATGCACGAGTCTTGGAAGATATGTCATGATAGGAAAAGGTGGAATGAAGTTCAAGAACTGTGTTCGCCTTCGAGGGCTCGACAAGAGCAATTATCTGGCAGAAGCCCGTGGTATCCTGATTCATTCTGCTGGCAAGGTGACAAGATTCTCCGGTGAGAAGGAGTATATTCCGCTGGGAACAGAGAGCCGTGGCTGCTTTACTGTATCAAGGAGCTGCGTGGAGAAAGTGATGCAGATATACAAGGAATCTTCCAAGAGAAGACCTATATTGATTTATGCAAAATACAAATAAATTCTATCATCCAGCACTCTATCGTGCCTTGAATATTATCCAAGGCATGATTTTCTGATACTTCTTATGAGGATGCTGGGCATCATCGCCTATATTATGCGGTTTGCCATCGGGGGTGCGATAGAAACTGTGGCTCTTGCCTCCGGTGATGTAGATGGCATCGGCGAAACCGTATTCACGCAGGGCATCGGCGAAATCCCAGAGGGTTTCGGGATGACGGGTCTCTATATAATATAGGTGGTCGTCGGAAGTTCTTGCCAGGGCACGGCGCTCCACCTTGCCGTGAAGCTGGAACTTGGCTGGTAATACTCCATCAGATACCAGGATAAACTGGCGGAAGAAACTGCCGCCCCGTTCCTCAACGTAATCCTTCACCTTGTCGCTTCTCGAAATTCCCAGCACGATGTTGCCATTCGCCATCGCACAATAGCCCAGGCGGGAAACATCCGATGCCAGTTCCTTGCCGTTCATTACCAGACTTCCCAGATATTCGTTGGTGCTGGTGTGATCGGCACTCCGGCTGTACATCCATACACTCATGTCGGTGGTATCAGGTTCTACCATGGAAATCTCGGCCTGCAGATTTTCCAGGCGATACATGTTGAGCGCTACGCCCAGGATGGAATCGGAAGACAACGTGATGGTAGGCTTGCCGCCTTTGTTATGGGCAGCCAGTTTCTGAATGTTCTCTTCGGGCGTTACCGAGATAGGCACACCTATATTATAATAGTAATTATAGAGTCGCCAACCTGCGTATGCTGCAAAGCAGAACACCACGGATGCGAAGATGCTGAGGGCTATCCATCTCCATTTATGGGGATGAGGCTGGGGAGTACCTGCTGATGCTGAGGCTGAAGAAACCTCTGTATCAGATGTAGGCGCATCTTGTTCGATGATGACATCCGAGTCATCATCTACAAAAATGAGGCCCTTCTTGCTGTTGCCTTCGAAGTCCTGGATGAAAATCTTATCGTCGTTCATGAGTTACCTCCTTCCTTTTCTAAAGTTAATTCTTCTTCTGTTTCCAACTTCTCTTTCAGATTTTTAAGTGCATCCTTGGATGCCTTGATGAGGATATCCTTTTCCAATCGGCTATTGGAGAGGATGATTCTCTGAAGTCCCGGATTTACCTTGAAGATATAGTCGCGGTTGATGATGAGACTTTTGCCTACCCGATAGAACGGATTGTAGTTGAGGGTGGTCAACTTGTCCATCAGGTCGTGCAACTGGCTGATCACATTCTCTTTTTTGCCATTGGCAAGGAATATGTCGGAGTAGTTTCCAGCGCCTTTGATGAAAATGATATCATCGGTTGGAATCCGGATGATTTCGCTGTTGGTTGTTATTTTAAGCCATTCCATATTTTCATTGATAGTCTTTTCTGTTCATACCCTTGTCTCCTTATTAAGGACAGGAGTAATAAGTTGCAGGCAAAGATACAAGTTTTCTTTTGAACTACCAAACGTAATTGCAACTATTTTTCTCCATTTTTCTGCATATTCTTGCAGAAAAGTAAGCAGAAATGATAAATTTGCAGCAAAAAGCAATATTTTTTTGGAATTTATGCTTGATATTGTAGAAAAAGTCTTAACTTTGCAGCGGATTTGAGAGGATAAGCTGTTTCCGGCTGTCAGAAAATGAGGAATCATGAAGATGATAAGGAGGCTGGCTTTCTCTTCCACAGTTTACACTTATAACAACTTTATAAATTAAAAGATTCGA
>JAJWLX010000025.1 GCA_021636625.1 Prevotella sp. | reverse complement strand
TCAAGATCAATCACCGCATCAGCAAAACTCCAAGTGATTCCATCCTGGCGTATGGCTATGGTGGCGTATGGCTTACCGATGCAGAGATGAAAACCTGGAAAAACTTTAACAAGGGATTACCCAAGAACGTGGATGGCAGGAATATCCGCAACATGGTACAGACGAAAAACGGAGAAATCTGGTGTGCAGCCATGATGGATGTATATCGCTTCGATGGAAAGGAATGGAAGATGTTTCCGCTCGCAGATAATGAAGAGCGTATCGCTGACATTACATTGACCAAAGACAGCACAAGCATCATCGCCATGACCCGTTCTGCCGTTTATGAAATATCCGGTAAGAAGACGAATGCAGCCAACGAAAAAAGGGATGCGATCAGCGAAAAGGCGAATGTTACCCGCAAAATCATCGGTCAACCAGAAGGTTTTGTTCCGGAAGTTACCCTCTTCAAAACCGTTTGGAACCTGCATAGCGGTGCTTTCTTCGGATTAGCCGGAAGATTGGTGGTGGATGCCATCGCCATCGTACTCATCATCCTTTCGATAACGGGCATCATCCTTTTCATTCTTCCTTACCGTATCCGCCGACAGAAGAGATTACAGGCAAGAGAAAGTATGCTGAAGCTTGGCAAACAGATGGTTTTCAATGCCAAATGGCATAACAAGCTGGGATATACCACCATCATTCTGACGCTCTGGCTAGCGATAACAGGTATGTGTCTCCGACCACCATTGATGATACCTCTAGCCATGAACAAAACTACAGAAAAGGTGAAGGATGGGAATGTTTGGCACGATAAGCTTCGCACCATCCGATGGGATGCAGCAGAGGGCAACTGGCTTGTTTCTACCTCAGAAGGTTTTCTTCGAGTAGATGAGCATTTCTGCCAGAAGCCGGTTTTATTGGATAAGAAGCAATCACCAAAGATAAGTCCGATGGGCGTGAATGTTTTCGAGAGTGATGGCAAGGGTGGTTGGCTGATAGGATCATTCAGCGGCATGTTCCGTTGGAATCCGGAAAAGAATCTGATTGTGGATTATTTCACAGGGAAAGCCAACCAAGGAAAATCGATGATTCCGATTTCCAGTTCTTTGGTTAGCGGTTATTCCAAGGACTTCTTTGGAGGAAAAGAAGTGATTTTCGATTATAGCAAAGGGGCGAGCTTAGGTGAAACAGCATCTACCCCAGAGTTGCTTTCTGCCACCCCCATGTCGCTTTGGAATGTGGCATTAGAACTCCATGTGGGTAGATGCTATTCTCCATTCTTAGGGCCTCTTTCCGACCTTTTCGTCTTCATCTCCGGCTTGCTGATTACGCTGGTTTTGCTATCCGGCTATATCATTCTGCATCGGAGAAAGAAGAAGAGCCCCAAACTTCCTCAGAAATCTCTCTAACCAAATCAATCTTTGCCCATTGCTCTGCATCAGTCAGTTTATTGCCGATTTCGCAAGAGGCGAAGCCGCATTGAGGACTGAGGCTCAGGCGATTGAGAGGGATATATTTGGCAGCTTCGTGGATTCTGGCGATGACTGTAGCCTTATCCTCCAACACAGGAGATTTAGAGGTTACCAAACCCAGAACCACCTTCTTGCCATCAGCCACATACTTCAACGGCTCGAAACCACCCGAACGCTCATCGTCATACTCCAGATAGAAGGTATCTACATCTTCATGAGCGAAAAGATAAGGAGCTACGGCATCGTAGGCACCTTTGGTGGCATAGCAGGAATGATAATTGCCACGGCATACGTGGGTGTTGATGCTCAACCCCTCTGGTTTGCCCTCGATGGCAAGGTTGTTCACCTTCAGATATTGCAGGGCTTCCTGCTCTAGGGTGAACCCTGTGCCCACCTTAGCCTTCCAGTAATCACTATCCACAATCATTCCCCAGGTGCAATCATCCAGCTGGATGGTGCGGCAACCGGCTGCATAAATCTCCTGGAAGAAGGTGCGATAAGCCTGGGCAATATCCTCAATCAGCTGGGTGGTGTTAGGATAAAACTTGCGGGTGTTCTCGGCATTCTTGCCACGGAACAATTCGGCAAGAAACTGTGCAGGAGCAGGAACCGTCTGCTTTGCCTCGAAGATATACTCGCCCTTGGCATCCAACTCCTCAAACTTCTTCACAAACAGGAAATCCTTGATAAAAGGATGATTCTCGCCGGTAATCTTGCCGGTCAGTTGGATAGAACCCTTGGTTGTCTCCTCGCCATGAAACTGATAGCCATGCTCCAGTTCGATATGCTCCACGCCATTGAATCCCCACATAAAGTCGAGATGCCAATAGCTGCGGCGGAACTCGCCATCGGTGATATAAGGCAGACGATGCGCCTTCTGCTGACTGATGACCTCAGTAATCAGCCGGTCTTCTACGGCGCGAAGGTCGGTGGCAGAAATCTTGCCATCAGCAAACTTGGCTCTTGCTTCTTTCAACTCTGCAGGACGCAAATAGCTGCCCACTGCCTCAAAATGTATATTTCTTACGTTGCTCATTATTTTATCTCCTTATTATTATTTGATATGAATAACTCATATTTGATGTGAATAACTCTTTATCTGCTCGTTCTCTACTTATGAACGGCTCTTTGCATCCGGAATTGCGAGTGCAAAGGTAAGAAGAAGAATTTTATCTGCCAAATATTCTTCGCAATTCAGAAAAATATGCTATCTTTGCAGCGAATTTGGCAAATTCGCAGAATATTATTCTGCAAGGAACGCTAAAAGGAGAAACAAAGAAACTATAAAACAGAAAGAAAAGGAACAATGGCTACAGAAGAAAATCTCGACGAAATCGACATCAAGATACTCAAGTTGTTGCAGCAGAACTCCCGACTCACCGTGAAGGAACTTGCCGCAAGAGTACATCTCTCCCCTTCTCCCACCTTCGAGCGACAGAAGCGATTGGAGCGTGAGGGATACATCCAGCGATATGGAGCGATAGTGGATCATCACAAGATGGGACACAACGTGATTGTGCTCTGCAATATCCGATTGAAGCAGCACACCCACGACTTGATTCAGCAATTCATGGATACCGTGCAAACCATCGACCAGATAACGGAGTGCTACAATACCACTGGCGATTACGACTTCCAGATCAAGGTGTATGCCCGCGACATGAAGGATTATCAGGATTTCATGCTCAACACCCTGGGAAACATCGACTGCATCGGAAGCCTCCACAGCATCATCGTGATTGGCGAAATCAAGGATTCGCATTATATCCCTGTGAATCAAAATAAGGAGAAGAAGAATTAAATCAAGAAAGAATTAAGAGAACAAAAAATAAGGAGAAAGAATTATGTTTTGGAAAAAGATCATCATCCTATACTTTGCTCTCCCCATGCTTTTCTGCCTTCCATCCAAGGCGCAGAAGCCAGGAGATATCGTCAGCGAGCAAACCATCAGAAAACTTGGAGAGAAGCATTTCTTCTCCACATCCCCCATTCCTGATGATATTTTCCACCTGATGCAAGGAAAGACATATAAGAAAAACTGCACCATAGCAAGAAGCGAACTGCGATATCTGCGATGCCTGCATGTGGATAAAAAAGGCAGAAACATCGTAGGTGAAATGGTGGTAAACAAGGCGATAGCCGCTGATGTACTCGATATCTTCAGAAAGCTATATAAGGCAAAATATCCGATAGAACGAATGAGACTTATCGACTACTGGGATGCCGACGACGAGAGGGCGATGAGGGACAACAACTCCTCCAGCTTCAACTTCCGCTTCATCTCGCACACCCATACCGTTTCGAAGCATGGCAAGGGACTTGCCGTTGACATCAATACCCTCTACAATCCCTATCATAAGCATTTGAAGAATGGCAAGGAAGTGGTAGAGCCAGCTACGGCACGACCTTATCTCGACCGTAACAAGCACCATACTTACATGATCAGAAAGGGCGATTTATGCTACCGGCTCTTCAAGGAGAAAGGGTTCCGATGGGGTGGCGACTGGAAACATAGCAAGGATTACCAGCACTTCGAGAAATAAGGACACAAGAAGGCTATGCTGTTGTTGCTTGAGGTTCTGCAACAAATAGCATAGCCCTTTATTGTCTAACTGCACTCAATTACCTAACTGTACCAAACAGAATTATAATCTCTGCGGTCATCTTCCTCATTATAGAGGTTCTCATACTCAAGGTTCATTGCCTCGAATTTTTCCTGTGTCTGTTTCATGATAGCCCCTCCTATTACTTTAAGTTAATAAATTCGTTTCTATCTTTTGTATATGCAAAAATAGCAAAAAAATGAATCGATGCTGTCAACTATTCAGAAAACTTTTGTATTTTTGCATCAGAAAGCCATATTTGGCGACATTAAGAACAATTAGAATGAAGAAATAATGAATATGAAGATACAGCATACATTTCGACTCAATCGGGTAAAGTGGCGCCACTGGTTATTGCTGGTACTGCTCCTCCTCGTTACTCTTGCCAAAATGATTCCTCTATGGGGATTCATCTACACCACCCGTATCTATCCGATTATCGGCACACTTCTTTCTCCCATCTCAGGATTTTTTCCTTTTGCCGTAGGCGATATCTTCATCGCTCTCAGCATTGCCTGGGTTATCTTCTATCCCATCTATGAGATAGGATTGAGAAAGAAGCTTGCCAGGCGATACTTCTTCCTGGCAGCGAAGAGAGGCAGCTATCCCAAGAAGAAGGTTGTATTCGGAAGAGTGGCAGAATACCTGCTTTGGGTATATGCCTGGTTCTACATCGCCTGGGGATTGAACTACTCCCAGCCGAATATCTATGATAGAATAGGAATGAAGCCGGTGGAAGTAAGCGAAGCTAAATTCAAGGCATTCGCCTATCAATATGCCGACAGCCTCAATGCGTTAAGCATTTCTTCTGATATTGCCGGGAGTAGCATTTTCTCTGATAGCATCGCAGATGATGGTTTGAAGAATCGGGTGCGGGATGCGATTCTGAAGGAATATAATAAAATAGGTTATAAGGAGGGTATCAATGCACCTTTCAACCAGCATCCCCATGCCAAGACGATGGTATTCACACCCCTCAGTTCGATGTCGGGCGTTACCGGAAGCATGGGGCCTTTCTTCTGTGAGTTTACGCTTAATGGAGATATTCTCCCCCACGATTATCCTGCCACCTATGCCCACGAGTTTGCTCACTTTCTGGGTGTAGCCAACGAGGGTGAGGCGAATTTCTACAGTTACATCGTGTGCACAGTATCGGCAGATAAGCTGGTGAGGTTCAGCGGCTATTACCACATTTTCTTCCACGTACTGAACAATGTATTCGATATTCTCGGCGAAAAGGAGGGAGAAAGATTCCTGAAACATATCCGTCCCGAGATTATCCAACTGGCAAAGAGCGACCGCCGCTACTGGCTCAGCAAGCGCTGCAAGGCATTGGATGCCGCTCAGGATTTCATCTTCGAACTCTACCTGAAGGGCAACCATGTGGCAGAAGGCAGGAAGAGCTATTCAGGCGTCATCGGCTTGATTCTGGCTTGGGAAGAAAAAAAGAATACTCAAGGAAAAGATGAGCAAGGCAGGAAATAAAAAAAGAGCGGTTGATGCAATCTCTGCACCAACCGCCATTCGCATATATCTGATATTATAGAAAGTAATTTTTTAAACTAACATCGTATTTCGCAAGAAATTCTCTATAGGAGAACTACTTATTCTGCATTGGCTGTCCCTGAAATTTTCCAGGTTTTGGTTTACCTGCGTGATTGCCCCCCTTGCGCGGACCTTTCTGAGCAAATCGTTTTCTCATCTGTCGCTCTATCTCATAAACCCGCTGAATCTGCTGCTGTGTCAGGAACTGAGAATACTTCTTGTAGTATTTCTGACGGATGTTGAGAATCTTCTCGCTCATCTCAAAACGCTGCTTAATCTCCTGCTCTGTCTGAGCATCGGATTTCATTTCCCCCTTCTTGTGATGAGGACGAGGTCCTAATGCCCAAACCTCTTTCTGGAACTGGGTATAGGTGTCGATAAATTTAGAACTGGTCTTGTCATCAAGACCCAAATCGTGAGCAATATATTGTGCCTGCTTTTCAGCCAACTGTTCACGAGAGAGACGCTGCTTCTGATTAGGCGCCTGTGCACATACACTTGTAGAAACGGTCATCATTGCGACAACCATCATCAAAATACCTAAAATCTTTTTCATAATTCACCTTAATTTATATATTATAGAATCTATTAATTATATTCTTGAATCCGTTTATTCATCAAGAAAGACATCCTCCTGATAAACATTGAGCAAATAAGCCTGATCAGCAGGAGATAACTGAGCGAAAGCCTGATCTACCGCTTGCATCTCATTATCTGCCTGAGATGGCAGAGAAGAATGAGGCGCAGCGAAATCGATGTGGAGTATCAAGAGTACTGCCACCGATGCTACCACTGCCATTGCAGCCGCCCATATCACCTTCATCAGAGGTCGCTTCTTCGGCTGTATCCCGACAGGTTTCGGTTTGTCATCCTTCACCTGTTCCAGGATATTGGCTTCCATCTCCTTGAAGAATCCTTCTGGCGTTGAGTAAGGCATCCGCTTACCCACCTGGTCGAAGTTGAATTTCCCAGTTTTATTGAAATCAAAATTTGTATCCATATTCTTTTCCATTTTGAATAACCATTTAAAAACTCACAGAACTCTCACTTAATCGTTCGAATTCATGTACTTGATAATTTTCTCCTTGGCAACATGATAGCTTGCCTTGATACTTGTTGGTGTAGAATCCGCAACCTTCGCTATTTCATCAAACCCGAGTTCATCGTAATATCGAAGGTTGAATGCCAACTGCTGCTTGGGCGGCAGCGAGAGAATCGCTTTCTGCAGTTTCACCGCCACCTTATCATCAAAGTCGATATAATCATCACCTTGAATCAGGTTGACACCTGTGGTTTCCGATTCTATAGAGACAACTTCCTGTCTCCGTTTGCTAATAATCCTAAGAGCCTCATTCGTGGCTATGCGATAAATCCAGCTTCTTAAAGAGCAATCGCCCCGATAGTTGCCGAACGAGCGATAGATTCTCACGAAGGTTTCCTGCGAGGCATCCTGTGCATCATCGTGCGAAACTACCAGTCGGCGGATATGCCAATATACGTTTTCCTGATATTTCGCCATCAGCATCCGGAATCCGTTCTGTGGCTTTTCCTTCAGCGCTTCCATAATGCCATTGTCGTTTATACTCATATTCGTTTTATTTCTTGAACGTTACGATTATATGACCATTCAAAATGGGAAAAGTAAAAAGGCGGGATACATTTTTTTTCGATACCTGCTTAATTTTTCCTCCTCTTTTCTCTTTTAATATCATAGAGAAGAGAAAAAAGGAGCTATTCCTTCGGTTTCTCAAAGAAAAAGTATATATTTGCAATCGAATTGCGGATATCAAAAAGATATATCGATATGAAGAAAGAAAAGAATTTAGAAAGCTTATCGGATGATGAGATTCTGCAGGGATTCAAGGATGCCGATGCCAGAATAGTGAGGGAGTATTACTACGGATACTGCCGGGTGGCTTATTGCATCTACGATAAGCGATATGACCTGCTGCACAAGCCGGGCATGGACTTCTTCTCGCTGGCTCACGAATATTATCTCTATCTCTGCGAACACGACTTCAAGCCTTTGGAAGATAGAAAGCCAAGCATGTCGCTCAAAACATGGATGGTAAACGGCTTCCGGTTCCTGCTGCTGGATAAGTTGAAGGAGGTGGTGAAGGAGCACCGCTTCGAGAGTTTCGAAGAAAGGCAGGAAAGCCGCAAGATGCAGTTTGACGTGACCGACAATCAGTTTGAGCACGATCTTTACCAGACGATAGAAGATATCGGCAATTTCTATTATGGCAGAGACAGCAAGAACAGCATCATCCTGAAGATGCTCTATATAGAGGGATTCAGGGGCAAGGACGTAGCCGCCCAGTTGGGCATATCCCATTCTGCCGTTACCCAGCGTTGCCAGAAGATGATGCACGATGTAGTGATTCCTTATTTCAAGAGATACTTCGATGCATCTGAATACGGAAGCTATCTGTCGTTCGCGGAGGAAGACACATGTATCGAAAGTGCTCCGAAGATGTCGATGCCGAGAATGATGTCCGAATGCATGCGCTGCGAGGAATCGGCAGATAAAGGTAATAACATATTTAATAATAAGAATAATATGGAAGAAATGAAGAAGGGAAGAATCACTCCTCGCTGGATTGATTCATTAAAAGAGAACGAGATATTTGTGTTTGGCAGCAATCTGGCTGGCATGCATGGTGGTGCTGCCCGCATAGCCCGCCTGCATTTCGGTGCCGTCATGGGACAGGGCGTTGGCTTGCAAGGCCAGAGTTATGCCATCCCTACGATGCAGGGCGGTGTGGAAACCATTCGTCCATACGTAGAGGAATTCCTTGATTTTGCCAATCATCATCCCGAGCTACATTTTCTGGTAACCCCAATAGGTTGCGGCATCGCCGGTTTCGAAGCCGAAGACATCGCCCCATTGTTCAAGAAGGCAAAGGAGATCAAGAACATCAGCCTTCCGGAAAGTTTCTGGGAGGTGATAGAGTAAAGGTTTAGGAGAATTATCAAATGAAGTTAGGAAAATTATCAAATTAATGTTAGGAGCAATGATAGGAGATATTGTTGGCTCAAAATATGAGTTCAACAATACGTTTGATTATGATTTCGAGATGTTCGGAGATGGATGCGACTTCACCGATGATACAATTTGTACGGTGGCGATAGCTGATGCGATACTGAATGGGCGAAGCTATCAGGAAAGCCTGCTGGATTGGTGCCGCCGCTATTACGAGGATTTCGATACCCGAGATTATCCGAAAGGCAAGTTCAACGAAACCTGTATGGATGCCGTACCATTGTCTTTCTATATTTTCTCCAAAGCCACATCCTTCGAGGATGCCATCCGCCTAGCTATTTCTCATGGCAGCGATAGCGATACCATCGGAGCCATCGTCGGTTCCATCGCCGAAGCACGATTTGGTATTCCACAAGAAATGAAAGAGAAGGCTATCAGCTATCTGCCGGATGATATGAAAGAAGTGTTGATAAGAATAAAGTGTTGTCACTAAGATTCATATGTACAAAGAGATGTAACATACCAAATAATTCTCCAAAAATTTGGTATTATCAAAGAAAATTTGTATTTTTGTGGCAATTAAAACAAGTAAATATGACGAATCATGATTTTTGGATGTCCATCAGCGACATAATCAATGAAGGATTTACATCTGAAGGTCTAGCAAAATTAGATGATTATGCAGAACAATTCAGTACTGGAAAGATCTTATATAAACGATTTTCACCGTCAGAGCAGCTTGGCTGCGTTAAAGGGGGAACAATACATGTTATTGCATCCTTACTCGCGGGAGCAGAAGTTGGCGCAAATCAACTCACTGCGCCAGAACACAGTTTCAAAAGAGAACAGCAACTTGGAAAGATCCAAGAAAAACGCATAGAAAGCTGGGCGAAAAAGGCAGGATGCTGGGTAGAAGACACTAGCGTCTACAACCAAACCTTGGGCGAAAAATTAGCGCAAGGTGGTGAAGCTATTGTATATGATAATGGTAATTCTGTACTAAAAGTAATCGGCCTTGACTATTTCATACAGCCAATTTTTGCTTTGGACAGAATTTCGTTACACAATGCTTACTTTGAACAAACCAAGATGTTTGTATTGGGATTCGGTAGAAACTCTATGGGCGACTTTATGATTATTGTTACCCAAACTTTCTTTCAAGGTAACCAAATGCCCGAAGAAGATATTGAAGAATATACGGAACGTATTGGATTTAAACTGGTGAATCCAAGAAATTGGACATACTCCACACCAGGTATATACCTAAGTGATATGCACAACGAGAATGTTTTTCGTGGCATTGATGGAGTGGTTTATGTCATAGATTACGACATCCGAATAAACACACCAGAACTAAAGGCTGGTGGCACACGAACTTTAACAACAGAAGTTGAAATTATAAAATAATAAAAATATGGCAACAAGAGCTATATTGGCAATGATTGAAGAATTCAAGAAAAGAGGATTGATATAAAAAATAGCAAAAGCAGCACGATTTATCATGCAGCTTTTGCTATTCCCATTTTATTTAGTTTACTCGCTTGCAGGTAATTCTCTGCTTATACTGAGGTCCATTCTTTATTTCTCCTCAAAGTAACTCCCAGCTTCCATCTTGCAATCCATCGCACGGCACTTGTTGTAGCGCTCTCGGGCTCTGTTTTCTCTTGCAAACATCGCCTTGGTACCAGCCTCATCTTCTGAGAACTGCAGATGATTGTCGATGCCCATACCATGAGCAATGTTCTCCACATCAAGGTCATCGGTGCCGATGAAGGTAAAGGTCCAGTTCTGCTTCTTCCCTTCTTCATTATTGCCTTTTCCCCGCTACTTGATTGCTTCTTCCCCGCTTTCTGATTGCTTCTTTATCCCTTAAAAGAAAAAATAGAGGGAAAAATTAAGCTGAGGATTATCTTTTTTCAAAGATATTTTTGCCAGTAGAAATAAAACTCGTACTTTTGCACCCAATTATTATATCATACAAGTTATTAAATTACATCAAGTTACTATATTATATAAGGAGATGAAAGAAATATTGATAGTAGGCATCGGCAGCTTCTTCGGAGGCGGCATGAGATATTGGATTTCCAAGATGGTGCAATCCTGCACGGTGATTGCCTTTCCGTTCGGAACCATGGCGGTGAATGTGGCGGGATGCCTCATCATCGGGTTTCTCTCGGGATTGAACTGGCGGGAAGGGGGATGGATGTCGCCATCTGCCAAACTGCTGCTCACCACGGGGTTCTGCGGAGGATTCACCACCTTCTCTACCTTCATGAACGAGGGGGCGGGATTGATGAAGGAGGAAAATTACCTCTATATGATGCTCTACCTCTTCGGAAGCCTGGCACTGGGACTCGTCGCCGTACTCGCCGGACATTATCTGGCGAAGATTATCGCATAAAACACTTCAGAAAACAGAAAGAAGAAGAACCCGGATTGTCGAGAAAGAAGACCGGAGAATAGAAAGAAGAAGCACCCGGATTAGCGCATAAAATACAGAAGATAGGATTCCATCAGATGAAGAAATGATGAAAATTCTATCTTTTTTATTATTTTATATTTTCAAAATGCCTTAATTACGAAATTTATTCGTAAATTTGCAGAAATAATCAGCATTCGACAATTTGAAAGCAAGCTTTCATCATGCTCGTTTGCTTAATTTTTGCACCAATGAATACATTAGATACAAACAATATAAAATGGAGCGAGAATGTAATCATCGCTGACGCCGACTATATCGACCGAGTGGCTTTCGACCTGATAGTCAACTTCGAACGAATGATTAACCGTCGCATCCAACCAGCCGATATGGCACAATGGGCAGTCTGCATTGCCCTTGACGGAGGTCTGAGAGAGGGCGAGCACGAGACACAGGTTGTGCTTATCCACGACAAACAGTCGATGGCGATGAAGAATTTCCGCCCTGCCAACTATGAGAAGGATCTGAACGCTCAGGCTTTCAAGGATGATAAGCTCGGAGAATTCATCATCTCTTCTTATCCTACAGAGGAGAAGATGGTAGGCAAGGATGACTTCCTCGTAGATGTGGCACGCACCGTATGCAACGCCAAGGAGGTGAAGCGAGTGATGGTAATCCCAAATTCTGAGGATGGAGATGCTTACGACCGACTCCGCGAGATACTCCGTAAGGTAGATGACGATGACAAGCGCATCACACTCTTTGCCATGCAGCCCATGCCAGGCGGCAACTTCAGACAGGAGATTCTCGGTTATTCGCTCATGAATGCCCTGGGAATTTCGGCAAATGAGATAAAGTAAACATTAAACACTTAACATTAAAATAAAAAATGAGTAGAGTACTTATGATTGGCGCAGGTGGCGTGGCTACCGTGGCTGCCTTCAAGATCGTCCAGAACCAGGACGTTTTCACCGAGTTTATGATTGCTAGCCGTCGCAAGGAAAAATGCGATAAGCTGGTTAAGGATATCCATGCCAAGGGCTACAAGATGGATATTCAGACAGCTGAGGTGGATGCCGACGACGTTGAGCAGTTGAAGGCTCTCTTCAATAGCTACAAGCCTGAGCTTGTCATCAACCTAGCTTTGCCTTACCAGGATCTCACTATCATGGATGCCTGTCTGGCTTGCGGTTGCAACTACATGGATACCGCTAACTATGAGCCTAAGGACGAGGCTCACTTCGAGTACTCATGGCAGTGGGCATACAAGGATAAGTTCGAACAGGCTGGTCTCTGCGCTATCCTCGGCTGCGGTTTCGACCCAGGTGTATCAGGCATCTTCACCGCTTATGCAGCCAAGCATCACTTCGATGAGATTGAGGTGCTCGACATCGTGGATTGCAACGCCGGTAACCATCACAAGGCTTTCGCAACCAACTTCAACCCAGAAATCAATATCCGCGAGATTACCCAGAAGGGACTCTGGTATAAGGATGGCGAATGGATTGAAACCGACCCTCTGTCTATCCACAAGCCTCTCACCTACCCTAACATCGGTCCTCGCGAGAGCTATCTGATGCACCACGAGGAGTTGGAGAGTCTGGTGAAGAACTACCCTACCATCAAGGAGGCACGTTTCTGGATGACCTTCGGCCAGCAGTATCTCACTTACCTCGACTGCATTCAGAACCTCGGCATGAGCCGCATCGACGAAATCGAATACGAGGCTCCATTGGCAGACGGTTCAGGCAAGACAGCCAAGGTGAAGATTGTTCCTCTGCAGTTCCTCAAGGCCGTATTGCCTAACCCACAGGATCTCGGCGAGAACTATGACGGCGAAACATCTATCGGTTGCCGCATCCGCGGTAAGAAGGATGGCAAGGAGCGCACCTACTACGTTTATAACAACTGCAAGCACCAGGAGGCTTACAACGAAACCGGTATGCAGGGCGTAAGCTACACCACCGGTGTGCCAGCCATGATTGGTGCCATGATGTTCCTCAAGGGCATCTGGAAGAAACCAGGCGTATGGAACGTAGAGGAGTTCGACCCAGATCCATTCATGGAGCAGTTGAACAAGCAGGGATTGCCATGGCACGAGGTGTTTGATGGCGATTTGGAAATTGACTAAACTTTAAACTAAATAAGATATGGCAAAAGAAATGCAAGAGGGAAAATTGAATCCCAATGAAGGCAAGCTGAAAGCTCTTCAGGCAGCCATGGCTAAGATAGAAAAGGACTTCGGTAAGGGCTCTATCATGAAACTCGGAGATGAGCACGTTGAGAACATCGAAGTTATCCCTACAGGCAGTATCGCTCTCGACAATGCACTGGGCGTAGGCGGTTATCCTAAGGGACGTATCATCGAAATTTACGGTCCGGAATCTTCTGGTAAAACAACATTGGCTATCCATGCCATCGCAGAGGCTCAGAAGGCTGGCGGTATCGCTGCTTTCATTGATGCAGAGCACGCTTTCGACCGTTTCTATGCGGCTAAATTGGGCGTTGATGTTGATAACTTGTGGATTTCACAACCAGATAATGGTGAGCAGGCGTTGCAGATTGCAGACCAGCTGATCAGTTCTGCTGCTGTAGACATCGTAGTTGTTGACTCTGTAGCCGCCTTGACTCCTAAGAAGGAAATCGAAGGCGATATGGGTGACAATGTGGTAGGTCTTCAGGCTCGATTGATGAGTCAGGCTCTCCGCAAGCTCACTTCTACCATCAGCAAGACCAACACTACCTGCATCTTCATCAACCAGTTGCGCGAGAAGATTGGTGTAATGTTCGGTAACCCAGAGACAACCACCGGTGGTAATGCTCTGAAGTTCTATGCATCAGTGCGTTTGGATATCCGCAAGGCAACAGCCATCAAGGACGGCGATGAGGTAGTAGGTAATCTGGTTCGCGTAAAGGTAGTAAAGAACAAGGTGGCTCCTCCTTTCCGCAAGGCAGAGTTCGACATCATGTTTGGCGAAGGCATCAGCCGTGCCGGCGAGGTATTCGGCCTGGCTGTAGCCAACGATATCATCGAAAAGAGCGGCAGCTGGTATAGCTATGGCGGTTCTAAACTCGGACAGGGTGCCGATGCCTGCAAGGCATTGCTCAAGGATAACCCTGAACTTCTCGATGAACTGGAAGCTAAGGTTCGCGAAGCACTTGCTGCTAAGGAACAGAAATAAAGCCAGATAAGGTTTCACACCTTATTATATATAGGAGCTTTATCTGAAAAGAAAGATTTCTCAATCATATTACAGGAATCAAGATAGGGAGAATGCGACATTTTATCGCCTCCCATATCCTGATTCCTTTTATTTTGTCAGCATTATCTGACACCTTGTCAGCCACTTTAAATTTTACAATCCCTTGGCACATGCTTTGTTATGACGGAAAGCGTGAACGCTGAATAGAGAGGTTCCCGACAGATGCATATCTTCGGCAGACTTCCAATAGCCAGCAAGTTCATGAGATAAATAACATATTAATAACGATAAAAATAAAAAAAGATATAATTATGGGAAAAGTAATTGGAATTGACTTGGGTACCACAAACAGTTGTGTTGCCGTTTTCGAAGGTAGCGAACCAGTTGTAATCGCTAACAGTGAAGGTAAGCGTACTACTCCATCAGTAGTAGGTTTCGTTAAGGATGGTGACCGCAAGGTAGGTGATCCTGCTAAGCGTCAGGCCATCACAAACCCTAAGAACACAGTATATTCTATCAAGCGTTTCATGGGTGAGACATACGCTCAGAGCCAGAAAGAGGCTGAGGCAATGCCTTACACAGTAGTAAACGAGGGTGGTTATCCACGTGTTGAAATCGAGGGTCGCAAGTATACTCCACAGGAGATTTCTGCAATGGTTCTCCAGAAGATGAAGAAGACTGCAGAGGATTATCTCGGACAGGAGGTTACAGATGCTGTAATCACAGTTCCTGCTTACTTCTCTGACTCACAGCGTCAGGCTACAAAGGAGGCTGGTCAGATTGCAGGTTTGAACGTTCAGCGTATCGTAAATGAGCCTACAGCCGCAGCTTTGGCTTACGGTGTTGACAAGGCTAACAAGGATATGAAGATTGCCGTATTTGACTTGGGTGGTGGTACATTCGATATCTCTATCCTGGAGTTCGGTGGCGGCGTATTCGAGGTACTTTCTACCAATGGTGATACTCACCTGGGTGGTGATGACTTCGACCAGGTAATCATCAACTGGTTGGCTGATGGCTTCAAGGCTGAAGAAGGCGTAGATCTCCGCAAGGACCCTATGGCTATGCAGCGTTTGAAGGAGGCAGCTGAGAAGGCTAAGATTGAGTTGTCAAGCTCTACATCTACCGAAATCAACTTGCCATACATCACAGCCGTTGACGGTATGCCAAAGCACTTGGTTAAGACTTTGACCCGTGCACAGTTCGAGCAGTTGGCTCACAACCTGATTCAGGCTTGCTTGGTACCTTGCCAGAATGCCGTTCGTGACGCTAAGCTCTCTACATCAGATATCGACGAGGTTATCCTGGTTGGTGGTTCAAGCCGTATTCCAGCCGTTCAGACACTCGTTAAGAACTACTTCGGCAAGGAGCCTTCTAAGGGTGTTAACCCAGATGAGGTTGTTGCAGTAGGTGCAGCTATTCAGGGTGCCATCCTGAACAAGGAAGAGGGTGTTGGTGACATCGTATTGCTCGACGTTACTCCATTGACTCTCGGTATCGAGACTATGGGTGGTGTGATGACTAAGCTCATCGATGCCAATACAACTATCCCTTGCAAGAAGAGCGAGGTATTCTCTACAGCAGCTGATAACCAGACAGAGGTTACCATCCACGTATTGCAGGGTGAGCGCCCAATGGCAGCTCAGAACAAGAGCATCGGTCAGTTCAACCTTACAGGTATCGCTCCAGCTCGTCGTGGTGTTCCTCAGATTGAGGTTACCTTCGATATCGATGCCAACGGTATCTTGAACGTATCAGCTAAGGATAAGGCTACCGGTAAGGAGCAGAGCATCCGCATCGAGGCTTCATCTGGCTTGAGCGAGGACGAGATTAACCGCATGAAGGCTGAGGCAGAGCAGAACGCTGCTGCTGATAAGGCTGAGCGCGAGAAGATTGACAAGATGAACCAGGCTGACAGCATGATCTTCACCACCGAGAACTTCCTGAAGGATAACGGTGATAAGATTCCTGCAGACAAGAAGCCAGGCATCGAGCAGGCATTGCAGCAGTTGAAGGATGCTCACAAGGCAGGTGATGTTGCAGCCATCGATTCAGCTATCAACAACTTGAACACCGTAATGCAGGCAGCTTCTCAGCAGATGTACCAAGGCGGTCAGCAGGCAGGTCCTCAGGGTGCACAGGGCGGCCAGCAGGCACAGCAGGGTGCTAACGATGGCGCTCAGGATGTACAGGACGCAGATTTCGAGGAGGTTAAGTAATCTCTCTCATCATAGAGAAGTTATTAGATTAGCATAAAGATCAAAGGCGTGTAAGGCTCTGAAAATGAGTTTTACACGCCTTTTTTCGTGTCTTTATGTTTTTTTATATATCTGCTTATGGCTTTATCGCAGAAAAATATGTATATTTGCAGGTTATGAAGGGGCGGAAGTTCCTGCAAGAGAAGAAAAAGACAAGTTCTAGTAAAAGAAGGAAAGGAAACGGGATATGGCAAAGAAAAGACCGCAGGTAGCACTGGTTTATGATTTTGACGGAACATTATCTCCCGGCAACATGCAGGAGTTCGGATTCATCCAGGCAACTGGAAAGACGAAGGAGGAATTCTGGGATAAAAACCGGAAGCTTGCCGTGGGCAAGGATGCCAACGGCATTCTCACCTATATGTATATGATGCTGGATGAAGCAAAGAAGAACCATATCTCGCTCACCCGCGAATCCTTCCAGAGCTTCGGCAGGAATGTGGAGCTCTTCCGTGGCGTAAGGCAATGGTTCTCGTTCATCAACGAATATGGTGCAAGCATCGGCCTCGACATCAGGCACTACATCAACTCCTCGGGATTGAAGGAGATGATAGAGGGCACACCCATCGCTCAGGAATTCGAGAACATCTATGCCTGCTCGTTTCTCTATAATGAGGATGGCATCGCCTACTGGCCAGCCGTAGCCGTGGATTATACCACGAAGACGCAGTTTCTCTTCAAGATCAACAAGGGCATCCGTCAGGTGAGCGACAACAGCAGGGTGAACCAGTATATTCCCGATAGCAAGCGCCCTATCCCTTTTCCGCGAATGATTTATTTCGGGGATGGAGAAACCGATGTGCCCTGCATGAAGATGGTAAAGGAGCACGGCGGCCATGCCATCGCCGTATATGATACGCCCCAGAAGGAGGCCATGGCTTGCCAGCTGGTAAAGGAGGGACGAGTGAACTTCATGTGCACGGCGAACTACAGCAAGGGTAGCGTGATGAACATCATCGTGAAGCGAATTCTGGATAAGATCAAGGCGGATTTCGAATTCGACAGATTGATAGAGGTGAACCAGAAGAAGGCGTGGAAGTAGAGACGGAAATATAGGTAAAACGCTGAAACGCAGGAAAGAAAAAGAAAGAAATATAATATTAATAAATAATTAATGGGAAGAAACAAATACTCAGCAGGAGAAATCAAGGAAATCGGTAAGTTGCTGCGCCTGAAGAATGCCGGCAACCGTTTGCAACAGAAATTGATACGCCACGACCTTCGCGTGGATTATGAATTCAACATCTCTGACTTCAATGAGCCGGGCAAGGCTTTCGGCGAAGAGGAACTGCAGGATGCCATCAAGCGTGGCGCCATCCAGATTCTCGACGATGCCACCATCGAAGCCATGAAGGCGAAACGTGCAAGAGACAAGGCACGTGATGAGGCAGAGAAGCAGAAGGATGCCATCGCCAGCGGTGAGCAAACCGACTGGCAGGAGGCAATGAAGGAGTGGAACGAATGGGAAAATTCCAAAGAAAAATAAATATATAAAAAAATCCGAGGATTTATCAAATTAAAATCCGAGGATTGATTGAATTATAATTCCAAGGATTGATTGAATTATAAACAAGATAGAAACAAAAAAGAAATATGGCTAAAGTATTGATAAAGACTTCAGAGGGCGACATCAAGGTGCGCCTCTACGACGAGACACCTCAGCATCGTGACAACTTCATCAAGTTGGCAAAAGAGGGATATTTCGATGGCACACTCTTCCACCGTGTCATCAAGGATTTCATGATCCAGGGCGGCGACCCTGACAGCAAGGGCGCTCCAAAGGGCAAGATGCTGGGCACGGGCGGACCTGATTACACCATCCCTGCCGAGTTTGTTTATCCACAGCTCTTCCACAAACGCGGTGCCTTGAGCGCTGCCCGTCTGGGCGACGAGGTGAACCCTGAGCGTGAGAGCAGCGGCAGCCAGTTCTATATTGTATGGGGAAAGACCTACAAGCAGAACGAGCTGAAGCAGATGGAGAAGCAGATGGGCATGCAGATGGAGCAGAACATCTTCAACCAGCTTGCCAAGGAGCACCATGATGAAATCATGAACTTCCGCCGCAACCGCGACCGTGAGGGCTTGATGAAGCTGCAGGATGAGCTGGTGGATGAAACCAAGAAGCGCTGCAGGGAGCAGGGTTACCCTAAGTTTACCGAGGAGCAGCAGAAGGCTTACACCGAGGTGGGCGGAACCCCATTCCTCGACAACCAGTACACCGTTTTCGGCGAGGTAGAGGAAGGCCTTGACGTAGTGGAGAAGATCCAGAACTGCGAAACCATGCGTGGTGACCGCCCTAAGGAGGATATCAGCATGGAGATTTCCATTATAGAAGAATAAAAGACATTTCTCGCAGTTTCGTAGAAAAACTGCGAGAAATTTTTATTCAGTATCAACAACTATTCATTCGTATTAAATAAAAAACAAACAAATCAAAATGAAAAAGATTCATGGAAAAATGATGAAGGGCATCACGGTCAGGAGCCTGATGATGCTCATGGCGCTGGCAGGTTCTAGCTACTGCCATGCCCTGCAAGCCACTCCTGCAAAGGCACAAGAGGCCATACAGCAAGCCACCATCGTGGTAAGCAATCCAACTTCCACACCCCGCACGGAACTCATCTCTCTCAGCATGAGCGACGTGAAGGCGAAGCTGGGCAATGCCACCCCCAAGAAGGGAGAGGCCTATATCGTGAAGAACAAGCGAGGACAGCAGATTGGCTCGCAGATTACCCACGATGGTCTTCTGCTCATAGATGCCAGCGTGCGTCCTCACGGTTCCGCCACTTACTACGTGAGCATCGGCAAGCCTTACCAGCAGAAGGTTTATGCCACCGGCGCTCTCTATAAGATAAGAAAGGATGATATCGCATGGGAGAACGACCGCTGTGCCTACCGCGTATATGGCCCTGCCCTTCAGAAGACCGGCGAGCGCTCCTTCGGCACCGACATCTGGGTGAAGAACACTCCTGATACCGTGGTTTACGAGCGATACATCAAGGATATGAACGGAAATATCAAGGGCGATAAGATGGATGCCAAGGTGAGAGATATCCTCACCTCCTTCCATCTCGACCATGGCAACGGATTGGATCCTTATCGTGTGGGCGCTACCCTGGGATTGGGTGCACCAAGCCTGATGGTGGGCAAGAACCAGGTACTGCCTTACTGCTATAAGGATTACAGGATATTGGATAACGGTCCGCTCCGCTTCACCGTAGAACTGACTTACAACCCATCTACCGTAGGCGATATGAAGAACGTGGTGGAGCACCGCATCATCTCGCTCGACAAGGGCAGCAACTTCAACAAGATGACCGTATGGTATGACGGCTTGACCACTCCTACCGATTTCGCCACCGGTTTCCCAATCCACGAGGAGGATACGGAGACGAAGACCTTCGCCAAGGATTACGTAAGCTATGCCGACCCTACTGATAACGTAGAGGTAAACAATTCCCAGGTATATGTAGGCGTACTCTTCCCAGAAGGCATCGACCACACCTACTACCAGCTCTTTGATAAGAAGCACGATGGTGCCACCGGCCATGCTCTCGGCTTGAAGCGTGGCTTGAAGAACGGGGAGAAGTACAGCTATTACTTCGGTGCTGCATGGAGCAAATATGATGTAAGGAGCTATGCCGAATGGCAGATCCGCATCAAGGATTACCTGGATGCATTGAAGAATCCTCTCCAGATTGAGGTGAAATAGAAACTTCGAATACTACTTTTTTATCTCACTAGGAAATATTAGTTTCTTCACTGTGTAAATGTTTGTAATCCACTAAGAAAATTATGTTCCGCAGTGTTGAACTTAAGTTCAGCACTGTGGAATACAAGTTCAGCACTGCTGAATATAGTTTTTAATTAAGAATACAAGAAATACTCATTCTTCTAAAAATCTTAAATCTTATAGTGCAATCAATCTTACTTCGTCATCTCGAAGCCCATGCGCACGCCATCGTAGTTATCCACAATGCTGCTCACGGCACTCATCGTAGTGCTGCCGGTAAGATTCAGCTTGCTCAGGGTCTTGATCAGAGTAAGAAGCTTCTTCTGCTCAAAGAGAAGGCTGATGCCATTGGTGGTGCGGGTGGCAAAACCCGAAGCACTCAGCAGCAAACCCTTCAGCTGGATGGCATGCGTCTTCTCATCGAAGGTATAGGTGCCGTTCCATGCCTTGCCGTCAATCTTGGCTGCAAAGGTGCCATCGGTCTTGAAGGTAAAGTAGGTATTGCTCTGGCTGAAGCCGAACTTATTGTAGTACTTGCTCAGATCCTCCTCAATCTTGCCAGCAGCAATCTCGCCGCCAGCCTTTGCCAGCAGGTTCTCTGAGGTGAAGGCGCAACCCGGCTTGCTGTACTTCCAGGTATGGGCACAGAGATCTGCCTGCGAGAAGGTGGCAGAACCTATCACATTGTTCAGAATGCCACTGATGATGCTGCTGCCGGTAGTAGTTTTCTTCTTCGATGTCTTTTTAGTTGTTTTCTTCACAGGCATCAACTCTGAAAGTGAAGCCTCCTGAACAGCTTCATTCATTGCGCATACATTGCTGCCGGAAGTGCTGGCAAGCACCAGGGCAGCCATAAAAAATACCTTTTTCATTTTTTTACTTTCTATTTATTATAATTGTAACTCTCGTTTCAAAAAATGCTTTTTTCATCATTATTTGTTATTTTCTTAGACGAAAGAGGCATCAAAAGGTTCAAAATATCGTTCAGAAAAGACATAAATGTTTCATTTTTTTGACATACATCAAAAAAGAACGATTATTAGCATAGATTTCTCAAAAAGTTTACCCGAATATGACAGGAAAACCCTATCTTTGCACCGTTAACAAATCACAATAGGTTATGAATGATTTAATTAAGGTCAACACTATGAGTGAGAATATGGCATTGAACAAGTGCCAGGAGATTCTCAACGATCGCCGTGAGGCTCTTGCTTCAAAGGCAAAGAAGAATGACTAAGGGTAACTTTCGCAAGAGAGTGCTCTTGAGAAAATTTACGTAAGAGAGAAAGGAAATTACGTAAAAAGATTATTTTCAGAATGACTCTTTGATACCACAAAGAGAAAAAGGCAAAAAGTCCCGTTGGCGAGTAAAATCGTTCAACGGGACTTTTTTGTTTTTATGCTGACCGGGATGATATCCCGGCGGGGATATTATTCCTGGCTCTTTTCAGCCTTCATGATCACCTCGATGTGGTTGCCGCTCTTCAGGAGTACATTCTTGAGGAAGTCGGAAATCTGTTCGCCACGGAGGTTCTTCACAAACTCCTTATAGCCGGTATAGTTATCGAAACCGAGACCAGTATAGTTGGCAAGAACGCCGAGCCAGTAGCCATTGTTCTTCTCATCCACACCTGCCTGCTTCAGGAGAATCTCCTTCACCTTCTGCAAGTCGGCAGCATCTACCTGCTTCTCTACCTCATCTACACCCTTGAAGAAATAGGTGATGGCGGTATCAGCCTTCTCCGGATTCAAGCCGGCATTGGCGGTGATGCTGATGATGGCTGCCTTGTCGTCGAAATCGCGGAGCATGCCGAAGGTGGCTCCTGCATGGTAAGCTGCACTCAACTGCTCACGGATGGTGCGCAGATACTGCATCTCCAGCAGTCGGGAGGTTACATCTGCCAGTACCATATTCTGCATAGAGAATGGCAACTTGGTGCTCCATATCTCTGATGCCTGGGTTTGAGGATTAGACATCGCCTTGGTAAAGTTGTTCTTCACCTCGCCCTTGGCGTATGGAATCTCCTTGTTCTTCAGCTTGAAGCCATTGTTTGGCAAGCTGGCGATATACTGCTCGATGAGCGGGAGGAGGGTCTTCTCATCGTAGTTGCCCACGAAGTAGAAGATGAAGTCCTTGGCATTGCCGTAATACTCCTTGGCAAGCGCCATCAGGCGATCGTAGCTGATGGCCTTGATCTCATCAGAAGTAGGAATGCGGCCAATCTTGCTGCCCAGATAAAGGGTGCTCTGCAATGAATCCTGATATACCATGTTAGGATTGTTGCTCTGGTTGGCAAGAACAGTAGCATAGGTATTCTGAAGATTCTTGAACGACTTCTCGTCCTTGCTCAATGCTGTCATCTTGAGATAGATGAGCTGCATCAGGGTCTCCACGTCCTTAGGAGTAGAATTGCCGGAAAGGCCATGGCTGTAAGGATTGATGGAGAAACCTACACCTGCCTGCTTGCCTGCGAGCGCCTTTTCAAGCTCGGTGCTTGAGAAATCGCCCAAACCGCTGGTACCCCAAGCCTCGGTCATCAGCATGATGCTAGGGTAATCGCTCTTCTCGAGAGCAGAATAACCCACCTTGGCACCGGCTGCGAAGAGAATCTCATTATCCTTGAAATCGGTCTTCTTCAATACCACCTTGGCACCGTTGGAAAGGGTAAGCTGCTTGTAACCCAGCTGCTTGTTCTCTACGGTCTTCTTGATCTTGCCTGGCTTAGGCAACTGAGCCATCAGCGGCTCCTGCTTCACGTTGTCCACGTATGCCTCCAGCTTCTCAGAGCGCACCTGCTTCACGATATCGGCAAGCTCCTTCTCAGTAGGATAAACGGCACCCTCTGCCTCGCGCATCAGCACCATCGATACCAGGTTGGTATCACTCTGGCAAACCAGCTGCTTGGCATAGGCATTGATGGCCTCCAATGGCAGCTGAGGTACTACCATCTTGTAGATCTGACTCTCGTCCTCTACCGATGGGATTGGCTCGTTGGAGATGAAGTTATCCACATATTGAGAGGTAAACTGCTCGTTCTTCATCTTATCCTTGTTGGCAAGCGTCTTATCTACCTGGCTCAGGAACTCCTCCTTGGCACGCTGATACTCAGTGGCGGTGAATCCGAAGTCGTGCATGCGCTTTGCCTCGCGCAATACGGCTGCATAAGCCTCCTTTACCTTACCTGGCTTAGCCACACCGATAAGACTGAAGGCACCCTTGGTAGAAGAGAGCAGGAAGTCGCCGTCGTCGGCACCTGCCTGAAGGAATGGGCAGTCGGCTTCCTGGGCAATCTCGGCATAGCGTGCACCCAGCATAGAGGTAACCACATTGTCCATGTATCCCTTCATGAGATAGCTCATGTCGCCCTTCATCGCATTAGGGATGGCAGGATGCTTCATGAAGATATTGAAGATATCATACTGCTGCTCCTTGTCCTTGTCGATTACGTAGATGGCGGTATCATTATCGGCTACTTCCACCGGCTCTATCTTAGCGGCATTGACAGGCACCTTGATACCCGAGAAGAGCTCCTTGATCTTGTTCTCGATATGGTTGACATCTACATCACCCACGACGATGATTGCCTGATTGTCAGGGCGATACCACTTGCGGTAGTAAGCACGCAGGGTTTCCGGCTTGCAGCCGTCGATGACGCTCATCAATCCGATAGGGAAACGGTAGCCATACTTGTTGTTCTGATAGAGTTTTGGCAAAGAACGCTCTATCATGCGCTGCTGACCCACGATGCGCATACGGTACTCATTGTGTACCACGTCGCGCTCGTCATTGATGGCTTCCTCGGTAAGAGAGATACCGTTGCTCCAATCCTTGAGGATGAGCATGCATGAATCTACGGCTGTAGGGCGGGTAGTAGGTACATCGGTGAAGTAATATACGGTTTTCTCTACGCTGGTATAGGCATTGAGATTTCTACCATACTCCACACCGATGCTCTGCAGGTAATCCTGGAGGGAATTGCCCTTGAAGTGATCGGTACCGTTGAAGGCGAGGTGCTCGAGGAGGTGAGCCAAACCGCGCTGATCATCGTTCTCATTGATAGAACCCACTTTCTGGGCAATGTAGAAGCTGGCTACATGCTCAGGATAACTGTTGTGACGAATGTAGTAAGTCAATCCATTGTCGAGATGACCAATCTTCACATTCTTGTCCACAGGAATGGCTGGCATCTGTGCCATCGCACTTCCCACAGATAAACACAGCAGAAACGCTGCAAAAATCTTTCTTAGTTTCATCTGCTATTGATTTATAAAATTTCTTGTTTCCAATATTCCGCTTGCAAAATTACACAAAATAAAAAAGATTTGCAAGCATTTGGAAGATTATCTTCCCCAATACCTGCAAATCTTAACGTAAAACTAACATTGGAAGCTCTTCATCCACGAACCCCGGTAAAGTCGGATGAGGAAAAGCGTGCCTCTGAGGGTAAGCTCCGTAGCCATCGCAATCCAGACACCCTCCAAGCCATAGCTCTTGGAAAGGGCGTAAGCCAGGGTGAGGCGCACCAGCCACATGGTACCCAGATTGATGGCGGCTGGCTTCCGGGTATCGCCCGCTCCCACGCAGACACAATAGGTTACGATGCTCGCTGCAAAGAAAGGCTCGGCAAAGGCCTCGATGCGAAGGCAGGTAGTGCCCAGCTCGCGGATGCTCTCTACCGGCGACAGCACACCTATCATCTCGGGGGCAAAGACATACATCACCACTCCCATCAATGCCATCACGCACATGCCCAATCCCACCGTCATATAGGCAAAATTGCGGCAGAGATCGGTACGCCCGGCACCATGCGTCTGACCCACCAGGGTGGTGGCGGCATCACCGATACCATAACCCGGCATATAGCAGAGGCTCTCGGCGGTGATGGCAAACGAGTGGGCAGCAATGGCGATATTGCCCAATGGTGCCACAATCATGGTACTCACAATCTGCGCACCGCTCATCAGCACATTCTGTATGGCTATCGGGATGCTGATCTTGCAGGCATGGTGCAGGTATTCCTTCACCCACCGGAAAGGTTCCTTGTCCTGACGCAGATTGAGTATCCGGTTACGGCATGCCGTGAGGTAGAGATTGGGCAACGAGATGCAGATATAGGCAAGCGCCGTGCCGCAGGCAGCTCCCACTACGCCCATCTTCATGACGTAGATGAAGAGATAATTGAACACCACATCGCAGATGCATATCAGCACCGCCATCACACTCGGGGTATGCATGTTGCCTGCCGACTTGAGCATCATCTCAGAGACATGATACAGGAATACGAAGGGCAACGCCAAACCGAATATCAGAAAATAACGTGAGGAATTGCCCGCAATATCAGCACCGCCACCCAGCCAATAAGGCAGATGGGAATGCACTCCTACACATGCCAGGGTAACACAAAGACTGAACGCCAAACCGCATATCAGGGCATGGCGGAATACCTGACGGGCCTTCACGAAATCGTTGGCTCCGATGAAATGAGCCACCTGCACCGAGAAACCGGTAGCTGCCGCACTGAGCAAACTGCCAATGAGCCAGTTGGTTGACTCGATAAGTCCGATGCTTGCCGAAGCCTCAGCACCCAGATGTCCCACCATGGATGCATCGATGAAGAACATCATCACGGTGGAAATCTGTGCCAGCATGGATGGAATACTCAACCCCACAATGAGATTGAGTTTCTCGCTGCGAGCCATCGCCCTACCCTCGCGTATCGACTCCATCAGATAATCTGTCTTATTCTTGAATAACATATTTTTCTCTTATTAATTGCGTTAACGAAAAAAATGGCGACTCCCGGAAGGAATCGCCACCTTTATTTAATTACATGAATTTCGTACCTTTGTTTTTCCCAAAACTTAACTTCCGCAAGCGGAACAGTACTGTTTTTTGTCGTCACTGAATAAACAATCTTATTCTTACCTTAACTAACACCTGTCGTCCTTGAATAAACAATCTTTTCTAACTACCTTAACTAAAACCAATAAACCAATGAACAACAATCTTAACTTTACCTAACAACTAAACCTAATAAAATCTATTACCTAACTAAAAACCTAAAACTTATTTTTCTGATGCAAAGGTACAACTAATTTCTGAAACTGCAATACTTTTAGCCGAAAAAATGCAGAAAACTAACATTTTTTTAATATAGATTGCGTTTTGTGCACGAACACAAACACTTGTTAACACACCAAAAAGGTATGTTAACACAAAGCGTTCCTAAGAATGCCATCAGACGGCAATCCTAGGAACGCTTCTATTCTATCACCTATATATAATAAGGTGTAAATCCCCCAAAAATCCTACTCTGTAATCCATTCTCCCTTGAGTGCCTGAGCAGCAGCTCTGGAACCCGGTATTACCTGCACCGGACGATAGTAGCTGTCGAGCACTATCTCGAAGCGAAGCATGGAATAGGCAGGGATTACGCTACTCGAACTCTGGGTAGAACCATAAGCCAGCTGATATGGGATATACACCAGCCAATGATCGCCGATGTGCATATTGAGCACGGCTGTGGTAAAACCATCTATCCAGCCACTCGCCAAATTGGTTGTTACCTGAGCAGTGGCCTTGTCGTAGGTACCCTCGAAGGTCTTATCGAATACATAACCAGTCGGATAAGTATCAGTGCCCAGCAATCTGCCAAGATAGCTCACCTTCACAGAATCGGTGTACATAGGGCATCCGCTGCCCTTGCCTTCCTTCAACACGCGAACCACGATGTGATCAGCATCCTTGTAAGTCAAAGGCACAGCATTACCATTAGTATCCTTGTTAGGTGTCTGGTTTTGCAGCGACCATTTGAGTATTACCTTCCATTCGGTGCTGCCGCTGGCAATCTGCGCCTTGGCATAAGCCAATGTATCGGCAAAAGCCTGCTCGTTGCGCTCCTGCCAGTTGGCATACTCATCCACGGTGTTATCATCCTCGCTGCATGATGACAGGGCGAACACTGCCATCATGAGCAAGAAGAGATATTTAGAAATTCTTAATTTCATTACCAAGTTTCTTTAATACGCTAGTAATACTTACGCGCTCCTCGATGATGCTGCGGAGGTCAGAGATAGCTACACGCTCCTGCTCCATGGTATCACGATAACGCAGCGTTACCTTGTGGTCGTTTGGTGTCTCGTGGTCAACGGTGATACAGAATGGAGTACCGATGGCATCCTGGCGGCGATAACGCTTACCGATGGAATCCTTAGGATCGCCATAGTGGGTATTGAAGTGGAACTTCAACTCATCTACGATTTCATGAGCCAACTCTGGCAAACCAAACTTCTTATCCAATGGGAATACGGCACACTTCACTGGAGCCAATGCCTCTGGCAGGCGCAATACCACGCGTGTCTCACCATTCTCAAGCTTCTCCTCGCAGTAAGAGTGGCACATCACGCTGAGGAACATACGGTCAACACCGATAGAGGTCTCTACATCGTAAGGCACATAGCTCTCGTTCTTCTCAGGATCGAAGTACTTGATAGAGCGGCCGCTGTACTTCTCGTGCTGAGAAAGGTCGAAATTGGTACGGCTGTGAATACCCTCTACCTCCTTGAAGCCGAATGGCATCTTGAACTCGATGTCGGTAGCTGCGTTGGCATAGTGAGCCAGCTTCTCGTGGTCGTGGTAACGGTAGTTCTCGTTGCCCATGCCCAGTGCCTCATGCCAAGCCAGGCGAACCTTCTTCCAATACTCAAACCACTTCATCTCTGTACCTGGCTGGCAGAAGAACTGCATCTCCATCTGCTCGAACTCACGCATACGGAATACGAACTGACGGGCTACAACCTCGTTACGGAAAGCCTTACCAATCTGGCAGATACCGAATGGCAACTTCATACGGCCGGTCTTCTGAACACTCAGATAATCAACGAAGATACCCTGAGCAGTCTCAGGACGGAGATATACCTTGCTTGTAGCATCGCTGGCAGCACCCATCTGGGTAGAGAACATCAGGTTGAACTGACGGACATCAGTCCAGTTCTTGGTACCGCTGATAGGGCAAACAATACCCTCATCCTCGATAATCTGCTTCAGCATCTCCAGGTTAGGACCCTGCATAGCCTCAGTATAGCGGGCATGGAGGTCATCAAACTTTTTCTGGTTCTCCAGAACGCGAGGGTTGGTTGCACGGAACTGAGCCTCATCGAAGCTATCGCCGAAACGCTTCTTAGCCTTGGCAATCTCCTTGGCAATCTTCTCCTCATACTTAGCCATGTGGTCCTCGATGAGCACATCGGCACGATAACGCTTCTTTGAATCGCGGTTATCAATCAATGGGTCATTGAAAGCATCTACGTGTCCAGATGCCTTCCATACTGTAGGGTGCATGAAGATAGCTGCATCGAGACCAACAATGTTCTCGTGCAACAACACCATACTCTGCCACCAGTACTGCTTGATATTGTTTTTGAGCTCAACACCATTCTGACCATAGTCATAAACGGCAGCCAAGCCATCATAAATTTCACTACTTGGGAACACGAAGCCATATTCCTTGCAATGGCTTACAATTTTCTTAAAAACATCTTCCTGTGCCATGATTAAATCTTATTTTTTTCAAATTTTCGGCAAAGATACTCTTTTTTCTCGAAAAATTGTTGTATTTTTGCCATAAATTAATAAAATAAGTATTAAAAGCTATATATGAGCGACGAAATTAAAGATAAAAACGAGATAAATGAGGAAAATACGCCTCAGGAACACTCCGACTACAAGCCGGTGAACCGTTTTGATGCTTCTGCCGTACATCACCTCAGCGGAATGTATCAGAACTGGTTCCTCGACTATGCATCGTATGTCATCCTGGAGCGAGCCGTGCCTCATATCGAAGACGGATTGAAACCCGTACAGCGACGCATCCTCCACTCCATGAAGCGCATGGATGACGGAAGATACAACAAGGTGGCTAACATCGTGGGACATACGATGCAGTTCCACCCTCACGGAGACGCATCCATCGGAGATGCACTCGTGCAGATGGGACAGAAAGACCTGCTCATCGACACACAGGGTAACTGGGGTAACATACTCACCGGCGACCGTGCAGCCGCTCCCCGATACATCGAGGCACGACTCTCGAAATTTGCCCTGGATGTGGTATTCAACCCTAAAACCACCGACTGGCAACTCTCCTACGATGGCAGAAACAAGGAACCTATCACCCTGCCAGCCAAATTCCCGCTGCTCCTGGCACAAGGTGCCGAGGGTATCGCCGTGGGTTTGAGCAGCAAGGTACTGCCGCATAACTTCAACGACCTCTGCGATGCTGCCATCCACTACCTCAAGGGAGAACCCTTCCAGCTCTATCCGGATTTCCCTACAGGAGGCGCCATCGACGTAAGCAAATACAACGACGGACAGCGAGGAGGCGTACTGAAGGTAAGAGCCAAGATAGACAAGCTCGACAACAAGACACTCGTAATCAGCGAGATACCATTCAGCAAAACCACCGGAAGCCTCATCGACTCCATCACCAAGGCGGTGGAAAAGGGAAAGATCAAGGCAAGAAAGGTGGATGATGTCACATCAGCCAACGTGGAAATCCTCGTGCATCTGGCACCAGGCACTTCTTCGGACAAGACGATGGATGCCCTCTATGCCTTCAGCGACTGCGAAATCAACATATCGCCCAACTGTTGCGTCATCGAGGATAACAAGCCGAAGTTCCTCACCGTGAGCGATGTGCTCAGACATAGCGTTGACCGCACCATGGGATTGCTCCGACGCGAACTGATGATCCGAAAGGGCGAGCTGGAAGAGCAGCTCTTCTTCTCCTCGCTTGAACGCATCTTCATAGAGGAGCGCATCTACAAGGAGCGCAAGTTCGAGCAGAGCAAGAGTCAGGACGAGGTAGTGGCATTCATCTACTCCAAGCTGGAGCCGTTCAAGGATCAGATCTTCACCGCCAATATCGACGGCAAGGGAAACGTGGAATACTCCTTCCACCGAGACATCACACGCGACGACATCCTCAAGCTCCTGGAAATCAAGATGCAGCGAATCCTGAAATATAATAAGGATAAGGCAGATGACCTCCTGCTGAAGATCAAGGCAGAACTGGCTGAAATAGAAAACGACCTCGCTCACATGACCGATGTCACCATCAACTGGTTTGAGTATCTCAAGGGCAAGTACGGAAAGATGCATCCTAGAAAAACCGAAATCAGGAACTTCGATACCATCGAGGTGACCAAGGTGGTGGAAGCCAACCAGAAACTCTACATCAACCGACAGGAAGGTTTCGTAGGTACAGGCTTGAAGAAGGATGAATTCGTGTGCAACTGCTCTGATCTCGACGACATCATCATCTTCTACAAGGATGGAAAATTCAAGGTAACCAAGGTTGCCGACAAGATATTCGTGGGTAAGAACATCCTCCACGTACAGGTGTTCAAAAAGAACGACAAGCGAACCATCTACAACTGCGTATATCGTGACGGCAAGCAGGGCGACTACTTCATCAAGCGATTCAACGTAACCGCCATGACACGCGACAAGCTCTACGATATCACCCAGGGCACACCGGGAAGTCGCATCATCTACTTCACCGCCAACCCTAACGGCGAGGCAGAAATCATCAAGGTGACGATGGAACCTGATCTGAGCAAGAAACGCCAGAGCATCTTCCTGGAGAAAGATTTCTCTGAAATCCTCATCAAGGGACGTGCTGCCAAGGGCAACCTGCTCACCAAGCGAACCATCCGCCGCATCGGATTGAAGAGCCACGGACACAGTACCCTAGGAGGAAGAAAGGTATGGTTCGACCCGGATGTAAACCGCATCAACTATGATGAGAACGGCAGATTCCTGGGAGAATTCAACGATGATGACTCTATCCTGGTAGTACTCGACAACGGCGAATTCTACATCACCAACTTCGATGTGAACAACCATTACGAGGACAACATCCTGAGATTGGAGAAATGGGACGAGCACAAGATATGGACAGCCATTCTCTATGATGCCGACAATGAGGGATATCCATACATCAAGCGATTTACGATGGATGCCACCAAGCGCCACCAGAATTGTCTGGGAGAGAATCCGAACAGCAAGCTCATCCTGCTCACCGATACCCCATTCCCTCGCCTCAAGGTTACCTATGGGGGTGTGGATGCCATCCGACCTGCCGAAGAAATCGATGCCGAGCAATTCATCGCACAGAAGAGTTTCAAGGCAAAGGGTAAGCGCCTGACGACATGGAAACTGGAAAGCATTGAGGAATTAGAGCCGACAAGATTCCCGGAGCCTCCTGCAGAAGACGATTCAGATGCAGAAGATGCAACCGGCGATTCAGAAGGCGCAGGTAAGAATGCTGAAGCTGTAGAGAATCTCGATCCTGATGCTGGAAAAAGCGAGCAGCAGGTAATAGATGAACTGACCGGTCAAACCAATCTCTTCTCAGAAAAAGATTTCGAAGAAGATCAGAAAGACAAAGATTGGTTATCGAAGCAATAAAAGAATTCGAAAAGTTTTCGATATATATTTTTTAGGAGGGTGTACTTGGATACACCCTCCTTTTTCTCTATAGATGATTATATGCGTCGCATTGCTGTATATTTTTATTTCTTATACCCCTTCAGTTTCTCCAGGCAATAAGCCTTGAAATCATTCCAGTGGTAATAAGGCTCCACATCGCTCTTGATAGGAAGCGTAGCTTCATCCTCGCAGAGCAATACCTTCACCAGTACATCATTCGCCTTGTTGCGATAGAATACAAACTGAAGGTTGGTAGCCATCGGAGTAATCTTATAATCAAACCATTGAGAAGAAATTCTCTCTGGATCCCTGATCTCCTCACCATATCCATTCAGATCCAGGAGGCAAGTAAGCGGAGTAACCATCGTATCATGACCATATCTCAAGGTAGCACCCGGATGCGGAAGAGCGATGCAGCTATCAGCCTTCTCGATGATATCCATCAGAAGATTACGCTGGGAATATGGCTGAACATTGCCCGTATAAGGAGAATTGCCATACGCCATCTGCCACCAGATATTGGTACTTACCCAATTCTGATACAACTCCTCCTCAGTAAAGAGGTCGTAGAGCGAAACCTTGCCTCTCAACTCAGTACCCTGGACAGAGCTAGCCATCTCATAAAGCTTTCTGTTCAAGTCGCTCTGGTTGATATTCTGCTTCACCCAAGCCGGATCATTGAAAAGTTCCTGCATCACTCGGCTATAGTTAACGTGCTTCTGGGCAAACTCCTGCTGCACCACCTTGATGCCCACGCTATTTTTCAAGCTATCCAGGTATCTGTCTCCCTGATTCATATAGTACATATCATGCTCGCTGGCATCATGGAAGATGTGGAGCTTAGGATTCATGCGAAGCATCTGCTGCAAACCATTCTCCATTGAGAGAATGCAGCGGATCACCACCGTGCTTCGTGCCTCAATATTCGTATTACCGGCAAAGATCTCAGGAAATCTTTCCATCATTCGCTTGGTAATACCCTGATGCTGGAGAGCTCCCAATGGAGTCAACTCGCCATCACGTCCCTTTGCCTCTTCACGAATCAGCTTCACCTTAGCCAGTGTTTCCTCACCCTTGGCAGTCAACTTACCTTCCTGCTTCGCCTTCAACAGAGAGAAATAAGGTACATCATACGCCTGCTTGCCAATCATATAGCGGGAGCCATGACGGCCATAGTGGCTCAGATAAAAAGGCTTATATCCCTTAGGCGCCGGAGTCAATTGTTTCTGTGGCCCGCGATAAGCCACATAGTTACTACCCGAGAGTGTAATGTCTCGCTTGAAATCCTCCAGAGGACTCTGAGCAGACAATGGCATCGCAAATGCAAGAGATGCCAACAATAATAGATTCTTTGTATTCATTGCTACTACATTTTTATTGTATAATTCATTTTTTTCATCATGATTATTTTCAGTTTGCCTGCAAAAGTACCATTATTTCTCGTAAAAAACAAACAAACCCGCTTTTTTCTGCTCATTTCTTCTTTTTATTCGAATATTTATTGTATCTTTGCACTCACAAATGCGCTTGTGGCGAAATTGGTAGACGCGCTAGACTTAGGATCTAGTGGTTTAGGCCGTGTAGGTTCGAGTCCTATCAGGCGCACCGAAGAAAATCCTAACTACTTGATAATAAGCAGTTAGGATTTTTCTTTCTAGAAACCAGGAAGTTATCATCAACCTACTTACTCATAGATATTGGAAGAAACAGTCGTCACATAACCACGTTTTTTGATTTAAATCAACAAATTCCCAGATTTTACAAGAAAACCAGATAAACTATTCTTGTTTTTCGCATATTTCCTATACCTTTGCCCACGGAATTCCAATAAAAGAAAAGAAACAAAGTATTAATTTCGGTTTAAAAGATTAATTATGAAGAAAATTATGTTGAGCCTCGCTATGGCTCTCGTTTCTGTTTGCGCTAGCGCACAGGTTTACATCGGTGGTACTGCTGGTATCTCTAGCAACAAGATCGGTGATGGTGACAGCAAGACTGCTTACAAGCTCATCCCTGAGATTGGTTATCAGTTCAACAACAAGTGGGATGCCGGTATCGAGGTAGGTATCCAGAAGGGCGAAGTTTGCAAGATTTCTCCTGTTGGCGATGCTACTACCTTCACTATTGCTCCTTACGTACGCTATGCAGCAGTAGAGAGCAAGGTAGTTGATCTCTTCTTCGAGGGTACTATCGGTTATGGCAGTGTAAGCAAGGGCGGTGGCGACTTCTACGAGGTAGGCATCAAGCCAGGTTTGGCTGTTAAGCTTACAAAGCATGTTGAATTCATCTCTAAGATTGGCTTCCTCGGTTACAGAGGTTATTCTCCAGAAGAGGGCAAGAGCTCATCTACATTCGGAGTTGATGTAGATGCTAGCAACATTTCTTTTGGTGCTATCTACAAGTTCTAATCTTAGAAAAGCTCATTTACTCATCGTAAATATATCAAGGGCGCAAGCTTTTTCCGCAACAGGAATAGCTTGCGCCCTGTTTTTATGTGAAATCTCAATTTACATGAAACCTCAATAAAGGGCAACTTATATGAAAACCTCAATATAGAGCAACCTTGATAACCCCATCTTTTCTATTCTCAAACACATCGTAAGCTTCCTCTATTCTAGATAACGGAAAACGATGGGTAATGAGAGGAGTGGTATCTATCTTGCCCTGTGCTATCAAGCTCAGGATTTCCTCACAATCACAGCCATCTACTCCACCCGTCTTGAAAATGAGATTCTTGCCATACATATCAGGAAGCGGAAGCATCTGGGGCTTATCATACATAGCAACAATAGTAACGATGGCATTAGGACGGGCACACTTCCATGCCAACTGGAAGGTATCCGAACCACCAGCTACTTCCATCACCACATCGGCTCCACCATGCAAACTCTGTTCCTCGACGAAGGTTTCGCAATCTTCCGGTTCTACCACAAGAACCTGCGGATAATGTTCCTGGATAAATGCTCTCCTAGCTTCAGATTTCTCGCAAACGATGATTTTTCCAGGATTCTTCAGTAAGGTGCAGAGCAAACAGCAAACTCCCGTAGGACCTGCTCCGATAATGAGAACCGTATCTTCTTCCTTTATTTCCGAGATTCGGGTTGCCCAGAATCCAGTGGCAAGAATATCGCCAACAAAGAGTGCCTGCTCATCGCTCACCGTATCAGGAATCTTATTCAATCCGGTAGTGGCATACGGAACTCTGACGTATTCCGTCTGGCCGCCATCTATCCTGCACCCCAACGCCCAGCCACCATGAGGAGAAGTACAGTTGTTTACGTATCCATGCTGGCAGTAGAAGCATTCGCCACAATAAGTCTCCACATTCACCGTTACTCTATCGCCCGGCTTCACATGGGTAACCTGCCCGCCTACTTCTTCTACAACACCCACCATCTCATGCCCCACGGTAATACCAGGTACGGCACGAGGCACTGAACCATGCTTGATATGCAGGTCGCTGGTACAGATACTGCTCATTGTTACTCTCACTATAGCATCCTTGGCATCCTTGATGGTAGGTTTCGCTTTCTCAACAAAAGCGAATTCTCCTTTTTTAATATATGTAAATGCTTTCATCGTCTCTAGTTTATTAATGTTCTATCGAAAATGCAAATATACAAAAAATATTCATAACATCATACGTTATGCCAACTTTTTATGCTTTGTTAAAATTAGAGTTTTTTTAACGAGAAAATACTGAAAATTCACAGAATATATATATCTTTGCAGTATTATTATAACATCATATCACAAAAAACCATTCTATATGAATAATTACAAGAATATCAAGGCAAAGGTTCTGCGCATTGATGAAGAAGAACATAAGTTCGTCATCGAAGTAGAAAACAGAATTTACAAGGTAGGACAGATTGACTTCCAAAGGAGGCAACCCGCCCCTAAGACACTTGACTGTCTGATGATTACAACCCATCTAGGCAAGGTTTTCATTTCCCAGAACATAGAACACCTCATGAGAAAACATTATAAGGAAAATGATGAGGTGGATTTCAAGATCAAGATGACATTAGGTGATTTCTATCACCTGGAAGACGAATACGGCTTCACGGCCATGTTAAAAAGAGATACCATCATCAATGCAGCGCTCACTCCTAGAGTAAGATGCAGAGTGATGAAATTCCGCCAGAAATACATGGAGGTACAACTCGTAGAAGTATTGGGCGCCGATAAGTCGGAGTTTTCACTTTCAGATAAAGATTTTCGTGAAATCATAGGCGATGAAAACTGGAATACTCCTGAGTTCAGAAATCTGATGCTCGGAGATACGCCTTCAGACATCTTCGACCTGGAGTGCCACCGATGGATAGCTGGCATCTCCAATCATCTCAGCCAAGATGAATTACAGACATTACTCCTGCAGATTCATTCCCAATGCATCGAAACGCTACAGGGAGAGTATCTACTACCCCGATGCAAGGAAGCCGAGCGCATGCTGCTCGAACAGCGATTTACCGATATCATCGAACTGATATCTTACTACATTCAAGCCATCAGAATATTAAGAGAGGGAAAGGCCGAGCATACCATCAGCCAGATTCTTTCCACTCTATCCACTTGTGCCTATATCTACCATCCACGCAAGCAGTTCTGCATCATGCAATGCATCTTCATGCTCGACTTTTCGATTATGGAAAAACTCATCACGTCTATCCTGACCACCCTTCGCAGCCAGCAGGTATATCTTTGGAACAGGAAACCCTTTCAGATGCAATGGCTCAAACTGTTACAAAGCTATGTAGAGAATATCTATCACCAGACAGACAGACTCTCCAGCGATGCAACAACCAAGGAAACCATGATTCAGGTTTTGACCATCGAGCTGATACTGGGACGTCATGCATCGCATAAAATTTACGATAACTCATTGAATCAGGCATTACTCTATCGCTTGGTTTCGCTGATGAATGTAAGCGACCCTAACAAGACTCTCCAGAAAGCATTCCTTTCTCTCTTCACCCCGACAGAATTCAATGCAGCCCTTCCTTTCAACAGCGATGACGCATTCGTCCTCGCCAATATGCTCTGCTCCCAACAGGACAATGAAACCGTGGAGAGTTTTGAACCTGCCAAATATGAGAATGAAACAACTCTTCTCACCGTCAACGAGCAAGCTATCACCATACAGCCAAAGGATTTGGATAAAGAGAATGTATATATGCCTCTCTCTTCACGTATGGGATTATGGCATGGACTTTCCATCCGCCTGGACGAAAAACCACCGGTAAAACTACGTGGAAAAGTAGGTACTACCATCGAACACTATAAGGAGCTGTGGGAATACATCAACCATTCTCTATTCTCCCAAAAGCGTAAGTCCTCAAAAAAGCAAAACAGAAAACTCTATATAGATGATGAAACTACCATCATCGTAACCAAACAATTGGCAGGACAGCTCTTATTTGAATGCAAAGTAGTAGAAGAAGGTTGTGAGGGAGTGGGAACGTTAGATGTTTTAAACGATGTTGTACCTTTCTTCCCTGGCGACATCAATACCCAGTCGTTTGAATATCAAGGGATGCCGCTCTTGTTGCATGCTTACGTAAAAGAAGTCAACAATGATGGAAGTTATGTCTTTGCCATGCGTGATATGATCAGCGAATACGCAGACGACGTACGAGTAAACGATCTGTTTTATAACTCTCGCCTCACCTGTCTGCTCTTCAACCAGGTATCCGACGTACCTCGTGTTCCTGCCGTAAGCAGCGAAGGCTTTTCTGTTTCCGTATGTCCTGCCCCTGGCATGACTCTCGATGATTTGAAAAAAGGTATGGTGATAGAAGTTGATAACATCACGGAAGGAACCAATGGTTATCTCAACGGCACCTTCCTGCGGGAATCACCGGAAAGCCGATTCAGTCTTGCCGATGCTTTCCATCAGCTGATGCTGGGGTATGCAGCACATGAGGTTTACAATCCAAAGAATGAAAAGGATGAATTGGCTAATGCGATGCCTATAGAGAAAGTATATGTATCGGAAATGATGAGCATCATAGATGCCAAAGCCACCCTAGAAGAAGACAAGATCAAGGCATACAACTATCTCAATTTCTGCCGACTTCTTGCCATCATGCTCGACAGCAAGGAGAGAACCAGTTATTACGATAGTCGACTTACGCTCCTGGAGGTACTCAACGACTTTGCGACATTAGATAAGGTAGATATCAACAAGATTGAACACATCGCCGAAAAGGAACCGGAATTATTTGAACGCAATGCCATCCTTCGCCACGACTTTATGCAATTGCGTATCATCGGTTGTCTGGATAGCGAGGAACACTACGAAGACCTGTATCGTTGGAGCTGTCTTACAGAAGATCCTCACCTGCAGCAATTGGCATCGCTCGTGCTCTCTCATAACTTCGTGAAGAAATCGGGACTTCTCACCCAAGCCGGTGATATCCTCGACAAGATTCGCGCTCTTCTGAAACTCCACAAGTCATCTTCCAACAAGAAGAACTATGGCAAGGAAGATTTCCATACCGAGTTCAAGACATCCATCATCTATCCGGAAAACTCTATGCGAGTGGATGTGCAGGCACAAACCGTCAAGATTATGCAGGAAATATGTGCCTTTCTCAATGCCGAGGGCGGCCATCTCTATCTGGGCGTATCAGATATTGGCTATGAAATGGGATTGGAAGAGGACTTGAAGAACCCGCTCTTCAAAGGCTCCAGAGATAAGTATGAGGTATATGTCAACAATCAGATTATCTATTATCTAGGTCAGGAAGGAGCACATTATATACATACTCACTTCGATACGGATATCAGCAATGCGGTACTCATCATCGACATCGAGCCATGCCCTACACCTAAAGCCGTAGGCAATGTATATTATGAACGCATGGGTACATCTGCGCGCAAGGTAAACGATACCTACAAGGACAAATTCCTTGCCATCAGAAAACAATGGGCAGAAGAGCACATTCCGCATGCAGTGGTTACGCAGGAAGAAATGCCGACTACGTTAGAAAACACTCTAGCCATCAAGGAGTCAAAAAACTCCACTAAGCATGTAGAATCTGCTCCTATCACCGCCCACATCCAAACCTCACGTCTGCGCAACAATGCATTGCACGATTACGAGGAAGGCTACCGCCCTATCACGGCAGTCATCTGTCTGATGGACACGGACGAATACAAGATACTGGATGAAGACGACTGGCAGGATTATCGCCTGAAACTGGCTGTTCATGAAGACGAAGAAGAAGGATGGCTCATTCTTGTCTATGAAAGCGGAAAGGTATGCAAGGTTTCGATGGCAGAGCTCTTGCAGAGAGAACGAGGCAGAGCATTCAAGCGTTACGCTGGCGAAAAACTCATCTTTGCGTCCGTTGCCTCAGACAAGGACTCTGTATGTGTGGGATTCATTGACGGCAAGACCAACCATTACGTCAGATTTGATGATGTTGACAGATTCGAACACGGCAAGATGCAGGCAGAAGGTACCCTTCCTATGGATGTACCGAATGCCGGCGTTCATTATGTAGAAGTAATTGCGCAGGATCAAGTCCCTGTCAATAGAAACATCGGTAGAAAGACCATCGGATGCATCCTGAAAACCGTAGAAGGAAGAAGATGCATGGCAGTTCTTCCCGACTGTAATTTGAAATAAACAGGTTACACCATCATTTTTTCCAGTTGCTCCTGTGCCTTTCTCATATCCTGCTCAAAACTTACATGGTCGAGAAGGAAACCATCTCTTCCATCAGCAAGCAGCTGGTAAAGCTGTGGATTCATGCCATCCACATACTGGCTGATAGCATATTCGATATCATCACGCTGCGTGGGATTGGTAGAAAACTCATAGACACGAAGCTTCTGATGAATAAAGCAATAAGCCGACTCTATACAGTCTTGAGAGATACTGGATAGAGAGCAACTGTCTTGATTAGTACTGTCTCCAAAATGGGTGAAACCCTCTTTACCGAGGGTTTCACCTTTGTTTATATATTGATTCATATCCATTATTTCACTCCCTTCATTGACAAGGCAATGCGCTTGCGCTTCAAATCCACTTCTGTCACTCTCACCATCACATGCTCATGGAGCTTCACCACTTCACTAGGGTCACTGATGTAGCGGTTTGACATCTGTGAAACGTGAACCAATCCATCATTGTGAACACCTATATCTACAAAGGCGCCAAATTTGGTGATATTGGTTACGATGCCAGGCACTACCATGCCCTCCTGCAGATCCTCAATGGTCTTGATGCTCGCATCAAACTCAAATTTTTCAACCTCTCCACGAGGATCCAAACCAGGTTTGTCAAGCTCAGCCATAATATCCATCAAAGTAGGCATACCCACCTCAGTAGAGACATATTTCTTAATATCTATTTTCTTCTGCAAATCCTTATCTTCCACCAGCTGCTTCACGGTGACTCCCTGATCTTTCGCCATCTGCTCAACCAAGGCATAACGCTCAGGATGCACAGCACTGTTATCCAAAGGATTCTTGGCTCCAGGAATACGGAGGAAGCCAGCACACTGCTCGAAAGCAGAAGGCCCCAGACGTGGCACTTTCTTCAACTGCGCACGCGAAGCGAAGGCTCCATTCTCCTTACGGTATTCCACAATATTCTTGGCAAGAGTAGGACCGAGACCACTCACGTAGGTCAGGAGATGCTGGGATGCAGTATTTAGGTTAACACCCACCGAGTTTACACAACTCATCACCACGGTATCCAAGCTCTTCTTAAGCTGTGTTTGATCCACATCATGCTGATACTGTCCCACACCGATGCTCTTCGGGTCAATCTTCACCAACTCAGCCAGCGGGTCCATCAGTCGTCGGCCGATACTTACGGCACCACGCACAGTGACATCCTCATCAGGGAATTCATCTCTGGCTATCTTCGAAGCCGAGTAAATAGAAGCACCATCTTCACTGACAACATAGATATCCACAGGGTGTGGATAACTTATTTCATGTAACCAGTCGCTGGTTTCACGGCTTGCCGTACCATTACCCACAGCCATCGCCTCTACCTGATACATCTTCACCATGCGCTGGATGGCAGCAGTAGCCTCGCTCTTCTTGTTACGGGGAGGATGAGGGAAAACGATTTCATGATGAATCAGATTACCTTGTGCATCCAGACAACAAGTCTTGCAACCATTGGCAAAACCAGGATCCACCGCCATCACTCGCTTCTGACCTAAAGGAGCAGCGAGCAAGAGCTGGCGCAGGTTCTCAGCAAAAACCACAATTGCCTCTTCATCCGCCTTCTGTTTACTGAGAGCCGCAAACTCAGTCTCAATACTAGGTTTCAAAAGACGCTTAAAGGCATCATCCACCGCTTCACCTACCAATGTCTGGCACTCACCATATCCATGTACATAGTGGCGTTTCAGCTTGCTCTGGCATTGTTCATCATCTGCAGAGATACTGATACGCAGAAAACCGGCAGCTTCACCACGACGCATAGCCAACAGCCGATGAGAAGAACACCTTTTCAATGGTTCTGAGAAATCGAAGTAATCAGAGAAGCGCTGTGCTTCCTCCTCATCCTTTTTCTTAGCCACCACCTTAGAGGTGATGATAGCACCACGACGGAATTCGCCACGAATCTGATTTCTACTCTCCTCGCTCTCGCTCACCATTTCGGCAATGATATCCTTAGCACCCTGCAGGGCAGCATCAGCATCCTTCACCTTGTCGCCTACAAACTTCTTAGCAGCCTGCAGCGGGTTGCGTTCACGCTGGAAGAGGAGCACCTGTGCCAAAGGTTCCAAGCCTGCCTCACGGGCAATCTGTGCACGGGTTCTGCGCTTAGGCTTGAAAGGAAGATAGATATCCTCCAATTCTGTGGCATCCCAACAGTTTTCGATACGCTCTTTAAGAGCATCTGTCAGTTTACCTTGCTCATCAATAGTCTTCAGGATGGTTTCTTTTCGTTTCGCCATTTCCTTCAACTTCTCGTTTGCCTGAGCGATGGCCTCGATATTCACCTCATCCATATTTCCCGTTTTCTCCTTACGATAACGGGAAATAAAAGGAATGGTGCATCCTTCTTCAAGAAGCTCCAATGTATTCTCGACAGCCTGCTCACGTAATTTGAGTTGGGCTGCAATAATCTTTGTAAATTGATTCATAATTAATTTTTATTTTTGCGAATGCAAAGATACAAAAAATCTGCGAAATCCAAGACCGAACAGGTCTAAAATCTGTGTCATCTGTGAAATCTGTGGGAAAAAGAAAAAGCATCAGAAAAGAATCTGCGTCATCTGCGAAATCTGCGTGACAAAAAAACAATCTGCGTGAAAACAAAAAAGCCTCAGAAATCTTTCGAAATCTGAGGCTTTGATAAAAGAAGGCGGCTACCTACTCTCCCGCATTGCATTGCAGTACCATCGGCGCAAGTGAGCTTAACTTCTCTGTTCGGAATGGGAAGAGGTGGGACCTCACCGCAATAACCACCTGATAATGGGGTATGACGTATTTGCACACAAGCAAACTGTTTATCAAGTAAAGAACCACCGTTCCT
>JAJWLX010000126.1 GCA_021636625.1 Prevotella sp. | reverse complement strand
ATTTTCACCTCTTTATTTTTCCAAGTGCAAATATAATAGTAAGGGCAAAAGCTTTGAATTTGCTTCGTATTTTAAAGCTTTTGCCCTTACAGGGCGCATTGCACCAACCACTACACCCAGGGCGGTGCCCTGGGCTAGGAGCTTCTGCCCTTTCAGGGCGTATGGATTTCTGCGGAATTAATACTTTTATCTTGTTTTTCTCTCTTTGTGTTATTTTGAAATAAATAATATTGTTTGTACTTTCAAAATGAAAGTTTAAACGTGTTAATACGTGCTGATATGTAATTAGTCTCCTTTTCCTAAGACAAAAGGTAACGGAAATCTTTTGTATATTGACAAAAAGTAGTAATTTTGCAGCCGAAACATAACAAAATGTTATTTGTTTTAGGTAAAAAGAGATAAAAATAACCGTAAAAGAAAGGAAAAGATATTATGTGTGGAATCGTATCTATCTTCAATATTCAGGAGCAAACTCCTGAATTGCGACAGCAAGCGCTTCGTATGAGTCAGAAGATTCGCCATCGCGGACCAGACTGGAGCGGAATCTACTGTGGTGGTTCTGCTATCCTGGCACATGAGCGTCTGAGCATTGTTGACCCGGAAAGTGGTCGCCAACCTTTGTTTGCACCCGATAAGAAACAGGTGCTTGCCGTAAACGGTGAGATTTATAATCATCAGAATATCCGTGCCCGTTTTGCCGGTAAATACCAGTATCAGACCGGTTCCGACTGTGAGGTGATTCTTTCTCTCTATCGTGAGATGCGAGCAGATTCCGACTTTGATACCTTAATATATAAAGGTGAGGATGCGCTCCACGCCCGTATCTCCAAGATGCTCGAAGAGCTGAATGGTATCTTTGCTTTCGCTCTTTACGATGCCGAGCGTGATGAGTTCCTCATCGCTCGAGACCCGATCGGAGTCATTCCTCTTTATATCGGTTATGATAAAGATGGAAAGGTATTGGTGGCAAGTGAGTTGAAGGCTTTGGAAGGTCAGTGCGACCACTATGAGCCATTCCTCCCAGGTCATTATTATTATAGCAAGAACCCTGGCATGAAGCGTTACTATACACGCGATTGGTTTGAGTATGCTGCCATGCAGAATAAATATCAGATTGATGATGCCAAGAAGGCTGAAGAACAGCTGAAGGATGCTGAACCTCAGGAGAAAGCGGCAGTGAAAGAAATTCATGATGCTTTGGAGGCTTCTGTCAAACGTCAGTTGATGAGTGATGTTCCTTATGGTGTTCTTCTCAGTGGTGGTCTTGATTCTTCTGTCATTTCAGCCGTAGCCGAGAAATATTCTTCTACCCGTGTGGAAAATGGGGGAGAGACCAAGGCTTACTGGCCACGTCTGCACTCCTTTGCCGTAGGTTTGAAGGGTGCGCCTGACTTGGCAAAGGCACGACTGGTAGCCGAGCACATCGGAACTGTGCATCACGAAATCAACTATACTATCCAGGAAGGATTGGATGCTATCCGTGATGTCATCTACTTCATCGAAACATACGATGTAACCACCGTCCGTGCATCTACCCCGATGTATCTTTTAGCGAGAGTCATCCGAAGCATGGGTATCAAGATGGTGCTTTCGGGCGAGGGTGCCGACGAGGTATTCGGAGGTTATCTCTACTTCCACAAGGCACCGGATGCCAAGGCATTCCATGAGGAAACCGTACGAAAGTTGGGTAAACTCTATCTCTACGATTGTCTGAGAGCCAACAAGAGTTTGGCTGCATGGGGCATCGAGGGCCGTGTGCCTTTCCTCGACAAGGAGTTCCTGGATGTAGCGATGGGTATGAACCCGGTTTTGAAGATGTGTCCGGATAAGACCATCGAGAAAAAGGTGGTTCGTGAGGCATTTGCCGATTTGCTTCCGGAAGAAGTGGCATGGAGACAGAAGGAACAGTTCTCAGATGGTGTGGGCTATTCATGGATTGATACCCTGAAGCAGATTACCGCATCTGCCGTTAGCGATGAGCAGATGGCGCATGCTGCTGAACGATTCCCTATCAACCCTCCACAGAATAAGGAGGAGTATTATTATCGTTCTATCTTCGCCGAGCATTTCCCAAGCGACAGCGCTGCCAAGAGCGTACCTAGTGTGCCTAGCGTAGCATGTTCTACAGCCGAAGCCCTTGCCTGGGATGCCTCTTTCAAGAACCAGAACGACCCTAGCGGCAGAGCCGTGGCGGGAGTTCATGAACAGGCGTATAAATAAGTGAAGAGTGAAGAATCACTTTGCACTTCATATTTAAGTAATAAAAATAGTTAGAAATAACCGATATAAAACGAACAAGAAATGGAAAAAGGATTGTACAGTTCAGCCTATGAGCACGATGCGTGTGGCGTAGGTATGGTGGTGAATATCCACGGTAACAAGAGTCATGAGCTGGTCGATAACGCCTTGAAGGTACTCGAGAACATGCGTCATCGTGGTGCAGAGGGTGCCGATAACAAGACGGGTGATGGTGCCGGTATCATGCTCCAGATTCCACATGAGTTTATTCTTCTTCAGGGTATCCCAGTGCCAGAAAAAGGTAAATATGGTACGGGTCTCGTCTTCTTGCCTAAGGATGAGAAGAAACAGCAGGATATCCTCTCTATTATGATTGAAGAGATTGAACGTGAGGGACTTCAGTTGATGCATCTCCGCAATGTACCTACCAATCCAGACTGTCTGGGTGAGGCTGCATTGAGCAATGAACCTGCCATCAAACAGGTGTTCATTACAGGTGTGACAGATGATAAGGTGCCTGTCTTCGAGCGCATCCTCTATCTCATCCGCAAGCGCATCGAGAAACGTGTCAGCGATCCTGATTTCTATATCTGTTCGTTGTCTAATTCGAACATCGTATATAAGGGTATGTTGAGCAGCCTCCAGCTGCGTCAGTACTATCCTGACTTGACGAATAATTATTTTACAAGCGGTCTGGCATTGGTTCACTCCCGCTTCTCTACCAACACCTTCCCTACATGGAGCTTGGCTCAGCCATTCCGTCTCCTTGCCCACAATGGTGAGATCAACACCATCCGTGGTAACCGTGCCTGGATGAAGGCTCGTGAGAGTGTGTTGAGCAGCGAGGCTTTGGGCGATATCCGTGAGATTTCTCCTATCGTTCAGCCTGATATGAGTGACTCGGCAAGTCTCGACAATGTATTCGAGTTCTTCGTAATGAGCGGTCTGTCATTGCCTCATGCCATGGCTGTGATGGTGCCAGAGAGTTTCAACGACAAGAACCCTATCTCTGAGGATCTGAAGGCTTTCTATGAGTACCACTCTATCCTGATGGAGCCATGGGATGGCCCTGCCGCCCTGCTCTTCAGCGATGGCCGTTATGCCGGTGGTATGCTCGATAGAAATGGTTTGCGTCCTGCCCGCTATACCATCACCAAGAATGATATGATGGTAGTCGCATCTGAGGTAGGTGTGATGGATTTCGATCCTACCGAGATTGCAGAGAAGGGTCGTCTGCAGCCTGGTAAGATTCTCCTGATTGATACCCAGGAAGGCAAGATTTACTATGATGGCGAAATCAAGGAACGCCTGGCTGAGGCTCATCCTTACCGCCAGTGGTTGAACACCAACCGTATTGAACTGGAAAAGTTGCGCAGCGGACGAAAGGTGGAAAACGCTGTGGAAAACCTCACTCGCAAGGAATTGGAGTTTGGTTTTGGCGAGGAAGACATCGACGGTACCATCATCCCGATGGCTACCAAGGGTCAGGAGCCTACTGCATCCATGGGTAATGATACTCCGCTTGCCGTACTCTCCGACCAGCCACAGATTTTCTTCAACTACTTCCGTCAGCAGTTTGCTCAGGTTACCAACCCTGCCATCGACTCCATCCGTGAGAACCTCGTGATGAGTCTTACCGAGTATATCGGCCGTGTAGGTTCCGGCATTCTGAACCCAGACGAGAGCAACTGCAAGATGGTTCGCTTGCCACATCCTATCCTGACCAATACCCAGCTGGATATCCTTCAGAATATCCGCTACAAGGGATTCAATACTGTAAAACTCCACATGATTTTCGAAACCGCCAAGGGCGAAGAAGGACTGCATGAGGCTCTGGATGAACTCTGCAAGCAGGCAGCACAGAGCGTGGATGACGGTTACAACTACATCATCTTGAGCGACCGTGGCGTGGATGAGACCCATGCCGCCATCCCATCTCTGCTCGCCGTGAGCGCCGTACATCATTATCTGATTGATGCCGGCAAGCGTGTGCAGACTGCCCTCATCGTTGAGAGCGGTGAGATTCGTGAGGTAATGCACGCAGCCCTGTTGCTGGGTTACGGTGCATCAGCCCTCTGTCCATACCTGACATACGCCATCCTCGACGACCTGGTAAAGAAGGGAAAGATTCAGGAGGATTACCATACAGCCGAGCAGAACTACATCAAGGCTGTGAAGAAGGGCTTGTTCAAGATTATGGCTAAGATGGGTATCTCTACCATCCGAAGCTATCGTGGTGCCAAGATCTTCGAGAGCATCGGTTTGAGCGAGAGCCTCCTGAAGAGCTACTTCGGAACAGAGGTGAGCACCATCGGCGGTATCGGACTCGAGACCATCGCCCGTGATGCCATCCGCCTGCACGACAAGGCATTCGAGACCAAGAAGCTCGACTTCCTGCCAAGTATGGGACAGTTCCACTACCGCAAGGACGGTATCAAGCACGCTTGGAACCCAGAGACTATCGCTACTTTGCAGCTCGCAACCCGCAAGGGCGATTACGATCTCTTCAAGAAATATACACATCTCGTTGACGATAAGCAGG
>JAJWLX010000125.1 GCA_021636625.1 Prevotella sp. | reverse complement strand
TGCCAAATGCTTTTGATAGCCTGGCAGCTTTTCTTATTTTTGTTTCTTCTTGTAAAGGCTTAGATAGCATTGATGAATGCCACTACTGCATCACGCTCTTCCTTGCTTGCATTGTAGAAGTTGATGGCTGAATTGTATGCATCGCTACGCTTGTCGTAGCAGTGCCACATGATTGCCTCAACTACATTGCGGGCGCGACAGTCGTGCAAACGATCATCTGCGCCTGTCAACATGCTTGAGAGACCACGACCCCAAAGAGGTGTTGTACGACACCAACCTGTACGAATGTCGTTTGCCATAAAGAGACGGTGCTGAACCAAGTCTGTGTATGGGTAGATGGTCTGGTTAGGATACTTTGGCAACATGGTGCTAGGATCCTTACCGATGCTCTGGGCGTATGCCTTGATAGAGTTGTCTACCCAATAGTTATCTGCGCCAGTCTTCCAAGATGGTTTGTGGCATTGTGCGCAACCCCACTGTGTGAAGAGTTTCTTGCCTTGCTGTACCTCGGCATTGTCGAGATTACGTGCAGCTGGAACAGCAAGACCACGGTGCCATACCATGAAGTCGTAGTAATCTTTGTCGCTCATCTCTTCCTCACCATTGTAAGGAGCACCCTTCAAGAGATACTTCTCGAAAGTCTCTTTCTTAGCGGCTGTATTGCAACTCAAGAGTTCGTTTACACGGTTCTTGATGCCCTCGTCCTTTCCATCTGCATAGTATGGGTGGAGTACAGAAGACTCGTCAGCACCATGCTTCTTGATATAACTGATTACTTCTGGGTCCTCGCTCTGATACTTAGCCCAAGCAGGAGTGGTGTAGAGGTAGTGACGGTCAGAACGGGTTACATTGGTTATGTTCCAAATGGCATTGGCACCTGGACCATCCTGTAAAGAGGCACGAGTCATAGCATAAGTAAATTTCTTTACTTTCTTTGTGCCGTCTGCCAATGTATACCATGCGGTTGATGCCCAGTCGTTAGCAGCCTTGTCCCACATGCCAGGGTTTAAGTCTACGTATTTTGCCTCTTCCTGATAAACTTTCTTCATTTCATCTTGGTCAATGGCATCGAGAAGACCGGTGCCATAGATACCGATGGTAGACTCCAAACGAACCTCATAGTTGTCTGGCTTAGGGTTAGTGTTGAATGCTGACTGTGGAATGGTAACTTCAGGATATTGCAAAGCGAAAGCCTCACCGTCCTTAGGGAACTTCATCGCCAAACCACTAGGCATCGTGCTAACTTCCTTCCACTCAATCTTCATCTGCTTTTCATCGATAGGAGCTGTGAATGGAGCCATCGCCTTGGTCTGAGGCATACCTGTTACCTCAGAAATATAAGAGTTTGCAGCATAGGCTTTTCCATTGGCATCAACACCCGCTGTTGGGTGATATACTACGAGCAAGTAGCCATTTCCAAAGTCGTCACCAAGATATTGATTCTTGCGCTTGCCATGACCATAGTTAGGGTGACAGTGGATACAGCTTGTGCGAACCCATGCTGGACCAAGACCCTTACGTGGTGCCTCTGTGATGGTATACAGGTGCTCGAAGAAATCCTCACCTTTATTGAAGTTGGTCGACAAACCTTGCTTAGTTGTGGCTGGAGTCTCGGCTGAGTAACTCATGCCCTCGTCGGTACCAAGCTCTCCACCAGGATACCACTCAGAAGCATCGAAAACGTCATTACTTTTTCCAAACTGTGAGTCGCCATTCAGCTTGTCGTTGTTTACAACAGTGTCGTTGTCCGAACAAGATGCCATTGGCAAAGCTAGCAAGCCAAGCAATAGCATTTTGCTAATTCTTTGATAAATCATAATGTATTAATTTTGATAATAATGTATCTTTTTATTTCTATCGTACTTTAAACGCATAATAGCATCTCACCAAAGCCATTTTTGGTGAGATGCTTGTTATATATTATACCTAGAAATTATTCTGGATTAACCTCGTCAAATTTCTTGCCCCAAACAGTACTTACGTACTTAACGAATGGGTAAGGCATACCACCAATCTTACTGATAGCGTTCTGGATGGCAGTTTCTACACGCTGACCCTCGGCAGTTGCATTGTCCTGGAAGAACTTGTGGAAGCTGTACTGAGCGTTAGAGCTTTTGCCGTTTGTACCACCATACCAAAGGTTCTCGATAGAACGGATGTTGTTCTGGAAGTCGGTGATAGAGTTGTGGCTATATGGAGACTCTACGTAGCTGATATCACCTGTCTGGAATGGGTTGGCAATCTTGGCTGTACCTACCTCGTTAGAGATACCCCAGCAAGAACCTTCCTCCATAGAGAGAAGCTGCTGAACGGCTGCCTTCAAAGAAGCGAACTTACTAACAGAAGTGTTGCCTGCATTCTTCAGGTTGGCTGCGTAAGACTGGTTCTTGTCTGTCAGGTACTCAAGACCTGCTGCCTTCACTGCTGCGAGGCGGGTAGCGTTAGGATTCTCAGACCATGCAACCTCCAACTCATATACGTGGTTAACCAAGTCCTCGATTACTGCCTCTGCATACTTCAGCTCCTCAGAACCCTTTACATCTGTAAAGCCATTGTATGTATCGTTACCCTTGAACTCAGCAACCTTACGTGGCTGTCCATCACGGAAGAGGATGAACTCAAGTGCGTGGAAACCAAGGATAGAAGCATCCTCAAGCGCAGCATCACTAAACTTACCTGTAGCAAAGTAGCTGTGGAGGAGTGTACGGTTCAATGGCCAAGAGTCGATGTGTGGGTCAATATCGAAGTCTGATGCTGCACCACCGAGGAAAGCCTCGCTCTTCTCCCACAATGCACGTGCTTCCTTGAAAGCTTCGCAGGCATTGTTGATGTTCTCCTGAGTCAGGTTGTTGGTATCTACACTCTTAGGAAGAGCTGTATGCAACTTCTCTACTGCATCAGCCAATGACTTGTATGTTGGCTGGATGGTATTGTCTACAGCATTAGCACATACATTCTTCAGGTATGTTTCCTGATCAGTGCTCAAATTTGCGTTGTTTACTTTGCTGTAGGCTGCACGGAGGGCATTGCAAAGTTCATCGCAGGCATCCATGGCATCCTGACCATACTCCTTGTTTGTAAAGTCATTGTTGTTCTCTACAGGATCATCATCACTGCTGCATGAAGTGAAACCTAATGGCAACATGAAAGCTGCCATGAGCATTACTGCACTTTTAAAAACCTTTTTCATTTTTTATATAAATATTTTGTTATTGATATTTTTGTTTCAATCACTTTATATTAAGTTCTTCTGTGAGAATCTTTAGAGAAACCATCCTTCATAAGCCACACCGATGTTGATGGCTGGCTCATTGTTGTACTGGCTCTTCAGGAAGCGATGTGAATATTCTGCCTTTACTACAATCTGTTTTACTGGATAGTAGTTGATACCTACTGCCATGCGCTGTACGTTGGTGTAATCGTATGAAGTATTCTTGGTCTTGGAAGCGTATGGATTATAGTGCTCATAACGGCCAAAGAGATACATCTTCTGGTTGGACTGACGGAGTTTCTCAATTTGTGAGAAAACATTGTAGCCAGCCTCGATTCCGTATGCAAAGGCATTCTTGCTGACGAATGCTGAGTGATGGAATGGAGAGAGACCATTTAGACGATTAGTAAAGTACTTCAACTGTTTTGCATCACTCAGGTAACCATAGTCTGCCTGACCGCGTACAATCCAGTTATAATTATTGTATGTGAAGTCGATGGCTCCGATAGCTACCACACCTTTGTACTTAGATTCTGCTCCATCCTTGTTGTTTGGATAAGAGTTGCCGATGGCATGACCATAGTATCCGCTCAGACCGATGCGTAAGCCCTTGATACAATAGTTGTCAATACGGAGTGCTGTACCATATTTGGTTGCAATCTCTCCCTCTGTAGGAGTACCAGGACCCTTGTTGATCCAACCTGTATTAGTAAAGTTATCCGAGTTCAATCCTGCCAGAAATTGCAATTCATATCTCCAGTCCTTTGTCTTACCCCAGAAACTGATACCTGTCTGATGCCAAGTGCTTGGGAGAACCGTATTCTCACCTTCAGGACGATAGACAGTGAAGAAATTCAAAGGCTCATGGTAAGCATTGTTCAAACCCACAGGAACTACGATGTGACCAGCCTTGATGTTTGCCCAACGACCGAATGACTTCTGAATCCAGAACTGTTCGAGTTCGACCTCTCCGCCTTTCTCTACTTCCTGTTCCCATTCGCCACCTTCTTCATCTTCTTTTTCGTAAGCCATACCGACACCGCCATGCTCAAACTCAATCTCTGTACCCATGGTCCAACCTTTTCCGAAGTCGTAACCTAAATAGATAACTGCATGAGGAATATCAAAACGACCATGACTTGGATCTTTTTTGTGCTCATCTGCCAAACTGTAACGGCTCACGTGGTTGCTATAGAAGTTGCGGCTCATAGCCACCTCGCCATAACCACCCACGCTGAGGCGCTTGCCGTTTACATGCTGCATCACACTATCGGCAGCCACAGTCTGTGCACTTGCCGTTGCCAAACCGGCAACAAGGGCAGCGGACATCAATCCAATTCTTAAACTGTTCATCTTTATTTTTTTTAGAATTATTATTTTCGTATTATCCTTACACTATATATATAAAGAAAAGAGCGCAGATATCTGCTTGCGGTCTCGATACTTAAGAGGCCTAGTATCTCCTTAAAGCCAATCTGACTTGATAAGGAATTACGCAGCTCTGCCGCTCGGGAGTGGCAATCATCACTGCGCTCTTTCTCGATTTCGGGTGCAAAGGTACGGAGTTTTAAAATATCTTGCAAT
>JAJWLX010000024.1 GCA_021636625.1 Prevotella sp. | reverse complement strand
CCTTCATCAGTCCGTCGATGTCCTCATCGCTGCTGGTCAAGGTCTTGCTCTCCTTTGCCTGGAACACGATGTTCTTCACGGCCTTCACCTTGGTAGGTGAACCGCTCAAACCGCACTGTGCAGGGTCGCCGTCTACATCGGCAACGCTCCACTGGTTCAGAGTGAGGTAAGGTCGCTCCTCATAGAGGTTAGCCCAAGGCTCATCACCCTTGCGCTCCATAGGGCAAGTAGCGTATTTATATTTCATCACGAGCTTCACGTTGCATGGGCGACATGGAGCTGCGCTTCCGTTTACGGTAATTACCAGTGGCAATGGAGCCTCTACGGTCTCAACACCACCATCGATGAGGCGGCGGATTGTAGCCTTGCCGTCTTCTACCTTGAGGATTTCCTCTGCATAGGTAACCTGGTTCAAGCCCAGCTTCTGAGCCACCTGAGGACCTACCTGCGCTGTATCACCATCGATAGCCTGGCGACCGCCGATCACGATATCCACGTCACCGATCTTCTGGATTCCTGTAGCAAGGGCATAGGAAGTAGCCAGTGTATCAGCACCGGCAAAGAGGCGGTCGGTGAGCAACCAACCGGTGTCTGCACCACGATAAAGACCCTGGCGGATGATTTCTCCTGCACGAGGAGGACCCATTGTCAAGATTCCAACTGTAGAACCTGGATTCTGCTCCTTCAGACGGAGAGCCTGCTCCAGCGCGTTCAAATCTTCTGGATTGAAGATAGCAGGAAGGGCTGCACGGTTCACGGTGCCCTCGGCTGTCATCGCATCCTTACCCACATTTCTTGTGTCAGGTACTTGCTTGGCAAGTACAACGATTTTCAAACTCATATTTAAAAATGGTTATTGTTATAATTCTCTTAAGTTGTTAGTGTTCGGAGCTCAAATCCTTGATTTGGGAGCAAACACGTCGGCAAAAGTACCATTTTTTTGTCTTTTACCCAAATATTTCGAAGAAAAAATGCACAAATTACTATATATTGTGCGCAAAACGTAATATTTGTGCAGTTTTTTCTTGCTAGTTTTGAATATTTATTGTAGTTTTGCAGACAAATACGGCAAATCTATCTTTTATCTGATAATTTGTCCTAAACAAGAAAAGTAGCTTAAAATTATGAAGAAAGTTTTTGTAAGTGGTTGCTATGACCTGTTGCATAGCGGCCACGTTGAATTTTTCCGCCAGGCGTCTCAGTACGGCGACCTCTACGTAGGTATCGGATCCGACCAGACGATTCTCGGCTACAAGCATCATAAGACGTTCTATCCCGAGCAGGAGCGTCTCTTTATGGTGAAGTCTATTAAATATGTAAAGGATGCCTATATCAATGCGGGCGATGGCATTATGGACTTTGTTCCTACCATCGACATCGTGAAGCCCGACATCTTTGTGGTGAATGCGGATGGCAGCAGCGAAACCAAGCGCCAGTTCTGCGAGGAGCGGGGCATCGAGTACGTGGTGCTGCAGCGCACTCCGGCAGAGGGGCTCACTGCCCGTTCGAGCACAGATATCAAGGATTCTACCTGTCAGCTTCCTACCCGTCTCGACCTGGCTGGTACCTGGATCGACCAGCCATACGTAAGCTGTCATGCTCCGGGCTGGGCTATCACCATGTCGCTCCTCCCTACCTTCGAGGTGCGTGAGCGCTGCGGTCTTTCCACTTCTACCCGCAATATGATCAAGAAGATATGGCCGGTGAAGTTGCCTGATATGAATCCTGAGATTCTTGCCAAGCTGGTGTTCTGCTTCGAGAATGATCCTGAGCGCAGCGACGGTATCGTGAGCGGTGCGCAGGATGCCATCGGTATCTGCATGCCGGGACTGGTGAGACATTATTATGATAACCGTTTCTGGCCGGATAAGTTTGAGACCTGTCTGGATGAGGATGTTCTCTCGTGGGTGGAGAGCCATGTCTGCATGATTCCGATGGAGCCACGCCGTCCGGGCTGTTCTGTGGTAGAGGGCAAGGATATCAATGAGGCGAAGGTGAAGAATCTTGCCAAGGCGGCAGATGACTGCTGGAATGCTATCCTCAGCAAGGATTTCACAGCTTTTGCATCTTCCTTCAAGGCTTCGTTTGATGCGCAGGTAGCCATGTTCCCGGCTATGATTCAGGGCTGCGTACAGGGGTATATCGATCAGTATTCCGTACTTCCTGAAGTTCATGCCTGGAAGATGCCGGGAGCTGGTGGCGGTGGCTATCTCGTGCTGGTGGTAGAGGATGTGAAGTCGTTTGCCGAAAAGCATCCGGAGGCTATCGAACTGACAATCAGAAGAAAGTAAACAGCCATATAAAACAAGAAATGCCACAGCATATTCGCTGCGGCATTTTTTGTTTTATTAGAAAATCTTCATTCGGTTTATTCGAAGCTCTTTTATTCTAAGCTCTTCATTCGAAGCTCTTTTATTCTAAGCTCTTCAGTCTTGCGATATACTTGCCGAGAATATCAAACTCGATATTCACCACGGTTCCTACTTCGATGTTGCAGAAGTTGGTGTTCTCTCGGGTGTAAGGGATGATGGCTACGGTGAAGGTGTTGTCGGTAGGCTCGCATACGGTGAGCGAAACGCCATTCACTGTTACGCTGCCCTTATCTACGGTGAAATATCCCTTGCGCGCCATCTCCTTGTTCAGTTCATATTCGAAGGTGAAGTAGGTAGAACCGTCTGCATCCTTCATGTTGATGCACTTGGCGGTTTCATCCACGTGTCCCTGCACGATATGGCCGTCCAGTCTGCCGTTCATGATCATCGAGCGCTCCACGTTCACCTTGTCGCCCACCTTCAGCAGACCCAGGTTGCTGCGGTCCAGGGTTTCCTTCATGGCAGTAATTCTATTTTTATTTGGTTTCATGATTATTTAAAATGCAAAGATATTGCATTAGCTTGAAGCAACCAGATTATTTAAGTTCTTTTGATAAAATAATCGAGATATATTTGTTTAATTGCCATATTTTTTATATTTTTGCACATTATAATATGTGCACATGATAAATGTGATATACATGTCTTTCCAAAACTCCACCGAATATGAAGAAGAATGAAATCCCAGTGGCGCAAAACAATGACTTCGATGGTCTTGTAGCCCATATTCAGCAAACGCAAGATGTATTGCAGAACAATGCTCGCTTAGTGATTAATCGCCACGTCACAGCCAAGGCTTGGTTGACGGGCTATTATATTGTGGAGTATGAGCAGAAGGGAGCTGATAGAGCTAAGTATGGTGAGCAACTTTTGAAGAAGTTGGCAGAGAAGTTGAAAGACAAGAAGACTTTCAGCTATAGAAGCCTAAATATTTATCGAAAGTTTTATTTGACCTATCCTGCGTTGAATGACCAAATAAAGCATTTTGTTTTGTCTTTGCCGTCAATTGTGCAGACAGTGTCTGCACAATTCCAACTGTCTGTTAGTCAGAATGTAGGAAAAATGCAGACGGTGTCTGCCAAATTGCCAATAGCGACGTTGGTTGATAAAGAAATACAGACAAAGCCTGAATTGTTATTCAATAAAATGTCCTTTTCGCATCTGTCGCTATTGCTTTCTATTACTGACCCTCTGGAGCGTGCTTTCTACGAGACGATGGCAATTCGTGGTACTTGGAGTGTCAGAGAATTGCAACGCCAGATTGATTCCAACTATTATTTCCGCAGTGGATGGAGTCAAAAGCCTGAGGCGTTGGCGAAGTTGGTGGAAGGCAAGGCTGAGACAGATACGCTCGCCCTTGACATCAAGTCGCCATTTACCTTTGAGTTTTTGGGTTTACAAGCCAAGGATGTAGTGGAAGAGTCTGACTTGGAGATAGCCCTCATCACCCATCTTCAAGACTTTATCTTGGAGCTTGGTATGGGCTTCTGTTTTGAGGAGCGTCAGAAGAAAATGTTGATTGACGACCGCTATTTCAAGGCAGACCTTGTCTTCTATCATAGGATATTGAAACGCCATGTCATCATCGAATTGAAAGCGAATCGTTTGAACTATGCCGATGCCGCCCAACTCCACCTGTATCTTGCTTACTATCGAAAGAATATCATGCTGCCAGATGATAACCCACCAATCGGTATTCTCCTTTGCTCGGAAGTAGGACAGGAAATGGCAGAGTATTCTTTGCTTGATTTGGATGAGAATGTGTTTATCTCCAAGTATCAACTCAATGTGCCTTCAAAGGAACGAATGACAGAGTTCTTGCGTAAGGAAAATGAGGGACTATATAATAAGGTATAGGAGCAGCAAAATTAGATAACACAGTTTAGGTAACAATAAAAACATTTGAAGACAATGGAAATTAAGGAAGGATATATGCCCTTCATGGGCTATCAAACATATTATCGTATCGTAGGTAAAACAGAGGAGGGCAAGAGCCCTATCATCCTCTTGCATGGTGGACCAGGCAGTACCCACAACTATTTCGAGTTATTGGATAGGGTAGCGGAATCAGGTAGAGCTGTCATCATGTACGACCAGTTGGGCTGTGGCAACTCATTTGTGGAGGGACATCCCGAACTCTGGACTCCTGAGACTTGGCTCAACGAACTCTGTGTGCTCATCGACTATCTCCACATCGACCATTTTCATCTCTTGGGACAGTCGTGGGGCGGCATGCTCGCCATCATCTATCTGATAGAGAAGCAAGCAAAGGGCGTGAAGTCAGCCATCCTCAGCAGCACTCTTTCGAGCAGCAAGCTTTGGGCAAGTGAGCAACATCGCATGATTAAGTTTATGTCGGAGGAAGACCAGCGTGCCATCGCTGAGGCTGAGGCGAAGGATGACTTTTCGAGCGAGGCGTATGCCAAGGCGAATGAACACTTCATGCTCTTGTATTGTGCCGGTGAGGTGACTGAAGACAGCCCAGAGTGCCTTCGCCGAAAGAAGCGTGCTGGTGCTGAGGCTTATCTCTATGGATGGGGACCAAACGAATACACTCCTACAGGTACGCTCCGTGATTATGATTACACCGACCGCTTGGGCGAGATACAAGTACCATGCCTTGTGATGAGTGGAACCAATGACCTCTGCACTCCATTGGTAGCAAAGACGCTCTACGATGGTATCCCAGATTCCAAGTGGCATCTCTTCGTAGGAGCCCGACACATGCCATTTGCCGAGCAAAATGATGAGTATTGCGAGGTATTGGAAGAATGGATGGAGGAGAAAGAGGGAAAGTGATTTGGCACTTTCCCCTTTTATTTCACCAAAGGCATACACCTTGTTATTGTCTGTCTTGTTCAGGGCGAATACATCTCCTTGGTAGTTGTTCATAGTGTGCTTGTAGGTATAGGCCAAGCCTACGGAGAGCGTAAATGGCTTCAGTCGGTTCTCATAGATAATCTCGGAAAGCAAAGAGGCGGTCTTGCCTTTCACGTCATATTGGTAAGGGCTTCCTTCATCATAGTAACTGCTTGACTGCGTTGATATGTAAGTTCCCACAGCATTGGCGGTGATGGATTGGTGGGATGTGAGTTGACGAAAGAAATAAAGGTCTAAGACAGTGAATAAAAGGCACTTTTCAAGAAACGCTCATTCAGAATGAGTGTTTTTTGCTCAGAATTACTCATCCTGAATGAGTAAAAATGATAGAAATTACTCATTCTGAATGAACAAAAATGAAGATTTATTTGGTTGTTTACTTAAAAAATCGTATTTTTGCAAGCAAATAAATGATTGAACATGAAAGAGTTATTAAAGCAAATTATATTTGAGCAGCAGGAATACAGCAAGAATATAGCACAAGATACTGTGCCGAGAGACATAGAGGAAGAGTGGCTTACCACAACGGAGATACTCATTATTACTGGTATAAGACGTTGTGGAAAGTCTGTTTTGCTTCAGCAAATGCGCAACAAATTGCCGGAGCAAGACTTCTTTTTCAATTTTGATGATGAGCGATTGATCAATTTTACGGTTTCTGATTTCCAAACATTGCAAGAATGTTTCTTCGAACTCTTTGGTGAGCAGCATACCTATTATTTTGATGAGATACAGAATGTGAAGGGCTGGGAGACCTTTGTGCGCCGTCTCTACAACGAAGGCAATAAGGTGATTGTCACTGGATCAAATGCCCGAATGCTGAGTAGAGAGCTTGGCTCTCATCTCACGGGGCGTTATATCGCAGTGGAGATTTTCCCTTTTTCCTTTCTGGAATACTTGCAGTTGGCAAAGGTGCAGCTGGAAGCCAAGGACTTTTATCTAACCAGTAAGCGTGCCATTCTCTTGGGGCATTTCAATGAGTATTTGGAGAAAGGTGGATTTCCTAAGTATCTCCAGTCGCCATCCACTCGTTACCTCTCGTCACTCTACGATAGCATCATCTTCCGTGATGTAATGGCTCGTAATGGGTTGACCAATGATAAGGAGATGCAGGAACTCATCTTTTATCTCGCCAGCAATGCCACGAAGCGCATTACCTATACTTCATTAGGTAAGATAGTAGGAATCCGTCATTCCGAAACCGTCAAAAACTATTTGGAGTACATCGAGCAAACCTATATGATATTCCAACTCATGAAGTATTCGCCATCGGTCAAAGTGCAGATGTTGAACCCGAAGAAGATTTACTTCATCGACAATGCCATCGTGAGTCGCATCGGATTCAATGCCACCGACAATATGGGAGTGAAGTTGGAAAACATCGTGTTCATCGAGTTGAAACGTCGCGGATATGATGTTTTTTATCATGCAGATAAGAAGGAGTGCGACTTTGTTGTTAGAGAGGGCATGAGAATCATGAAGGCTTATCAAGTAACGATAGCTATGAATGATGAGAAAACTCGCAAGCGAGAAATCGAGGGGCTGATGGAAGCCATGAATGCTTATGGCTTGGCTGAGGGATATATTCTTACGATGGAGGAGAAGGAAGAACTTGAGATAGATGGCAAGCAGGTTCATGTTCTTCCTACGTGGGAATGGATGTTGAGAGAGAAGTGAAATATTATAAAAAAAGTGATGTTGGCTGAATACCGCACGCCACTTAATTTGTTGTGTAAGAATTAGTTTAGTGCTGCTTAGTGAGGTGTGCGGTAGAAAATCGAAACTATGTTTCTACAACCTGGTAGTCGGAGAATCTTAATCCCGATCATTATAATAGTTCCTGCGGAGGGCACGAAAGCTTTCGTGCCCTCCGCAGGAACTATTACTGTTTACTGGAAGCAGCTTTCCATTCATCATAGATATGGCTAAAGATAGCTACGCCATCATTCAGTTGCTTCCTAGCTAAAGACTTATCTTTGTTCCACCATTCAAGAATGTAATTCTTCAGTCCCTCATATTCCTTTTGATCCTTGAATTGTCTATCCAGGCTTCCCATTTTGCCAAGCGTTGCATTGTAAAGAATAAATGCCCTTTCCTGTCCATTAGGCTTCAGTGCATACCAAGTAGCCCAAGAGTTTCCTGTGTTTATGCCATTGCCAGGCAGAAATACGTGAACTTGGTAGACAGATGCATTCTTGCCGCGGTAAAGGAGTTCCATAAGGCGATCCTCTTTTACAGTCCTAATCGAATTACGTGCTATCGTTTGGCAATGTTCCCACACTTCGCCTTCAGGGTGTTCCTCTGTGAGTGCAAGCCATTCCATCTTGGTTACTTTCTCAGCATCGTACTTCTTGGCTTTTTTGCCATCTGGATTCTCGGCAAGTCTTACTTGATATTCTAGCGCCCACCCCATATACTTCTTAGGAATATAGCCCTCTATCTGTTTGCCATCCATCATAGTGAGGCGAACATGACGCATTTCTGGGTCGTCATTCTTGCGAGCGTGTGCAGCTATCGCTACCACAATTACTGCCATGAGCAGCCAAAACTTCATTGCTTTCATAATGATTCCTTTTAGTTGTTATTTATTGTTTGTCATCTAATACTTCTATCACTCGTTGTATCATAGAACTTCGGTTGTGTTCACCTAGTCCAATGAGTTTCTTTTCCCATTCCTGCGAAAGTCCTACACAATGGCAAAGTTCTCGGATAAAGGATTTGTCGCATTTCTTATAGGTATCTCCCAAACATATAAGCTTGCCATCAGTCTGTCTGACATAGAAGTCGCAAGCCGTCTTGCTTGGGATGAAAAACATTGCTGCTACTGTGTTACCTTGCCAAGCTTTCATTCCTCCCATGTCCGTCACGGAATAACCTTGGGAGGCATAAATATAGACTTGCAATCGTGGGTGGTTGATATATAGCCAGCTCCATCCCACATTTTCCAAAGGAACAAGTGTGCGTACGTTTTGCTTGGAGGTTGCATTCCACACCACTACAGAATCAATGTTGGCGAAAGGTATCACATCGCTAGTGCATTGGCGAGAAAAGAAGTTTCTATAAACTTGAACATCCTTTTTCTTGCGTGGCAAGTCTATTCGGTCATTACTTTCATAGAGTTGCTGGATACCATTCTTTAGGTACACTCGTCCCTCGCATGATTGAGCTTGCATGCTAATAGTTCCCATATAAGCAAGCAAAATGCTAATGATGAGATATATTCGCCCCAAATTTACCTCCTCATGCACGGCATTTTTGATCTTTCGGATGGTCTTGCCATTGGAAAGACGCCAACCTTCTATTTCTTCATACTTGCACATAAGCGATTTCTCTTGATAATTTTTGCAAATATACGAGGAAACTTTCTGATTACCAAATAAATTAACCATTTTTTTTATAAAAATAGGCACGCATCCTTTCGGGGGCGTGCCTATAACCTTATTATTATATTATACCTTTATATTACCTTGACTCTCCCTTTCCCTCCTCTTCCATCAATCACGATTTTCTCGAAGACGATGGCTGGGTCGTTAGGAGTGAGGGTGAGGGTGTGGATGCCATCGGATGAGGCTGGCAGCTCTAGCTCTATCACCTTGTCCACGATGCGAGTGGCTATCGTTGGATAATAGATATTGTAGATGTTCTCCGGCTTCTCATTCAAATCTTTGTTGAAGTTAACCTCTACAGGAGAAGCGCCATCTAAACTTACACCATAGGTTAAGCCGCCCTTGTTGAGATAATCCAAGGTTGATTTGGTAATCACATGAATGCGAACCTTCTGCTTGCCATTAAATGCCTTGCCATCCGAAGTTTTGCTAACTTGCATCTTAAACTTGTAAGTGATGCTGGCTCCCTTCACGCTCTTGGTATACGGCATCAGAGTCATTGCCGATACGCTTTTGCCCATGAATGGAATCTCTGTCCATTTTGCCTCGGCAGCATCCGTCTTGCTGCTATAGTAAGGAGCTTCGATTTCTACCACGCCGTTGTTTTCGCTGATAATCACTCCATCCTTGGAGGTTACCCGGAAGAGTTCCGGACAGGTATCCTTCTCGAATTCATCATTCCAGATCTTGTAGCCGATATGCTTCTGGGTCATCATGCCGTTCCACTTGCCGCCCGACATCTTGTGGTTGTAGAAGTCGCAGATCAGCGAATCGCGTTTGAAGAGGCGCTCACACTCATTCGCCCATACGTTTGCCTTCGGATTGCCCTGCTTGTAGAGGGCGTTGTTCTGTGCCTGGGCGAAGTACATCTGATGCAGATTGCTCATCAATTCGATAGGGAAGAGGATGATCTGGCGATAGGCATCGTGATAGGCGGCAGGCAGACTGTTATACTGGCGCAAAGCATCAGCCTCGAGCTGGAGATACTGATTCACCACCTCCTGCCATTCGCCGTTCTCCAGACTGTAGGTATTCTTGTCGAGCATCTCAGGGGTGCAGCGGCCGTTGTACTTGCAGATGAGGTTCAGGATGCGGGCGGCTTCATCAGCCTGCGATTCGCCAAACTGCTGGGCGCACCAGTCGCGGGTGTGGCGGGTGATGCTGTTTACATCGTATTTGCGGGGATTCCACGCCATGTCCATAAACTGGCTGATAGGATATTCCATCGGCTTGAGATCGCCCACATTGAGAATCCAGAGGCGGTCGATACCGTTTTCGTAGGCTAGGGTGAGCTGCTCCCAAGGGTTCTGCACAGGAGTCACGTTGAGCATCTTCGAGTTTCTTGGAGCACCTACGTAATCTACGTGATAGTAGAGTCCCCATCCGCCCTTGTGCTTTCGTTCCTGGGCATTCGGCACACGGCGCACGTTGCCCCAGTTGTCATCGCAGAGCAGCAGGGTTACGTCATCAGGCACCTTCATGCCCTTGTCGTAGTAATCCAATACCTCTTTATATAGTGCCCATACCTGCGGTGTCTCGCTCGCCTTCTTTCCCGTTACATCAGCGATAATCTTGCGCTGGTCGTTGATGATGTTGGTCATCAGTCGGGTATCAGCCTCTTCGCTCATCGCCTCATCGCCGTCGCCACGCATTCCGATGGTCACGATCTGTTCGGTTCCTTTCATTCGTTCGATGCCTTCACGGAAGAACTTCTGCAGGTTTGCCTTGTTCTTCTGATAGTTCCAAGGTCCCCATCCCTTTCGGTTGCGGGCGTATTCCTGGTGGTTGCGTGCCATCGGCTCATGATGCGAGGTGCTCATCACCACGCCCATTTCATCAGCCGTCTTCTCGTTCTCCGGGTCATCGGCATAGAAAGCCCAGCCCCACATGGCAGGCCACATCATGTTTCCTCTCAGGCGCAGTATCAGTTCGAACACGCGCTGGTAGAAACGGTGGTCGCCATATTCGGTGCCGTAGGTATTCTTTACCCAGGAAGTGAGGCAAGGTGCCTCATCGTTGAGGAAGATGCCACGATAGCGTACGGCTGGTTCGCCATCGGTATAGATTCCCTTGTTTACGAAGATGGAGTCGTGATGCTCCACGGGCACGTCTGCCCAGTCATACCAAGGCGATACGCCCATCTGCTGGGAGAGTTCGTAGATGCCATAGATGGTGCCTCGGCGGTCGCTTCCTGCGATGACGAGCTGCTGATCTACGAGAGTGATGATGAATTTCTCGCGCTTGCCCTGGAGTTGTCGGGCATCGATACGTTTCTGGCGCACCAGCTGGTCGATGGCGGCAGAATGGCCCAGGGTTCCTACCAGAATGCCTGGCTGGGAGTTTTTGCCATAGGTACTGCCTGACTGGGAGATTTTGCCATGGGTACTGCCTGGCTGGGAGGTGAGGGTAGCCTGACATCCGCTTACCTGACGGAAGTCCTTGATGAGTGCCTGGACGGCATAGCTTACGCCCTTACAGTCGTTGGTATCCATATAGATTTCTACCCGGTTGCCTGGGTTGAGAAGTACATCGCCATGATGGAAATGGACGAATTGCTGGGCTGCCTGCACGCTGAAAGAAGAGAGCAGGGCAGCGCTTAACATAACTGATTTTTTGATCTTGTTTAGTCTCATAAATTATAATTGCTGTTGTGGGTGCAAAGGTAGGAAAAGGTTTTGGAATCTTCTTTGCCGGATGTAACGTTTTCTTTTTTATATGTTTCATTTATGCTTTTCTGGGCCTTTCTCTTTGCATTTTCAAAGATTTATCGTATCTTTGCACATAAAAAGCTGCACTCGACAAATTGAAAGCAAGCTTTCTTTGCGCTCGTTTGCATTTTCTTTGCACATAAAAATAAGAGGATTAGAATAATGATAGACAAACCGACGATAGCACGTATCATGGACTCCACCAAGATAGAAGAGGTGGTGTCGGAATTTGTCACGCTCAAAAAGCGCGGCATCAACTACATCGGTCTGTGTCCTTTCCACAACGATTCCCATCCATCCTTCTCCGTTTCTCCTACGCGTGGCATCTGCCACTGCTTTACCTGCGGAAAGGGCGGCAATGCCATCAACTTCCTGATGGAGCTGGAGCAGATGACCTATCCTGATGCGCTGAGATGGCTGGCTAACAAATACCATATCGAGATTCAGGAACGCGAGATGACCAACGAGGAGAAGCAGCGGGAAAGCGAGCGCGAATCGATGTTCATCGTGAATGAATGGGCGGCGAAATACTTCCAGGACATCCTGCAGAATGATGTGGACGGAAGAGCCATCGGCATGCAGTATTTCAGAAGCCGAGGATTCAGAGACGACATCATCCGGAAATTCCAGCTGGGATTCGCCCTGAACCAGCGTACGGCGCTCTTCGACGAGGCGGTGAAGAAAGGATATCAGCCGAAATATCTGGTGGATACCGGTCTCTGCTTCAAGGTAGATAAGGAGGAAGCGGGCAACAAGAGCGGACAGGACAAGTATCTGGACCGATTCTCGGGCCGCGCCATCTTCCCGTGGCTGAGTGTGAGCGGAAAAGTGGTGGCTTTCGGCGGACGTGTGCTGGATACCCGTACCAAGGGTGTGAGCCAGAAATACGTGAACTCGCCCGACAGTATCATCTACCACAAGGAGCGGGAACTCTACGGGCTGTATCAGGCAAAGAAGGCCATCGCCAAGGAAGACTGCGTGTATATGGTGGAGGGATATACGGATGTAATCTCCATGCACCAGTGCGGCATCGAAAACGTGGTGGCCAACTCGGGTACGGCGCTGAGCATCCATCAGATCAGACTGCTCCACCGATTCACCAGCAACATCGTATTGCTCTACGACGGCGATGCTGCGGGCGTGCATGCGGCGCTGCGAGGTACCGATATGCTGCTGGAGGAGGAGATGAACGTGAAGGTGCTCTTCCTGCCGGATGGAAACGACCCTGACAGCTTTGCCCGAAGCCATACCGCTGCCGATTTCAGAAAATACATAGAGGAAAACCAGAAGGACTTCATACAGTTTAAGACCGACCTCTCGCTGAACGGCGTGACCGATCCGGTGAAGAGAAGCCAGGCTATCAACAGCATCGTGGAGAGCATCTCGAAGATCAAGAACCAGATTACCCGAGCCTCTTATATCACCGACTGCGCCCACCGGCTGGGCGTGAACGAGGCGATTATCGTGAATGCGCTGAACAACTTTGTGAGAAACGGCATGAGCGAGCAGGTGAAGGCTGAACGGCGCGCGGCTGGACTGAAAGATCCGAAGGCTACTGCCCCACAGCAGGGAATGCAGGCTGCCATGAGGGGCGTGACGCCGCTGGATAAGCTGCTGGAGGTAGAGGACCTGCTGGTGAAGCTGATCATACACCACGGAGAAAAGCATATCGTGGTGAAGGATGTGGAGGGCAACGATATAGAACTGCCGATAGCACAATATATCTATCTGGATATGTCGGGCGATGAGTTCAGATTTCATAACGATCTTTATAACAGAATCTTGCAGGAAACGCTGGAGCATCTGGAGGATGAGAACTTCGTGGCGGAAAACTATTTTGCCAACCATCCGGATCCGGAGGTGAGTAGAATTGCCAGTCTGCCGACGGGAGAACAGGAGGTTTCTACGGCAAGTCTGCAGCTGCAGCTGAACGCTGAAAAGCTGCGCCAGTTTGTCTTCAAGGATCTGCTGAGCTTCCGCACACATTATATCGCACAGCGATTGATAGAGGTGCAGCAGGAGTTTGCCAGAAATCCTTCGAACAGGGAGCTGGTGGAGGAGTTTATGAAACTGAAGAAGATGAACTCGCTGCTTGCCAGCCAGACCAACTCGGTATTCAACTAGATTAAAAAAGAAAGGTATGATATATATTCATTGGATTTATCTCTTGCTTTATATGGCGATCATGATTCCCGCTATCATCACCGTCTTGATGGACAACCGACAGCCCGCCAAGACGATGGCGTGGATTCTTGTGCTCGCTTTCATGCCTTTCGTGGGAATCATCTTCTACATCTTCTTCGGACAGAACACGAGAAAGGAACGGCTGATCAGCGATAGAAGCATGGACCAGTTGACCAAGCGATCGATGCTGGAGTTTGCCGAGCAGGAGAATCTGCATATCCCAGCCAACAACAAGCCGCTGATGAATCTCTTTACTAATCAGAACTGGGCATTCCCGTTTAAGGACAATCAGGTGGATATCTTTACTGATGGTTATGAATTCATCTTCTCCTTATTATATAATATAGGTAAGGCTCAGCATCACATCCATCTCGATACCTACATCTTCGAGGATGATGCCCTGGGCTATCTGGTGGCTGATGCGCTGATAGACAAGGCGGAACAGGGAGTGGAAGTCAGACTGATATACGATGACGTGGGCTGCTGGAAGGTGAAGGATGCCTTCTTTGAGCGCATGAGGGAAGCGGGCATCGATGTGCATTCGTTTATGCCGGTAAGGTTTCCGGCGTTTACCAGCAAGGTGAACTACCGCAATCACCGCAAGATATGCGTGATAGACGGCAGGGTAGGATTTATCGGTGGCATGAACATCGCCAAGCGCTATGTGAAGGGCACCGGGAAGCAGAAGTGGCGCGATACGCATCTGAGGATAGAGGGCGGAGGCGTGTATGCCCTGCAGCGTGCTTTCCTGATAGACTGGTATTTTGTGGATCGCACCTTGGTGTCAAACCGAAAGTATTATCCTCCGGTGGATTCGAAAATCAGGAATAATTGTCTGGTGCAGGTAGTAACGAGCAGTCCGATTGCTCCATGGCCTGATATCATGCAGGGATATGTGCGCATTCTGCTTCAGGCGCAGAAGTATGTGTATATGGAGACGCCTTATTTCCTGCCTACGGAGCCTGTGCTCTTTGCGATGCGCACGGCGGCGCTGGCGGGAGTGGATATCCGCCTGCTGATGCCTAGACATTCAGATGCCAGGATGGTGGAGTGGGCTTCGCGTTCTTATCTGATGGAGGCGATAGAGGCTGGCGTGAAGGTTTATCTCTATACGGGTGGATTCAATCACAGCAAGTTGCTGGTGAGCGATGACAACCTCTGTACCGTGGGCAGCACGAATGTGGATTTCCGTAGTTTTGAGAATAATTTCGAGGCGAATGCCTTCTTCTATGATGAGGAAATGGCGCAGAGAATCAAGCGGATTTATCTGAAGGATGAATCCAGCAGCATTCTGGTGGATGATGTGGCGTATTTCGTAAGGCGCCCGTTCCTGAAAAGATTGTTCGAGAGTATTGTAAGATTACTTTCGCCGCTGCTGTAAAAAAGGGAGGGTGTTGCAATCTTGCTTCTGCTTTAGTGCGTGTGTTGCAATCTTGCTTCTGCCCTTTATTGCTTTTCCCAATACGCCCTGAAAGGGCAGAAGCTCCTAGCCCAGGGCCATCGCCCTGGGTAGTCTTGTATTTTTCCCTTTCGCCCCGTAAGGGCAAAAGCTTTAAAACAATCACTTGGTTTTATCTGAATATCGAGAAGTTTACGCTTCCGTAACTTCTATGCTCCAGGAATCTTGGATGGTCGGAGAAATCGTAGTTCTTGCCATGCTCGAAAACGAAGATGCCCTCTTCGTTGAGAAGGTCACCATTGAGTACGAGGTCTGGAATCTCGGGGAGCTTCTCCAGTGCGTATGGCGGATCGGCAAAGATGAAATCGAACTTCTGCTTGCAGGTTCTCAAGAAGCGGAATACATCGCCGCGAATCAGAAGATCCTTGTCTTCGCCCAGTTTCTTGAAACATTCGCGGATGAAGTTGGCATGGTCGCGGTCGGCCTCTACGCTGATGACTCTGCTGCATCCACGGGATACCAGTTCCAGCGAGATGCTGCCTGTGCCGGCAAAGAGGTCGAGGGCTGTGGCATCCTCGAAATCGATGTAATTCTGCAAAACATTAAAGATGTTCTCCTTTGCGAAATCTGTAGTTGGTCGCGCCTTGAACGAACGTGGTATGTCGAAGTGGCGACCCTTATATTGTCCTGTTATGATTCTCATAATTAATTTTTAACTATCAACTTTTAACTATCAATTTTTAAAATCAGCTTTTTACTATCAACTCCTACTTGCTTAAGTAGAGCGTCAGCAGATCGAACGGCATTCCCTTGATTTCCGTGATGGGCGCACGATTGAATTCGGCGCTCGGATTCAGGAGGAAGGTCTTCTTGACATAGAGCTTGGCATTGTAGAGGAACCAATCCTTATCCGGAATATCGCCCGAAACATGCAGTTCATCCTGCATCTGCTGCAATCCCAACTGCTTCCATACGAAGAGGATGAAGTAGAGTGCATCCTTGGCATGATTAGCCTGGAAGGAATTGTAGAACTTGAATCTGTTTTTCTCGAAACAGAAGATGTCCACCTTCTTGTCGTGGAAATACGCATAGAGCTTGTGGTAGATACCCGTGAAGCTGCGCTTGTGCAGATAGTTCCACATCGGCTGCATGATAGGAGTGAAGCGCACATCCTGGAAGTTGTCTTCTATCACCATCTTCAGATCCTTGTTGATCGGGAAAACGGCCACCACATTCAGATTCGGCTGCACCCTGTAGAGAATAGCATCGCTGTGGCTGCCCGTGAAGGCATGCTGATAGAGCACGGTGAAGTCTTCCTCGTGGAATTCCTCGATAGGTACCAGCAGGATAGGCGTATCGATATAGACACGCACCTTCTGATAGCCGCGCTGCAGAAGTTCGCTTTCGCCGAAAGCCTGCCTGAGGTTGGCTGCTATCGATACACCGCTTTTCACGGTGTAAGGTTCGTATATCAACTGGTGCTCGGCTTCACGATCTACAACCGAGAAGCTGAGTGTATTCTTGCTCACACGGATGGTGAGTCGTGCTTGCTGTGTTCTTTTTTTACCAATTACTTGCATTGTCGTTGTCTTTGGTGATGTCTCCGATCTTTAATCCAGGGAAGTTGCCGGCATCGGAAGCTTTTTCTGTTACCTGTTGAATCGCCTCCTCGTTGAGACCATCGAGATAGTCTTCGTAGGTGGCTCCGCATTCCATCAGCGGAATCTGCTTTCCGCTTTTATGGATGATGGTAGTGGCGGCGAGCGAGAATTTCCTGCCATCGGAATAAGGGATGAGGGTATCCTCAGCCTTGAGATACTTTGCCTTGATGAGGACAGCAAAATCGCCGGTATAGACTCCGTACTTCGCCCTGTATCTTTCTTCGGCAGAACGGATGAGCATCAGTTTCTCCTTTACCTCAGCTTCGCGGCTCGCCATCTGTTTCTCGAAGATGAGAGGCTGGCTGATACTGAGAGCGCAAAGCAGCATCATGATAATGACGCAGGCGCCCAGAATGGCATTATTGTTTATTTTTCTTAATTTCATTCTCATTTCAAAAAGTATTAGTACTTTTGCATCTGCTTCTGCAGCTTATCTTCTGCAAAGATAATGCAAGTGAGCGCAATGAAAGCTTGCTTTCACATTGCCGAGTGCAGCTTATCTTCTGCAAAGATAATGCAAAACGAAGACAACGCAAAATATTTGGTGTTGAAATTATTAATTATTAAAGGATAAATAACAAATTGATGATAATAGACGAGCTAAAATATAAGATATTGCAGCAATTTGGCTTTCCGCCAACCCAGGAACAGGCACATGCCCTGGAGGTGTTTGCTGAGTTTCTTACCGATAGAGATCCTCACGCCGTGATGATTCTGCGTGGTAGTGCGGGTACGGGTAAGACGACGCTCTCGGGTGCCATCGTCAGGACCCTGAAGGAGATTCACCAGAAGGTGATGCTCCTGGCACCTACGGGTAGGGCGGCGAAGGTGTTCTCGCTGAACAGCGGTTCGCCTGCCTATACCATCCATCGCCGTATCTATCGTGAAAAATCGTTTTCGGGGGTAGAGGGACAGTTTAATCTGAATGATAATCTCTATACCGATACGCTTTTCATGGTAGATGAAGCGTCGATGATTGCCAATATGGGATTGGGAGGGATGAGCTTCGGAAGCGGATGCCTGTTGGACGACCTGGTACATTTCGTGTATCAGGGACGTAACGACCGCTTGCTGCTGATAGGCGACAAGGCGCAGTTGCCTCCTGTAGGCGAGGAGGAGTCGCCAGCCCTGCATGCGGCGATGCTGGAGGGATATGGACTGAAGGTGTATGAATGTGACCTGAATGAGGTGCTTCGACAGAGTGAGGAATCGGGTATTCTCTATAATGCCACGATGATCAGACAGATGATTACGCACGACGACATCACCCAACTCCCGAAGATTCATTTCGCTGGCTATTCAGACATCAAACCGATGCCTGGAGCCGAACTGATAGAGGCGCTAGCCGACAGCTATCACCATGTAGGTCTGGACGATACCATCGTGGTGACCCGCAGCAACAAGCGTGCAAACATCTTCAATCAGGGCATCCGCAATATGGTGCTGGATAGGGAGGAAGAGCTCTCGCAGGGCGACATCCTCATGATTGTGAAGAACAATTATTACTGGATGGAAGAAGAGAGAAAGAAGTTAAGTGAAGAACGAAGAGTGAAGAGTGAAGAAACAGCGTTCGGCGGCCGAAGGGAAAGCCAATTCAATAGCTTAGCTAATCTTAAAGTTCCAAGTTCAAATCTCAAAGTTCAAAGTAATCATACAGTTCAAAGTTCAAAGTTCCAAGTTCAAAGTAACCAAGTTCAAAGTAACGATATTCCTGCTTTTCTGGCGAATGGCGATCGGGCGAAAGTGTTGAAGGTGCGCCGCCGCATTGACCTCTATGGCTTCCGCTTTGCCACGTTGCTGCTCCAGTTTCCCGATTACGACAACTATGAGCTGGAAGCTACGGTGCTGCTGGATACATTGACGAGCGAGGCACCTGCCCTGACCCATGAACAGCAGGAGCAGCTCTTCCATCAGATAGAAGAGGATTATCAGGATATTCCGCTCAAGGCAGATAGGATGAAGGCCATCCGACAGGATCAGTTCTTCAATGCCCTGCAGGTGAAATTCGCATACGCCGTAACCTGCCATAAGGCTCAGGGCGGACAGTGGGCACATGTGTATGTGGATCAGGGGTACATGACGGATGATATGCTCAATCCCGATTATATCCACTGGCTCTATACCGCCTTTACGCGAGCTACGGAAATGCTGTATCTGGTGAACTGGCCGGAGACGCAGACGGTTCAATGTTAGAGAAAAAGGCAAATAAATAGCAGAAAGTTTGATAGTCTGAGAAAAAAATAGTACTTTTGCAACGAATTTATTAATTTATCATATATAAAGAAGTAAATGGAAAATAGAAAAGTAGCTTTAATTACAGGTATCACAGGTCAGGATGGCTCTTACTTAGCCGAATTGTTGTTGAGTAAGGGGTATGATGTTCACGGAACAATCCGTCGCTCATCTACCGACTATCGCGAGCGCATCGCACATTTGGAGGGTACCCCAAACTTTCACCTTCATTATGCCGACCTCGGTGACTCTATGAGTATCATCCAGGTGATGAACAAGGTGAAGCCAACCGAAGTTTATAATCTCGCAGCCCAGAGCCACGTACAGGTGAGCTTCGACTCTCCTGAGTTTACTGCTGATGTAGATGCAACAGGTGTGCTCCGTATCCTGGAGGCAATCCGCCAGTGCGGTTTGGCAGAGACCTGCCGTATGTATCAGGCTTCCACATCAGAGCTTTATGGTAAGGTAGAGGAGGTTCCTCAGAACGAGAACACTCCATTCCACCCTTATTCTCCATACGCTGTAGCCAAGCAGTATGGCTTCTGGATCGTCAAGGAGTATCGTGAGGCATACAATATGTTCTGCTGCTCGGGTATTCTCTTCAATCACGAGAGTGAGCGCCGTGGTGAGACTTTCGTAACCCGTAAGATTACATTGGCTGCAGCCCGTATCAAGCAGGGCAAGCAGAGCAAGCTTTATCTCGGCAACCTGGATTCTCTCCGCGACTGGGGTTATGCCAAGGATTACGTAGAGTGCATGTGGCTGATTCTCCAGGCTGAGAAGCCAGAGGATTTCGTGATTGCAACAGGTAAGCAGCACTCAGTTCGTGAGTTCGCCCAGTTGGCTTTCCACCACGTAGGCATCGAACTGAAGTGGGAAGGCAAGAATGAGAACGAGAAGGGTATCTGCGTTGAGGGTCCTGAGGAGCTTATCGGCAAGACTCTCGTAGAAGTTTCTCCTGATTTCTATCGTCCTACCGACGTGGTTAACCTCTGGGGTGACCCAACAAAGGCAAAGGCTAAGCTCGGATGGAATCCTAACACCACATCTTTCGAGGATCTCGTCAAGATCATGGTAGAGAGCGATATGGCCAAGGTGGCTGCCGAGGCTGCCGGTGAGAAGGTTCGCTGCAACCTCGTTGAGTATCTCGAGAAAGGTATTGTCAAGTAATAGTTAACAGTTGATAGTTAACGGTTGATAGTTTACAATAATAATCAATGTTATCAAAAGATTCTAAGATTTATATAGCAGGACACCACGGACTCGTGGGTTCTGCTATTTGGAATAACCTCGAGAAGAGAGGCTATCATAATCTGGTGGGTCGTTCTCATAAAGAACTCGACTTGACCGACCAGTATGCAGTAGAGAAGTTCTTTGATGAGGAGAAGCCGGATGCAGTAGTTCTGGCAGCTGCCTTCGTGGGCGGTATCATGGCGAATTCATTGTATCGTGCAGACTTCATCATGCAGAACATGAAGATGCAATGCAACGTAATCAGCAACGCCTATTCTCATGGCGTGAAGAAGCTCCTCTTTCTGGGCTCTACCTGCATCTATCCAAAGAATGCACCACAGCCAATGAGTGAAGATGTACTCCTTACTTCTCCGCTGGAATATACCAACGAGGAATATGCCATCGCCAAGATTGCCGGACTGAAGATGTGCGAGAGCTACAATCTTCAGTATGGTACCAACTATATCGCTGTGATGCCAACCAACCTCTATGGCCCTAACGATAACTTCCACCTGGAGAACAGCCATGTAATGCCTGCGATGATGCGCAAGATTTATCTTGCCAAGCTTATCCACGATGGCGACTGGCACAGCATCGAGGTAGATATGAACAAGCGTCCTATCAACCCTACTGATAAGCTCCGCAAAATCATCGGCGAGGGTAATGTAGACGGCAGCAACTCTCACGAGCGCATTCTGAAGGCGCTGGAGTTCTACGGCATCTACGACAACAAGGTGGTACTTTGGGGAACAGGCAAACCATTGCGTGAGTTCCTCTGGAGCGAGGATATGGCAGATGCCAGCGTTCACGTGCTCCTGAATGTAGATTTCAAGGACATCATCGGTATCGAGAAGTACAGTTCTGTATTCTATGGTGCCAAGGTAGATGGTGCTGTGGATAGAAACAACTCTGAGGGCCGTGGTGGCGCTATCCCATCTCTCGGTGAGATTCGCAACTGCCATATCAACGTGGGTACCGGTAAGGAACTTACCATCCGTGAGCTTTCTGAGCTTGTAGTAAAGGCCGTAGGTTTCGAGGGTGAGGTTGAGTTTGATGCCAGCAAACCAGATGGAACCCCAAGAAAGCTCATCTCAGTAGATAAGCTTCATAGTCTCGGCTGGACTCACAAGGTTGAGATTGAGGATGGTGTGAAGAAGCTCTTCGACTGGTATCAGGAGAGTTTGAAGGACTAATCTTTTGGTAGAGAAATATGAAAAGCGATGGATTGCACAAATCCATCGCTTTTTTGTTTATATTATCTGTTTATATTATTTGTGGAGATATAAAAACAAAAAATCCGATTCTCATGATGAAAACCGGATCTTTATATCTTTGAGTTATTTTTGGGAAAAGTGGGTAGTGATGGATTCGAACCACCGAAGGCATAGCCAGCAGATTTACAGTCTGCCCCATTTGGCCACTCTGGTAACTACCCAAAAGCTTTTGATTTGCGAACTTTCTTTATTTGATAAAAGCTTTGTTCTTAAAAGCGAGTGCAAAGGTAGTGCTTTTTTTTCATTCCACCAAATTTTTCTGCATCTTTTTTCACTTTTTTCTCAAAAAACTTCATTTTTTCCCTAAAAATAAGGCTTTTGCCCTTTCAGGGTGTCTTGTTGACTGCCATTATACCCAGGGTGTTGCCCTGGGCTAGGAGCTTCTGCCCTTTACCTTTCCCTTCGGCCGGTGACCGTTGGTTCAGGGCGTGAGCTTTTATCCTTTTACTTTTTACCCTTTAACTTTTATAATGTGGTGTCTGCGATGTTTTCTCGACAATCTTCTGTGCTTGTAGTGCTCGATTTTCTTGATAGAAACGAAGACGGTTAAGCCCAAGACCACTGCAAGAAGGAAAATCACGATGCCGCCACCCAGGTTGTCACCCTTTACTTTTGACCACATATCCAGAACTTCCGGAGTATGGTCGCCGGCATCATGAATCATCGCACATCTTGCCACCACTGTGCTGTCAGGATACATAATCGGGTTGAGATGCGCCTTTCTGCCTTCCTCTCCGAAGAAATAAGCCAGATTCACCGTCTCAGGATAAGCATCCTTGTCGCTCATCGCTTCGAAGACCTTCTTGCCTGCTACACTGCTCACATATCCTGTGGTTTCCATATTGGCGAGAGCCACATCCTCCCGGCAGAGATAGTTGATGAAGTAGGAAGCTGCCTTCGGATTGCGGGAATACTTCGGAATCACCCATCCGTCGAACCAGACGTTGCTTCCCTCCTTAGGTACTTCGTATCCCAGATCCACGCCTACCTTCCCAGCTTCTTCTATCGCCCAGACCGCATCACCGCTCCAGGTCATATTTAGATAAGCCTTGCCTTTGGTCATCGTCTCCTTGCCGAAATCAGCCTCCCATCCCTCGATGCTCGGTTTCAGCGCCTTCAGCTGTTTCTCTACGATGGCAACGGCTTTTGGCGAATAATCGTTCATCAGTTCCGGAACGGTCACCTTGCCGGCAGCCAGTTCCTTGCGGTACTCCCAGATCAGGGCGGTGCCGTAAGAATCGCGGTAGGAATCCTTCATCAGGAGCTTGCCACGATATCTGGGACTCCACAGCGTTCCCCAGGTTTGCGCATCCTTTATAGGTACGTGTACCTTATTATATAGGATACCGCAGGTTCCCCACATATACGGAACGGCATAATTGTGGGCGATTCTGCCATGATTCGAGGTTGCATCAATCTGCTTCACGATGTATGGCGACACGTTTTTGAGATAGTTTGGCGTCTTGCCGAAAGCGGTGTCGATAGGCAGCAGAAGGTCTTTGCGAAGCATTCGCTCAATGATGTATTCTGATGGGCACACCACATCATAATCTTCGTGACCACGCTCAATCTTGGTGAGCATCACCTCGTTGATATCAAAAGTCTGGTAGATGACGCGGATCTTCTTGCCCGTCTGCTCCTCATACCATTTCGGGAATTCGGCAAGGATATCCTCATCGATGTAATCTCCCCAGTTGTAAACCTTCAGAATCTCCTCTCTGTTCTCCTTGTTGTAACAGGAAGAGAGCGGCAGAATCATCAGCAGGGTCAGGAAGAGAAAAGCAATTGCCTTAACTCCTTTAACTCCTAAAAATATCTTGTTCTTCATTCTTATTTCTTCTTGTTTTTATCCGAACGACGATTGATGATAATCAGCATCACGAGCACCAATACGAAGATGATCGTACTCAGCGGACGAAGTTCCGGCGTTAAGCCTCCCTTTCTGGCATCGGCATAGATGAAGGTGGAGAGTGTCTCCAATCCCTCGTTTCCGATGGTGAAGATGGTGACGGCGAAATCGTCGATACTCATCGTGATGGCGAGCATGAAGCCCGAAATCATACCGGGCAGAATCTCCGGAATAATCACCTTGCGCAATGCCTGCATCGGAGAAGCACCCAGGTCGAGTGCCGCCTCATAGAGGTTCGGGTTCATCTGCTTCAGTCTAGGCATCACACTCAGGATGACGTAGGGCAGACAGAAGGTGATGTGAGAGAGAACCACCGTGGTGTAGCCCTGCGGAATGCCCAGCGTGATGAAGAGCAGGAAGAGCGAAATACCGATGATGATGTCGCCGTTCAGAATCGGGATATTGTTGACGAACTGGATGGCGTTTCTCGCATACCGGTTTCTCAGATTGTAGATTCCGATGGCGGTGAGGGTTCCGAAAATCGTAGATACGGTGGCGGTGATCAGTGCGATGGTGATCGTATTGATGAGTGCCGCCGTGAGTGAGTGGTGGGTTCCCTCTACAAAGAGGTTCTTGTAGAGTTGCAGCGAGAAGCCCGTCCAGTTGCCCATGACCCTGGCCTCGGTAAACGAGAATATCACGATAATGAGGATAGGGGAGTAGAGCAGCAGCAGGAGCAGCCACAAATAGCCCTGGCAGAATACTTTCTTCATCATTTCCCTGGTAAATAGTGAATTCGTCATCTGATACCTCCTTCCTGTTTACTGCCGTCGCCTGCTATGAGGGTAGAGGCACCGATGAGGAAGAGCATGATGAGCGAGAGTGCCGCACCATAGTTCCACATCGAGTTGTTGATGTTCTCCTGGATGGTGGTACCGAAGAGCTTGATGTTGTTCATCGTGAGCAGCTCTGAGATGGCGAAGGTTGAGATGGTTGGCATGAACACCATCAGGATTCCGCTTGCCACGCCCGGCATCGACAGGGGCAGGATTACCTTATAGAACTGCTGCCAAGGCGATGCGCCCAGGTCTTCGGCTGCCTCGATATAACTGCGGTCCATCTTCTGGAGGGTGTTGTAGATTGGATAAATCATGAAGGGGATGAAGTTATATACCATACCGAACAGCAGTGCTCCCTCGCCCAGTGGCAGGTCGGCGAAATCGAAGAGTGCCACGGTGGCGAGTGTTCTCACCAGGATATTCACCCACATGGGCAGGATGAAGAGCATCACGATGGTATTGGCATACTTCATCTTGGTCTGTGTGAGAATATACGCTGCCGGATAGCCCAGCAGGATACAGAGCAGGGTGTTGAGAAAGGCGATTCCGATGGAATACACAAAGGTATTGATGGCTTCGGGATGCGCCAGGAATTTCTGGAAATTATAGAGTGTGATGTGACCGTACTCATCGGTGAATGCGAAGAACACGATGAGCAGCAAGGGCAGCACCACGAAAATCGCCGCGAAGATGGCGTACGGAATCGACCAACTCTGTCGCGAAGAGATAAACTTTATGAGTTTCAATTTCTGATCTGCAATTTTATAATTTAAAAAGTAATATTCTCTCGAGGAATGGTGATTGCTACGTGGTCGCCCAGATCCCATACATCCTGTGTATCTACATAGAGTTTCTCGCCCCAGTCGGTGTCGATGGTCAGGTGATAGTGGTCGCCCTTGTAGAGGATGAAGCTGATGTCGCCCGTAAAGGTTCCTTCGCTCTCGTTGTCGAAGAGTTCGATCTTTCCGAAATCCACGTTGACATTGATCACTTCCTTGCCGTCTTCATTGGTATGAATCAGATTCTTCTTATCCTCCGGAATCTCTATCAGGTATTCGCAGCCCAGAAACTCGATGGTGCCGTCGCCATTCACCTTTGCTTCGAAGGTGTTAGTGGTACGCTCCTTCTTCATAATGTGGATGTTGTCTGGAATCACGCTCATGCCGATGGTCTGTCCCACCTCGAAATGCTTGTATTTCTGAATCAGAAATTCGCAACCCTTGTCGCTCTCGGCAAGCATCTCGTAGTGTACGCCCTTGAAGATGGATGAGGTAATCTTGCCGACAAACTGGGCGTGCTCTGTGTCGGTGCTCACCTCGATGTCTTCCGGTCTAATCACTACATCTACCTCCTGGTTGCATCCGAATCCCTTATCCACACAAGGAATCTCCGATCCGGCAACCTTTACCAGACAGTCGTGGATCATCGTTCCGCAGAGGATGTTGCTCTCGCCGATGAAATCAGCCACAAACGAATTGGCTGGTTCGTTGTAGATATCGGTAGGTGTTCCAATCTGCTGGATTTCTCCCTCGCTCATCACCACGATGGTGTCGCTCAGGGTCAATGCTTCTTCCTGGTCGTGGGTAACATATACGAAGGTGATTCCCAGACGGTCGTGCATCTCCTTCAACTCCAGCTGCATGTCTTTTCTCATCTTGAGGTCGAGTGCAGCCAGCGGTTCATCGAGCAGGAGCACTTCCGGCTCGTTGACGATGGCACGGGCGATGGCGATGCGTTGCTGCTGTCCACCCGAAAGCGAGTTTACATCGCGGTATTCGTAATCGCTCATGTTCACCATCTTCAGGGCACGCTTCACCTTAGGCATGATCTGGTCCTTCGGCGTGTTCTTGAGTTTCAAGCCGAAAGCGATGTTGTCAAATACATTGAGGTGAGGGAACAGGGCGTATTTCTGGAACACCGTGTTCACGTTTCGTTTGTAGGGTGGCAGGTTGGTAATGTCGTTGCCGCTGATGGTAATCACGCCTTCTGTGGCTGTTTCGAATCCTGCCAAGAGTCTCAGAAGAGTAGTTTTTCCGCATCCCGAGGGACCGAGAATGGTCATGAATTCACCCTTTCTCACAAAGAGATTAATGTTGTTGAGGGCTGTTTTCTCGCCGAATCTTTTCGACACATTTTGTATGTCTATGATGTGCTGTGCAGTCTTGTTCATTTTATCGTTTAAATTTGGCTGCAAAGTTACTCATTTTCGACAAGAAAATGCTATAAAAATACAAAAAAATAGCCTCTGCAAGTTACAATCCTGTTGCAGAGGCTAAAAAAGTTTGATATGGAAATACAGAAGTCTAAGCTTCTGCATGTTTATTCATGATATATGCAAGTTGGACTCTCTTGTTATGGTGAGTATGTGCTGCACCCATCTTCTTGAGGAGCAGGGTGAGCTGAGTTATGCTTCTGTCGAAGTCATAGGTCTTCCATCTTGTCTTGAAGAAGAAACTCTTCGGAACGGCGAGAAAGCTTTCATCACTGTTCCAGAACAGCACGGAGTCTATATTGGTATCAATCTGTTGGCTGGAATCATAGTTTATCACGTAGATATTCTTGTTGCTGCCTCTGTGCTTTGGGATATAGACGATGCGCCTGTTGGTAATAACCAGCCCTTCTGTCCGGTTGTTCCAGAGAGAAGTATCGCGAGCCAGCAGGAGGGTCTCTTCAGGTCTTAGCTTAAAGTTCTGTCTAAACATCTCTTCCACCTTGGCTGGGATGTCTAGGATGAAGCAATCGTTGTCATTACGCTGTTCAATGATAGAGACATCGCCACAGCGATGAGTGCTTACGCCCTCTTCGAAAAGCTTCGTGCAATGAAAATCGTAATCGTATCGTTCCATAAGTTCTTTGTTAAATATTATAAGTCATATTATCATTTAATGTACTGCTGTCGTGTTTACAATAGCATCTGTCTGATGCTAAACACACATCATTTACTCTTTCTTTCACTTCATATAACATCTTCTAGTTATGAAATGTAGATCATCTTCTTTTTCTTACATCTCATGTCACAGGGTAATCTGTTATTCTTTAGGTTCATCTGACAAGATACTGCAAACGAGTGAAATGAAATCTTTCTTTCTGATTGCCGTATGCAATTTATCTTTTTGCAAATATAAGAAAAAAAACAATAGGTTGCAAATTTTTGCGGGATTATTTTTCGAAATAGTGGGAATTTAATTAAAATGAACCAGTTTGAACCAGTTTTTAGTGATTTGTTTTTGTTTTATGAGCAAAATGCTGTACCTTTGCCGCCATGATTGTAACTGTAGAATGGATGGAAGAGTGGTTTCGGCGTTTCGACCACGACTACTTCGGGGGCAAACTGCCCGTTCCGGAGTTGGGGCTGACCCGTGCCAAGACCCGTTTGGGACAGCTTGCCTACAAGCGTGCCACCCGATGGGGGCGCACCAAACTCTATGATTTCAAGCTTTCCATGAGTACATATTACGATATGACCGACCGGCAGGCAAAGAGCGTCCTGCTCCACGAGATGATTCACTATATCATCGGCTTTACCGGTTTGAAGGATACGGCTCCTCACGGCATCGTGTTCAGGGGGATGATGGATAATCTGAACAGGAAATACGGTTGGGATATTCGGGTGATGACTTCTACCAAGGGCTGGAAGGTGAGTGAGCGGGTAGAGAAGAGGCAGAAGGCGAAGGGACCGCAAACCTATCTGATGCTAGCCATCGAAATGCAGGATGGCAAGCATTATCTTTCGCGTGTGAATCCCAGCTTTGCCCGCCGCATCGAATCGAAACTGTCTCTGGTTCGCGAGCTCCGTTCTCATCGCTGGTACACCACTCAGGAGTCTTATTTTGAGGATTATCCGCAGGTAAGAAGTCTTCGGGGCAGACGCATCACGAAATCCGATTTCGAAAAGCTTCGGAATGTGTTGACCCCATTCGAAATGTAAGTCCTGCGATGCATGATTGATAAAATGTATTGATATTAATGAATTTGGAAAAATAGAGATATCGTATGAAAAGAATGATTACCATTGCCTTCATGATGACGGTTGTCGTGATGATGGCGCATGCTCAGGGAGCATTGAAGAGAGTGTATAATGAGACTATCGACCCGATGACTCAGATAGACGAGGGATTGCAGAAGGCGAAGGCTGAGGGCAAGTTCGTGATTTGTCAGGTGGGTGGCAACTGGTGTCCATGGTGCCTGCGCTTTGCCGATTTCGTAGAGAAGGATACGGCGGTGAACAAGGCGGTGAACGATAACTTTGTGTATCTTCACGTGAATTACAATCCTCGCAAGAAGGAAGGCGATGCTTCTGTTGAGAAGGCTGCGCAGCTGATGAAGCGATTGAATTATCCTCAGCGTTTCGGTTTCCCAGTCTTCGTGGTTCTGGACGAGAATGGAAATGTACTCCATATCCAGGATTCCAGCTTCCTGGAGCAGGGCAAGGGCTACGATGAGCAGAAGACCCTCCGCTTCCTGAAGAACTGGACTCCTAAAGCGGTGAAGCAGTAAATACAAAAAGCTCCACATACCCAACCGGGCGTGTGGAGCTTTTTTCTTTATACGTCTTTTTATACGTCTCTTACAATCCTCTTGCCTTCAGGAAACCTGAGGCATCAGGTTCCTTCATACCCGTGAAATCGGTGAACATTTCCATCTGATCCTTGGTGTTACCACGGCTCAGAATCTTGTCACGGAAAGCCTGACCGATGGCTGGATCCAAGGCACCGTGCTTAGCAAAGTAATCTGCCACGTTTACGGCGAGCACCTCTGTCCAGAGATAGCTGTAGTAACCGGCTGCATAACCGCCACCCCATACGTGATTGAAATAGGTGGTAGAATAGCGAGGAGGAATCTGGGAATTGAGCAGACCTACATTGTTGAGGGCTTCCTTCTCGAACGCACCTGCCATATATGGAGATGGAATCTCGTCTGGCGTCAACTCGTGCCAAGCCAGATCAAGGCAGGTAGCTGCAAGGTTCTCACCCAAAGCATAGGCAGGCTGGAAGCTGATGCTCTTCAGCATACGCTCCTTCAAGTCTGCTGGCATCGCTGCACCGGTCTCAGTGTGACGGGCGTAGTGATCGAAGATTTCTGGGATGCTGGCAAATGACTCGTTAAACTGTGATGGCATTTCCACGAAGTCGCGAGCCACAGCTGTACCTGAAAGGGTATTGTAACCGCACTTTGACAACATGCCGTGGAGAGCGTGACCGAACTCATGGAACATGGTGCAAACCTCATCCCAGGTAATCAGTGTAGGCTGACCCTCTGGAGCCTTGGCATTGTTGCATACATTATAGATAATAGGCAACTGTCCCCACTTGTCGCTCTGCTTGGCGAAAGCACTCATCCAGGCACCGCCACGCTTGGTAGGGCGACGGAAGTAGTCGCTGTAGAAGAGGGCGATAGGCTTGCCGCTCTTGTCGCTTACCTCGAATACCTTCATGTCCGGGTGATAGGTAGGAATATCCTTGCGCTGTTTGAAGTTCAGGCCATATACGCGATGAGCAGCATAGAATACACCATTTATCTGAACGCTATCCACATTGAAGTAAGGCTTGATTTCATCGTCAGAGATATTGAGCATCTCCTTCTTCATCTTGGCAGAATAGTAGAAGCGGTCGTATGGCTGGAGCTTGAAGTCCTTGCCCTCGCTCTTCTGTGCGTAAGCCTCTATTTCGCGGGTCTCTGCTTCAGCCTTAGGAGCGTATTCCTTGATGAGGCTCTGCAGAAAGTTGTTTACGTTCTTGGCATTCTTTGCCATCGTCTTCTCCAGGGAATAATCAGCATAGGTGCTGTAGCCCATCAACTGTCCCTTCTCGGCACGGAGCTTGGCAATCTCGGTTACGATAGGGAAGGTGTTGAATTTAGAATCGGTACCGTCGGCACGGTGGATGCTTGCCATATAAACCTTGCGGCGGAGCTCACGGTTCTGGAGATTGGTGAGGATAGCCTGCTGGGTAGTGTTGACGATGACGATGCAGTATGGAGCCTTGTTGCCCAGGCTTTCTGCGTCTTTCTTGCACTGTGCGATATCAGCGTCGCTGAGTCCGGCAAGTTCTTCCTTGCTGTTCACCCAAACCACGGCATTGTTGGTAGCAGCAGGAAGAAGATTACCAAACTGCTCCTGGAGGTCTGAGATGCGGGTGTTGATCTGCTTCATGCGCTCCATCTTCTCTGGAGAGAGCAGGGCACCTGAGCGAACGAAGCCCTTGTAGATAACTTCGGTGAGTCGCTTGTCCTCGCCCTTGAGCTTGTTGTACTCATGGTCGTAAACGTATTTGATGCGTTCGAAGAGTTTCTGGTTGAATGAAATCTCGTTGTCGAGGTCGGTGAGCAAAGGCATCACCTTCTTCTGAGCCTCTGCGATACCAGGAGTCTTGTGTGCGCTGGTAAGCCCGAAGAACACGTTGGAAACACGGTCCAGCAACATACCGCTGTTCTCATAAGCGAGGATAGTGTTCTGGAAGGTTGGCTTCTTCTTGTTGCTGATGATCTTCTGGATATTGGCACGCTGTTCCTTGATACCTGCTTCGAAGGCAGGGAGATAGTCGCTCTCCTGAATCTTGCTGAAATCAGGAGCACCGAAAGGAAGGCTGCTCTTTACCAGAAGAGGGTTCTGACGGTTGCCGCCTGCATTCTGGGCAAACGATGAGGTTGGCATCTGCAAGAGTGTTGCAGCCAAACCGATGGTAAGAAATGTCTTGTTGAAATTCATTATTAATTATTTTTAGTATTGATTTCCTGTTGTTTCTTGAAACTGGTGTTTTCGAAACTGCTGTTTCTGAAACGTTGGTTCCGAATGCAAAGGTACTAAGAATAATTGGATATCAGATTGTTTGCTGCTTGATTTAAGCTTTTTTATTTATTGATGCATCTGTTCTGTTACCAAAATAGTGGTTTTTAATACGGTTGAGAGAATTTGTTTTCTCTCAATTAATGCCACTAATGCCACACTGCGAAATAACAGTTTGATATTTAGATGTTTAAGTGTGGTAATAAGGCTTGTTTCTGTTGCCACCTAATGTCACCTAATGCCACACGATGGCAAGTAGGCAGATTAATTCCGGCAAGTATCGTAGGTTGTTGTAAGTAATAGGTTAGGTTGTTGTAAGTAATAGATTAAGTTGTTGTAAGTAATAGGATAAGCGGTCGTAAGTAATAGGATAAGCGATTGAAAACAATATGAGAAGTTGTCGAAGTATATAATGGTAGTTGTTGGAAGATATAATGTCTGTCTTTGGAACTGTTGCTTTCGTAAACCGCACAACAGCTGTTGTGCGCTTGCATATCAGCTGTTGTGCGGATGCACATCAGGTGTTGTGCACTCGTAGCCCTGCTGTTGGGCTGTATCTTATAGGCTGATAAACTGATGGCTTCGATAGAGCGTATGGAATAAGCGATCTTAAACTAGAAGAAATGTAATAAGTGGGAGATAATCCTTTAAATCCTCTCTAAGCTGCTTAAGCGCTTTCTGGATTCGATAGTCAACGGTCTTGGTTGATACATTCAAGCTCTCTGCAATCTCCTTGTAGCTCTTGTCATTAAAACGGTGCATAATGAAGGCTTCACGATAACTCTCAGGCAAACGGTTAATGGCTTCGTGAATACGATTCGTCAGTTCATCGATTTGATAATCCTCAATGGTATCATTGCCAGTATAGTTTTTCCAATAGATGGTTTCAATACGCTGCTTAACTTTATTTTGGGCAATCTTATTCAGGCAACGAGTATGAGTGGCACGGAAAAGGTATGAGGATAAAGAGGTATGAATATCAAGATTCTCATGGTTATTCCACAACCACATGAACAGGTCCTGTACTATCTCCTCCAAATCTTCATGCCCGACATATCTATGTGCATAGGCGCACAGTGGCTGATAATACTTTTGGAATAGAGTATTAAAAGCCTCCATGTTACCTTCTTTCAATAGAGATAACAAATCTGAGTCATCAAAATTTATTAGATTTTCCATGCAGAATGAGATTTTTGGGGGCAAAGTTAGCGTATTTTGGTGGAAATCCAAAAAAAAAATGCAAAAAAATAGGCTTTTGTTTAGGAACACTTGATTTTAAACTGTCATACTTATAAAAAAGCGATAAAATGAATAAACAAGAAACTAACATAGAAAACCTCCTGCCTCTCTATATAGATGGGAAAACCAACCAGGCAGAATCCGCTTTGGTAGAAACCTGGCTGGCAGAGGATGAAAGCCACCGTGAAATATATGAAGCGGAGATGGCTCTGTTTCGTGACACTGAATCTCTCTTTGTCATGAAAGATATTGATGTGGACCAGGCATTGGAAGCTACGCATGCCAAGATGCGCAAGGCTAAGATAAGGAAGTTGCTGCATTACATGGAAAGAGTTGCTGCCATTATGGTAGTTCCTCTCTTGATAGTGGTTATTGCTCAGTTTTTGATGAACAATCATGCCAAAACACCAAGCTTGCTGACCATCCGTACAAATCCAGGTATGACAACAGTGGCTACATTGCCGGATGGAACAGAAGTCACCTTGAATTCCAACTCTGTATTGACATACCCCGCAGAGTTTGTTGGCAAAGAAAGAAGACTTAGCTTGCAGGGAGAAGCTTATTTCTCTGTTACGAAAGATGCTGAGCATCCTTTTATTGTTTCTACCCCAAATGCTACAGCTATCAAGGTATATGGTACCAAATTCAATGTAGAGGCCTATCCTGATGCCCCTACTATAACTGCCACCTTGCAGGAAGGAAGTATCGCTATGCAGTACAAGAATAAGATGCAAAAGGATTGTGAACAAAAGATTGTTCCTGGTGAGAAAGTCGTTTATTCCGATTTCAGCAAGTCTGTGAACGTAGAGAAAACGGATGTAGAAGTAGCTATGTCGTGGACTTCCGGAAAACTCATTTTCAGAAATACCTCCATAGAAGAAGTACTCAATACTCTGTCCAAGAGATATGACATAGCTTTCAAGGTAAAGAACAAAAAGGTATATTCCAATGCCTTCACTGGAACCTTGGAAAAACAGCGTCTGGATCGCATATTGGAAATCCTGGAATTATCATCCGGTATCAGATTCGAATATAAAAAGAATCCGGATATTTCAAAAGGACGTCAACTGATAGAAGTATATTGATCAATAACAACTAATAATTCATTTAAAAACTATTGGATATGAAAGAAGAATCACCATGAAGCAAAAAGAAAATGCAGAATGATACTGCCATATCATCCTGCATCAGTTTGTGCAATCATCATTTGCATGAAGCAAATGAATGTTTTATCTAAAAACCAATGCAAAATTATGAAATTTCAATTTAAAAAAATGACTTTTAGTCACTGTGTAACGTTTTTTATGCTTTTTTGGCTAATGAACGTGCTATGTATTGTACCAGCAAATGCTCAGAAGGTACATATGGATGGTAAATCATCTACTGTTCACCAAGTGATGACATTAATTGAATCGCAAACCGGTTATAAGTTTTTCTATAACAACCAGGTTAATCTTAGCAGAATAGTGACAATCAAGGCTAAAAATGAGAATCTCACTTCTGTTTTAAAACGATTGTTTGACGGAACCAACGTTTCTTATAAAATCATCGACAAGACAATAGTCTTAAGTATAAAGGACCAAAAGAATAATAGAACAGCTACTCCTGCTAACGTTGGCTCTACGAAGAAAACAAAAATTACGGGTAAGGTAACAGATATAGAAGGTGAGCCGATTATTGGTGCAACCATACAAGTTGAAGGCGTTAAGGGTGCTGGTGCCATCACGGATTTGGATGGACATTTCAGCCTGGATGCTTCTGAAAATGCCAAAATTATCATTTCCTATATAGGCTACACAACTAAAGAAGTAGCTATAAGAGGGCAAAAGCAAATCCATGTTTCTCTGGTGGAAAACGTCAAGCAGATTAATGATGTCGTGGTGATGGCCTATGGTACTCAGACCAAGCGAGATGTCACGGGATCTATCGGAACCATTGATTTTGACGATTTAAGCGATATTCCGGCAGGACAATTTTCACAGAAAATACAAGGTAAGCTGGCAGGCGTACAGGTTAGTCAGGGGACAGGTGTTCCTGGACAGGGAATGAGCATCAAGATTCGCGGAGCAGCCTCTCTTTCTACAGGTGCAACTCCTTTATATGTGGTTGATGGATTTCCTATTGTAGGTGATATCAACAACATCAACCCTAATGAAATCGAATCAATGTCTATTTTGAAAGATGCTTCAGCTACAGCACTTTATGGTTCACGCGCCGCCTTTGGTGTGGTTATGATTACTACCAAGAAAGGAAAAACCGGAAAGGTGAATGTGGATGTCAATGCCTATATGGGTATTCAGAGTGTTCCTCAGAAGGGACGACCTGACATGATGAATGGTGAAGAATGGGCACAGTTCAAGAAAGAATCTTATGAAGATTTAGGTGTGGCTGTACCTGAGGTATATCAGAATCCTGCCCAATATGGTAAGGGTACCGATTGGTATGATGCCATGTTGCGCAATGCGGTCATCCAGGATTACAATGTTGCCATACGCGGGGGATCTGAACGTTTTTCTACATCATTGGTATTAGGATACTTCAATCAAGATGGTATTGTACTGAACTCAGATTACAATCGTTTTTCCATCCGTTCAAATTCAGAATTCAATATCAACAAAAAGGTGAAACTTACATTTAGTGTAGCCCCAACCTATAGTTTTGAGAACCGACCATCTACGGATGGTGCATTCTTCAGTGGTAGTGGTCTTTTGGCTAATGCCGCCATTACATCTCCTATCTTGAAGTATCAAGATGAAAACGGCAATTATCCTATTTCTGTGACAACCCCGGGTATCACTTCCGTAGATACTCCTAACTGGGTACGTTCCATCAGGGATATCAAGAATCGTCGCACTATCAAGCGACTTCTCGCCAATACTTCCTTGGAGGTAAAGCCTATTGAAGGCATGTTGCTCAAGACATCATTGGGTACTGATATCGGATCTGAATATCATTTCACATTCCAGCCGTCCACTGCAGGTAGAGCTTTTGCTGCGGCACCTAGTGCCATCAATGCCAACCTATTTGATGCCAACAACAGATATTACTCCTGGTTGTGGGAAAATACAGCCTCTTACACCAAGACATTCGGAAATCATAAGCTGGATATTTTAGGAGGTTTCACTGTCCAGAGATTCAGAAGCGATTATAGTGCAATAAGTGGAAGCAATTTCGCAGACGACAGAGTTCAGACCATCGATGCAGCCTTGGTCAAGAACAATCCAACTCAAGATATTCAGGAGTGGAGCATGGTTTCATTCCTGGGACGCATCAACTATAATTATAAGGAAAAGTATCTTTTGAGCGCCAGTATCCGTCGTGATGGCTCGTCCCGATTCGGCAAAGAGAACCGTTGGGGTAATTTCCCGGCTATATCTGCTGGTTGGCTGGTCAACGAAGAGAAATTCATGAAGTCTTTGGATTGGTTATCCCTGTTCAAGATACGTGCCAGCTATGGTATAACCGGAAACAATAATATCGGTAACTATACCCAGTATAATGTAATCTCCAATTCAAATGCGGTCTTTGGCTCTAGCGTTGCCAGTGGTATTCGTGTAACTAACTTGGGAAATGTGGAATTAGGATGGGAAAAGACTACGGAAGCTGACTTTGGAGTGGATCTCTCTTTTTGGAATAATCGTATCACTTTCACTTACGACTATTACAATAAGACAACTAGAGATTTGCTTTATTCCCTCTCAGTACCAAGGGAATCCGGTTTCTCCAACTTCATGGGCAATGTCGGAAAGCTGAGATTCTGGGGACATGAGTTTAGTATCAACACCCATAATCTGACGGGTGAATTCAGATGGGATACCAACTTCAATATTTCATTCAGCGACAACAAGGTATTGGCCTTGTCTGGACTATCAGACCAATTGGTTGCTTATACTGGTTTCGTTTCCACCATAACAAAAGTGGGAGGACGTATCGGTCAGTTCTATGGCATGATACAGGATGGAGTTTATAAGGATCAGACAGATTATGACAACTCACCGAAAGCCGTGGATTCAGAAGTGGGTACCATCAAGTTCCGTGATGTAAACGGTGACAAGGTGATTACCTACGATGAAGTGGGTGGTGACAAAACAGAAATAGGAAATCCATTACCAAAGTTCACATATGGATTGACCAATACATTCTACTATAAGAATTTTGACCTGTCAATCCTGGCAACAGGTTCCTATGGCAACAAGATTGCCACTCCAATGGAGCAGGGTATGACCAACCTGGACGGTTTGTTCAACGTCTTGAAGGAAGTGAAGGACAGATGGCGTTCACCGGAAAATCCTGGTGCCGGAAAATATGGTAAGACAACAGGCAGCACAGGTAGAGAACGTGACCAGTTCCACTCCAGATATGTAAAGGATGGCAGTTATTTCATGATAAAGAACATCACTTTGGGATACACTTTGCCAAAGAATACCATTAAGTTTGTCAACTCGCTGAGAGTATATGCAAGCATCCAGCAGCCTCTTGTTTTTAGCAAGTACAAGTATGGCAATCCAGAGGTGGGCACTAACTTTGATGGAAGTACCCCTAGCTCTTTGCTGCAGGGCATAGATTATTCAACATATCCAGTGCCTAGAATATTCACTCTTGGTTTGAACTTATCATTGTAACATTTAAACGACACAGTTATGAAATACTTTAAGATATTATTATTTGGCTTATTGTTTGCTTCTTGTGATAATTTCTTGGATATTCCATCCAAGACAACATTAAGTACAGATGTATATTACCAATCAAAGGAAGACTTTGAACAGGGACTGAATGGTGTTTATTCCATCCTTCGCAGCTTGTATAGCGGCAGTGACGGTGCTTGGGCTATGGGTGAACTCCGCTCTGACAACACCACTTATGCATTCAATCCCAATGACAGAGGTACAATCTCAGCTGAGTTTGTGAAGAATTTCCAGGATGATGCCAATAACTCTGTTTCCTATCATAAGTATGCAGATGATTACAGTATTATCTCCAATGCCAATTATCTGTTGGAAAATATCGATAATGTAAATTTTGATCAGCAGGCTAAAAATAACATCAAGGGACAGGCTCTGTTCCTTAGGGCATTTGCATATTTTGATCTGGTACAGTATTTTGGAAAGGTTCCTCTTCACCTGACACCCGTCAAAAAATTAAGCGATGCTACCCAGCCTTTGGCAAGCGTTGATTCCGTATATGACCAGATTATAGCAGATGCCAAGCTGGCGTCAGAACTGTTACCAGACAGAATGGCTCAAGAAAGTGGACGAGTCAGCATGGGTACAGCTAAGATGTTACTTGGCAACGTCTACATCAATCAAAGAAAATGGGCTGATGCAGAGAAGGTTTTAAAGGAGATAAGCGGTTATCGTCTCCTGGATAACTATGCAGATGTCTTTGATCCTGCCAATAAAAACAATGAAGAGTCTTTGTTTGAAGTACAATTCAAGGAAGGTAATGATGGATATGCCAGTAACTTCTTCTATGTGTTCCTGGCTCAGCCAATTACTGCTGAAGAAGTTACGGCAATCACAGGAATTCCAGAAGTGGCTAGAATAGTAGAAGGATATAACATTCCAACACCTGACATCATCAAGGCTTATGAAGAGGGTGACTTGAGAAAAGATGCATCTATCGGCATGCTTACTGCTCATGGGGTGAAATACCCTTATATCAAGAAGTATTGCCATACACATGCCGTTTCAGGAATCACCAATGACAACTGGCCTGTATATAGATATGCAGAAACCTTATTGTTTATTGCGGAAGCTTTAAATGAACAGGGTAAGACCAATGAAGCATTGACTTATTTGAACCAAGTACGCAAAAGAGCAGGCTTGAATGCATGTGAGGTTACTGATCAAGGTCTGTTGCGTGAAGCCATATTGGATGAGAGAAGAGTAGAGTTAGCATTTGAAAACAAACGCTGGCTCGATTTGATTCATTCCGGCAAGGTAGAATCTGTCATGAAGGCTTATGGCAATCGGGTAAAGGCCAATCCACAGGATTACTATTTCCCAGAAGGTTATGGTGTAGCTCCACAGTCTTATACAGATATCAGAGTTTTATTCCCGTTACCTGCAGCGGAAGCCGCTTTGACTACATATTTTTAATTCACATTAGGAAAGGGGTGTCATTAGTCTATTTCTGAGCTCAGATATAGGAGGATGACATCCTTCTTATAAAAAGCTTTTTATTATGAAACATCGTATTGTCTTTTTTTTCTTTTGCATGTTGGCAGGCGCTTCTTACGCCAAACAGGCAACATCGATAGCGCAGATGAAGGTGGAGTATCAGAAAACTCCAATTGCTCTTGAAGAGGAGCATCCTAGATTCAGTTGGCAAATGCTGGCTGATGATCATTCCAGGAATTGCTATCAGAAAGCTTATGCCATTACTGTAACCGACGTGCAGGGAAAGGTATTGTGGAACTCTGGAAAAATTGCCAATTCAAAGTCCTTGAATATACGTTACGCTGGTAAGAAATTGATGCCTCAGAAAAGGTATCTATGGAATTTGACCGTTTGGAATCAGGATGACTATCCAATGAGCCAAACGTCCTGGTTTGAGATGGGTTTAATGAACCATTCGGATAAGAGCGAAGCCTGGAAAGGTGCCAAATGGATTGGTTTACCGGAATCCAGCAATGCGCTTCATAGTCAATACCTGCCTGTATTCAGATATGCTATTTCTCTTCAACTGGACAAACACAGCAAATCAAAACAAGCATCCTTCTTGCTTGGTGTCAATGACAGAAGATTGATGGATGCCAACAAAAACATCTATCATTTGCAGAGCCGGCAGGATGCTTCCTATATAAAGTTTGAATTGAATACTCAGGGATTAGATGATAAAAAGGAAGCTTCAGTTGCAGTTTATAGAGTAGGATATGCCAAAGAGGACAAGCAAGATGTTCCTCTAAAGGTTATATCCATACCTGCCAATATCATCAATCAAGGTAACCGTTACATCAAACATCGATTTGAAGTGGCTGTCAATCTGGGTTATACGGAAATTTTCGTGGATGGTCAAAGTCTTGGAATGCTGTCATTAAATCCGATAGGACAAGGTGGAGACTTTCTGGCTTTTCCGGTATTGGCTGATCTTGGAATAGCAGTCAACAAATTTCAAATTGCTACTTTTTCGGAAGCCGAAGTGAGGGCCTTTCGGAGTCCCCGTAATGTTATCGTAAAAGTAGATAAACTCCAGATGACATTAGATGGCAGGAAGTCCTCGCGCCAGGTTGTCATAGATCCAAGCCAAAAGTCTATGCCGATGCTACGTACTAGTTTCAAGGTAGATAAGGAGGTGGCCTCTGCCCGCCTCTATGTTACTGCGCGTGGTGTATATGATGTTTATATGAATGGCAAGCGTGTCAATGAGGAATATCTAAATCCTGGTATAACGCAATATAACAAGACACATACCTATCAGACATATGATGTTACCGAACATTTACAGAATGGACAGAATGCGATAGGGGCCATTTTGGGTGAAGGCTGGTGGAGTGGCGGTCTTACCTTCCAAGGTGAGAACTGGAATTATTTCGGTGACCGTCAGTCACTATTGGCCAGATTATATATCAGATATAAGGATGGCAGCAGCCAGGATGTTGTAACTTCTCCTTCTCGGTGGCAATGTTACGATGAAGGTCCGATGAGATACGGAAGTCTTTTCCAGGGAGAAATATATGATGCTTGCCGTGAGGGTGATGTAGAAGGATGGTCTCTTCCTTCTTATGATGCCGGAAAATGGAGAGATTGTGTTGAAATCCCGTTGACCGGACATGTAAGCCATGACGGATGGGGCACGGCAATGGCTCCCGATGATTATAGCTTTTTCAAACTGGTGGGGCAAAATGAAAACACCATACTTCCTGTCTGTGAACTCCCAGCAAAATCGGTTAAGGAAGTGCGAAAAGGGGTATTCATTTATGATATGGGGCAGAACATGGTGGGTGTTCCAAAAATCAAATTCTGCGGTCTTACACCTTCTACGCAAGTCACGATGAGATACGCAGAGGTATTGTATCCAAATCTTCCGGAATATGCCGGTGATGAGGGAATGATGATGATGGAGAACATCCGGGCAGCGATGGCGCAGGATATCTATGTCGCCAAAGGTGGAACCGAAGTTTTTACTCCCCGATTCACCTATCATGGTTACCGCTATATTGAAATCACCGGTTTGGAAGCTCCACTTCCATTGGAAAATGTCAAAGGAATCGTCTTGAGTTCTATCAGGAAGATTTCCTCAAAGTATCAGACTTCCGATGACAATATCAATCGTCTCTGGGAAAATGTGAAATGGTCTTCAATGGGAAATTTCCTCTCCATACCAACGGATTGTCCTCAGCGTAATGAGCGTATGGGTTGGGCAGGTGACATCTCTGTTTTTTCCCGCACAGCATCTTATATGACTGATGCTTCTGTTATGCTACGCAGCTACTTGCAGGCTATGAGAGATGTACAAACTCCAGACGGCAGATTTCAAGACATAGCCCCTGTAGGTGGTGGTTTTGGTGGTTTGCTGTGGGGAAGTGCCGGCATTACTGTTCCATGGGAGTGCTACCAGCAATATAATGATACCACCTTAATCAGGGAACATTATGCTGCTATGAAGAAATATATAGAATATGTGAAGAGCCATTATATAGATACTACCACAGATATCATTGTTCAGAAACGTCAGTGGGGGGATCTTGGTGACTGGCTAGGACTGGAAGATGAGCGGAATGACAAATCTCTTCTTTGGGAGTGTTATTATATCTATGATTTGGAATTGATGCAGAAGATGGCAGGAATATTGGGCTTTCCTGATGATGCAGCCTATTATGGGAATTTGCACAAGGAACGGGTTGAGCTGTTCAACACCTCCTACGTGAATCCTTCTTCGGGTAAAACGATAGCTTCCTCATTCAATAAAGAACAAAAGGGCAAGTTGGTAGATACACAAACATCTTACGTACTTCCACTGGTATTTGATATCATCAAACCAGCATTGAGAACAAAGTTTATAGAAAACCTGAAGTCAACTCTCATACGTTCCAACAAAACAGACAAAGGAGAATATTGTCCACCTTATTCTCTGATGACAGGTTTTATTGGTACTGCCTGGATTAGCAAAGCCTTGTCGGATGCTGGGCAAGATAGCTTGGCTTATCGACTGCTTCGCCAAAAAACTTATCCATCCTGGCTATATCCAGTAACTCAGGGAGCAACAACAATATGGGAACGTCTCAATTCCTATACACATGAGAGAGGTTTTGGAGGCAACAACCGCATGAACTCCTTCAATCACTATTCTTTTGGAGCTGTGGCAGCTTGGATGTATAACTATTCTTTGGGTATTCAGCGCGACGAGGAGAACCCTGGATTTAAGCATTTTCTGTTGCAACCCGAGCCTGATGAGCCAGGTGGCTTGCAGTATGCTTCCGGATTCTATGATAGTATGTATGGCAGGATCGAAAGCAAATGGGAACGAAAGGGCAATAGACTTGTCTATTCATTTGTCATTCCAGCAAACACATCTGCTACGGTAAGTTTACGTGCAGCTTCTCAGAAGTCTGTTTTACTGGATGGAAAGAAATTAAAGAAGAATCAATATAAGCTAATAGGAAATAAATACGTTTTGGAATTGGCCTCAGGCCAATATCAGTTTACTGTCTGCGAAAACTAAATCTTATGCGTAAAGAGTATAAGAAGCAAGGCTTCTTATCTCTTTACGCTCTTTTTTATCTTATAACTCCGTTTTTGTCCTGGCTGGTGAACCTCACTTTTTATAATCTCAGACTTTGCACTTATGGAGTGTATGGAGTAAGCGATATTGTACTTATCTTTACAAGTTGAAAGCTTCGTAAAAATCCATTAAGGAGAAATTTTCAAACCCTTAAGGAAAAAATATTTTCCCTTAAAGGAAAATACAAAAACCCTTAAGGGAAAATATAGAATCTCTTCTTTACCCATTTTACGGGTGCTTGAGAAGTATTTTACTCGTTTAGAATAATATTTACATAGTTTCTCGGGAGAATTATAAAATAAAAAATGCGTCCGTATTGTGCGGGTGCATTTCTGGTTTTATAACATAGTTGCAACTCTGCGAATCTGCTTGAACTTTTATATTCCTTCTTTCAAGAACTTGCGAAGATGCAGATGCGTGATGCCGTCATCATCATTCTTGGTGAGCAGAGGAGTCATGGAGATAACGTATTTCGGATAGTTGTCCTTGATGGCACGGAGATTGCCAAACTCCCGCTCTCTGGTTGCATTGTCGGCTATGATGTAGGAAGCTTGCACGTAGATGCGTTCGCCTCCTGGTTTGGTACATACAAAGTCGATTTCTCCAGCTTGCAATTGTCCTACATATACCTGATAGCCCAATCGTATGAGGTGCTGATAGATGATATTCTCTATCACTTTCTCAATGTCTCCTTCAC
>JAJWLX010000124.1 GCA_021636625.1 Prevotella sp. | reverse complement strand
TGATCGCTTCAGACAAGCCAAAGCTCGAGGTTCACTTCCTCGGCATCGGTATCCGTAAGCAGCAGACAGCTCGCCTCGTATTCACATCTAAGACAGGTAAGGGTGTTAAGGCAACTGTAGTTGACCTCGGCAACCGTTTCCGTCTCATCGCAAGTGAGGTAGAGTGCATCGAGCCAAAAGCAATGCCTAAGCTCCCTGTAGCTTCAGCTCTCTGGGTTCCACAGCCAACCTTCGAGATTGGTGCAGGCGCTTGGATCCTCGCTGGTGGTACTCACCACAGTGCATTCTCTTACGACATCACTGCTGAGTACTGGGAGGACTTCTGCGAGATCCTGGGTATTGAGTTCGTCAACATCGACAAGAACACAACTATCAGCAGCTTCAAGCAGCAGCTCCGCAACAATGAGATTTACTACATGCTCAACAAGGCATTGCGATAATTTTTAATATATTATAAGAAATGAGCGCAAAAACTATTATAGAATCAGGTAAGGCCATTCTCGGTATTGAGTTTGGCTCTACCCGAATCAAGGCTGTCTTGATCGACACCGACAACAACCCTATCGCACAGGGTAGCTTTGAGTGGGAAAACCAGTTGGTTGATGGCTTGTGGACTTACAGCATCGACACCATCTGGAAAGGTCTGCAGGATTGCTACGCTGACCTCCGCAAGAACGTGAAGGCTGAGTACGACTGCGAAATCAAACAGTTGGCTGCCATCGGTATTTCTGCGATGATGCACGGCTATATGGCATTCGGCAAGGATGAGAACATCCTCGTTCCTTTCCGCACATGGCGTAACACCAATACAGCCAAGGCTGCAGCTGAACTTTCAGAACTCTTCCACTTCAACATCCCATTGCGTTGGAGTATCTCTCACGTATATCAGGCTATTCTGAATGGTGAGGATCACATCAATAAGATTGACTTCCTTACAACACTCGCCGGTTATATCCACTGGCAGCTCACAGGCAAGAAGGTGCTTGGCGTAGGCGATGCATCAGGTATGCTCCCTATCGACTCTAACACCAACAACTACGATGCTGAGATGGTAGCTAAGTTCGATAAGCTCATCGAGCCTAAGAACCTGGGCTGGAAGATTCTCGACATTCTCCCTGAGGTACTGAACGCAGGCGAAGATGCTGGCGTATTGACCGAGGAAGGTGCAAAGAAGCTCGACCCATCTGGCACACTTCAGGCAGGCACTCCACTCTGTCCTCCAGAGGGTGATGCTGGTACTGGTATGGTAGCAACCAACGCTGTCCGTCAGCGCACAGGTAACGTCAGTGCAGGTACTTCTTCTTTCTCTATGATCGTATTGGAGAAAGCCTTGAGCCAACCTTACGAAGTCATTGATATGGTGACTACTCCTGATGGTAGCCCTGTAGCAATGGTTCACTGCAACAACTGTACTTCAGACCTCAATGCATGGGTAGGTTTGTTCAAGCAGTATCAGGAGTTGCTCGGTGTTCCTGTAGATATGAACGAGGTATTCGGAAAGCTCTACAACCACGCTCTTGAAGGCGATGCAGATTGCGGTGGCTTGATTGCTTACAACTATATCTCTGGTGAGCCTGTAACAGGTCTTGCAGAAGGTCGCCCAATGTTCGTACGTTCTGCCAACGACCACTTCAATCTTGCCAATTTCATGCGTGCCAACCTCTACGCTTCAGTAGCTGTACTGAAGATTGGTAACGATGTATTGTTCAAGGACGAGAAGGTACAGGTAGACCGCATCACCGGTCATGGCGGTTTGTTCAAGACCAAGGGTGTAGGTCAGCGCATTCTCGCAGCAGCCATCAACTCCCCTATCTCTGTCATGGAGACTGCAGGCGAAGGTGGTGCATGGGGTATTGCCCTGCTCGCAGGCTATCTCGTAAACAATGCTGAGAAGCTGAGCCTGGCTGATTACCTCGACCAGAAGGTATTTGCCGGCAATACAGGTGTAGAAATCGCTCCTACAGCAGAAGACGTAGCAGGTTTCGACAAGTACATCGAAACCTACAAGGCTGGTCTTGCCATCGAGCAGGCAGCTGTAGCCAACAAGAAATAATCCCATCTTTTTCAGTACGTTTGTGGGGGGAATTGACCCTCACAAACGTACTATCAATAAATTTAAACTTCAATTTACCCCTATTCTTATAACAACACAAAACTTACAAACATGATGAATAAACTTTTCGCTGCTGCCCTCCTCTCTTCAGCAGTTGCATTCTCAGCCCAGGCTCAGGATGTAACAGGAACCATCCATGCGAGCCAGGGAACGCAGAAGATAAACCGTGAAATCTACGGACAGTTTGCCGAGCACCTCGGAAGCTGCATCTATGGTGGACTTTGGGTAGGTCCGGAGTCAAACATTCCTAACACCCAGGGTTACCGCAACGACGTGCTCCAAGCCCTCAAGGACCTCAAGGTTCCAGTTTTGAGATGGCCAGGAGGATGCTTCGCCGACGAGTACCACTGGATGGACGGAATCGGTCCGCGTGAGAATCGCCCTAAGATGCAGAACAACAACTGGGGAGGAACCATCGAGGACAACTCCTTCGGAACCCACGAGTTCCTGAATCTCTGCGAGATGCTGGGCTGCGAGCCTTACATCAGCGGTAACGTAGGTTCGGGAACAGTAGAGGAACTGGCTAAATGGGTAGAATACATGACCAGCGACGGCGATACTCCGATGGCAAAGCTCCGCCGACAGAACGGACGCGACAAGGCATGGAAGGTGAAGTACCTCGGAGTGGGCAACGAGAGCTGGGGATGCGGTGGAAACATGCGCCCAGAATACTACGCTGACCTCTTCCGCCGTTACTCCGTATATTGCCGCAACTATGATGGCAACGAACTCTACAAGATTGCATCAGGAGCCAGCGACTACGATTATAACTGGACCAAGGTGCTGATGGACCGTGTAGGTCACCGTGCCAACGGAATTTCCCTACATTATTATACAGTAACCGGATGGAGCGGAAGCAAGGGTTCGGCTACCAAGTTCAGCAACGACGACTACTACTGGACCATGGGCAAGTGCCTCGGCATTGAAGACGTAATCAAGAAGCACGAAGCCATTATGGACAAGGCTGACCCTAAGAAGCAGATTGGTCTGCTCGTAGATGAATGGGGAACCTGGTGGGATGAGGAACCAGGAACCATCAAGGGTCACCTCTATCAGCAGAACTGCATGCGCGATGCTTTCGTGGCAGCCCTCTCATTGAATGTCTTCCACCGTCACGCCGACCGCATCAAGATGGCAAACATCGCTCAGGTAGTGAACGTGCTCCAGTCTATGATCCTCACCGACACCAAGGGCACCGGTCACATGGTTCTCACTCCAACCTACCACGTGTTCAAGATGTACAAGGACTTCCAGGATGCAACCTATCTCCCTATGGACGTGAAGTGCGATTCTATGGATGTACGTGGCGATGAGCACGCCAAGGACGGCAGAAAGATTCCAGTGGTTTCTACATCTGCAGCCAAGAAGGCAGACGGCACCGTAGTGGTTTCACTCGCCAACGTAAGCCTCGACAAGGCTCAGGAGGTAGTGTTCAGCCTCGATGGACTGAAGGCTCCAAAGACAGTGGCAGGCGAGATCCTGACCTGCAAGAAGGTGAGCGATTTCAACGATTTCGAGCACCCGGATGTAGTGAAGCCAGCAACATTCAAGGAAGCAAAATTGAAGAAAAACACCTTGAAAGTGAAAATTCCTGCAAAATCTATCGTAGTTTTGAAAATAAAATAGTACTTTTGTAGGGTAAATAGCTCATATCATCAGTCCTCTTCACGATAAGAGGCTGATGAGCAATCAGTTTCAGCAGAAAAACAATAACAACAACATTAAATACATTTGTATGATGAACGACATTAAAGTAATGAATCATGCAGCAGATAATATCCGTATCTTGGCTGCTTCAATGGTAGAAAAGGCAAACTCTGGTCACCCAGGTGGTGCGATGGGTGGTTCTGACTTCATCAACGTGCTCTTCTCAGAGTACCTGGTTTATGATCCAGCAGATCCAACATGGACTGGCCGCGACCGCTTCTTCCTCGACCCAGGTCACATGAGCCCAATGCTCTATGCTGGTTTGGCTTTGCGTGGTTTCTTCTCAATGGAAGACCTCAAGCAGTTCCGCCAGTGGGGTTCTGTAACTCCAGGTCACCCAGAGCTCGACCTTGAGCGTGGTATTGAGAACTCATCAGGTCCTCTCGGTCAGGGTCACGCACTCGCAGCTGGTGCAGCTGTTGCTGAGAAGTTCCTTGAGGCTCGTCTGGGTTCAACCATGATGCAGCACAAGATCTACGCATACATTTCTGATGGTGCTGTAGAGGAGGAAATCTCTCAAGGTGTAGGTCGTATCGCCGGCAACCTCGGTTTGAACAACCTCATCATGTTCTACGATTCCAACGACATCCAGCTCTCTACAGAGTGTGGCGTTGTAATGAACGAGGATACAGAGATGAAGTACAAGGCTTGGGGCTGGAATGTCATCAAGATCAACGGTAACGACGTGGCTCAGATTCGTGAGGCTCTCGATGCTGCCCAGAAGGAGCAGGATCGCCCTACCCTCATCATCGGTAAGACCGTAATGGGTAAGGGTGCTCTCCGCGCAGACGGCACAAGCTACGAGGCTTGCATCAATACCCACGGTGCTCCTCTCGGTGGCGACGCTTATGTTAACACTATCAAGCACCTCGGTGGTGATCCTGAGAATGCATTCGTTATCTTCGACGATGTAAAGGAAATCTACGCTAAGCGTGCTGAGGAGTTGAAGAAGATCGTAGCTGAGCGCAAGGCTGCAGAGGCTGAGTGGCGCAAGGCTAACCCAGAGAAGGCTGCCCAGATGGATGAGTGGTTCAGCGGCAAGGCTCCTAAGGTAG
>JAJWLX010000123.1 GCA_021636625.1 Prevotella sp. | reverse complement strand
CTCATAGCGATGGCGATGGCGCTCCTGGATATGCTCCTTCTTATAGATGTTGAACGCGCGACTGCCTTGTCTCAGTACGCACTCGTAGGCGCCGAGTCGCATGGTTCCACCCATGTTTGATATGTTTTTCTGCTCCTCCATGATGTCGATGACATTGTGTGGAGTCTTCTCATCCATCTCGCGGGAGTTGGCATCCTTGTAGCCCAATACGTTGCGGGCGAACTCGATGACGATCATCTGCATACCCAGGCAGATGCCGAAGGTAGGGATGTCGTGGGTGCGGGTATAGTGGGCAGCGATGATCTTGCCCTCGATGCCGCGCTGGCCGAATCCTGGACAGATGACGATACCGTCCTGACCCTTCAGCTGTTCAGCCACGTTCTCTTCTGTGAGATATTCTGAGTTGATGAATGTAATGTTCACCTTGTGGTCGTTGTAGGTGCCGGCATGCGAGAGGCTCTCGCGGATGCTCTTGTAGGCATCCTGCAGGTCGTATTTTCCTACGAGACCGATGTTCACCGTCTCGGTAGCCTTGTTTCTGCGGTCGAGGAAAGTTCTCCAAGGACCCAGCGCAGGCTTCTCGCCGATAGGTTCGCCCATCTTGCGGAGAATGGCGGTGTCGAGGCCCTGGTTCTGCATGTTTACAGGCACCTCGTAGATGCTAGGAAGGTCTTCGCTCTGGATTACGCAGTCTAAATCTACGTTGCAGAAGCTAGCCACCTTCTTCAGGATTCCCTCTTCGAGATGCTTCTCGGTGCGGAGAATCAGAACATCTGGCTGAATACCTACGCTCTGCAGTTCCTTCACAGAGTGCTGGGTAGGCTTTGTCTTCAACTCGCCTGCTGCCTTCAGATAAGGCACATAGGTAAGGTGGACGTTGATGGCGTTCTTGCCCAGTTCCCATTTCAGCTGTCGGATAGCCTCCATGTAAGGGGCGCTCTCGATATCGCCGATGGTTCCGCCAATCTCGGTAATCACGAAGTCATAGTGATACTTCTTGCCGAGCAGCTTCACGTTGCGCTTGATCTCGTCGGTGATGTGAGGCACCACCTGGATGGTCTTGCCGAGATAATCGCCACGACGCTCCTTGTCGATGACTGCCTTGTAGATACGACCAGTGGTGAGAGAATTCGCTTTCGTAGTTTGAATGCCGGTGAATCGCTCGTAGTGTCCGAGGTCCAGGTCGGTCTCCATACCATCTACCGTTACGTAGCACTCACCATGCTCATACGGGTTCAGCGTACCCGGGTCGATGTTGATGTATGGGTCAAACTTTTGGATAGTAATGTTGTAACCTCTTGCTTGAAGAAGTTTACCGATGGATGAAGATATGATTCCTTTACCCAAAGAAGAAACCACACCACCGGTAACGAAGATGTACTTTGTATCAGCCACGATGTTTATAATTTAAATTAGAATTATTTGGGTGCAAAGTTACTATAAAATTATGAATTAGCCAAAATATTTGTAAAGAATGGCGTTGAATTTAGAATTATTTTGTTACCTTTGTGCCCAAATTAGTATATGAAGGAATGAAAATAAGATTTGGATTACTCATTTTAGCTTTGCTTGCGGGGGCTGTGACGGCAGATGCCCAACGTTCCCGCAGGCATAATGTGGTGGTGAAAACTCCATCGATTGTGAAAAGTTATGTGGACTCGCTGGCTCACATCAGGGAGCGTATCGACTCTACAGAGATGTCTTTGGATGACTCCCGATATGCCATGCTCTTCACCCCACTCACGTATTATCGCTCGCCTGCCAATCATTTCCTGCGTCTCCGTCCTGAGGGAGGGGAAGGCGATTCGCTTGGTGTGATGCTCGATAAGACCTTGATGGATGTTTATCTCAGCCGACCAGACCTGGTGAAGACTACGCAGCGACACCTGGAAGAGGTGGGCGCTCCAATCGTGGCGGATACAAAGGCCAAGAAGCCGAAGCGCGACATTATAGAAGAGGTGGCGCCTAAGGTCTTCGAACCGGAAACTGCGCCATCGGATATCGTGATCTTCAAGCCTAACTTCTGGACTTTCGGAGGTGATTACTATCTGCAGTTCCTGCAAAACTATGTGTCTGACAATTGGTATAAGGGTGGTGAGAGCAACTACTCTCTGTTGGGACGTGTAACGATGATGGCGAATTACAACAACAAGCAGAAGGTGAAGTGGGAGAACAAGCTGGAGATGCGATTGGGTTACCAGACTTCCAAGGGAGACTCGGTGCATTCGCTCAAGACATCCGACGACTTGATCCGATACACCAGCAAGTTGGGCCTTCAGGCATCCAGAAAATGGTATTATACCATCCAGATGGTGGCGCAGACGCAGTTTGCCCATGGTTACAAGAGCAATGACAAGATGGTGTATTCCGATTTCTTCTCACCATTCAATCTGAATATCTCTGTCGGTATGGATTATACGGTAGATTGGTTGAATCACAAGCTGAAGGGTAGTGCCCATCTGGCTCCTCTGGCGTTCAACTGGAAGTATGTGGGTCGTGAGAATCTTGCCACAAGATACGGTTTGAAGGAGGGACAGCATGGTATGACCGATTACGGTTCTGAGTGTACCTTCGATCTGTCGTGGCAGGTGATGGAGAACCTGAAGTGGAAGACCCGTCTCTGGGCATATACTACTTACAAGCGTGCTGAGATAGAGTGGGAAAATACGATTACCTTCCAGTTCAATCGTTATATTTCATCTAATATCTTCCTCTATCCTCGTTTCGATGATGGAGCGCAGCGTAAGGATGATCAGAGCTATTGGCAGTTTAAGGAGTTCATGTCTATCGGATTCTCTTACTCTTTCTAGCAAGAGATTGAGCATATATATGATAAAGGCTCGTTCCTGTAATCACTGGAACGAGCCTTTATCATATCTGTTAGAAGCGGAAGCAGACTTCTGCATCTGCCATGGAGTAATTGTGCTTGGCGAGGGTCTTGTCATTCACCAATGCATACTCGGTGAGGATGCTGATTCGCTTGCCGATGTGGAAGTTCAAGCCAGCCTCATACTGGGTCTTCTGCATATTGTTCTTGCCGTTAGGCTGATACATGTCGTAACGTGCCTTGATGTCGATTCGGCTGTTCTTTGGCAGCTGTGCCAATGGGGCGATAACCAATCCATATACACCCTGTGCCTTGTCGCCGATTTTTGCATTCAGATTGCAGTCCTTGGCGTTGGCATCGTTGAAGTTGGTGATGCTCTTGGCAAAAGCCTTTCCGGTAGAGTGGATATATTCGGAGCGAACGGTCCAGCCATCCTGCTTGTATTCGAATGAGAAGGCATAGCGGTTTTGGCTGAGCTTGCGAACGCCAGAGCGTTCCTGAATGTCGGCTGTATAGGTGGCATCATGCTCGTCGGTCCATGTTCCCTTTCTTGCATAAGAACCGGTCCATCCGAAGGCACCGATTCGCATGCCGCTTACTGGCATCAACCATACGCCACCAATCACATTCTTCTGATTGTCAACGTCCTTGGTGTTGGTGCCCTGACCGTTGAACACTCCAATCTGATAATGCAGCAGGTTTCTGCCGTTGGCATTCTTGAGGAAATCACCCTGGAGCTGCAGACCGATGTCACGACCATTGGAAGCGTGCTCTCCGGCACGGTCGCTGAAACCCGCCAACTTGCTCACGTTCTGTGAATAACCCATAAAGCCCTGGTCGATAGGATGCATCGGGTTCTCGAAGGTAAATGGGTTCTTGAACTGACCAATCTTCACCTTGAAATAGTCGTACTTCTGCCATTCTGCAAACAAATCCACCATTCTTGGACTTGAACCCAGGTTGGAAGTGTTGCCGTTAAACTGGATCTGGGTCTTCCAGTAGAAGTCGTCTGCAATGCGACCCTCCAAGGCGATACGGCCCATTCGGATGTTGAACGAGTTGGATTCCGCGTTCTTCTGGCCACTATACTGGTACTGGATCATGCCATATCCCGACAATTTCACATTGCTCAACCATGAAGGCAATTCGATGGTCTGCTTCTTTTGGGCGCTGGCTGAGACCGTGGTCAAAGCCATGAGCGCCAGGATGATACTCTTTTTCATCTTGTTTCTATTTTGTTTCTAGGTTTATTGCTTGGCTGCGAGTTCCTCTTCTGTCAGGTCTTCTGCCTGGGCAGTCTGGAGAGCGAGCTTCTCTGCCTCCTTGGCAGCCTTGGCTTCAGCTATCGCCTTCTCACGCTCCTTGCGCTCCTTCTTCTTCTGCTTGATTTCAGCATCGCTGCGCTTCTCGAGCAAAACGACGTTCTCTACGTGAGGAGTATGAGGGAACATATCTACCGGCTGAACGGCAGCCACCTTGTAGTGGTCGTCCATCAGCTGCAGGTCGCGAGCCTGGGTAGCTGGGTTGCAGCTTACATATACGATGCGCTTTGGCGCTGCGTTCAGAATCACGTTGATTACGTCTGGATGCATTCCGGCACGTGGAGGGTCGGTGATGATGACGTCTGGGCGACCATGCTGGGCGATGAAATCATTGGTCAGGATATCCTTCATATCGCCTGCATAGAAGAGGGTGTTCTCAATGTTGTTTACCTGGGAATTCACCTTGGCATCCTCGATAGCCTCTGGCACGTATTCGATGCCAATCACCTTCTTTGCCTTGTGAGCCACGAAGTTGGCGATGGTTCCGGTACCGGTGTAGAGGTCGTAAACCAGCTCATCTCCGGTGAGGTTGGCAAACTCGCGAGCCACGCAGTAGAGGTGGTAAGCCTGCTCGGTATTGGTCTGATAGAAACTCTTAGGACCTACCTTGAACTTCAGGTCCTCCATCAGCTCGAAGATGTGGTCGTTGCCCTTGAAGAGACTGAGCTCCAGGTCGTTGATGGTATCGTTGCCCTTTTGGTTATCTACATACATGAGTGAGGTAATCTGAGGGAACTTGTCAGCCACCTGCT
>JAJWLX010000122.1 GCA_021636625.1 Prevotella sp. | reverse complement strand
TGCCAAATGCTTTTGATAGCCTGGCAGCTTTTCTTATTTTTGTTTCTTCTTGTAATATCTTATGATTAGATAGAACGCAGGAACTTGACCACTGCATCACGATCGCTCTTCGATGCTTTGTAGAAGTTCATGGCTGCATGATAGGCATGACTCTTCTTGCTGTAGCAGTGCCACATGATTGCCTCTACCTCGTTACGGGCACGGCAGTCGTGCAGGCGGTCTTCTGCACCTGTGTTCAGATAGCTCAAGCCACGACCCCAAAGTGGAGTGGTGCGGCACCATGAACCGTGGATGTCGTTCATCATATAGAGCTTGTGCTGAACGAAGTCAGAATATGGATAAATGGTCTGGTTCTGATAACGAGGCAACTTCTTGTCGGCGATGTACTTGGATGTTACGTAGTTATCGTCACCGGTCTTCCATGATGGCTTGTGACAGTTGGCGCAGCCCCATTCCATGAAGAGTTTTTTACCCTGCTGTACCTGTGGATCATTCAAGTTGCGGGCACGAGGGATAGCAAGACCACGGTGCCATACCATGAAAGCATAGTAATCATCCATGCTCTGCTCTGACTTGAAGTTATGGATGCTGTTGTCGAATTGGTTGGTATATGGATCCAAAAGAACTCTTACTGCGTTAGCAATACCTTCATCTGTACCATCAGCATAGTAAGGAGAAGTAGGATCTTTCTTAATAGCTGCAATAACATCCTTATTCTGAGACATGGCTGTTGCCCATGGTGTCGTAGTATAAAGCAATGGACGGTCTTTGCGAGTTACATTGGTGATATTCCAAATAGCATTAGCACCAGGACCATCTTGCAAAGAACCACGAGTCAAAGCGTAGGTGTAACGCTTTACTATCTTCTTGTTAAGATCACTAGTGTTAGGGTCAAAAGTGCTACCATCGGCATGGACACCGCCTGTAGCATATTGGGTATGACTGTCAAGTTTGCCATCAGCACTCTTCTTTGCTGCATCACGACCGAATGTGGTATAAAAAGCACCTGCTGCGAAGTCGTTTGCATCTGCATCCCACATGCTTGGGTTGATGTAATCAGATACCTTAAGACCAGCTTTCTTGAAGTAGGCAGCTTCCTCTGCATACTGTGCCTTGATGGCCTCGTTAGGGATGGCATCAATCAAACCTGTACCACCGATACCGATGGTAGATTCCAATCTTACAGCTACTGCACCATTGCCGGTTTCGTATGGAGTAGGACTGGTGTTGAAGGCACTTTTAGGGATAGAAATCTCAGGATAAATCAAATCAAACTTCTCGCCATCAGGGAACTGCATGGCAGGAATCTCTTCTGTTTCCATCTTGTGGACGTGCTCCCAACTCATATTGATTTGGCTCTCATCGATAGGTGGCAAGAATGGAGATTGTGCCTGTGTCTGAGGCATACCAGTTACCTCTGCTACATAACCACCATCATTGCTGTTGGCACCATCTGTAGGGTGATAAACTACGAGCAGATAGCCGTTACCATTACCATAGCGGGTTTCATACTGTGCCTTGCGCTTGCCATGGCCATACTCTGGATGGCAATCAAAGCAAGATGAGCGGACTGAAGCAGGACCTAAGCCCTTGAATGCACCTGTATTCCATGAATACTGGCGCTCGAACATCTGCTCGCCGATAAAGAACTGCTTGAAGAGTTCTGGGTCGTTATCTACTGCAGGTGTCTGGTCTGAGTAGCTGCTGGAACCTGTGTTCTCTGTTGTACCCAGTTTACCACCTGGATACCACTCATCTGCAGTAAAGTTACCCACTTCCTTACCTACGTATGCGGCATCTGTTTCCTGAATTTCAACTTTGTTGTCATTGTCAGAACAGCTAGCCATTGTCGTAGCCAAAGCCAGGGCGAACGACATGTAGGCGTAATTCTTAAAATTCTTATTCATAATGTATTTTCTTTGTGATATATTATATTTAACCCAAATGACGTAGCTTCGCTTCTATTGAAGAAAGCAAAGCTACGTAATTCTTTATTTCTGTTGTTTCTGCTGTAATGGATAAATTACTTGGAAACCTTCAATGCACGGAACCATGAACCAGCTTTATTCAATTCATCATCCAAAGTGTTGATCTTGTCGATGCAAGTCTTTACTTGAGCATGTGCAGGATTATCAACGAAGGCGATACCGCTCTTCTTGGCAGACTCCAATGCAGCGATAGCCTCGTCGAGAGCTGTGTTCAATGCGCTGTAGCCACTGTAGTTATACTTCTTCATGATTGTCATCAATGAATTAGCAACAGGAGTTGTAGCAGTTACATCACGTGTACCATAGAGAGAGTTCTTGATAGAGTAGATGTTGTCCTGATAGTCGATGAATGAACGCTTGCTGTATGGTGACTCGATGTAGTCTTTAGACTCTTTTTTGCCTTCCTCTGTAATACCACCATGACCGGTAGCAACACGATAAGCCTGGCCGAGTTTCTGGGTGTAAACCTCCTGGCAGATGCTAGAGCAACCACCTACGAATACATTCTCCAAGGTCTCCTGCCATGTTGGGAACCAAGCCTTCTCGCCTGTGGCATTGAGGAGGAACTGACCGTAGCCGATACCTGCAGAAGAAAGGGCACCTGCGCTATCTTCCAGATCTTTAAGACCATCAATCACCCAATTGCAATTGGATGTCAACCAAGAACCGAGGGTTGCATCACCATTCCAACCATACTGGAGGAGTGAAGTCATGTTGTAGATGTCGCCAGCTACAGCGGCAGCAAATGCCAACTCATCAATACCCTTCACAGATGTCATGCCTGCTTCTGTCTCGTTGGCATTCAGCATGGCTGCAGTACGTTCAGCACCATTGCGGAAGAGTACGAACTCCAATCCGTGGAAACCGATTACTGATTCGAAGTGCTGGTGTTTTGTATAGATAAACTGAGCAGGGTTTGAACCCTTGATACCGGAGATGATGCTCTGATTGTTGAGTGCTTTTACCATCTGGTCGTGGTCGAGTGGCCATGAGTCGATGTGTGGGTCAATCTCGTTGTTGGCTGCTGCACCATAGAGGAATGCCTCACTGCGCTCCCATTCACGACGAGCGTTCTTGAAAGCCTCGCAGGCATCGGTGATATCTGCATCGCTCAAGTTGCCAGCCTTGGCGTTGGCGTATGCCTTGTCGCATGCATCCTTCAGAACCTTGGCATAGTCTCTCAAATCCTTGTAGGTAGGATTGATAATGTCGTTTACATAAGTGTTGGCAACAGCAGATAATTCTGTTGCTGGAACTACGTTACCCTCTGTTACTGGGTCATCATCATCGCTACAAGAAGCGAAACCCAAAGATAAAGTCATTGTTGCTACGAACAAAAATGCCTTCTGGAAAACTTTTTTCATTTTTTCTTTGTTTTTTATGTTTGAATATGCTAATTATGATCTATGAAATGGCAGTTTCCCTCTGATTTAGAGGAAGAAGCCCTGATAAGCGATACCGATGTTCACGGCAGGCTCATTGTTGTACTTAGAGTGGAAGATGCGCTGATTGTACTCTGCCTTTACACAGACTTGTGGGAGAGGGAAGTAGTTGATACCTGCTGCCACAATCTTGCGGTTGGTCCACTTGGCGGTGGTATTGTGAACGGATGAATCGTAATACTCGAAATGACCGAACACATACAGTTTCTGGTTATCTTCACGCAACTTGGAAATCTGAGAGAAGACATCATAGCCTGCTTCCACCATGGTAGCGATGGCATGACTGCCGAAGTATTTGCCGCTGCCTGATTCATTAGGCTTGACATTAGCCGTACCAGGATATACAATGCTGGTAATGGCTGTAGCATCGCTTACATAGCCATAATCCACATTGCCTCTAATCTTCCAGTTGTACTTGTTGTAGGTGAAGTCTAAGGCACCTACATATACATTTCCCTTGATGTTTTTGTGCTGGGTATCCAGCGGGGTGGTGTTGCCCATCGCCTTGCCGTAGTAACCGCTCAGTCCGATGCGCAGACCAGGAATACTGTAGTTATCTACACGGGCAGCTACGGCATATTTGTTGGCTACCTCAAACTCGTATGGACTCTTGGCACCGCCCTGAATCCAGTTGCTGCGACTGAAACGGTAAGCGTTCAAGCCAGCCAGGAACTGTGCCTCGTAGCGGAACTTGCCGCTCTTTCCCCAGAAACTGATACCAGTCTGGTGCCATGTACAAGGAAGAATGGTGTTTTCTCCTTCCGGACGATAAACAGTAAAGAAATTCAATGGCTCATGATAGGCATTGGTAAGACCTACAGGTACCACGATGTGACCAGCCTTGATGTTAGCCCATCGACCGAAAGATTTCTGAATCCAGAACTGTTCCAGTTCCACCTCGCCACCTTTCTCTACCTCCTGTTCATACTCGATGGCTTCCTCTGCTTCGTATTCGATAGACTGTCCGGTACCTCCGTGTTCAAACTCAATCTCAGTACCCATGGTCCATCCCTTTCCGAAGTCGTAACCCAAGTAGATGACTGCATGAGGAATGTCGAAGCGTCCGTGGTCGGGAGCATTCTTATAAGCGGTAGCGTTAGAGTAGCGTTTGCCAGCGTCACTATAGAAGTTGCGGCTCATGGCAACCTCGCCATAACCACCCACGCTGAGGCGCTTGCCGTTTACATGCTGCATCACACTATCGGCAGCCACAGTTTGTGCACTTGCCGTTGCCAAGCCAGCAACGAGGGCAGCGGACATCAATCCAATTCTTAAACTGTTCATCTTTATTTTTTTTTAGAATTATTATTTTCGTATTATCCTTACACTATATATATATATAAAGAAAAGAGCGCGGATGTCTGCTTGCGGTCTCGACACTTTAGAGGCCTAGTATCTCCTTAAAGCCATGAGGCATGATAAGGAATTACGCAGCTCTGCCGCTCGGGAGTGGCAATCATCACCGCGCTCTTTCTCGATTTCGGGTGCAAAGGTACGGAGTTTTAAAATATCTTGCAAT
>JAJWLX010000165.1 GCA_021636625.1 Prevotella sp. | reverse complement strand
CACTTACGATGCCAATTCCAAATATATAAATAAAAAAATAAACATTCCCACCAAAAGAAATTGCAGCCAAGTTACGAGAACCTATTTGTCCAACCATTACAGTATCTGACAGTTGGACAAAAAACAAGCCTAATTGAGATATAATTAGAGGAATTGATAATTTTAATATAGACTTTATCGAATCCCAATTCATACAAATTAATGGGTGGCTTTGTACCATCGTGTATATATTTTTGGATTTGAAAGTCTATTACTACTAGGATCAGAAGTAGTAATACCAGAATAATGATTAATGGGCAATATTCCTTTAAAAGCAGAATAGTATTGTGGAGTATGACATTTGAATAATATTGTTTTCCTCAATTGATTTGAAAATTCATCAAGAAGCACAATATCATTACAAATCTTATTAATATAGTCTTCAAAATCAAAGAAAATAGTCGGAGTATATCCATCCATTACCTGGATACTATTTGCTGATATATTATTATTTTGATTTTCGATATTAATTCTTTTCACAATATTTGCCAATTGTTCTAATTCTTGACAATTCGTAACGGCTGCTGTACCATATGGATATGTATATTGACTATAAAACTCATAAAATGCTTGAATAACTCCCTTATAATCAACATTTCCTATAAGATATTTCCCACATTCATGATATGGGAATCCATATGCCATTACTTCAGTGGGACTAGCTATTAAATATTTCGTGACATCTTTTAAATCATATGCAACCTCGATTGAAGACATATAGCAATCATCAAATAGTATATATTCCATAGTAATTCCGGACTCTAAAATTGCTTGAGCCAAGACAGACGTTTCTATTTGATATTCCTGTGTTAATCCACCGAAATATCTTGTCATTGGGCCATTACTTACATTATAATGAAATATCTCTTGAGTTTCATTGGATTTTGTATGAATTACTGGCAACCATCCCATTCCATGGCAGCCGATAATTAATCCATATTTCTTTCCAGGCGCATATTCTTTTATAGCCTTCAATATATTAGAAATACCCTCTTGCGAAGTAAATCTTTGATTGTCATAAGTTCTAATATTCTCAACGATACAACTTCCATTATCATACTTTAATTCCATGAGATCCGCAGTATTTGGCGTTGTAGCTAAACAGATCATGACTCGTGCATTTTGTGAGCCTCTTTCTTCTATACTTTTAGAAAAATCTTTTATGTTTTGTTGAAAATAAGGTAACAAATTTGAACTCCAAGGGAAAAACATTATGACTGTTTGTTCATTTTCTTCCTTTGGAACAACAATTTCTTCCTCACTCGAACATGAAATCATGAAAGTCAGTGAGGCCAACGTGATAAATATGAATATTATATGTGATAATTTATTTTTACTTCTGTTCATTGCTTAACACATTTTTTATTGCCAAAGTTAGTGATTTTTTTGCCAACAATAGCTATTTTGTGTTATTTTTTACGATATTTTTCATTTTGTTCACCTATATTAATTTAAACTGACTCGTATCGTTTTAAACGAATCATTTTGAATTGCCTAGCAACAAAGCCTCAGATTGCCTCAATCCAAGGAATATTCGTCTCGTAACCCATATCAAAAT
>JAJWLX010000121.1 GCA_021636625.1 Prevotella sp. | reverse complement strand
ATGTTAAACTAACATAACCTATGAAGGGACTTTTTCAGTGCCCTCCCAGGGCAACACCCTGGGTAAACATAGAGTATAACAGAAGCGCCCTGAAAGGGCAAAAGCATTAAATCTACTATGCTTTTGCTCTTTCAGGGCGCTTTACTAATTAGAATTACTTACCAAGCACTTCATCAAGCAAGGTGTAGAATGCAGGATCCTCACCTACGATGGTCTTTACGATCTTGCCGTCAGGACCTACAACAATCTTGGTTGGGAAACCCTGAACAGCATACTTGTTGAGCACATCGCTACCCTTTGGATTATAGACGTGAATCCATGGCAACTGATGCTTCTCTACGGCAGCCTTCCACTTAGCCTCGGTATCGTTGCAGTCAACACCCAGGATTTCGAACTTACCCTTATACTTCTCGTAGTACTCCTTCATCTTAGGCATACCCTTGATACACCAGATACACCAAGAACCCCAGAAGTCGATGACAACATACTTGCCACGAAGGCTGGAAAGAGAGAATGGCTTGCCATTGATGTCATTCAGAGTGAAATCAGGAGCCTCTACACCGGAAGCCTGAACCTTCTTAGCCTTCTCCTCCATCTCGGCCTGCTTCTTGGCACGCTCAACGATAGGCTCATAGAAAGCCTTCATCCTACCATTCTTCACCTGAGCAGAGAGCATATCAACGGCCTTCTGCATATTCTCGCAACTAGACATTTCGCCGATGAGAGTAGCACTAGCCTCGTAATCAGGATGCTGACCGATGAATGCCAACATCTTCTCCTCCTTTGCCTTTGTCAGAGCAGGAGCCTTCTCCTCATATTCCTTCATCAATGCCTCACGGTCACCACCATTCTTCATCTTCTCGTTGATAGACTTCTCGAAATCAGCCAGCTCTTTGTCAGCTTCATCCTTCATCGCATCTACTTCAGCAAACTGCTTGTAGAAGTTGCTACCCTTGATATCAAACTTTGCCTTCAGATCACCAACCACCTCAGCAGTCTCGCCTGGCACACAAACCAAATAGAAAGCCTCAGCACGCCCGCCACGGAAAATCGCAGGCTGTGCAAACATCATCTCCTTAGGTTGTGTCAAGGTAGCAGAATAAGTAAACTTATCCTTTTTTACCAAGATGGTATCACGCTTTTCACCTCTACCCTTATAGACGATGATCGTATCGCCCATATTCTTCAAATTAGCCTTGAGCTGGAAAGTTCCGCTCTGAGCCATAGCAGCTGTTGATGCCAGCACCAAGGCTGCACTCAAAATCATTTTCTTCATTGTATCTTCTTATATTTTTGTTATTCTAATTTTGAAACTAAGCCTCATACTCTGTGGTATCCTCAATACCCGCTTCAGCCAGTGCTTCCTTGCGCTCCACGCAGGTACCGCACTTTCCGCAGTGCTTCTCGCCACCCTTGTAGCAGCTCCAGGTCTCGGCATAATCAATACCGAGCTTCTTGCCGATGGCTGCAATCTCACCCTTGGTGATGTTGGTATAAGGAGCCACCACGCGAACATCTACGAAGGTGCCAGCCTCGGCAGCCTCATCGATTGCCTTGATAAATTCAGGGCGACAGTCCGGATAGATGGTGTGGTCGCCGCCGTGATTGGCGATGAGCACCTTCTTCAGATTGTTGCTCTCAGCGATACCGATGGCGATACTCAGCATGATACCATTACGGAAAGGCACCACGGTAGATTTCATATTGTCATCGGCATAATGTCCCTCAGGGATGGCATCGGCACCTTCCAGGAGAGAGCTCTTGAAATACTGATGCATGAATCCCAGATCAATGGTGATATGCTTGATGCCCAGTCGCTCGCAGTGCATCTTGGCGAAAGGAATCTCCCGCTCGTTGTGATTGCTTCCATAGTTGAAACTGATACCCAGGGCTATCTCGTCCTTCTTGTCATAGAGCAGGGTAATACTGTCCATACCGCCGCTCACAATAATTACTGAATCCTTCATTTACTTTGAACTTAATATTTATAAAATCAGATTATATTTATAAATTCAGACTATACACTAAAATCAGCGTAATCCGCGAAATCTGCGTGAGATCTTCACCCGAACAGGCAGCGGAACGCCTCTTCCACCTTCCTTACGGGATGAATCTCTATCTGATATTTCTTATGGTCGAAACCATGATAATTATATTTCGGAATGATGATATGCTGGAATCCGAGCTTCTCTGCCTCAGCGATGCGCTGCTCGATACGGCTCACCGGACGAACCTCGCCACTGAGTCCTACCTCGCCACACATACACCAGCCCTGCTCTATCGCTGTATCCACATTGCTGCTCAATACCGCAGCCAGTACACTCAGGTCCATCGCAGGGTCCGTCACTCGCAAGCCTCCCGCAATGTTCAGGAACACATCCTTCGCCATCAGCTTGAAGCCCACTCGCTTCTCCATCACCGCCAGGAGCATGTTCAGTCTTCGCTGGTCGAAACCCGTTGCCGAGCGCTGGGGAGTTCCGTATGCCGCCGTGCTCACCAGAGCCTGCGTTTCCACCAGGAACGGGCGCACACCCTCGATGGCAGCACTGATGGCTACACCCGACAATCCGTCGTGATCTTCCGTAAGGAGCAGTTCCGAAGGATTGCTCACCTGTCTCAATCCTCCTTGCAGCATCTCGTAGATGCCGAGTTCCGAAGTGCTTCCGAATCGGTTCTTGATGCTTCGCAGGATGCGGTACATATAATGCTGATCACCCTCAAACTGGATGACGGTATCCACGATATGCTCCAGAATCTTCGGACCAGCCAGGGTTCCCTCCTTATTAATATGTCCGATCAGGATAACAGGGATACCGCTGGTCTTGGCAAATCTCAGGAGCGATGCTGCGCATTCACGCACCTGGGAAACTGAGCCAGGAGAACTATCCACACTCTCTGTAGCAATTGTTTGGATAGAATCGATAACTATCAGTTCTGGAGCTACTTGCTGAATATGGGAGAAGATTTTCTCCAACTGTGTTTCGCAGAGAATCGTAATATGATCGAAGGCATTCTCCGGTGGGGTTCCTGCTAACGATGCTACGTCATCTGTCGAAGTTCCCTTCAGCATAGCCTGTCCCTTCGCCAGTCTGTCAGCTCTCAGTTTAATCTGATGAGCACTCTCCTCGCCGCTCACATACAGCACCCTTCTATGTTTCATATTCAGGATGGTTTGCAGCGTAAGGGTACTCTTTCCGATGCCCGGTTCACCGCCCAGCAGGGTAATGCTTCCCGGCACCATACCGCCACCCAGTACGCGGTTCAGCTCCTCGTCCATCATATCGATACGCGGCTCATCCACTGCCGAAATATCCTTCAGATTCATCGGCTTGGCATCCGCATCGGAGTGTTGCCCACCAAACATGGTAGCAGCCCCGCCATGCCTCATGGTCATGCCAGCGCTTTTAGCCGCCTGCGACCCCGAATCAGCCGCAATGCGTATCTCCTTAAAAGTATTCCATTGTCCGCAGCTAGGGCATTTACCCATCCACTTGGCACTTTCCTGCCCGCAGTTGCTGCAAACGTATGCTATCTTATCTTTTGCCATAACGATTGAATTTGTCGGCAAAGGTACAGCTTTTTTCTTTAAAAGCCAAAAAAGCGCCCATTTTTCGCAGACAAATCCCTATTAAACAATATTAAAAAATAATCAATCTTTTCCAAATATCTCTCCTTTTCGCCTATTTTGGGGTATATTTGCAGATTCAGACTCAAGAGTAACAACTATAAATAAGCATATGAAAACAGCTATAAAAATCATTAAAAGACAGCAGAAACTGAAAGAACCCATCAAATTGCGAGTCAAGAACCTCAAAAACGGGAACCAAAGTTTATACCTTGACATTTACTGGCAGGGTAAACGCACTTACCAATTTCTGTATTTATATCTGGTTCCGGAAATCAACGAGCAAACCATAGCACAGAACCAAGAAGTTGCAAGACAGGCCCTGCTCATCAAAAGCAGGAAAATCATCAAGCTCCTCGGCAACATACCTAAACACGAAGGAAACGGAGCGACCCGAAAATACTATCTGCTCGACTTCATCCAAAAATACGCAGATGAGCGCAAGCCGAAGACGGGTGATTGTACAAGAGGTAGATACGGAAGCATCATCAGTCTGAAAAAGCATCTTATGAAGTTTGGAGCTAAAAATACATTGGTAGGAGAAGTAGATACTAAGTTCGTAGAGCATTTCATCGACTATCTGAGGGAGGCACACGATTTACATCCCAACAGGAAGAAGCCTTCCAAATTATCAGAGGGAACGATTTATCTTATGTATTCTATTCTTCGAAGTATCACCATCGAACTGTATAAAAAGAAGTTGATTCCCCAGAATCCATACTCTCTTCTCTCCTCTCAATTCCGTCTGAAGCGTCCAGAATCAACCAGAAATTATCTAAGCAAGAGCGAACTCGCAAAAGTCATCCAGTCAGAATGCAAGTATCCTCAACTGAAAGAAACCTTTCTCTTCAGCTGCTTCACGGGATTACGCAAGAGCGACATCCTCAGTCTAACTTGGGAAGAGATTATTCGAGAGAATGGCAAAGTCTTTATCCAAAAGAAAATTCAGAAGACGCAGCGATGGCTCAAGATTCCATTATCCCAGCAAGCGATGCAATGGCTGCCAAAGCGCCCTGGGAGGAGCATGAAAGGAATTATTTTCGATGAGATTTCACATTCTTCGATGTCGAAACAACTGAAAGCGTGGCTTGGAACCATCAAGAATCTTAACAAGGAGATAACTTTCCATTGTGGCCGTCACACCTTCGCCACGCTGGAATTGTCCTTTGGAGCCAGTCTTTATACCGTTGCATCCCTGCTGGGTCACAAAAACATCACAACAACGCAGGTATATGCCAAGGTAGTAAACAAGGAAAAAGAGCGTGCCGTGGGGCTTATAGACAAAAACTTCAAGTAACAAACGGGTAACAAACTCCCCTACTTCGGAGCCAATTTTCAAGTGTTGTGCATTTCGGGCGTGTCAATTAAAGTTTCTCCCGCCCATATTTTTTAGAAAAAAATCGTATTTACGTGCAAGGTTCAAGCCCTCCAAATCTTGCATGTAAGGATTCCTTACGCCTTATCGAAAAGGAGATAGATTTGCACGCAGAGTGTGGCAA
>JAJWLX010000120.1 GCA_021636625.1 Prevotella sp. | reverse complement strand
TTATCACATAAGCAAAACCCCCATCCCGCTTGAGAAAGTAGGATGGGGGATTTCTGTAAAAAACTATATATTATCTACAATGACATCATTTTAAGATCATAATATAATAATCTTGTATGTGTCGCATCTTCATCATTTTTAGTAAGCTCTAAGAAGCTATTCTTTAAATAGAAAGGAATCGCCTCTATGTATGCATCAACAGTTATAAATCTACAACCCGTTTTATTGTCTTTGGCAAAAAAAACTTTGATAAAATTCAGGAGTTTTGTCCCAAGATGCAGCTTTCGTGCATTTTTGTCAACTGCTAATCTGCATATTTTTACTGCTGGATAGCTTTTGAGACGTTTTGAGTTTTTAAAGCGTCTTTTAAACCTATTGAACTCAGTGTTATTCTCAAACTCTGTTAAGGAGATTTTATCATTTGCTAAACTGAAGTATGCTAGGATTACACCATTATTGTCTTCAATAACGTAAGTCACAGCTAGCATCTCTCCACGATACAACTGTGACTCATTTAGAATGAAGTCATTTAAGTCTTCATCCCCACAGTTAAAATTAGATATTCTGTCATTAATATCTAATCGTCGAATCTTTAACGGTTCGCAAATTTCTTCATTATCGTTCATAATCAATTTACGAATAAACTCATGATATAATTATAGTCACGATTGATTTCTTCCATCTTCTCGTGGCTCTCTTTTGGAGGATTCTTCATCCTTGCCTCAAACACTCTGGCGTCTTCGCCATAGAGTATCGGTGTTTCTTTTATAGGTCTTGCCATATTTCTTATTGTTTTAAAGTTCAACATCTAATTTCACTGCAAAATTACGCTTTTTTCCTGAAACGACCAAATAAAAAGTGGGAAAACTGCCTGATAGACATTCATAAATCTCTCTATCACATAAAACAACCCCCCATCCGGCTTGAGAAAGCAGGATGGGGGATTTCTGTTTATCTGTTACTTCTAAAATAATATCTTATTTCAATTTTTCTATCTGTTCCTGGGTAAGACCGGAATACTTCATGATCAGATTGATGTCAACGCCATCAGCAAGCATATTCCTGGCAATATCCAGGGCTTTCTGGTTCATGCCTTTTTCTATACCTAATTCCATACCCTCTGCAAGACCTTCTTGCTTGCCTTCTTGCTTCGCCGTATCAATGGAGTTCTTGATATCCCGGTATGCCATCTTACTTGCTTCATACTCCCTCATTTCCTGAGGCGTAAACTTGGCAATCTCGGCTTCCTCAAAGAGACGGTCGAACACCTTGTCGTACAGCTCTTTAGGGCGCTGGGTAAGCTTATAGAGATTCTTCAGCGCATAAAGCCACTTCTCGTAGAGCGTTTCCAGTTCTCCTAGTGTCTTATTGAATTTCGCAATCTCTACATAGATAAACTCCAGCTTATCGTAAAAAATCTTGTGAGTAGCGGTATCGCACAACTGTACATGATGGCGAATCTTCTCCTTGTCGAAGGCATCCTCGTTCATGTTGAAGTTGAGTAGCGCAACAGTATAGACATGATTGAGTTTGAAATCCCAGTCACTTCCCTTGGGAGCCTGTTCACGGATTGGAAAAGTGGAGTAGAAGAGGGAGCGGTCCTTGAAATACGCCTGGTAGGCATTCTGCATTTCCACGATGAACTTCTCGCCGTTTTCGCCCTCGCAATATACATCGAAGATGGCCTTGCGGTCGGTATATACATCTCCCACGTGCTCCGGATTCAGATACGACACATCCTTCACAACCTGTCTGCCATTAAACAAGCTGTTGAGGAAGCAAATGAGCAAATCCTTGTTCATTGCTGTTCCAAAAATTCGCTTGAAGCCGAAGTCGGTCAGCAAGCTGATGTATCTTTCTTCTACCTGTTTCATACGCCATTCATTTAATTCTACATCTAGTTTCACTGCAAAATTACGCTTTTTTCCTGAAACGACCAAATAAAAAGTAGGAAAACTGCCTGATAGACATTCATAAATCTCTCTCTATCACATAAGCAACCCCCCCCCATCCGGCTTGAGAAAGTAGGATGGGGGATTTCTTGTAAGCTGAAAACTATTGCTTAGTATTGCAACATAGCAGCAGGAGTAATATTCAGTACCTTGCAAAGCAATCTGGCAATTTTTAATGTAGGTTCCGAACGTCCAGTAATATAATCGTTAATGCGGGAAGGGCTTATTCCGATTTCTGTTGCTAATTGTTTTTGTGTCATTTCTTTTTCACTCAGTGAAAGTTCAATGAGTTCGGATACTGAAGGCTTTCCTATAGGAAAATGTCTCTTTTCGTATGACTCCACAATATCTGACATTAATGTCAGTTCAATGGCATTTTTATCATTAGCAGGAGTTTCATCCGTTACCAATGGTAAAAGCTCTTCTATTCTGTTGAGTGCAAACTCATACTGTTCTTTTGTTATTTTTTCCATAATTCTTGATGTTAAATGTTGGTACAGTCAATTTTGTCGTATTCACTATGTGTTCCGACAAATCTTACAAAAAGTCGGCCTATAGTGAATTTTATGACAACTACTAATCTATAGTTATTTCCTCGGATGTTGAATACGTAATGTTGATTACCTACGTAATCGGCATCAGGGAAGTCTGCTCTAATATCGGAAAAGTTATGCCATTCTGCTTCTTCTGCTATCTGGTACCACCTTTCAAGGGCAACTTTAGAGTCTTCTCGTCCTGGGGATTCATAAAACTCTTTTAGTTTTCTATGCGAAATAATTCTCATAATTCTCTTTATTAATTATAAGTGCAAAGATATATATAAATTTTGAAAAACGATATATTTTGGCTATATAATTTTGTATTTTAGAATAAATTAAGGTATTTACTGCTTTATTTCTGCTCTGGGGATATGTTATCCCCAGCAACCAGGCAGTAGCCTGCATGTCGATGGGATAGGGGATTGCACCCCAGCCCGCAGTTTGCAGGTTGGGGGATTTCTGTTTATCTGTTACTTCTAAAATAATATCTTATTTCAAGTTTTCTATCTGTTCCTGGGTAAGTCCGGAATACTTCATGATCAGATTGATGTCAACACCATCTGCAAGCATGTTCTTGGCAATATCCAGAGCTTTCTGGTTCATTCCTTTTTCCATACCCTCCGCAAGACCTTCTTGCTTCGCCGTATCAATGGAGTTCTTGATATCCCGGTATGCCATCTTGCTTGCTTCATACTCCCTCATTTCCTGAGGCGTAAACTTGGCAATCTCGGCTTCCTCAAAGAGACGGTCGAAAACCTTGTCGGTCAGCAAGCTGATGTATCTTTCTTCTACCTGTTTCATACGCCATTCATTTAATTCTACATCTAGTTTCGCCGCAAAATTACGCTTTTTTCCTGAAACGACCAAATAAAAAGTAGGAAAACTGGCTGATAGACATTCATCTTCAAGATGTTTTGATATTTTCGTAGCGCCGGATATGTCCGTCAATTATATAGCGCTAAGTTTCGACTTTATTTTCAAACCTGCAAGAGATTTCCGTGAAAAGTTTCAGAAAAAGTTAGGATCCCATATTTTTAAGGTAGAGATCTGTGTAAATCTGTGGAATCTGTGGGACAAAGAATAAAATCCCACAGATTCCACAGATTTACACAGATTCAAGGCTTTGGGGAATTTCTGTTATTTCTTCCTCAGAACCTTATCCAGGCTGGATACGATATACCCTGCGGGATTCTTGATCTCGTGCTTTCTCTTCGCCGCATAGGCTGCCAGAAAGCACTGGTTCACGGCATCCAGGTCTGACAGAGTGAGGCGATCGCTCAACTCCTCTGCCACCTTATGGCTCACGTTCCAGTAGCTAGAGGTGAGTAGCTTTCTAAAGTTTAGTTTCTTCATTGTCAGCTTTGTTCTGTCTTCATCGCTCAGCATATCTGGGTCATCGTTGCGGTACTTGAGGCCGAAGATTACCAAGCAGCCGTATTTGCCTACTACCTGGTTACGGGTAGTCTCTAGCGTGTGTATCACGATATAGTCGAGACGGTTCAGCTTGTAGGCATTTCTGATCTCTTCTTCGGCAGTAGAAAGCTGGGTATATTCCAGATTCCCCGTGCCGCGATATTGGGTGTGGCTGGTGAGGAGCGCAAGGATCTCGGGAGGTGTAAACTTGGTGTAGCCCTTCTTCAGTCGGCTCTCTGTCAGGAGATAAAGGCAGCGGGAAGACTGGTGATGGAATGACTCGTAAAGCTGAGGCGAAACCTTGAAGTAGCCCAGGTCCAGGGCGAAGTAGTACTGAGCCACGGGAATCGGCATCTCCAGGATGGCTCTCTTCTCCTGACCTTTCTTGGTGTAGTCAACGAAGTGGTAGAGGTAGTCGAACTGCTTGTAGCACAAGTGGTTTGTTCCAGGATTACCAGATTCTGCGACGGTGTAAGGGATACAGACCGGCTTTTTGCCTATGTCGATAAGGGCAGTCTCCAGGTTGTTGTAATGAGATTTTGTAGCTTCCAAAGCTCTGTAGGGTACCTCGAAACGTAACATATTTTCGATGTGCTCGAAACCATTGAGGTCCAGTTGTCCGTGGTGTGCGTTCTGGCTGATAGCCATTTTGATCTGTTTCTGATTGTACACGTCAAGTCTGAAGATGTACTTCTGTTCTTGCGGGCTGTAGCTGTGATGCAGGGCGCAATGAGTGCCAAGCTCTGTGGCTTCGGCTACGTTGAATGTTAGGATTTTGTTCATTGCTCGTTGTTTTATAAAAGTCTATAAAATGGGGGTGGCAATGAAAAGAATTCTGGGGGATGCGAAATCTCAAATGGACCAAAAATATGTTGGAGCTTTTTTTTGGCCCTTTTCTCAATTTTCTCATCAGGCCAAAATTATTCCATGTCGCACCCGCGTATGATTCATTCATAGAGAATGCGCACGAAAAATCTAGCCTGAATTTACAATTGAGTACCCCCATGCAAGGATTTAGCTCCACACCTTACAGAGGGGTTTGAGATGTAAACTCAGCATTTATCATGCTTGGGGCATCCTGTTGCCAGGGTGCCGATGTCCGCTCCTCCGGTATTTCTACAGAAAGAGCGCTGCAAAGATATATAATTTTTCTGAAACTAACAAGTATTTTACAAGTTTTTAAGGAAAAAGAATGACTAAAAAAGCAAAAAATAGCAGATTTGGGCTTTTGTTTTGAG
>JAJWLX010000023.1 GCA_021636625.1 Prevotella sp. | reverse complement strand
CAACTTTGTGCAAATCTGCTCATTCCCAACTGTTTACGTTCCAACCTCTCTTATTCTCCTTTGGCTGCTTTAGAGCTTTATGTTAACGAATCTAAGTCATAGTTTTCTTTCCTGCAACTCATAGTTTTCTTTCCTGTAGCTCATAGATTTTGGCATCATAGCCCATTGTTTTTAAGCAAAAATGGGCTAAAAAAATAACACGGACAAATTGAATTTGTCCGGCTCTTTTGCCCGGACGCTTATAAGTTGTTAGAAATGAATGATTTATGAAGTGCTGGACAATTTGTCCGGACAAATTCAATTTGTCCGTGTTTTAAAAATGAAGCTTAATTCAGCCCTACCACATTCGTAGTAATGCTTCTGTCCTCTTTTCATATTTTACCTCGCCTTGGCAAGATATTGCTCTAGTACAGGGCAATATAATGCCAAGGCGAGGCAAGAAACGATGCGTCCTCTCGTATTGGAGGAATTGGCGTATCAGGCTTTCTTCTGATGCGTCGTATAGAATCCTAATCTCTTTTTTACTCTTCACCCTTCACCTTTGCGCCCGAAACCCCGATAAACACTGGGGTTTCGGGAGGTGAAGAGTGCTTACTCACTCTTCACCACTCTTCACCTTGTGTGCAGGATTTAAAACTTACTGTTGTCTGGGACTGAATTGTCTGCGTTCAAATCATAGTTGTAGGACTCTTGCATCTTTTTCAGCTCATCATCGGTCAGACGCTTATAGACAATCATGGCATAAACTGGTTTATAACCATTGTCCCCATCGCTGATTGTGGCAATCTTCTGTATGGTGTACATCAATGTTCTGCCGTCCGATTCTACAAGTTTGAGAATCTGCTTGTATTGGTCAGCTGTTGCCGATTTGTCGTTTCCGCAAAGGATGAAACCTTTGGTTGCATCATACGACCATGGAACATTTCGGAAGCAAAAAGCAGGCTTCGCATCCATATAGAAATACTGAACGAGCTGCTGCGACGATTCAAACCAATAGTGGGTAGGACTGCCTCCAACCATGTCTTTCCAAAACTCCTCTTTGCTCAATTTACCATTAGCCAGCACCTCGTAAGTGGCTATTGACTTCCAGCCATAGTTCAAGACCTTGCTTTGTACTTCGCCTCTGGTAATTGGCTTAGCACCCTTGAGGACACAACATCCCTCATCGTCGATGGTATAGGTCTGGGAGAAAAGACTCATGTCCAGCTTGCTGTCCTCAATGATTAAACCCTCTGAGTTCTCACAACTTCCCAATAAGAGGGAACAAGCAATTGTGAGTACGAATGATAAAAACTTCTTAGTCATAATTATAAGCAGTTAAGATTTTACATATAGGCAGACAATGAACTATTGCAGTAAATGCCATCAATTGCTACTGCCTGTGATATTCAGATACAAATATACGAAAGTATCAGCAAAAATGTACTTTCTTTAAGTTTTTTTATATTAAAAACGCTCACTCTTCACCCGCCGGAATCTATAAGAAGGATGCTGTAGAAACGGAAAAATTAATAAGGTGAAGAGGGGGTGAAGAGTGGTGAAGAGTCAAACTGACTCTTCACCCTATTAAAACTTCTGTATATCAGATGGTTATAATGGATTGGTGAAGGGTGAAGAGTGTTTTGCAATTTTTGTGCTGAATTTCTCTGTTGTACCTAGGAAATGGAGGGGGGGGAGTTTTATGGAAGCAATGGGAGAATATCAGCAGTAAGGGCAATGATGTCTTCGGCTTTCACGAAGTCAGTATTGTGTTTCCTGATGATTTCTTCTATTTCTTTCTGATTGTTAGGAAACAGTTTGAGCAAAGACTTCTTGTTGCTGAAATGACTCAGTTTGTCATTCTTCAGCAGAAGATATTTGTTGTTGTTTCTGGTTTTATAAACATCCTGTTGGGTATCTGGTTTGTTGGCAGAATATTCTTGTCCTTCCATAAGAGAGAGATTGACAGACTGCGAACGTGCCTGTGATACTGTTCCATAGGCTCCTTTATACCCCACATTCACTTTGTCAAGATCCCAGTCAATCAGAAGCTTTCCCTGAGGATAACTGATTACCTGATAGAATTTGTTCTTGATTCTGCAAAAGAGATCTTGGGCAATCTTCATGCTATCTACCGACTGGGTATTCATCAGAATCATGTTCTCTCCGTTTTGCTGATACATCACGCAGTGCTTGCCTGCATCATAATTCAGCGGAACTCTTACTTCCTGATTCCCATTCATATAGATAGTTCCCTTCTGATACACTGGATAAAGAAGCACCGTCTTGTTTTGCGCATAGCTTGCAAGACTCAAGAAAGAAAATAACAATAAGGAAAATCTTGTTTTCATTTGATTTCAGAATTAGATAAAAACAAAGTATGGGAACACTGATGTGTCCCCATACCCTATGTATTTAAATATTATTTTGCACTTCCTGCACCCCATGCTGGAGCACCCTGGTCTTGCCACAGACGTTCTGTTGCAAGAACCTCATTGTAGAGACCTGAAGTAGTGACGGTCAAGCCCTGTGCCTTGTAAGCCTCTTCCTTGATACCCTTCATGATATCAGTCTGGCTGATATTACCAGTAGGGAAGCGACGAGGAATCTTGTTGGCAGGAACCTCAGAGTAGCTCTTACGTGGCAGAATTGTTGAGTTATAACTTGGATAACCAGAACGACGTGCTGTTACGAAGAGCTCATTTGGATAGAGAGTGAAGTTCAGCATCTCCTGAAGATAAATCTTCTCCAACTTTTCTGCAGCTGTACCTGTGAAGGCATACTTGTCGCTTTGCATCATATCGTCAATCTCACCATCCTGCAAGTCGATAGGCTTCTCGTTCTCCTTGTCGTAACCGAAGCAGCCTGTAACGGTGCTGTAGTAAGCTACCTGGTTGTCCTTAGCCAATGTATTGTAGGTGTTACAAGAGAGAGCAAGAGCATTGTCGTAATACTTCTTTGCCTTTGCCTCGTCATTGTTGAGCATTGCAAACTCAGCCAAGTACAAGTTGGTCTCTGCTGCACTCATATACAAACCATACCAAGGACGGTCCTTTGTAGTGAATGTATAGGTATCGTCTGGCAATGTTGCAGCCTCAACCTGAGATGCAGAAGAATATTGACGACCAATGATCATCATACGGTTAAGGATAGAGTAAGCTGTATAGCCCTGAGGATTCTTGCCTTCCTTGTTGTGGAGGTACAACTCCTTGTCTGCGTTAGCATACTGTGAAGGGAAATACCATTTGTATTTACCAGTCTCGTCGAGCTGAGCGTTCCAGTCCTCGGTCAGACCATAGTAGCGTACCCATGGCTCACCCATACCCTTCCACTTGACAAACTTCTTCTTGCCGTCTGCACCAGTGGTGTATTCTACGTTCTTTTCGATGAAGTCTGGAATTTCCAATCCTGCATCATAGTAACCCTGGACAATCTTAGAGTTCCATTGGTTCTTGGTGTAGAAGAAACGTACACGTGGGTCCTTGTTGTCAACCATGAAGTTGATGACAGACTGAGAACCGACGCAGCCTGTGAATCCATTGCTCCAGTGGTAGATGCGGTCGAAGATATAGCCATCATCACCAGTCAACTTGTTAACACCCTTATTGAAAAGGATATCATCACTGTTGGTGTTCAAGTAGCCACAAGAAGCACTTTCTACAGCAGCAGCAATCTGCTTAGCCTTGGTTGGATTCTGAGCCAAAAGGCGAACTGCAATTCTGAGCTTCAGGGAATTGGCAAATTTTGCCCACTTTGCCTTGTCACCACCGCAAACTACGTCTTGCTCAGACTTGATGATTACATCGTCAGATGTGAAGGCTGCGATGCACTCATCCAATTGTGTAAGCCAGAGATCATACAGGCTTTCTACTGTGTCATATCCAGGGGTAAGAGTACCGCCGTAGGCAGCTTTACATGCCTCCTTGTAAGGAATATCACCATACAGGTCGGTTCCGAAAAGACCCAGATAAATGCTCATGATTTGAGCACCCTTCACGTAGCCTATTTGCTGCTTTTTCTGGTTATCGTCTAAAGACTCGTACTGGTTCTCCATGGCGGTGAGAACGCGCAGTACGTTTTGATACTGCCAAGACTGGTCACCATCCAATGTTAAGGTCAGAATGCCTTCACCAGCTCCGCTGGCAGACATACCCATTCCTGCCCACTGGTATTTCATAGGAGCATTGTAGTAGTACTCCAGATATGGTTGTGGATCGAATTTATTCACAGCCTCTGCAAACAAATAAGAGATTTCTCCCTTTGTTACGGCAGATGGATTGGTATTTGTTTCAGCGAAATCATCTCGGCAGCTGGTAGCGGTGAAAGTCAGACCAACTGCGAGTGCCGCCATTATTAACTTATTTGATTTCATAATCTTCAATTTTTATAAAATTAGAATGTTGCGCTGATTGTAAATGTATAGCTTGCTGTGTATGGGCTGACAGAACGGATCATGAACTGACCAGACTGTGTACCACGCATAGACTCTGGGTTGAAGTTGTTTGGTAATGAATTCAACAAGTAACCCAAGTTACGACCAGTCAAAACGAAGCTGAGGTTAGAAGCACCAATCTTGTTGGCGATGCTCTGAGGCATACGATAGCTCAGGGAAACCTCACGCAATGCGATGTAGTTCAACTCATGGAACCAGTCGTTGTTCTTCCATACAGCTGCACGACCCCATGAATTGTTCCAATAGTTCCATGATGAAGCGTGCTGTGGATCTACAATTCCTCTCTTAACCAAGTCGGCATACAGCTCACCACCTTCAGCAATGGTATAATTACCTGTAGGAGTATTGATCGTTACACCGCCTGGCATGATTGCTTCAGGAATGATACCATCATCATACTGCTTGCCATCCCAGATAGAAGTATAGGTGATACCACCATGTTCAGCATCTGTTCCATTCAGTGAAGACTTTAAGTAACCGTAAGCGGTACCATAGTGAGAACCATAGATGGCAACCATACCACCGAAGCGCATATCAAGAGAAGCACTCAAAGACCAGTTCTTGTACTTCAAGGTTGTATTGACAGAACCCAGGAAGTCTGGCTGGATGCTACCTACCTCTTTCTCTACGCCTGAGCGTGAGTAGTAAACGGCATGGCGTCCGTTATAAGAAGCTGTCTCCAGGATAGGAAGACCGGTCTTCTCATCATATTTAGGAGTTGCGTCTGACATCAACAGACCATACTCACCACCCACCTTGGCAACAGAACCAATACGGAAGTTACCGTATGAAGGCATACCTACCAAGCTGATGTAGTTAGCTACGTTCTCGTGCAAAGAAACAATCTTAGACTTGTTCTTGGTGTAAGTGAAGTTCAAATCCCACTCCCAATCCTTGGTCTGGATAGGTGTTGTATTCAAGGCAAGCTCCACACCCTGGTTCTGGATGTTACCAGCGTTAACTACCTGGTTGCTCAAACCTGAGATGCTAGGGACCGAGATTGACATAATCTGGTTCTTGGTGTTCTCACGATAATAAGTAGCATCAATACCAATGCGGTTGTTCAGGAAACGCCAGTCGATACCAACTTCCCATGAGTTCTTGCGCTCTGGCTTCAAGTTAGGATCGTAAGAGGTATCAGGTACCTGCAAGCCATAAGTCTTGTCAATACCATAGATGTTGTATGCAGAGTTGATTCTGTAAGCATCTGTATCATTACCTACCTGAGCCCATGATGCACGGATCTTGGCAAATGAAATCCAAGATGGCAATTTGCCACGGAATGTCTCGTGAATCAACCATGATCCGGAAACTGATGGATAGAAGTAAGAGAAGTTACCATGCTTGTCTGTATATACCAGAGATGAAGACCAGTCGTTACGGCCTGTTACATCCAGATATACCTGATCCTTCCAGCTCAATGCCAACTGACCTGCAATAGACATAATGGTCTTTTCGCCAGAGATGGTGGCAGAAGCACTAGGAGTCTCCTTAGAGTTTCCGATGAAATACTGTCCAGGAACGATCAAACCGCCCTGGGTGCTCATGCTGCTCTCCTGCTGGAAGTTGTGATAGTACTCTCCACGTACGAAACCGCTGATGTTGAAGTCGCTCACAGCCTTATTCCATGAGAAGTTTGCATTCAGGTTAGTCTGCTCCTTGGTATATTGTCCAAGTCCGTAAGCACCACCTTCGTTGGCATAACCAGAACCCAGCTCCTTGCTTTCGCTGCGCTTGTAGTAGTAGTTGTAGTTACCTTCGGCTGAGAATTTCAACCAATTGGTCAAATCGGCAGTAATCTTCACGTTAGGGCGTACAGAAGTCTCTTTCTGAGAATATTCATTCTCATAGATGCTCCACCATACACCACGTCCAGGTGCATTACCATATTCGTCATTATATGCTGTGCTTGCCAAGCCTCCATGAGAACCCTTATAGCGTGATCTCCAATAGCGGGTATCATACATACGGCTGAATGTACCGTCAATGAAGCACTCACCGAAGTTGGTCATGCCGCCCTGCTTAGGATTAGAGTTGGCAAAAGTGATGCCTGCCTCAAGTTCTACCTTGTTTGTAATCTTGTGAGATGCCTTAGCCATCAAAGACAAACGGGAGAATGAGTTGTTTGGTGTAGTACCATTGGCATACTTATATGACATAGATGTATAGAAAGATGTCTTGTCGTTGGCACCAGATACGGCAATATTGGTATTGGTGTTGAAGGCATCATCGTATGCATCTGTAAAGTTGTTCTTATATGGTGAATAATTCACGGTAGAATAGTCGTAGAACTCGATAGGCTGACCATCGAATTTAGGACCCCAAGAGAAACCGCGTTCTTCTTCAGGAAATGCAACAGAGCGCTTGCCGTCTGCGTTCAGGTAGAATGAGTCGGTATCCTGCATGTTGCCAGAAGACTTACAGTTTGCATATCCTGACATCCAACCATCACCACGAACATTCTGGAAGTCTGGACCACCATATACGTGATCGATACCGAATGTCTGAGAGAAGTTAATGCCGAGACCCTTCTTGCCCTTACCACTCTTAGTAGTGATAACGACCGCACCATTCAAACCGCGGGAACCATAAAGAGCTGTAGCGGCAGCACCCTTCAAAACTGATACACTCTCGAAATCGTCTGGGTTCAAGTTCTTCAATTCGTTACCCCAGTCAGTATCGTTCTGGCTCCAGTCTGCATCACCATTCTTAACGCCGTTGTCAAGGATAACACCGTCAACAACATAGATAGGCTGGTTGTTGGAGCTCAAGGTAGAAGCACCACGAATCAAGATTTTGGCAGAACCGAAGAGTCCACCATCAGAACCTGAGATATCCACACCGGCAACCTTACCCTGCAAAGCTGATACAGGGTTTACCAAGTTCTTATCAAGATTTTCTCCTTTCAATTCAGTAACTGCATAACCAAGCGCCTTTGTTTCGCGCTTCATACCCAAAGCGGTTACTACAACCTCGTTGAGGCTTTTCGCATCGTCTTTCAAGGTTACATTGAGTGGCTTGCCGTTAAAGACAACTTCTTGGGTCTCATATCCAACGTAAGAGATACGGAGTACCGTACCCTTCTTGACGCCTTTGAGTTCAAAGTTTCCATCCAAGTCGGTAACAGTACCTGTAGTCGTTCCCTTCACGAGAACAGAAGCACCAATGACTGTTTCGCCAGTAGCATCCTTGACGATACCTGTACATGTCTCGTCTTGCTGTACGTTCTGTACGCCGTTAACGGCAGGAATACCTGCGTAAGCAGCACCAGCAGAACCAACCATCAAGGCGAATGCCAGATTCATTGTTTTGTTAGTTTTTGCCATAATACAAACTTTTAATGTAATGAATAACTATTTTTATTTAATTGTTCTTGCTTGAAATGTTTAATTGTACTCACTTACAATCTGATTTTCTTTTATTTATTATCTAGGTTGGTAAGTTCTTTTAAATTTTTTGGCAAAGTTATATAAAATATATTAAATGGAATACAAAAAACAGTGAAAATATTTCGACTTTAATGGTATTTAACTAAAAAATAAGCTGTGACCGATAACAAACGGCCACAGCTTGTTAATTTTAACCTAAAAGTTTGCCTATACTGCGCAATTTTGTGCGATATCCATAAATGGCAATCACCACGAAACAGATGAATGGAAGAATGAACGACGCATTGGTAGATGGCATTCCGAATACGGTATGCATATCGATGATGGATGCCTGCAAAGGTGGCAGGACACTACCGCCCAGGATTGCCATGATCAGACCGGCAGCACCAAACTTGGCATCATCGCCAAGACCCCTCAGAGCTATACCATAGATGGTAGGGAACATCAATGACATGCAGGCACTTACTGCCACCAGACAGTAGAGACCCCAGATGTTGTGAAGGGCAATGACGCCGGCTGTGAAGCAGCCACCTGCTATCGCCAATATCATCAGTAACTGTCCTGCGTTGAAGAAGCGGAGGATGAAGGTGCAGATGAAGCGGGAACAGCAGAACAGTACCATCGCTACGATGTTGAACTTCTGCGAGGTTACCTCGGCATCAATCTCTGCCATGCCTTCCTGCATCAGGATGCGGGTGCCATACTGGATGATGAAGGTCCAGCACATAATCTGTGCGCCCACATAGAAGAACTGGGTGAATACGCCTTCACGATAGTGCGGCATGCGGAAGATGCGGCGAAGGGTAGGCACGAAGTTGATCTTGTTGTCTTTCTCGCTGTTCTTCGGCATCTTGGTAAACAGGATGACGAAGAAGATGGTGAGGATAACCAGACCGATAATCAGGTATGGATTGATCAGTACCGAAAGGTCGTATTCCTTGATTGCCTCAAATTCGCTAGCCGAGAGATTGGCGCGCCCAGCCGTATCAAGCGGATTGAGCTTTGCCTGGATAAAGTTCATCGCCACATACATACCGAGCAGCGAACCCATCGGGTTGAACGATTGCGCCAGGTTGAGTCGGCGTGTTGCCGTCTCCTCCGTTCCCATCGAGAGGATGTAAGGGTTGCTCGATGTCTCCAGGAAGGAGAGTCCGCAGGTCAGGATGAAGTAGGCGAGGAGGAATGGATAATATTCGCCCATCATCTTTGCCGGATAGAAGAGGAATGCACCGAAGGCATAGAGTCCTAATCCCAGCAGTACGCCTGCCTTGTAGGAGAAGCGGCGGATGAAGATGGCGGCAGGGAAAGCCATGGCGAAGTAACCGCCGTAGAAGGCTACCTGTACCAGTGCACCATCCGTAGATGACATTCGGAAGATCTTGGAGAATGCCTTCACCATCGGATTGGTGATATCATTGGCAAATCCCCACAGTGCAAAGCACGATGTGATTAATATGAAGGGTACGAGGTAGCTCACCCCGTCTTTCATCAGGATTGATTCTTTCTTTTTTTGTTCCATATTTCAGGTTAATATTGTCTGCGTTTATGTTTGTAGGTAAATATTCGGATGGATCAGATGCTTTGTCTTACCACGGCTCTCAGCTCGTCGATATCCTTGATTTCTCCCTTGGCAAGTGCCTGGGTCAGGATGTTGCCCATACCCGTAGCCTCTATAGGACCCGCAATGACAGGAACGCCCAAAGCTTCGGAGGTGAGACGGTTGAGTAACTTGTTCTGTGAGCCGCCGCCGATGATGTGCATGCACTTGATTGGCTGCGGTAACATCTCGTTGAGGTGAGCGGTTGCCTCGGCATACTTGGCTGCCAGCGACTGGAGTACGCAGCGCACGATTTCTGCCTTGGTCTGAGGTACCTGCAGCTGGTGGGTGGCGCAGTAGTCGATGATAGCCTGCTGCATGGATGCCGGATTCTGGAACGCAGCGTCATCCACCGGGATGATGGCATTGATGTGAGCTTCTTCTGCCAGAGGGAGGATGATGTCGAACTGCTGTTCCTCGCCATTCTCCTTCCATTCTGCCATCAGTCTCTGCATGATCCAGAGACCTGTGATGTTCTGCAGGAAGGTGATGCGGCCGCCGATGCCGCCCTCGTTGGTAAACTCTGCCTTTCGGGCTTCCTCGGTAAGGATTGGCTTTTCTATCTCAACACCCAGAAGCGACCAGGTTCCTGAACTGATGAATGCCATCGGGTATTCATCTTCTGTGGCTGGTACGGCTGCTACCGCACTGGCTGTATCGTGTGAACCTACTGCAATGACATCCACTTCTCCGAGTCCGGTTTCCTCAGCGATGTCGCGGCGCAGCTTTCCTCTTACGGTGCCTGGCATCACAATCTTACCGAAGATGTGGCGTGGAAGACCCAACTGGTCGATGGTTTCCCAGTCCCAGTCCTTGGTGCTGGCATTCAGCAGTTCTGATGTGGATGCGATGGTATATTCATTGTTGGCTTCGCCAGTGAGATAGTAGCTGAAGAGATCTGGGGTGAAAAGCAGATGCGCAGCCTTCTCCAACTGTGGACTGTTGGCTTTCTTCAGACTGTATAGCTGGAAGAGGGTATTGATTTCCATCACCTGCGTGCCGTTGATGGCATAATGTGCCGATGGATCAATCTGCTTGAACACTACTTCCGGCATTCCCTTGGTACGGGCATCGCGATAGCATACCGGGTTGCCCAGAAGGTTGCCGTCCTGGTCGATGAGACCGAAATCTACTCCCCATGTATCGATGGCGATGCCATCCACCTTGAGTCCCTTGGCTCCAGCCATCTTCAGTCCCGTCTTCATATCCTCGAAAAGGGCGAGGAAATCCCAATAGACGTGGTTGCCTAATCTTACCTGTCGGTTAGGGAAACGATGGATGAGCTCCATTTCGAGCTTGCCGTTTTCTAGTTTTCCGGCAATCACTCGTCCGCTGCCTCCACCGAAATCTATAGCTAGATAAATCATAGTTATTTATAAATGTTTGGGTAGATAAAAGTTGTTTCGTATAAAAAGCGGTAGGAGAGTGCCCGTAGCGGGCAGCTTTCTCTCCTACCGCTTCTCTCATATAGAGGATAGAGGCTTATTGTTTCTTACCTAAAACGTAAACCTCGAGATCGTCGATTTCTTCCGGTGTCAGTGTGGTGTATTTGCCGCCACTCTGAACGATGATTCTACAAGCCATCTCAAAGAACATGGCACGTTCGAACACCTCATCGAAATTCTTGCCGCAAACTACCTGTCCGTGCTTCAGTAAGAGAGCTGAGTTGTGATCCTTCAAGGCTGCGATGACAGCTGCTGCCAATTCTGGAGAACCTGGACGATAGTAAGGAATTACAGGGATTTCCTTGCCTACGTGGCATGGAACCTCTGCGGTTACATTGAAGTCCTTTGGAGTTTCCTGCATGCAAGCCACTGCTGTTGCAAAAGGTGACTGGAAGTGGAGAACCACGTCACAGTCAGGACGCTCACGGAGTACGCCGAGGTGGAATCCGCTCTCCATAGAAGGCTTGACACCATTGAGAACTTCGCCAGTTGCTACCAGGCACTGAGATACCTTCTCCTTCTGGAGGCTAGGAACCCATGAACCTGTACCTGAGACAAGAGCCTCGTCGCCGATGCGCCAAGAAAGGTTGCCACTACTGCAAATGGTGAGGGCTGCATCGCCTACGCGGTGAGCCTGCTCCAGGAATTTCTGAATATGCTCTTCTGTAATCATTTTCTTTTTCTTTCTATTTGAATGATATTCGTACTGATGGTGTTACACCTTATTTATATATAGGACCGTAGTTCTTGCAAGCACGGAAGTCTGCACCTTCCTTGTCCATACCGAATGCGTTCCAAGATGCTGGACGGAAGATCTTATCGTCCTCAATATTGTGCATGCATACTGGGATGCGGAGGATAGAGCAGAGAGTGATGAGGTCGGCACCGATATGGCCGTAGCTGATAGCGCCATGGTTAGCACCCCAGTTGTTCATCACAGAATATACATCCTTGAATGGAGCCTTGTCGCAAAGGCGTGGTGCGAACCAGGTAGTAGGCCATGTTGGGTCTGTACGCTTATCGAGAACCTTGTGAATCTCAGGGTCAATCTCAACTGTCCAACCTTCTGCCAACTGGAGCACAGGACCAAGACCCTTTACGTGGTTCAGACGAACCATGGTTACAGGCATGCCGCCCTTGCTGAGGAAGTTGGAAGAGAAACCGCCGCCACGGAAGTAGTCACGGTTGGCTGGATACCAGGTAGTTGCCTTCAAGCACTTATCTACATCCTCCTCGGTCATCTCCCAAGGCTGCTTCATGATTGGGTTGCCCTCTGCATCTGTAGCCTGACCTGTACCGTCGAGTGTAGTAGCACCAGAGTTGATCAAGTGGATGATACCACCAGCTGCCTGACCTGTAAGTTCCTTACCGGTAACACGCTTCACTGCCTCTGGACTCCAGTAGGTACGAACGTCGCTGAAGATCTGAGCACGACCTGTCAACAGGTGGTTGAACAGCATGGCTACGCCATTGCCTGCATCATTCTCTGTAGCGAGGATGATAGCTTCACGGATACCATTCCAGTCGAATGAAGTATTGAGGAGTGCCTCAGGATAGTCGCCGTTAGGGTAGAAGTCTGTCCACTGACGCTGTCCCTGGAAACCACCGGCGATGGCATTGTGTCCCAAAGCTTCCTCCTTGAAACCTAACTCTTCCAGTCTTGGGTTACCGTGCATCAAGTCGCGCATGATGATAGTCATCTTCACGATGAACTCCCAGTCTGCATCCTTCTGCTCGCGGGTCTTTGCCTTTTCATTGTTGGCGATGTCCTCACCCTCATTGCACATACAGTGCTCGCGGGTCCAAGCCATAGCCTTCTCGTACTCCACAGGGTCGTAGATACCCTCAGTCATACGGCGGATGATTTCTGTAAGGTCAACACTTTCGTTGCGCATACCGAGGTACTCCTGGAAGAAGTTAGGGTCAACGATAGAACCTGCGATACCCATGCAGGCGCTACCCATAGAGAGATAAGACTTGCCACGCATGGTAGCTACAGCCTGAGCTGCTCTTGCAAAGCGCAAGATCTTCTCTGCTACGTCAGCAGGGATAGAGTCATCCTCCAAGTCCTGAACATCATGACCATAGATACCGAAAGCTGGCAATCCCTTCTGGGCATGAGCTGCGAGAACTGCTGCCAGATAAACAGCACCTGGGCGCTCTGTACCGTTGAATCCCCATACAGCCTTTGGCCAATGTGGATTCATATCCATAGTTTCTGCACCATAGCACCAGCAGGAAGTAACGGTGATGGTAGAGCCAACACCCTCGCGCTCAAACTTTTCTGCGCAAGCTGCACTTTCTGCTACACGACCGATGGTACTGTCAGCGATCACGCACTCTACAGGTGAGCCATCGCCATTACGTAAGTTCTCTGAAATCAATTTGGCTACAGACTTAGCCAAGTTCATGGTTTTTTCCTCGAGGCTTTCTCGTACACCTCCCTGACGTCCGTCAATGGTAGGACGGATACCGATTTTAGGATAGTTACTCATAATTATTGTTCTTTAAGTTTTTATAGTTACTATATTTTATATACATTATATTATATGTAAGCACAAAGGTAGTGATAAAAAATGAATCTTATCACTACCTTTATGCTTTTTTTATATTTGTTTTTCTTTATTTAGAATTAAACTTGAATGCCAGAGGTTCATTCTTGAGTCCGGATGGAAGGGTAACGGTTACCTGATTGCCCTTGACGGTGTACTTGACAGACTTGCCGTTCTGCAGCAGAACGAGCTTACCCTTAGGCTTGTTCTCTGTCCAGGTAATGGTCTTAGGGGTCTTTTCTCCATCTTCCAGTGCATAGATGGCGTAGAGGGTCTTGCCGTTCTTGTCGGCGGTAAACCATACCTTGCCATCATTATAGTGGGCTGCATTGACGGTAGAGTAAATAGCCTGACCGTTCTTGTTGAGCCAGTTTCCTATCTTCAGGAGGGTATTCACAACTTCCGGTTGCAGGGTTCCATCTGCCTTCGGACCAACGCCGAGAGCGAGACATCCGCCCTTTGCTACAATTTCAGAGAGAATACCGATTACCTTGTTAGGTGACTTGAACTTGGCGTTTGGTGTCCATCCCCAGGCATGGCTCAGGGTGATGCAGCTTTCCCAAGGAATATCGAGCTGCTTGGCTGGGATACCCTGCTCTGGAGTCTGATAGTTCTCATTCTTTCCACGAATGGTTCTATCTACACTGATCATACCCGGATTGCGCTTGCGGGCATCTACCAGAATGGTATCAAGACCAATCTCATCACCGGTAATCCATCCGCCATCGAGCCACAGAATATCGATGTTGCCATAGTCGGTGGTCAACTCGTTGAGCTGGTTCTGGGTAAACTTGCGGTAGTTCTGCCACCAGTCAGGATGCTGCTTCTTCTTGTAGTTGATGCGGCGGTTAGGGGTTGCATAATAAGGATTCCAGAACCATTTGCTGTGCCAGTCTGGTTTGGAGAAATAACAACCGATCATGAATCCCTTGTTTCGGTAGGCATTGAATACCTCCTTGGCGATGTTGTGGCGTGGATCCTTGCCGAAAGGTCCATGGGCGATGGAGAAGTCGGTATATTTGGTATCAAACATGCAGAAGCCGTCGTGGTGCTTGGTGGTGAAGATCATATACTTCATACCTGCCTTTTTCATCACGTCAGCCCATTTGCCAGGATCGAAGTTTACTGGGTTGAGGGAATCTTTCTGGCTCCAGTACCATGCCTTGTCCTCCTCGTAGGTTGGTTTGCGCTCACGTACAATCCAGTCTTCCGAACAAATTGACCAGGATTCTACGATGCCAGGTACGCTATAGAGTCCCCAGTGCATCAATACACCGAACTTCTGGTCCTGCCAGTGCTTGAGTTTTGTTAATACTTGTGGATCTGTTGGCCAGACGTAATCTTCTGTGTTTGACTGTTGGTGAACGAAGCTCTGTGCTTCCTGTGCCTGCATCTGGGTAGTGAATCCTGCAGACAAGGCAAGTCCGAGCATCATTAATTTAAATTGTTTCATATGCTTTGATAGTTAAATTGGATTGATGTTTTAATTGTTTATGCCGTTTTGATTTATTTATGTGCTGCAAATTTACAGCTTTTTTGCGAAAGATGCAAGAAAGTTACAAAAAAAGTTTCTAGAAAAATGAAGAGAAATATAAAAAAAGATAATAGAAAAAACGGGTTTGTGTTACTTACCCGTTTTTTCTGTTTCCTTCGGCATTATTGCCTGTTTCTTTTGCTGCATCAATCAAGCTTCCGAAGTCATCGCAGAACTCTGTCATCTGATGATAGAGCAGGTTGCTGCCTTTATCAGATAACTCTGTATCTGGCAGAGGTCCGGAGTTGATGGCCACGGTGAAGATGTTGGCTGCTACACCGGCACGAACGCCCAAAGGAGCATTCTCTACCACAATGCCTTCCCAAGGCAGCAGGTTGCCAGCTTTCTGCAATCCCATCAGATAAGGATCTGGATTTGGCTTGCCTCGCTTCACATCATAAGCAGTTACGATATGCGCTTCATCGAGATATTTGCCGAAGTCGTTGAGAAGTCTCAGGATGAGTGGGCGCTGCCCGCTGCCCGTCACGACACCTACCTGCATACCGGCTTCCTTGATCTTCTGCATGATTTCCTTCACACCAGGGAAAATCTCGGCGGTAGGCATGGAGTGGAAGATTTCGGTCTTTACATCATACATCTTCTGCGCTTCATCCAGCGTGATGTCGATACCCTTCTGCTTCTTCACCATCATCTGGATGGTGTCGATACCTCGGGCTCCCTCGGTAGCATAGGCATCGGCGGCAGTCATGTGGATATCAAACTGCTTCATCGACTCCTGCCATGCTACGGCATGATTGGGCATACTGTTATACAATACGCCATCCATATCAAAAAGAACGGCTTTAGGGTTGAATTCCCCAAAGCCGTGGTCTTTTAAGTATTTTGAAATAATTTCTTTCATCAATTACTTCTCGTTAGCCAGACGCTCCTGGATAGCCTTGCTCTCTGCCTCATAACCTGGCTTGTTGAGCAATGCGAACATGTTCTTCTTGTAAGCCTCAACACCTGGCTGGTTGAATGGGTTCACCTCTTCCAGGAGACCGCTGATACCGCAAGCCTTCTCGAAGAAGTAGATCAACTGACCGAGGTAGTAAGCGTTCAACTCAGGTACGTTAACCAGGATGTTAGGAACACCACCGTCAACGTGAGCCAGACGTGTACCGAGCTCAGCCATCTTGTTCACCTCGTCAACACGCTTGCCCTCGAGGAAGTTCAAACCGTCGAGGTTCTCATCGTCGTGAGGGAAGAGCAACTTCTCGTTAGGAGTCTCTACGCTGATAACAGTCTCGAAGATAGAGCGCTCGCCCTGCTGAATCCACTGACCCATAGAGTGAAGGTCGGTAGTGAAGTCGCAAGCTGCAGGGAAGATACCCTTCTGGTCCTTACCCTCGCTCTCACCATAGAGCTGCTTCCACCACTCAGCGAAGTAGTGAAGCTTAGGCTGGAAGTTGCAGACGATCTCAATCTTCTTGCCAGCCTGAGTATAGAGAGCCTGACGTGTAGCTGCATAGATAGCAGCAGGGTTCTCCTCGAAAGCTACGTCCTTGCCGCAAGCCTTCTCCATCTCTACAGCACCAGCTACGAGCTGCTTAACATCGAAACCAGCTACAGCGATAGGCAACAGACCTACTGGAGTAAGAACAGAGAAACGGCCACCTACATTGTCAGGGATGATGAAGCTCTTGTAACCCTCCTTGTCAGCGCAAGTACGTGCAGCACCCTTCTTGGCATCGGTTACAGCAACGATAACATCCTTAGCCTCTTCCTTGCCGCGCTGATCCTCGCACTGCTTCTTCAGAAGACGGAAAGCGAGAGCTGTCTCAGTTGTGGTACCAGACTTAGAGATATTGATGACACCAAACTTCTTGTCCTTCAGGAAAGAAGTCAACTCGAAGAGGTAGTCCTCACCGATATTGTTACCTGCGAAGAGGATAGTAGGGTTCTTCTTGTCGTTAACGAGCCATGCGAAAGAGTTGCCGAGGCCTTCGATAACGGCGCGTGCACCGAGGTAGCTACCACCGATACCTGCCACAACAACGACCTCACACTTTTCGCGCAATGTGTTGGCAACAGCCTGGATTTCATTGAGGAACTCAGGAGTGATAGAAGATGGCAAATGCAACCATCCCAAGAAATCGTTACCTTCACAAGTGCCATTCTCAAGAGCTTCCTGAGCGGCCTTTACCTTTGGCTCGTAAGCCTTTACTGCACCCTCTGCGAGGAATGATGCAGCCTTTGTAATGTTTAAGCTGATACTTTTCATTTTTCCTTTTTAATATCTAAATGAATGTGTTAATGTTTCTCCTTTATCTGAACGAGTCGGTCAAGAGCTTGATTTCGATTTGCGGACTGATACGTTCGTACAATATATTATATACGGCATCGAGAATCGGCATGTTGACGTGCATGTGGCGGTTGATTTCCTTCATGCACTTCGTGCCGAAATATCCTTCGGCAATCATCTCCATCTCTATCTGCGCACTTTTCACGCTGTAGCCCTTGCCTATCATGGTTCCGAAGGTGCGGTTGCGGGAGAAGTTGCTGTAACCCGTTACGAGCAAGTCGCCCAAATATACCGAGTCGTACATACTACGGTCGATAGGGTGGACGGCTGTGAGGAAGCGATGCATCTCCTGAACGGCGTTCGACATGAGTACCGCCTGGAAGTTGTCGCCATACTTCAAACCGCCACAGATACCTGCTGCAATGGCATACACGTTTTTCAGTACCGATGAGTATTCGATACCGATGACGTCGCTGGAAGTTTTGGTCTTGATATACTCACTCGCCAAACAGTCGTTGGCGAAGGCATGCGCTTTGTCTGTGTCGCTGCAACCCACGGTGAGGTAACTCAATCGCTCCAAGGCAACCTCCTCGGCATGAGAAGGACCGCCGATACATGCCAGGTTCTCGTATGGCACGTCATAAACCTGATGGAAATATTCCGAGCAGACGAGGTTTTCATCAGGCACGATACCCTTGATGGCTGTGATGATGAACTTGTCGCTGATGCGGGTCTTGAGTTTCTTGAGATGGTTCTTCAGGTAAGGCGATGGGGTGACGAATACGAGTGTGTCATAGTTCTGCACTATCTTGTTGATGTCGGAAGAGAAGAAAATCTCATCTACATTGAATCGTGCTGACATCAGATAGGCAGGGTTGTGGCCCATACGCTTGAAGTCCTCGATGCGGTCATCGCGACGCATATACCAACCTATGTGATGAGTATGTCCCACCACAATCTTGGCTATTGCTGTAGCCCAGCTACCGCCGCCAATTATCGCTATTTTACCGCAATTATACACCTTATTATATAATGTTAAGTGTTAAATGTTCTCAAGTTTTTTCAAGAATTAGAGAATTGGAGAAAAGATCTGAAATTCTCTAATTCTTGAAACGGAATAAACTTGATTTTATTTGTTTGCTGCGTCAATCCAGCCCTGGATGTCGTCAACAGAAGGCTTCTCGTAGCCGAGCTTGTACTTCTTGTTGATTTCGCCGATTTTCTGCTGCAAGCCCTGAGCCTTCTCTTCACGGATATCAGAGATGAGGTTGAAACCTGCCTTGCGGAGCACGTATGCCCAATCCTCTGGCACGCCAATCTCTTCCCATTCCTTGATGGTGCTCTGTGGCATCTTCTTCTCTGGCTTCATCTGTGGGAAGAACAGTACCTCCTGAATGAAGGTCTTGCCTGTCATCAGCATTACCAAGCGGTCGATACCGATACCGATACCTGATGTTGGAGGCATACCATACTGGAGGGCACGGAGGAAGTCCTGATCGATGATCATCGCCTCATCATCTCCCTTGTCGGCAAGCTTCATCTGGTCAATGAAACGCTCTTCCTGGTCGATTGGGTCGTTGAGCTCAGAGTATGCATTGGCAAGCTCCTTACCGTTAACCATCAACTCGAAACGCTCGGTCAAGCCTGGCTTAGAACGGTGCATCTTGGTCAATGGAGACATCTCTACAGGATAGTCGGTGATGAAGGTTGGCTGGAGGAAGGTTCCCTCGCAGAACTCGCCGAAGAGCTCGTCAATCAACTTACCCTTACCCATGGTCTCATCTACATCCATGCCCTTCTCCTTGCAGAATGCGCGGATTTCTTCCTCGGTCTTGCCGTCGCAGTCGAAACCGGTCTTCTCCTTGATGGCATCGAGGATAGGCAGACGGCGATATGGAGCCTTGAAACTGATGATGTTGCCATCAATCTCGCGCTCTGGCTTGCCGTTTACGGCGATACAGATAGTTTCGAGCAACTTCTCTGTGAAAGCCATCATCCAGTTGTAGTCCTTGTACTGAACATAAAGCTCCATACAGGTGAACTCAGGGTTGTGGTTACGGTCCATACCCTCGTTGCGGAAGTTCTTGCCGATTTCATAAACACCCTCGAAACCACCTACGATGAGGCGCTTCAGGTAGAGCTCGGTAGCGATACGCATGTACATATCCTGGTCGAGCGCATTGAAGTGGGTGATGAATGGACGGGCAGAAGCACCACCGGCAATGCTCTGAAGGGTAGGAGTCTCTACCTCTGTATAACCAGCGTTGTCGAGTACGCTGCGCAGAGTGCGGAGCACGGTAGCACGCTGCAGGAAGGTTTCCTTTACGCCATCATTAACGATGAGGTCAACGTAGCGCTGGCGGTAACGCAACTCAGGATCATCGAACTTGTCGTAAGCCACGCCATCCTTGTACTTCACGATAGGGAGTGGCTTCAAGCTCTTAGAGAGCAGGCACAATTCCTTGGCGTGAACAGAAATCTCGCCAGTCTGTGTACGGAATACGAAACCCTTTACACCGATAAAGTCACCGATATCGAGAAGCTTCTTGAATACAGTATTATAAAGGTCCTTGTTCTCGTCTGGACAAATCTCGTCGCGGGCGATATAGACCTGGATTCTTCCCTTTGAGTCCTGCAACTCTGCAAAGCTGGCTTTACCCATCACGCGGCGACCCATCATACGTCCGGCGATAACAACCTGGCGTGGCTCGTCCTCGTCCTTGAATTCAGCTTTGATATCAGTGCTGAATGCATTGGTTGGAAACTCTGCTGCTGGGTATGGGTCGATGCCCATCTCGCGCAATGTCTGAAGACTCTGTCTGCGAACGATTTCCTGTTCGCTTAACTCTAAAATGTTCATATTATATTCAGATATATCTTTATATTTTCTTATTTTGGTGCAAAAATACAAATAATTTTCCGAACTCGCACCCTATTTTTATGCTTTTTAATATAATAAGGTGATTTATCTATGCAAAAAATTGCACGAGCCTATAGTTTGATGAAGATTTTCTTGTGATACATCCAGACTCCCATCACGGCGTGGATGGCTACAAAGAAGAGGGCGTAGGTGAGCGATGCCACATAATCATCGGTGATGAGGCTGTGAATGCCGGCAAAGATATCTGCCTTGATGCCGAAGCTGCCGAAGAGGATGGCGAGCGCCTCGCTCATCACATAGAGAAAGAGTGGGTTCATGCCAAAGGCGAGCAATCCCCTGGTCAGGATGTTGTCTTTCTGCGGCTTCTTCTGGCTGTCGCCTGTCGCAGCTGAATCGGTAGCTGCACCTCTTCCGTCGATAAACTGTACCAGGATACCCAATATCCAGGATGCGAATCCGCAGGTTACGAATACGTAGCTGGGACTCCAGATGCGCTTGTTGATTCCGAAACCTATCAGGGAGAGTCCGAATCCCAGGGCTACCATCACAAGACCTGCTACCTTCAAGACCTTGATCTTGGATTCTACAGTCTGTCCCGCAATGGAGATGTACTTGCAGCAGAGGAATCCTATCATCGTATGGGCGATGGCTGGAATCGTGCTCAGCAGTCCTTCGGGATCTACCGGACTTCTATGATAGAGATGATCGATGCCGAAGATGCTTCTATCTACCTGTGCCAGAATGTTGATGGAGGCATCGTATGCATAGCCGTTGCCAAATACCAGAATGCCCATGTAGATGACGAGCAGTCCGATGATGGTATGGATGAAGTAACGGTGGTTCAGGGTGATGGCAAGCATAGCCACTACTCCGTAGCAGAGGGCGATGCGCTGCAGGACAGCCCAGATTCTGAGGTGGGCAAAGTCTAGCCCACCTCCGTTGCATATCATGTCAAACCAGTTGATGCCCAGACCGATGAGGAAGAGCAGGACGGTTCGCTTGGCAATCTTTCTGTAGATGGCGGCAGAAGGCTTGAACTCAGTCTTTTTCAGGGATAGAAAGGTGGACATTCCCATCATGAAGAGGAAGAAGGGAAAGACCAGGTCGCATGGGGTGAGACCATTCCACTTGCTATGCTCCAGGAAACTGTAGTTATGCTCCCCGCCATTGTTTACTAATATCATAAGGGCTACGGTGAGTCCTCGCATCACGTCGAGTGATTTTAATCTGTTCATATATTATCTGATGGATATCATGAATTACTTGATGAAATGAATGACTTCCTTGGCTATGTCAGCAGGATTTCCCTCTGGCTTCGATGAGTATGGGTTCTTCTGCAGGGTCCATGGCTCCTCCAGCGCATACCAGTCGATTTTCGGTGCACTAGGCAATGCCAGTTGGAAGAGTTCTGCGGATGTCTTGCCGGCATTTTTGCCACTACCCAAAGCCTCGTAATCGATGTTCGTGCAAGCCGCCATCTGGTCGGCGAGTGCTTTCATATAGGTACTCCAGCGCTTGTAGTAGAAGTCCTTCAGCAATCCTTGCCATTCCTTATGTCCATAATCTCGCAAACCGCCATCATCGGCACAGATACGGTTGCCCCAGGTGGTAATCTGTACGCGGGCATTCCATTCATAGAGGTCTTTCTCTGCTGCGGTCTTACCCAGGTTGCGTGCTTCCTCTATCCAGTGTCCCAGACGGAATTCCGGACGGGTGGCGAGCAGCTTGTCCTGCAGCAGAATCATCTTCAGGAAACGGTCGGCATCCTTGTCAAACTCCTTGCGGGAGAATGATTGATAGTCGGCGATAGCCTTCCAGTATTGTTTGCGCCCCTGGTCGGCGAGAGCCTGGCGGCAGATATCTACCAGGTCGTACTCATAGTTGTTGTTGCCACGGTATTTGTCTGCAACACTTGCAAAGAGGATGGCTGCCTGTCGGGTATCCTCCGGGTCGTAATAGTTGCGCATCTTCGACCAGCTGGAAACCTGGAAGTTGTTGAGCGAAGGGCGACCGCAGAAGATGCTCTCGTGAGTACCCTGCTGGTTGTTGCCCACCGGACAGTTGTAGATGCTCTGCGCCAGGAGCGCCCATGCCTTCTCGATGGTTGCATCGTGCACCCCATAGCGGGCATAGCAGTATTCCTTGAGCCAGTTTTCCTTGGTTGTCTTCTCGGCACGCCAAGGCAGTTCGCTCATCAGCTCAAACATCACCGGGTTGTTTTCCGAACCTTCCATCGTGAAGCCCCAACCCTTGAGCGTTTCACTATGATGATTGTTTTCTCCCTTTTTTCCTGTTGCCAGATAGAAGTTGTTCAGCAGCTGGTCCATTCTTCCATGCAGACCCACATTGCCTCCGAAGTTCTCGAGCATGCAGAAGAGCCACTGATGCTTGCCGTAACCGCCATTCCGCTTCAGAATGCTAGGACCGCCAAACATCGGTCGGCATTCTGAGAAGAGGTCGAGTACCAGAATGTCGCCAACCTTCAAGTCATCTATCATCTGAGGACGAGGGTTCTCGTTCCATCCCTGAACCACCCAGACAGCTTTTGGGTTGGCACGCTTCATCGCACTCATCAGCGCCTGTCCAGCCTTGGCATAATCTACGGCAGCATCATCTCCACTCTCATGGAAAGGATCCATCGAGTAGAAATCAGATTTTCCGTAGAGCTTGGTCAGTTCCTTATAATATAGGTCGGCGATTTCTGTAAATCTGCTATCGGTAGGAGAGAGGTTGGCAGGACGCTGGTAACCGTTCCACTTGCCGGCATCCGTCACGTTCAGTCCCAGTCTCTTTTTGGCATCGTGAGGCACCATTCCGCAATAGCCCGGCAAGACTGGTTTCATGCCCATCTCTTTCATTCTGGCAAGAATCTTTTTCTGCAGGGTTTCCTGCTGCTTATACCAGTTCTGCGGCAACGGACCACCCCAACCTTCCAGGTTGTTCATCTCCCACCAGGCAAGAAAGGCTGGTCCGGCGATGAATTTGCCCACTTCTTCCTCAGAATAACCGAGTTTCAGAAGCATATTGCGCCATACGCATTCCGTGCCCACGGCAGCCAGTGGCATATTGATGCCATGCAATGCCATCCAGTCGATTTCTTTCTGCCATCGGTTCCAGTCCCAGAAAGCCATCGTATAAGAGAAGGTGCAGTAATTGAAATCGTAGCGAAGCTTGAGGTCGGTTTCATGGCGCTCTTTCTGTTTTACGGCAGGAAGAACGTTTGGCAATTTTTGGCTCATATTGTTCCAGGTGATGTGGATGCCGGCATGATGTTTCAGATACCAGTTGATACCCACGGCAATATTGACCCAAGAGTTGCCTCGGATGATGATAGGATTGTTTTTGCCGGCAGGTTCAGGCTCAGTGGTGTTCTTGCCATTTCCTGCCTGGTCTATCTCGAAGAAATCCTTGTCTGATTTTACAAGGATGGTCTTGAACTTGGCAGCAGCTCCCTTGTCTATTCGATTCAGAAGATCGTCTGCCGGATTAGCGTATGCTCCCAGAGCAACGGTGCATAATAGTCCTAGAAGTAATTTTTTCATAAAATTGTTTATTGTTGTTTCAATATGCTGCAAAGATAGCAGAAAAAGCCGATAATGCCAAGCAAAAAGTGCTTAAAAGATTAAAAAAGACTTATTTATTTTGTTTTGTCTTTAATTTGCATTACTTTTGCAGGAAAATGAGGTGAAGAGCTAAGTGATGATATAGCTTGCATACCCCTAAACGACCAACTTTAAATTTTGATAAAGGATGAACATAGATGAATTAGTAAAGAGAATCAGCAAGACCGATGGACTTTCCAAGACCCTCGGCATGCATTTCATATCTACCCCAGAGTCTGATACGCTTCAGGCTTCCATGAAAGTGGATGAGCGTAACCGCCAACCTTTCGGATTCTTGAGTGGAGGTGCCTCTCTGGCTCTTGCCGAGAATGTAGCAGGCATTGGCTCCCTGGCTTTGTGCCCGGGACAGATTGCCGTGGGCATCAATGTGAGTGGTACTCATGTACAGGCTGTGAGTGAAGGTGATACGGTTACGGCATACGCCAAACTGGTACACAAGGGCAGAACCTTGCACACTTGGGAGGTAGCCATCAAGAATACAGCCGGTGAGTTGATCTGTACCGTGCAGGTAACCAACTATGTGTTTACTCCCAAAAAGAAAGACTCAAAGAAAGAAGAATCTAAAAAGACAGAAATATAAGGTATGACCGCATTTGCATACTATCGTTTGCCTTATCTGCATCACGCTCATTATGTGGCGCAGCGGGAGGGTGAGCCGGAAGTGCTCTCATCGGTGGCGGAACTGAATGGCAAGGAGGGCTTTGTGATAGCTCCTTTTTCGCCGTCCAGCGATTGCCCCGTGCTGCTCATTCATCCGGATGAAAGCAAACTTTTGCCCATTTCTGATGCAAAAGCGATTTCAATATCTGATTCTGCTCAGGGAGAAGACGCTTCTGATTGTGATGCCTATGCCGAAGATTTTGAATGTTTTCATCAGGAATTGGAGAAAGGTACTTTCAGAAAGATTGTGCTGGCAAGAAAGGCAACTGTGCGAACTGCTGATAAGGATTTCGAAAATCTCTTTATGAAGGCGTGCCGGATGTATCCCCGTCTCTTCGTCTCCCTGGTTTATACCCCGCAGTCGGGAATGTGGCTGATGGCAACTCCTGAGATTCTGCTCAAGGGAGAACAGGGGAACATGAGTACGATGTCGCTGGCGGGTACCCAGAAGGCGGAACCTTCCCGCACTGTTGCCGATTATCCGGTGGAGGGTGTGGAATGGTCGCATAAAAATCAGGAGGAGCAACAGTATGTCACGGATTATATCGAAGATTGCATCAAGGCTTTTACTGACGATTATCAGCTCAAGGGACCTTATACCACGATGGCGGCAAATCTCTATCATCTTCGTACGGATATCAGTTTCCGTCTGCGGGATGAAGGCAGGTTGGGAGATGTGATAGATGCACTCTATCCTACGCCTGCGGTCTGCGGTATCCCGAAGGAGGAGGCCCGCCGGTTTATCCTGCAGCATGAGCACCAGCCCCGCAAATACTATAGTGGTTTTGTAGGACCTATCTCTCCGCAAGGCAAGACCCATCTCTTCGTTTCCCTTCGCTGCATGAATATCCTGTCGGATGGAACCTGTGAACTCTATGCCGGTGGCGGGTTGCTCAAGGAGAGCGAGATGGAAAAGGAATGGAAAGAGACTGAAGCTAAGATGCAGACCATCAGACGGGTATTGCTTTAGCTGAGATGGTCAGTTCATCAGACGTGTTTTTCTTTGATTAATTATAAAATCTTAATTATAAATCAGTTTTCGTGTTTAGTAATATCAATAATGTCAACATTCTGACGAGTGTTCTGGCATCTCATGGTGTGAGAAGAGTAGTGGTTTGCCCAGGAAGCCGTAATGCGCCTATAGTGCATAATTTCAATGAGATGGAACGCATTACCTGCTATCCTGTTACCGATGAAAGGAGTGCGGGATTTGTGGCTATGGGCATCGCTATGGGTGATTCTTCTCCATTTCCCGATCCGGTTGCGGTATGTGTTACCTCCGGTTCTGCATTGCTCAATCTCTATCCGGCAGTCTGCGAGGCATATTATCAGAAACTGCCTATCATCGTGATTTCGGCTGATAGACCTGAAGCTTGGATCGGACAGCAGGATGGACAGACCCTGCCACAGGCCAACGTCTTCGGAACGCTGGTCAACAGGAGTGTGAATCTTCCGATTATATCCAATGAGGAACAAGCGTGGTATTGTGAACGGTTGGTTAACGAGGCAATCTATGATTGCATGTATCGAAAGGTAGGCCCTGTACATATTAATATACAGATTCCTGAACCGCTCTATCAGTTTACGGTAGCTGAACTTCCTAAAGTTAATTCTGTGAGGCATGTGCAAAGCAATGAATTTAAAAGCAATGTTATATATATGCTGGATTTTATGGGTGCTAAAAAGCCAATGGTTGTAATGGGACAAGATAGTCCGCAAACCAGAGTTCGTGCCATCGGTTACCTGTCTTCACGGGCTGTAATGCTTGTGGAGCCTACAACTTTGAATTTGCCGGACAGAGATTGTCTAGACTCGGATTTCAAAGGAAGTCCTAAGGTGGTAAATTTTGATGAGGTATTGTATAAGGTGGGGGATGATGAGGATTATATGCCTGATTTTATACTCTATGTAGGAGGTAATTTGGTGAGCAAGCGACTGAAGCAGTTCCTGCGTCTTGCGGCAAAGAAGGGAGCAACGGTGTGGCGTGCAAGTGCCGATGGAGATTACATTGATACCTTTATGCATGTTGACACAATCTTCCAATGTGATGTTGATCAGATGGCGTTGGAGATGATGTCGTACGAATCTTATTCAGAAGATCATGTGAATGCGTATAGGGAGAGATGGGAGAAAGTGCTTCTGGCGGCAAAGCGTCATGCTTCTGATTACGAACCGCCTTTCAGCAGTATGGCAGCTGTAAAGGCATTTCAGACAGCTTATGAGGCTCTTCCGAAGGATGATATCCTTGAAAGTCGTCTGGTTTATGGTAATAGTATGGCGATTCGTCTGGCCTGCATCTATTCCCACTACTATGTACATTGCAATCGGGGCGTGAATGGTATCGAGGGAACGTTGTCTTCGGCGGTTGGCTTGTCTATTTATCTTTCGGAGTCTCATTGTTCTGATGCCAAGAGCCAGCAGAAGGTATTCTGTGTGTTAGGCGACTTGAGTTTCTTCTACGATCAGAATGCTCTCTGGAATCAGAATCTCAATGGCAGCCTTCGCATCTTGCTCTTGAACAATGGCGGCGGAGCCATCTTTGCCAAGTTCAAGGGATTGAAGGAGAGTGCTGCGCGCGAGAAACTGGTGATGGCTGAGCATTGCACTTCGGCTTGTCACATCTGCCAGGCACAGAATGTTGCCTATCAGCATGCCGATGACATGAGTTCGTTACGCAAAGGCATCGACTGGCTCATCCATACCGAGTCTGACAGACCGATGCTTCTGGAGGTGCTAACGGATATAGAAACAGATAATCAGATTCTGGAAGATTATTATAATAGTTTAGAGTTATCATCAGAGTAAGAAGGATGAATCATCCTTTCTGAAGGTAGCCGGAAAGTAATCATAAAGTTCAAAGTTCAAAATTCAAAGTTCAAAGTAGAATATGAGAGAATGGAAAAAGATAGAAGGTTTTGATTTCAAGGAAATCATCTTCGAGGAGTATAATCATATCGCTAAGATTACAATCAATCGTGAGCGTTATCGCAATGCCTTCACCCCATTGACCACCTGGGAGATGGCGCAGGCTTTCAACTACTGTCGTGACTGTCTGGATATCCGTGTGGTTATCCTGACGGGTGCTGGCGACAAGGCTTTCTGTGCCGGTGGTGATATGCATGTGAAGGGCAGAGGTGGATATGTAGGCAACGACGGCGTGCCTCGTCTCAACGTGCTCGATGTGCAGATGCAGATTCGCCGCTTGCCTAAGCCGGTTATCGCCATGGTGAATGGTTATGCCATCGGTGGCGGTCATGTGCTCCATGTGATGTGCGACCTGACCATCGCATCTGAGAATGCCATCTTTGGTCAGACCGGTCCTAAGGTGGGAAGCTTTGATGCCGGTTTCGGTTCTTCATATCTGGCAAGAATGGTAGGTCAGAAGAAGGCTCGTGAAATCTGGTTCCTCTGCAAGCAGTATTCTGCAAAAGAGGCTGAGGAGATGGGAATGGTGAACAAGGTGGTTCCTCTCGATCAGTTGGAGGATACCTGTGTAGAGTGGGCTGAAATCATGATGGAGCGTTCTCCTTTGGCTCTCCGTATGATCAAGGCTGGATTGAATGCCGAGTTGGATGGTCAGGCAGGTATCCAGGAGTTGGCTGGCGATGCCACCATGCTCTATTATACCATGGATGAGGCACAGGAAGGCGGCAAGGCATTTCTGGAGAAGCGCAAGCCTCGCTTCGAGGATTATCCTCAGTTCCCATAAACAATCTCACGGATGATAAATTTTGTGTTTGATAAATAAAAGTCCCACAGATTTCACAGATTTACACAGATATTTTTTTCTTCCGAAAAAGCAGGGCGTTAGCCTATCTGTGTAAATCTGTGAAATCTGTGGGAGATTTTTGCTTATATTTTGAAAATAGATATATCGCTCAGTGGGGTAAAACTCCATAGAGCGAAATCGAGCTTACTCGTGTGTGGCGAAACGCTGCTCAGCGAGCTTTTCGTATTTCGTGCCTGGCTTGCCATAGTTGGCGTAAGGCCAGATGCTGATGCCGCCGCGAGGAGTAAAGATACCTGTTACCTCGATATACTTTGGATCCATCAGCTTGATGAGGTCCTTCATGATGATGTTCACGCAGTCCTCGTGAAAATCACCGTGGTTGCGGAAACTGAAGAGATAGAGCTTCAGGCTCTTGCTCTCTACCATCTTCACGTCAGGAATATAGCTGATGCGAATCTCAGCAAAGTCTGGCTGACCCGTGATAGGGCAGAGGGATGTAAACTCAGGGCAGTTGAAACGTACCCAGTAATCATTGCCAGGGTGCTTGTTCACGAAGGTCTCCAATACCTCTGGCGCATAATCCATTCTATATTGGGTCTTGGCACCCAGTGCCTTCAACCCATCTTCTTTTCTATCCATTGTTTTATTCTAATGTTAAATGTTAAGTGTTAACTTTGTGGGGCGAACTTCTATTGAAAAGACTTTCTTTTTATCCTAGATAGCCCCTAACTTGAAGATGTTGTAGGAGATGTTGTTGTCATACACATCCTCGCCCTCGTGTTTCTTAATCGCATTGACCACACGGATGGTGATAGGCAGCACGATGATTTCATACACGGTCTTCAGTACCACCTGCCAGAGCATCAGCCAAGGCAATTCTGAGGTTGGAACGATTCCGCCCAGGGCAAGAGGAAAGAAGATAAGGCTGTCGCAACTTTCGCCAGCTACCGTACTCCAGATGGCACGGGCAGAGAAATGCTTGCCGCCATCACGAATCTTCATCACGCTCATTACGTAGGCGTTGGCAAAGGAACCTACGATGAATGCCACGAAAGAGGCGGCTGCAATGCGGGGAGCCAGACCGAAGATGGCATGGAAGCCGGCATCATTGGTCCAGTAGGGAGCGGCTGGAATCCAGTCGCAGATGGCACCCAGGGTTACGAAGAAGAAGTTCATGGCGAAGCCGGTCCAGATGAGGAGACGGGCTTTCTGGTAGCCCCATACTTCGCATACCACATCATTGATGATGTAACTTACCGGGAACACGATCAGACCGCCGGTCAATGAGATGGGACCAACAGCGATTTGCTTTGTTTCGAGCACGTTTGCCGCAATAAGACAAACGCAGAAGAGGATGCTGAAAAGCATAAACAGCACACTCACTTGAGTTGTTTTCTTTTCCATTTTCTTGTTTTTTACGAGGTTTACCAAGCACTCGGGTTATACTTACTTTTTATTTCGGGCTGCAAAATTACAACATTTCTCTCTAACTGCCAAATCTTTACCCGTTTTTTTCATAAAAAAGCCCCAAGTACTATCACTAGCACTTGGGGCGATATGTATTAACTAAACCTAACTTATCTAACAATTAAACCTAACTAAACAATCTAACCTAAACTAAACAATCTATTCAACCAAAACCTAACTAAACAATCTGCTTATGAAAAACTAACCAAAAACACTTATCCTATTGAAATCTGGCGTGCAATCTTCTGCTCCTCCTGCTGCATCTTAGGCAACTGGATGGTGAGAACGCCGTCAGCTACGCTGGCAGAAATCTTCTCCTTGTTGACATCGTCTGGGAGAATCAGGGTCTGCTCAAACTTAGCGTATGAGAACTCGCGACGCAGATAAACGTGCTCCTCCTGCTCAGGCTGATGCTTGTTCTCCATCTTGATATGGAGATCGCCATTTTCATTGAGGTTTACCTCAAAATCATCCTTGCGCATTCCTGGGGCTGCAAGTTCTACTGTATATTTTGTCAAAGACTCCTTGACGTTGATAGCTGGGGCTGTAGTATTAGCCTTCTGCATATTACCCTCGTTGAAGAGTCCGTTAAATACCTCTGGTATCCAAGAATTTCTGTACATCATAATCTTAACCTCCGATTCTATTTTTATTTATTATTATTCGTTATTATTTATGTTGTGTAGCGAATTACTGATTCGCTTACACTCCCTCTTTTTGCAATCCCCGTACCAAAGTGCAAACTTCTGTCATTTCGGCAGAAAAGCTAAAGAAATGCAAATAAAAGCCCCCAAAACGGCCCAAAAAGCCCGACATTCTGTCACGAATGCCGGGCCTATCATTTTTAGTAAGAGAACCCCCGTTCCTCTCGGTTCCGCCGAGAGACCCCCTCAGCTCTCCATATCTTTTATTTCTCCATAAACTTCTTGGCAGCTCTGAGCTGGTGTCTCATCACGCTCAGGAACTCCTGGCTCTCCTGCAGTACATTCAGGTAAACCAGCGAAATCTGCATCAGGGAATTATCTGAAAGATGCTGGATGCGGTCGATATGCTTCTTGCGAAGTACGCTGAGCTCATCCTTGCAGGCATCTGCCTCGGCGAGAATCTCACGGTAGTTCTCGTAGCGGCTGGTCTCAATCTGCTCGCAGCTCATGCGCATCAGGTCGTTGATCTTCTGGCGTACAGGAGCAAACTCCTTGGTATACTCTGCAGGGAGTGGGTTGAAGTTGTTGTCCACGTGCTCCTTGATTGGGTCGAGCATACGACGCAGAGAGTAGATGAACTGCTGGTTGCTGTTGGCACCCAGGTGGAACCAGGTGTTGCGCTCGATGGCAATCTCCATAGGTGATTTCTTCAAGCCGAGCATCTCCTGACGGCGGAACTTCTTCAGCATATCCTGCTCCTTCTTCAATTCCTTGTTGGCATGACGGAGATACTTAGGATTCTCGTTGGCAAGACCATCTATAATCTGGTTGAACTCGTTGAGTGCAAAGTGGCAGACGAAGCTCTGGGTGCGGGATACCTGGCGACGAAGCAGATCCCATACAATCTCTGGATCGTGTGAGCGCATCATCAACTGGAAGGTGCTTCCCTTGCTTTCTTCCTTTGCCTTCTTGTTATACTGGATGTTGCTGCGGATGAGCAGGAAGATAACCAATGCCATGAAGCAGCTCTGGATGCCTACACCACCGAAGTGCATGATGAGGCAGACAATGGCGCAGGCTGCGAAAGCTACACCGGCTGTGATAAACCAACCACCAATCACACTCAATACACCGGTTACACGGAACACGGCACTCTCACGGCTCCAAGCTCTATCAGCGAGTGAAGAACCCATAGCCACCATAAAGGTTACGTAGGTAGTAGAGAGTGGCAACTTCAGGTTGGTACCGATGGTGATGAGCATACTTGCCAATACCAGGTTTACGGCTGCACGAACCACGTCGAAGGCAGCGCTCTCTTCCAACTCTACATCGTTCTTGTCGAATCGGCTGTTGATCCAGTTCATCAAAGACTTTGGCATAAACTGCTTCAACCAAGAATCTGTAGCCTGACAGTTGCGTACAATCACGCGGGCTGCAGAAGAACTTCCGAACATCTCGTCACCCTCGTCCTGACGGCTCAAATCCACTGAAGTCTTGATTACGTTCTGAGCCTTCTTGGAAGTTGCCATGGCGATGATCATCACGGCACCGGCAGCGAGAAGATAAACTGGAGTAGTCTTGGCGCTATCCATCAGAGAAGTCATCATAAACTGGTCTGGAGTAGCACCGTTGGCATTTGCCATATAGTCCTGATAAGAAGAAAGACCAGCGAGAGGCACACCGATGAAGTTCACCAGGTCGTTGCCGGCGAAAGCCATAGCCAGGGCGAAAGTACCCATCAATACGGTAAACTTGAAGATGTTGATGCGGCAGAGATGCAGGAACTCCATCACGATGGCTGAACCCACGAAGGTGATGCAGAGCAGCAAGCCCAGGTTCTGGTCGATATAATCGCGCCATTCTGCTGGCAGGTAAGGACTCTTACCCAATCCCTTCATGAAGATGAAGTAAGAGAGGGCTGTGAATGCGATACCGCCGAAGATGGCGATGCTGTAGCGTGAATGCTTGCGGTAATTGAAGGTGAAGATGATGCGGGAAAGCCACATCACGAAAGCACCAAATATGAAGGCGATGATAACAGATGAGAAGATACCCATGATAACCTCCAAGGCCTTGTTGCTGTTGAGCAATACGCCGTAGTTGAGGCTATCGTCGCCGTACATCTTCAATGTAGCGAGGATAAAGGCACCTCCCAGGAGCTCGAACACCAGCGAAACGGTGGTTGATGTTGGCATACCCAGCGTATTGAACACATCCAGGATGATCACATCCGTCACCATCACGGCTAGGAAGAGCGTCATCACTTCCTCGAAGGTAAAGTGATCTGGACTCATGATGCCGTGTCGGGCGATATCCATCATTCCCGATGACATAATGGCACCCAGTACCACACCGCAGGATGCGATGATCAGCACCGTGCGAAACTTTGCCACCTTAGCTCCGATGGCAGATTGCAGGAAGTTGACAGCATCGTTGCTGACTCCCACGAAGAGATCAAACACTGCCAGACAGAGCAGGAAGATCACGATACAAAGATAAATCGTACTCATTATTATATTAATGTTTATTGTTATTATCCTAATTCCTTCATTTCGGTTGCAAAGGTACGTAAGGGATGTTACAGGTGATTTAAACAGGTGTTACAATCCTGTTAAAAACAATTTTTCTTCGATTTTTTAGAAAGAAAGCATTATCTTTGCACTCGTTTTTAAGGCAAAGTAGTATATAATAATGTATAAGAAATCATAGAATGGAAAAACTGAAAGATATCAGGGCGATAGCCTTCGATGCCGACGATACGCTCTGGGCATTGCAGAATTACTTTGAGGATGTAGAGCATGAATATTGTGAGCTTCTTTCTGCTTATGGCAAGGAGAAGGAGATTTCTGCTGCCCTCTTTGAAACAGAGAACCGGAATATGGCAGACTTGGGATATGGCTGCAAGGCTTTCACCCTTTCGCTGGTAGAAAATGCCATCAGGGTGAGTCATGGTAAGGTGGAGGCGAATGTCATAGCTCAGATTCTGGATCTTGGCAAGAGTCTCCTGCATCTTGATGCCAAACCGCTGGAGGGTGTTGAGGTTACTCTTGCCCGCATCCGTGAAATGAGAGTAGGGCAGGAGGATGGTTCTTCCGGTGAAAGAAGATACAGGCTGGCTGTCTTTACCAAGGGAGAACTGATGGATCAGGAGAATAAGTTGTGGCGTTCGGGGCTGCAGCGCTATTTTGATGTGGTAAGTATCGTGAGCGATAAGAAGCCCGAGGCTTACCGTCGTCTTTGCCGGGAGATGGAAGTGAAGCCCGAAGAGCTTCTCATGGTGGGCAACAGCTTTAAGAGCGATATTGCGCCGGCATTGAAAATCGGAGCCTCTGCCGTCCATATCCCTTTCCATACTACCTGGGCGCACGAAAAGATAGAGGAGTTTGAACATCCCAACCTCCGCCGCATCTCCCGCTTTGCGCAGCTGCTGGACATCCTGTAGCTTCCTTGGGGCAATATGTGCATCCCGGCAATCAGGCTTAGCACGCAATGTTTCTGAGCTGATTGCTTATCTGGTGGGTAGCAATGCACAATTGCTGGTCGGTGATATGCGCATATCGCTGCGTGGTGTTGATGTTCTGGTGCCCCAGATATCTCATGATGGTATAGAGATCCGTGCCTTGCGTCAATAATAGGGTGGCGCAGGTGTGGCGCCCCGAATGGAAGGTGATATGCTTGTCGGGGATATGGCAATCCTCCAGCCATACTTCCAGATGCTCGCCCAGATGATGGGGCGAGAGATGGGCGAAGAAATAGGGGGTATCATCATTCTTGGCATGAAGCTTCGAGAGAATATGGTGCGCCTCTTCCGGCAGCGGAAGCCGGAGCCAGCGTTGCGTTTTCTTCATCTTCTTATATATATAATAGGTGTCATCGCGTTTTTCGATGTCATGGATGGATAGACTCAGGATATCGCTTTTCCTCAGTCCCGTGATGCAGCTTAGCAGGAATGCCTCCTTCAGCTCGGGAGTATTACAGGGTGTTTCGCTCAGCTTGATGAGTTCCTCCTGGGTCAGCGCAGTTCTTTCCCTGTACTGGGCTTTGACGCGATAGGAATGGGGCAGCAGGTCGAATGGGTTCTGATCCAGCAATCCCTGTCTCACGGCTTCCCTCAATACCGATTTCAGGATATTCACCTTCAGATGGATGGTGCTGTCGGATAGTTTTCCGGGTGTCTTCATGTTTTTATGCAGGTCGTGGGCTGATCGAAGGTAGTCGATAAACTGCTTGACGGTTTCCACATCCACCTTTTTCAGCGGGATGTTGCTTCCGCCGAAGGTCTCCAGGTGCTTCAGCATGCCCAGTACGCTGCCGCATCTTCCCTCATATATTTTCTCTCCTTCCTTGCGTCTTTCATCCGCATAGCTTCGGGTAAACTCTCCTAATGTAATACCTTTTGATTTCTTACGTGCGTCTGCTGCGAATTTCTTGATTCGGCTAAAGATGGTAATCTTCATCATTTCGTTTCTTGTTAAAAAAATGCTTTTTGGGTTATTAAAGTTACAAAGGTATCGCTTTTTTCTAGAATAACCAAACAAAAGGAAGAAAAGGAATGTAAAAAGCGTGATTTTGTGCAACAGTTGTACGTTAACTTTAGCGCTGCAAAGGTAGTACAATTTATTCAATTCGCAATAAATTCAAACTCTCTTTTAATGTTTATTAATAAATTATAGTCAATATTTCTTATTTTGTGGTCAAAAAGGGTATATTTGTGCAATTTTAGCTCAAGCAAACAACACTAAAAAGACTTTTTTAGGATTTATTTCGGTCATCTGATACAGTTAACGTACAACTGTATCAGTTCGTGCGTTCTGAGAAATCTGAGAATAAAACCCAATAATAAGTAATAGTGAATGATGAGCTATAATGTATATGTTGATTGGAAACTATAACTCAGAAAACTGTATAAAGCCCAAGTCTATCTTTTGATAAGAAGACAGGTAAGACTCAAACAAGAACGATTAGAATTATAAACTCATAACGATGATGATATATGATGAAAAAAATAGTAATGGTAATGTTACTGCCCACTACCCTGGTGGCAAACGCATACGCCGGAACGGTTAGCGATAGCTTGCGGACTACGCTCTATTATCGCTCAGGCTATTCATTATTAGAACTCTCCTATATGGATAATGCCGCCAAGCTCGAAACCCTCAAGCAGGGTATCAGAAGCATCGGGGACAACCCCAACACGGTGCTGCAGCATATCAAGATCCTTTCGGCAGCTTCACCGGAAGGTAACTCCAAGCTCAACAAACGACTGGCGAGAAGGAGAGGAGAACGCTTGCGCGACTATCTCAGGGAGATGCTGAATCTGCCAGACAGCGTCTTCACGGTCTCCTCCGCAGGAGAAGACTGGGAAGGACTCGCCCTGAAGATACAGAAAGAAAATGCGCCGTGGAGCCGGAAAGCCCTCTACATCATTCGGAACACCCCCGAATGGATCGTAAGAAACGGAAAGGTTGTAGATGGAAGAAAACGACAGCTCCAGAACCTCGATGGCGGAAAGGCATGGAAATACATGCTCGCCAACCACTTCGACAGCCTCCGCTCCGGAGCACTCGTGGTTTGCGAAATCCGACACATTGTACCATTTGTCAGTCCGACAGATACCCTCACATTGATCCAGAATCAGCAAGGCAGCGAACAGGATTCGCTACCGCAGAAGGATGCCCGGGATGCAGCATCCCAGCTACAGGTATATCCAGGCGGGAATGCAGCCGAAACCGAAAATGCAGCCCATGCATCCGGCAGCAACTCCTACTACGCCCTGAAGACCAACCTGCTCTATGATGCCCTCCTCGTGCCGAACCTCGGCATCGAGACCAGCATAGGCAGGGGATGGACCCTCGGAGCCAGCGGAATGCTCGCCTGGTGGAGCAAGGATGCCAGCCACAAATACTGGAGAATCTACGGTGGAGAAATGGAAATCAGAAAGTATTTCGGCAGAAAGGCAAAGGAAAAACCGATGCAGGGACATCACATCTCCCTCTACGGACAGTTCCTCACCTATGATATCGAAAACGGTGGCACCGGTCACCAGAGCAAGAAAACCTACGGGGCAGGAATGGAGTATGGATACTCACTGCCGATAGGAAGACGCCTGAACCTCGACCTCGGACTGGGCGTGGGATACATCAAGTCCCACTACAAGACCTATGAACCGAAAGACGGATGCTACGTATATGAGGCAACCCGCAACCGCACCTGGATAGGACCTACCCGCGGCGAAGTATCACTGGTATGGCTCCTCGGCAACGGAAACACCAATAGCAAGAAAGGAGGTAAGAAATGACTAGAATAACTAGTATGACAGAGTTAAGACAATCAATGATCCTATTCTTCCGCGTAATCGTCTGCGCAGCCTTCTTGCTGATGATGGCAGAACTGCTCTCATCCTGCGAGCACAAGGACCTCTGCTACGACCATCCCCACCGTCAGAACGTGGAAGTGATGTTCGACTGGAGCGCCGATCCCGAAGCCAATCCAGCCACCATGAGTCTCTATCTCTATCCCGAGGAGGGAGGCGATCCCATCAGATACGAGTTCACCGACAAGAACGGCGGAAACATCTCAGTGGCAGCAGGCACCTACAAGGCAATCTGCGTAAACAGCGACAAGGAAACCCACCGCATCCTCGGCAAGGAGCACTTCGAAACCTTCCAGGTAACATCAGCCGAAACCCGAGCCCTGCAGGGACTCCTCGCCACCATGGCAGGAGCCGCACCGATGGGACGAGGCACCGAGAAGGAAAGAATGATGCAGCAGCCGGAAATGCTCTGGAGCAGTCATGCCGACCGCATCGTAGTGAAGCCAGCCGGAGAGAAGACCGTCATCAAGATGAAGCCGGAGCCGAGAGTCAAGCAGTGTACGGTGGAAATCAAGAACGTGGAGAACATCAACGGAGTGAAGGCGATGAGTGCCAGTGTATCGGGAATGGCGGGTGGATGGCTCGCCGGTCTCGACCAGCTCTCGGATGAGAAGGTAACCATGCCGTTCGTAGCCGAAGCCGATGCTGCCAATAAGATGGTAAAAGGCAGTCTCACCCTCTTCGGTCACTGTCCGGTACAGCCCAACAAGCACATCCTGATGGTCTATGCGCAGCTCACCGACGGCACCAACTGGTATTACGAGAAGGATGTAACCGACCAGGTGCACGATAAGAATCAGGAAGACGATACCCACATCAAGATAGAGTTGGAGCAGCTTCCCTTGCCGAAGCCAGCCCCCGGCACCGATGGTGGTCTTCAGCCGAGCGTAAGCAAATGGAATGAGATTTACATCGATATCAAAATGTAGAATAGATATAGATTATCATCCATAAGGATACAGATTATCATCCATAAGGATATTATCTATCATTAATAAAATAAAAAACATAGTATTAATTTTAATAAAAAGAAACAATTATGAAAAAAGCGTTTTACATGATGGCAGCCGCTGCCATCGCCCTCTCTTCTTGCTCTTCAGAGGAGACCACAGATGTTGCGAAGAGCACTGCTATCAGCTTCCGTCCTACGGTAGGCTTCAACAGTCGTGGTGCAGAGTTGAATAATACAAACTTCAGCGATATGTGGGTTTATGCTTACGATTTGAAAGCTACACAAGGAACTGGAAATGGTTTTGAGGCTGAAAAGTTTACTAAGCAGGGGACATCTAATGACTTCCTTCCTGACACTCCTTTATTCTGGCAGGCTGGTTCTGAACTGAGATTTTTTGCCATCAATCCTGTGAAAGATAACTGGCATGGAACACTTGATATTAACAAGACCAGTGCAAGCTTTACTAATGTTTCAATTCCTACCAACATCGAGGAGCAAAAGGACTTGGTGATTGGTTCTGCTTCAGCTCAGGCGACTAATCATATGGATGGTAAAGGTGTTGACTTGACCTTGAATCACATCCTCTCTCAGATCAACTTCAAGGCTGTGAATACTAATAAGCGTCTTACATATCATATTGCAGCTATTCGTATTGTGCATGCTAAGAATAGTGATAGTTATACATTCAATCCTACGCAGTCTCAAACAGGTGCATGGGCTGGAAATACAACTGGCGATGTTACATATGAATTGGATTTCAAGAAAAAACCTATTACCCTTGATGGTACGAAAAAAACTGATGGTACCGAGGCTGAGAATTATGACCGCACAACTGCATTCTTGACCCATGCAGGTCATGGCGCTATGCTGGTACCTCAGTCTCTTACTCCATGGAATGGCAATGAGGTTAGCGATGCTGCACCATTTGGCGGTGGTTCTTATATTGCACTTTTGGTAAATGTACGTTTTACTAATGGTTCATGGGTTTATCCTAAAAACGCAAATAGTTTCGAGGATTATGGTTGGATAGCAGTTCCGCTTCCTACGAATAATGATGCCAATGATAAGGCTGAATGGAAGATGGGTAATAAGTATATCTACACTCTCAATTTGTCAGAGGGTTGTGGTAAGGTTGCTCCAGAGAATCCTAACCCAGATGGTGGTAAGGTTGAACCAGATGGTGCGACTGACCCTAAGCCAGGTGCTAATATCTTCGGTAAGCCAATCAAGTTCACTGTAACTCTTACACCATGGACTGATAATCCAGCTGGTGGTAACGGTACAAACATTCCGATGTAATCCCCTCCCATTACATTCACAATAAAAATAGCAAATTCAAGGAATTGGAGATTCCCCTCTCACGTGATGTTGAGCTTCGGAATTCTCCAATTCCTTTAACTCCAAAAAATGGCGTAAGAAAAAGAATAAAAAGAAACCATTATGATGAAGAAAACTTATAAAAGCAGTTTGTTGGCACTCAGTGTACTCGCATCCTTTACGTCATGTTCAGAAAGCGAATCACTGCAGCAAGCCAATCTGTCAAAAGATAAAATCACATTTCATACTACGCTCGACAACAACAGCTGGAAACCCCTGTCTCCCGCTTCCTCTTCCCGTGCTGCCATAGCTGCTGCCACCGAGAAGGGTCCCATCGTCGTGTCAACTCCTTTCGGCAAACCCCTCTATCTCCATCCCGTAGTGCAGGATGGCATCCATATTTGGAGCAAGGAAGGAAAACCCATCACCCGTTCTGGCGCACCACTGGAAGATGTAGAGCACGAAAGGGTAGCGCAGACGCGTGGAATCATGAGCACAAAAACGGATTTGAGCGATTACCAAAGCTTTGGCGTAACTGCTATTTATAAGGAAGGAGAAAATAATGTTCTGTTATTGGATAATGCAGAAGCCGAGAAAACAGATGGTGAATTTTGGGGATTCACAAACAATAGTAATGCAAAGTGGCCGATAGGTTCCACCGTGTCTTTTCATGCATACGCTCCTCATAGCTCAGCAGATAAGAGTCAGTTGACCTATGGTGTTGATAAGGATAATGTTCAGACACAAATTACCTATACTGCATCAACTACAAAAGAAGGTATCATCAATCAGCCAGACTTGATACTTGCAACCAATGCCGGTTCTCGTCAGTCTGCGGATCCAGATAAAGCAGTATCATTGTCTTTCCAGCATGCCCTTACAGCCGTAACCTTCGCTCTTGATAAGAGTTTTTGTGATAAATACCCTTTTCGCCTTGATAGCTTAGTTCTGAAAGGTATCCCTAACAAGGGAACCTGTAAACTTTCGTTATCTGCAACAGATGATGTGCCATCAGTAACTTGGTCAATGGATAATGGAACAGGTCATTACAGATTTAATTTTTCAGGTGAGCTACTAAAAACTGGTGAAGACTTCGCGCTCACATCGGGCAATCAAACATTGATGATGATTCCTCAAACTTTGCCTGAGAGCGCTGAGGTGATATTGTATTTATCTGCTAACGGCAGTCATAACGGATTTATAGTGTCACTCAAGGATCAGAAATGGGAGGCTGGTAAATCCATCATCTATAAGTTTTCGGGATCTCCAGATGAACTCGATCCTGAATTGAAGATAGTATATCCTGATACATGGACAGCTCATTCCTTTCCAAAGACATCATTCCAAGAGAATGACAAAATAGGTCTTTACGTAATAAATGCAGTGGGTAACTTAGAAGTTAAAAATGAGAAGTTAACATATTATAAACGATATGATAGTGATGGATATACGTGGGTGCTCGATAACGTCGATAATATCCAGTTGCCCCCTGGTTACAGGTATTTCGCCTACTATCCATATAGTGCATCGATGCCAGATGTAGACCGAACCGCACTAACTGCCTCAGACTTCTTCAAAACCAAGATTTCTTCGCTGGCAGATAATGTAGTAGCGGATCAATCAAACGAAGGAATCTTCTTAGCCCAGGATTTCCAGATAGCGAAGGGAATTATAGGTCCAGATGGCGGCTCTCTTGTTTTCAATATGGAGCATCAGGTAGGACTGGCTGTGCTGGATCTGAAGAGCAAGGAAATTTTAGAGACACGCCAGTTTAAGAATAATAACTACATGTATTACTATGGTCAAGGAACTACTGAGCCTGTTGAGGGTACTGATTATACTTGTGTAGGAAATAAACTAACATTCACACCATCTGATCAGTTTGTAGATAACAAGCCGTATCATGTCAAAGATAACAAGTATCTGCAGGTAATACCGCTTGGCAAGACGATGCAGTTCAAGGCAGATAATAAGTCTGGTACTAAGGTGGAATCCTGGGGATATGATCAAGCTATTAGTCTTTCACCTACTCGTAACAACCCTGTAGTTCGTGCAAACATTGAATGTGGTGTGCCTTTTACAAAGATTGAACGTCTCTACCTTTCTCAACGCGAAGCTGTGGAAGAATTTGATATCCCTGAAGCTACAGAGTATACATTAAGTTGTTGGGGTGCGACTGGTACTTCATTAAATAATGGTACAGTTTCTCCTGCCGGTTTTGCTAAAGCATCGTGGACACCGGCTGCAAGTGATAAAAAACTTTATATCTGTGTAGGTAATCGATCTGGATATAATAATGGTAAAAGTTCAGGCTACAATCCAAACGGAGGTTGGGGAGGAGGAGCTTCCCACATTGCTACCTCTTTACAAGGAAACGGAGAAACATATTATTATGAAAATTATAAAAATGACCTGTTAATGGTAGCTGGTGGATCTGGAGCTGCATCATTCTCAAATGCTAGCAAACCTTCGGGATATGGTGGAGGTGAATCAGGAGGAACAGGACGTACGACCAGTAGCTGGGATTCGACTGTTAGACCACAGGGGGGAACCCAAACAGGTCCGGGAAGAAATACGCCGTCAAATGCAACTCTCAAACAACCATCGGCATTCGGAATCGGGGGGTATGCCTTGAAAGATAATATTGCAGTACAAGGTGGTAGTGGCTTTTATGGCGGTGGAGGAGGATTTAATACTCATAACGCTGGAGGTGGCAGTGGCTATATGAATACCAAAAGAGTAAACCAACAAACATTTCTCGGCGGCAATGAGGTTAACAAACAAGATTCTCACCCCGACCCTAACAAGTTAGGAGCTTGTCGAATCACTTGGACTTATCATCGCCCAAATACGCTTAAATAGCACCGGAAATGCCCATCCCCCGTTAGGCGTCCCGGCGAATTTGCAATCCGCCCTCGGGGTAAGAACGGAAGAAATTCATTTCATAGAATGCGCATGAAAATGCCGCGCCTCGGCGGAAGTTATGTCGCCGCCGGGGCGTTTTCTAAAAAGACAGTTCGAGATATAATAGGTAGGCTAGAGATAGCCTGTGGTAAATAATCGCAAGAATTAGAGTCTATTGATTGCGGGTGTATGTGAATATGCCTCCTTCATATTTAAGGTAGCAGATTAATGTGTGTAGAATCTGCAAGATTAATTTTATAGTTTTAATAGGTAGGTAGTACAGTGGTACATCTATTTACATCTTTTACTTATAATTATCCCTGCCAGCTTGTGAAAGCCGGCAGGGCTTTTGAATCGAAAAATCCCAAAGATATCATATATCTATAAATATAAATATCAACCCTCAAATGAGTTGATGCTTGCTTTTGTTTTTTAGGTTTACTTATCACATAAGCAAAACCCCATCCCGCTTGAGAAAGTAGGATGGGGGATGATTTTTTCTAATCCCATTCCTGTACCTCCAGCTGCGGCTGTAAGCGACCCATATCCTGCTTTTGAGTGCCATATATGACGTAAGCGAGTATCATATATGATGCTGCCCTGCGTCATATATGATGATTGCTTACGTCATATATGATACTTGCCTGCGTCATATTTAGCCAAAAAACTCCCTATAAGTCAGCAGAACTGTGCTTATAGGGAGATTTATATGATGGTGAAATATCTATGATTTCAGCTTTCTGATTTTCTCCAGGTTTAATCCTGTTAATTTTATAATGGTAGCTTCATCGATATTCATTGCCAGCATCTTTCTGGCAATCTCAAGGCTTTGTTGGGACATGCCTTCAGCTCTACCTTTTTCCATGCCTTCAGCTATTCCTTCTTCCTTACCTTTTTGATATCTGTCATCCAGGAGGGTTCTTTCAACACTTACGGAATCCCAGAACTTGTCGTAGGCTCTGAGTTCGGCATCTGTAAAGCCGGAAATCTCCAGCTCTTCTACTGCTTTTCCTATCTCCGGGTCATTAAGCAGGTCAGCTGGAATCTTCTGCGTATTGGAATTGATTTCCGTGAGGAAACGGAGCCACAAGACCATCATACGCTTGTCGGTGATGGAATGAGGTGTGAACTTCGGAAGTTCTATGAAGGTGAAATGCAAGCCTTCTATCACCTTGTTGCTGTCCTTGTCATGCACGATGCGGTAGTTGTGGATGAAATCTGGTGTATCATGCGCAAAGATATCATTCACAAGATTCAGGGAATATACGGGTTGCAGTTCACTGTATTTTCCTCCCTTTTTAGCCTGACTCACATAGAGCTTGGATGCATTGAACAGTACTCGCTGCTGGAAAGCGTCAGACCATTCCATCTGCATTTCCACGCAGAACTTTCTTCCTCTTGCATCGGTGCAGAGTACATCCACAATGGTGTTCTTGCCCCCTTCGAGCTGGGGAACAAGTTCTGTAGGCAGATACTTTATCTCGTGTATCTGCTCTTCTTCGCTGAGTGGCAGAAGTGCGTTCAGAAGGCTGATCATTCTTTTGGGATGATTGCCGAATATCTTCTTGAACGTAAGGTCTGCCTTAGGATCTAAGTACTTCATAACCATCCGTTTTAAAATTATATAGCGCAAAGTTACGACTTTATTTTCAAACCAGCAAGAGTTTTTCGTGAAAAGTTTCAGAAAAAGTTAGGACCCCATATTTTTAAGGTAAAGATCTGTGTGAATCTGTGAAATCTGTGGGACAAGAATAACTCCCACAGATTTCACAGATTTACACAGATTTAAGGGTTGGGGGGATTTCTTAATCTTATCCTGCTATTTAAAGCCAACGTATAGCCATCTTTCTGCCGTTGTACATAACTTTTCTGTGGTTGAATTATCTTAACAATACGAGGGCGATGAAAAAAATACTTAAAGAGAAAAATAAAAACCCTTAAGGAAAAATATATTTTCCCTTAAGGAAAAAAATAAAAATCCTTAAGGGAAAATATCACTTCTCTGCAATTCCCATTTTTCGGACGTTTGAGAAGATAGAGATGAATATCGAACTATATTTACATCATTATCAGGTGAGAGAGTTGGACGATGCTTTTGACTTCCAATCGTCAATCGTTCCCGTCTTAGACGAGAAGTTGCAGCCAATCTGGTAAATCGTTCTGTTGTCTGTAGCATACTCACGGGCATATCCTTTTTCCTCGATTTGCTTCAAGGCTTCAGATAGTTGGCTGCCACCATGGTTACGAAACCTGCTTTTACCTCGTCGTTTGGAAAATCCAAGAGATAGGAATCGGTATCCATATTCCAATCCTTAATGGTGAGATAACCACTCTGATAGATCATCGGTAGGGGAGCCTCGGTATCAGCCTTGTAATCTATAAAACTGCTGGTAGGATAGTATTTTCCTGTCAGTTCATTAAGATTTTCGTCGAAGTGAGCTAATAAGCGGACCAGATAAGTAGGCGAACCTGTACGGAACCAGAAATCACTCAGGATTTTCTTGCTCAGTGAGTTCAAGATGCTGAACGGGTTGTAGATGTCGAGCATGCTTGGGCTGAAATGATAACCGTCATACTTGCGCTTGAGTCGATGTTTCATCTCATCCTCAGATACTTTATATCTTACGGACATTGCCTTGATTTGTTCATCGAAGGTTGAGTATAATTCTTCCTCTGTGATTCCGCAAAGTGCCTCGTAGCGGTCGTCCATACTGATGTCGTCAGGTTGGTTGAAACCGCTGAATACGCTTACTTGCGAGAACTTGGTAACACCTGTTAATAACACGAATTTCAGATCTCTGTCAGCTGCCTTGAAAACACTATAGAATCCTTTCATGATTTCACGGTGTCTATCTTCCAGTAATCGCTCGTTGCCTTCAGAATCGAAGGTCTTTAACCCTGTGTCCAAAACATCCAGTAAAGGCTTGTCATATTCATCGATCAAGACTACGGCGCCCAGTCCTGTCTTTTCGTGGGCAATTCTCAATACAGCCATGAAACGGTCTCCCAAGGTGGTGGCTAATGGGTCTCTTCCGTAAATCAATTCTTGTTTTTCAACAAAAGTCAGCAAAGTCTTTTCCAATTCGCCTGCTTGTGTGAAATCCTTGCCGTTGAAATCTATATGGAAAACAGGGTATTGCTTCCATTCTTTTTCTAATGAATCGATGGCAAGTCCTTTAAACAGTTCTTTCTTTCCTTGGAAGTAGCATTCCAGGGTAGAAATCAACAATGACTTTCCGAATCGTCTTGGACGACTCAGAAAGTATATATGCCCATTGTGTACTAAATCATAAATCAAGTCTGTCTTGTCAAGATAGACATAACCGTCATTTCTGATTTTTTCAAAGTCTTGTATTCCTATAGGGTATTTCATGTTGTTGCTTTTATTGAATTTTTGGCAAAGTTACGAAAAAAAATGGTATATGCAAAATAATGTGGAATAAAATGTCTTTATTTTCAGATAAAAACAACAATTTTAGGCTATAAGAAGAGGGTGCGTCATGGACTTATGACGCACCCTCTCTCATTATATTTTATGCTCCTTCTTCTGTTTCCTCATCCTTCAATGACTCCAGAATCTCTACGAAAGGACTGTGGAAGGTGCTGAAGAGATGGAGTATCTCCTTGCGCTGCTCCTCATCCTCTTCCCAAAGGCTGATCTCGCCCTTCTGGTGAGCCTTGATGAGCTTGGCACAGCGCTTGATCTTGCGCTTGTTGTTGCGAGCCTGCAACTGGTCGCCCTGGATAGGCTTCTGGCTTACATACGAGAAAGCTACAAGCTGGTTCATGAACATGTCGAACATCGGATCATCATGACTCCAGTCGCTGTCCTTCAGCCAGAACCACTGGAAGGCATACTTCTGCTCCATGGCAATGAGGCTCTGTCCCAGGGTATCGATGTCGATGCCCTTTGCCATCTGCTCCTTGATGAAGGCAACGAGACTTTCTGGGGTAATCTCCAGTTCCACCTCGTGGGTGATGCTGCTGCCGGCAATGTTGATGCGCCAACGGTAGTTCTTGTTCTTGATCAGGGCAGAATGGGCATTCATCATCAGCTCGCTCAATTTTCCCTCAGACGGAATCTGATCTACTACGGCAAGGCGCTGGCGCTGGTCGCGAACCACTAGCTGGGCATCCTCATGACGGAGCACGCAGATATAAACCAGTTTGTTGTCGTCTAACTGCAGGGTGAAGCGGTCGTTGTTGTCATCACCAACAAATTCGTAGCGATACTCATCTACCTTGTCGTGAGCCACCTCCAGTTCATTGTGTACCTTGTTGCCCTCGCTGTCGTAGAGCGAGAAACCGATGTATGGAATCTGAATATTGAGAGAGAAAGGATTTCCCTCTTCCGGAATCAGAGTGAGGCGCAAGCCTTCGTCACCGAAGTCCTCCTTCTTGCAGACGAAGCCATCGTCGGTCTTCTCTGCCTTTTCTACTTTCACGTCGCCATGGCGCCAGTAGATATCAAAAGTGATGGTGTTTTCGTCCTCGCTGGTCACCTGGATAAAATCATCGATGTCCTGTCCCAGATAGATAACCTTGGCAGGTTCATATACCTCGGTATCATCATCTTCCAGAGGCTTTACCCACATTTCTCCCGGCATTGGGTCATCTTCCCATTCGTCCTCTTCTGCGGCAGCAGTAGATTTGAAGACCAGGAAGATCATTCTCTGTTCCTCTCTGCTTCCGTCTTCCTTGCAAAGGAAAACCTTCGATTCCTTTGGGATGAAGAAAGGAGTAGATAGATACGGGTTCTTACATAATGCTGTGTATTCCACCTCTGTCCAGATTGGCAAGGTGTGCTTGTTCGTATTATTTGTCATATCTGTTTTTTTGTATTATCCTATTGATTGATCTAAATTTCAAAAACGGATGCAAAGATACTGAGAAAAGCAGACAATACAAAATTTTACGGCCATTTTTTGTTGTTTTCGCTTTAAAAGTTTGTGTTAAGGGAAAGCTTTTGCCCTTTACCTTTCCGCTACGCGCCGGTGACCGTTGGTTCAGGGCGTATGGTTTGAGCCCGTTGTAACCCAGGGTGATGCCCTGGGAGGGCACTGAAAAAGTCCCTTCATAGGTTATGTTAGTTTAACATTC
>JAJWLX010000119.1 GCA_021636625.1 Prevotella sp. | reverse complement strand
GGTGGCGTGACGAATGAGAACGGCCAGTTTGTGATTCCCTGCGGAGCCAGAAAGGCGATAGTAAGAGTTAGTTGCGTGGGCTATCATACCGCTGTTGCTACTTATAATACTGGTAAGATTGGTTCAATTACTCTGAAGGAGGCAACGTTGAACCTGCAGAAGGTGATTGTGAAGGCGGTTCGCCCCAAGACTAAACTGACTCGCGAGGGATTCCAGACCCAGGTGCAGGGTACGATACTGAGTGATGCGGGTATGGTTGCCGACTTGTTGAAGCAGGTTCCAAGAGTGCGTGTAGATAAAGATGGAAACTGCTCGGTGTTCGGAAAAGGCACACCGGAGATTTATGTCAACGGCAGAAAGCTGACCGACAAAAATGAATTGCAAACCATATCTTCCAAGGATGTGAAGAACGTGACGGTTATCACGACTCCCGGTGCCCAGTATGATGCCCAGGTCAATTCGGTGATTCGTATAACTACGGTCAAGAAGCAAGGTTATGGATGGAGTGGTAATTTCCAGGCAAAATATGGTTTTGCCATGAAGAATGCTTGGCAAGAGCAGGCTAATCTCAATTACCGTGTGGGTGGACTGGATGTATTCGGTGGATTGATGTGGTCAGATTCGTATTTCTATGATAAGTTGGGATTGGATGAATATATCAATGGAAATCAGCATCAGATATATCAAAAATCTGCAGGGCGCATAGATGCTAGAAATTATGGACCTGATGCCAATCTGGGTTTCAATTATGAATTCAACGAAAATCATACCATCGGTCTGAAATATAAGTTTGGTTCTGGCTATACCAAGTATTTTACTGATCAGAATAACTATTCCATCTTTCAGGATGGAGTTCATCAGGGAGATGTGAATTATCTCAACGATGAGTCAGATTCCAAGCAGACACCTATTCATCAGGCAGATTTTTATTATAATGGTAAGATAGGCAAGTGGAGTATAGACCTGAATGCATCTGCTATGTGGCGGACGAAAGATCAGATACAGAAAGCCACAGAAACCAGTTCTGAGTTGGGCGACCAGATTGTATGTTCAGATAGTCATACCAAAGGAAAGTTGCTTGCCGGTAAATTGGTTGTTTCTTATCCTTTGACCGACCAGTTGAACATAGACTTTGGTTCGGAATACACAAATTCTGATAGTCATACCAACAACCAGAACGAGGGTGGTGTGGCTGCATCCAATGATTCCAGAATCAAGGAACAGAACATAGCCGCTTTTGCTGAGGCTGCATGGTCGTTGGGAGATTATTCTCTGAATGCCGGTGTGAGATATGAGCATGTGAAATCAGACTATTATGCCGAAGGAGTGCTCAACCCGGATATGAGCAGAAAGTATGATAATGTATTTCCTAATGTATCCTTGGGATATGACAAGGGCAAGTGGCATTCTTCGTTGAGTTTCACGGCGAAGACCTATCGACCAAGTTACTTCCGTCTTTCCGGTTATACCCGATATACGAGTCGTCATTCCTATGAAAGCGGCAATCCGAACTTGCGACCAACGGATGCCTATCATCTGGAATGGGATGCGCAATATTCCTGGCTGAGTTTCTCTGCTGAATATATTTACAACAAGAATGCCTCGGTATATATGATGAAGCCATTCCAGGGCAATAAGGATATAGCCCTGTCATATTACGAGAATGTAGATAAGATTCAGAACCTGAAGTTCTATCTTGAGGCAACTCCGGTGATAGGCTTATGGCATCTTGACTATACGGTAGGTCTGGTCAATCAGTTCTTTGATGCCAGCAAATATGTCAGCGACTATAATGCCAATCGTCCTTCTCTCTATCTGGATTTGGAGAATACCTGGGTATTGCCACATCATTGGAAGGCTAGATTGGAATACTCTTACCAGTCGCGTAATTATAGCGAATTGGGTGTCAACTATGCATGGAATTCCCTGGATGCATCTATTTCCAAGTCGTTCCTGAACAACCGACTGGTTGTGAGACTGGAAGCAGAGGATTTGCTTCACGGTCAGAACGAGAGTTGGCAATATCATAATTCGTATGCGCACTTCACCAGAACTGGTATAGATAATACCCGCATGTTCTTGGTCAATGTAACTTATAACTTCAATGCCACCAAGAGCAAGTATAAGGGTACAGGTGCCGGTAATGCAGAAAAGAGCAGATTATAGCTTCAATTTAGCAGGATTTTTCCCTCCGTTTCTTTGCTATTTCCATCTTTTTCCTTAATTTTGCAGCGGAAACTCTATAATAGATATATGTAATAGCAATAAGAATGAAGAAGATGAAACAGAAGAAGATAAAACAGAAAAAGATGAGAAAGATAGGCATCGCTTCGGCTCTGGGCTTGGTGGTGCTCGTGGTGCTGGGACTGTATGGCGCCAGCAACTATATGCTCAATTATTCGCTCAACTATCCGAAGGAGGAGAGAATGACGGCTGAGCATTGGAAAAACAGAATGAAGAACGAGTGCCCCTGGATGATTGGCTGGATGGACTCCGTGTATCAGCACCATTGTGTGAAGGATACCTTTGTAACGATGCCGTCGGGCTACAAGGCACATGCCATCTATCTCTATGCACCGAAGACTACGGAAAAGACTGCCGTGGTGGTGCATGGCTATCAGGTGCGCTCCGAGGGAATGCTGCACATCGCCTATCTCTATAATCACGATATGGGGTATAATGTGCTCCTGCCAGATCTGTATGGACATGGAGAGAGTGAGGGCGACCATATCCAGATGGGATGGAAGGATAGATGGGATGTCATCAGATGGTCGGAAATCGCCAATGAGATTTTTAAAGTGAAGAGTGAAGAACAAAGAGTGAAGAATACCCGTCAGGTGATTCACGGTATTTCGATGGGTGCGGCAACCACGATGGCAGTATCGGGAGAGAAGACTCCCGATTACGTGAAGTGCTTTGTGGAGGACTGCGGCTATACCAGCGTATGGGATGAGTTTTCCGCTCAGCTCAAAGACCAGTTTGGCTTGCCTGCCTTCCCGCTGATGAATACCACTTCCGCCCTTTGCCAGCATCGCTACGGCTGGTCGTTTGTCGAGGCGCAGCAGATAGAGCAGGTTCGCAAGAGCACCAAACCGATGCTCTTTATCCATGGCGATAAGGATGCCTTCGTGCCCTACGCCATGCTTCATCCGCTTTATGAGGCAAAGACGAAGGGCCGTAAAGCCATCTTCATCGCCAAAGGCTCCGTTCATGCCATGGCATATCGCGACCATCACGAGGAATACACCCGCATCGTGAAAGATTTTGTTTCGCAGGAAGAATAGTATTTGAATGGAAGAAAAATATCAGTTCATTCTAAAGAACTCAATAAAAAAGGAGAGGATTCTTGTGAGTCTTCTCCTTTTTTATTGAGATATCTTGAAGTGTGATATCTGTAAAGTTATGCTTTTTCGATAATCCAATCTTTGATGCTCCCCGTAGTGCTGTCAAAGTTGATGCCTACCTTGGTGATAGGTTTGCCACAGAGGGCAAAGCGCTTGTGGTAGTTCTTCAGATTCATTTGGCGCATGGCTGCCTGGGCACTCTTGTTGAGCTTTAGCTCAATGAGGTAGAGGTCGGTCTGGGTAAGCAGAACCATATCCACTCTTCCTCTTGGTGTATGTACTTCCACATCCAGGACAAATCCCGTGAGCAGGGTGAAGATAATGTAGAGCATCTGCTGATAATGTCCCTCATGATTGGTTACATGGCAATACGGAATGGTTTCGAAGTAATCCTGCAGAAGCTGCAGGGCACCATCCATATCTTGCTTGCGGATAAGGGATGCCATCTTGGCGATGGTGACGCCTCCTTGCTGGGCACTCTTGCCATCCACGTAGTTGGGCAGGAGATTGTCAAACAGTCCTACTCTTATTTCCTTGTTCGGGATGTCGAGGGTATAGAGCTGGGTATCCTTGTCATAATCCTTGATGGTTATGTATCCGCTCTGATAGAGCAGTGGGGTGATGGCCTTCATCTTTTCCGTCGGGGCATCGAAGGCAGATTCCAGTGCTTCTGTAGGAGCTATCTCGTTGGGCAGTACCTCAAACTTATTCAGCATATTGATGAGATAGGTAGGGGTACCCGAACTGAACCAATAGGAGCCGAATTCTTTTTCTGCAAAGCAATTGAGCAGACTGTAAGGATTGAAGACATCCGGTGATACCTTGGCAAAATGATAGCCATCGTAATATTCCTTCAGTTTGGCAATGGCAGCTTCTCTCGTCAAGTCCTGTGATAGGGCAAGCATATCAATATCTTCCTGCATTTGGGTAAGCAGTTCTTCCTGGGTGATGCCGCAGATACCTGCATAATCTTTGTCCATAGAGATGAGGGTGATATTGTTCAATTCGCTGAAGATGCTTACCTGCGAGAACTTGGTGATGCCGGTGAGGAAGACGAAACGGAGTTTTGCTTCGCAGAATTTCAGTGGACTGAAGAAGTTGCGCATGATGTTTCGCAGAGCATCCAGTTGCTCCTGTTCGTGTGCCACGTCAAGCATCGGTGCGTCATATTCGTCGATGAGCACAACCACCTGTTTCCCTGTTTTCTCGTATGCCGTAAAGATCAGTTCTGTGAGTCTGTTGTTGGCATCAATCTGCGGTTGGGTGATACCCCATTTTTTCTCTTCCATTTCCAGGATGAAACCGAGGTATCTTTCCAACTGATCCTTTTCCATGTGCTTGCCTCCGCTCAGGTCAAAATGCAGCACGGGATATGCTGTCCATTCTTTCTCCAGCTTTTCGATGGCAAGTCCTTTGAACAGGTCTCTCTTTCCCTCAAAATAGTTTTTGAAGGTAGAAACCAGTAACGACTTTCCGAAACGGCGTGGTCGGCTTAAGAAGAAATATTTACCGTTGGTGTGAGCCATGCGGTAGATGTATTCCGTCTTGTCGATATACAGTTTGTCTTCTTCTCGAATTCGTTCGAAAGTCTGTATGCCCAAAGGATATAGTTTTGTTGCCATAATCTTTCTTCTTTTTAAAATCTTACTGCAAAAATACAATAATTATTTGATATGGCAAGTTTTTTGGGGAGAAAAGTTTTTGAGAAAGTGATAGAAAGCCCTAAGGCGAGGAAATCCCCGCCTTTTATTCTCCGATATGTTGTCCCACCACATACCCCGTGGTCCAGGCGGCCTGCAGATTGAAACCGCCGGTGATGGCATCGATGTCGAGCACTTCGCCGGCAAAGAAGAGGTGAGGGC
>JAJWLX010000022.1 GCA_021636625.1 Prevotella sp. | reverse complement strand
TGCGACCACCTGTTCCCAAAACAGGAGCGCTACCGGGCTGCGCTACACCCCGCTTTCTTCTCACAATGAAATTACTTCTTTGCAGTAAGCATCATTTCTGAATTGCGGGTGCAAAGGTACAACATTTTTCTTATTCCACCAAATTTTCCAGCAACTTTTTTTTGTAAAAATATGCATTTATTCCGTTTTTTCCTAAAAAAGGGGCAACTTCCGAAGAAATTACCCCTTTATACCTTAATTATATATGGCGATTGATGATTTTTCAGCAACCGCATTGTTTTGCTATTACGCCTTGATGATGCCTTCCTCTACGAAAATCTTCTTCAAGATCTCAACAGCCTTCTCTACCTGCTCTCTTGTATGAGTAGCCATAAGAGCAAAACGCACCAATGTGTCCTGAGGAGCACATGCTGGTGGGATAACAGGATTGATGAACACACCTGCATCATAAGCCAGCTTGGTAACAACGAATGTCTTCTCTGCATCACGAACGTAGAGAGGAATGATAGGACTCTCAGTCTCACCAATCTCGAAACCCTCCTCACGGAAACGCTTCAAAGCATAGTTGGTAACATCCCACAGATTCTCAAAACGCTCTGGCTCATTCTGAATGATGTGGAGTGCCTCAAGCGCTGCTGCTGTAGCTGCTGGAGTGTTGGATGCACTGAAGATGTAAGTACGGCAGTTGTGACGGAGGAAATTGATAGTATCCTTATCTGATGCGATGAAACCACCGATAGATGCCAGACTCTTAGAGAAGGTACCCATGATAAGGTCCACCTCATCTGTCAAGCCGAAATGATCGCAGACACCACGTCCCTGCTTACCAAACACGCCAAGGCCATGAGCCTCATCTACCATGATAGAGCAGTTGTACTTATGCTTCAACTTCACGATTTCTGGCAAGTTAGCCAAATCGCCCTCCATAGAGAACACGCCATCCACAACGATGAGCTTGACTGCATCCTCAGGAAGCTTAGAGAGCACGCGCTCCAAATCTTCCATATCGTTGTGCTTGTAGTGAAGCTGGGTAGCGAATGAAAGACGACGGCCATCTACGATACTGGCATGATCACGGTCGTCACAGATGATATAATCACCGCGGCCTACAACACATGCCAACACGCCCTGGTTTACAGAGAAACCAGTAGAGAAGCACAATGTCTCATCCTTGCCCATAAACTCAGCAAGCTCTTTTTCGAGCTGCACATGCAAATCGAGTGTACCATTGAGGAAGCGGCTACCAGCACAGCCTGAGCCGTACTTGTCAAGAGCAGCCTTAGCTGCATCGATAACTCGCTGATCATTAGTCAAACCCTGGTAAGCATTAGAACCGAACATCAGGATCTTGTGACCATCGATGTCAGTTACCTCTGTCATCTGCTTACTTGTGATCTCACGGAAGTATGGATACACACCGGCTTCCATATACTTCTGAGGTACACGATAATTCTTGTATCTTTCTTGTAATTGTCCCATTATAATAGGTGTACTTTATTTCTATTTTAATTTATTTTCTAGTTTCAGGCTGCAAAGATACAAAAAAAGATTAATAAAACCGCTTTTTTCCTAAGAAAGTTTACTTTTATGCTTTTTTTAGTAGATATTTCTTGCCATTTTAGGGATTTTTATTACTTTTGCAATTTAAAAAACAATTTCTTGACTAAGATATGAAAAAAAAGATAGTTTTCATCATGAACCCGATTTCTGGAACCAGCAGCAAAGCAGCGGTTCCCAGTTTGATAGATTCTACTTTGGACAAGGAGCAGTTCGAGTACGAGATAAAAATGACTGAAAGACCAGGACACGCCTCAGAACTGGCAGCCGAAGCCAGAGACAACCATGCAGACATTGTGGTTGCTGTAGGTGGCGATGGTACCGTGAACGAGGTGGCCCGTTCCCTCGTCCATTCCGACTCTGCATTAGGTATTCTGCCTTGCGGCTCAGGAAACGGCCTGGCGCGCCACCTGCTGTTGCCAATGAACCTAAAGAAAAGCATTGAGATCATCAACGCATGCAAAATACACGACCTTGACTACGGAGTCATCAACGAATACCCATTCTTCTGCACTTGCGGAATGGGCTTCGATGCCTTTGTCAGCATGAAGTTTGCAGAAAGCGGAAAGCGTGGGCCGATCAGCTATGCAGAAAACATTCTGAGAGAAGGCTTGAAATATGAGCCTGAAACATATACTCTGGAGGATGAGACTGGAACAAAACAATATAAAGCGTTTCTCATCTCATGTGCCAACGCTTCCCAATACGGCAACAACGCCTATATTGCCCCACAGGCATCTATGAGCGATGGATTGATGGATGTGGTCATCATGGAACCGTTTGATGTCATCGAAGCTTCACAGGTTAGTTTCGACATGTTCAACAAGACCCTCGACAAAAACTCGAAGATCAAGTCTTTCCGGTGCAAGAAGCTCCACATCACCCGCAGCAAGCCGGGTGTCATCCATTATGACGGCGACCCAGTGATGACTGGCGCCGACATAGATGTGCACATGGAAGAAAAAGGCATCAAGATGATTGTAAATCCGTTTGCAGACAAGAGTGTACGCAAGCCGAACATCATTCAATCGGCCTTTGCCGATTTCTTCAATGACATAAATATAGTGCGCGATGACATTCACAAAGACATCCAGCGCCAAAGCAAGCGAGTAGGAGCCATCAGCAAGCTCGTACAGAGAAAGCTGAATCTCTAGCCCCTACCTGATATAAAATTCTTCTGTAATTTTCGCATACCATTCTGACCGGTTCCCCTCGGAATCGGTCATTGTTTTTATAGTATTTTCCATACCATTATACCGATGCTTTGCGAACGACAGAAGATAGCGTTTAGGCTGTTTGCGCTCCACTGTCTTAACGCCACACTGCCTGACAAGATAAAATCCTAGCATACAAGCTTCCGACACAACCACCTCAAGAACCTCAGAAGGAACTATCACTGAAAAAACTCCATCATCACTCAGCAGCATTTTTGCTCCCCTGAAAAGATCTCTGAAAGGCAAGCTATCCGTATGGCGGGCCATCGTACGTTTACTGTCTGGATTTTTTAGGCTATTCAAGAAAAAAGGAGGATTGCTTACGATTGCATCAAAAGACTCCGCAGAATGATAATCCTGCAATCGGCAGCATTCTATTTCGACACGATCGGCAAAAGGACTTGCAGCCACATTCTCAGCAGCCTCCTCACAAGCCTCTCCATCCATATCAATACCCAGCACCTGCGCCTCAGGGAAGCGCTGCGCCATCATCAGCGAAATGAGTCCGGTTCCCGACCCGATATCCAAAATGCGTTTACCGCCAGGTGCCCACGCTCCCAGCAGCACGCCATCCGTTCCCACCTTCATGGCGCAACGATTCTGATGAATCTCAAATTGTTTGAATTTAAATCCTGTCATAGTTTTACTTTTAAGATAGTAACGCAAAAATCAGCATTTTATTACAGTCTTCTTGCCTATATTAATAATAATATATAATAAAGAGGTGATTTTCGGAAAAAACGATGGGATTCTCGGCAAAATTCATTAACTTTGCACCCTATAAATATATATTCAAGAGAATATGCACTCCAAAAAGTGTTTATCAAAATAAAACAGGAACAGAAATTCATATACACCCCAAAAAGTGTTTATCAAATAGAATATGAACAGAAATTCAAATACACAAATCCAGATGATAGCCGACTTTGAGGGCGATGCATCCGTATTGATACAAGAAAGGGAGGCAGGAATCTATCCTACCCTCTGCACTCGCGACCTGGTAGTATTTCCATCCGTGCTTACCCCGATCCTGATAGGCAGGGCGGAGAGCAAGGAGTTGGCAAACATGCTGGAGCAAAATCCAGAAACAGTATTCTGCATCTTTTGCCAGAAGCATGCGGACACAGACTCACCTAACCAGGAAGACTTGTACGAAACCGGAACATTTGCCAAGTTGATGAGAGTCATCAATATGCCAAATGAAGAACATCAGAAGACCATCATCGTGCAGGGTTTAGGCAGATGCAAGATGAAGCAGATTGTAGATAAGGATCCATTCTACCTTGCCGATGTGGAAAGTCTGCCAGAGACCTGGCCTACCGAAAAGGAAGCCAAGGACCCTATGTTCAAGGCATTGACCCAAACATTCTTCGAGGAATCTATCAAATTCATTCAGTACAATGAGAACATTCCCAACGAGGCTGTCTATGCAATCAATGAGATTACCAATCGCTTCGTGAAATGCAACTTCATCTGCACCTCCCTTCCTTTTACGGCAGAAGACAAGATCAAGATGCTGGAACAGGAGAAGCTGTCGGAACGACTGATAGAGGCGCTCAAGGCCTTGCACAAGGAGCAGAAACTGCTCTACCTGCAAAATGAAATCAGAAACAAGACTCAGTTTGATCTCGACGAACAGCAGAAGGAATATTACCTGAAGCAGCAGATCAAGAACATCAAGGAAGAGCTGGGCGAAGGCGAAAGCAGTCCGGAAAAGAAGGAACTGCTCGAAAAGGCCAAGACCAAGAAATGGAACGAGGCTACCCAGAAGGTTTTCCAGAAGGAGTTGAGTAAACTCGACAACATCCATCCACAGAGCCCAGACTACCCTATCCAGCTCAACTATCTGCAGACGCTGGTAGATTTGCCTTGGGGCGAATACACCGAGGATGACCTCAGCCTGTCTCATGCCCAGAAGATTCTCAACCAGGATCACTACGGCATGGAGAAAGTAAAGGAGCGCATCCTGGAATATCTTGCCGTAAGATCGCTGAAGGGCGGAATGCAGAGTCCGATTCTCTGTCTCTATGGTCCTCCGGGAGTCGGCAAGACCAGTCTGGGCAAGAGCATAGCCAAGGCCATGAAGCGCAAATACGTGAGAATGTCTCTGGGAGGTCTGCACGATGAAGCCGAGATTCGTGGTCACCGCCGCACTTATATCGGAGCCATGCCTGGCCGCATTGTCAAGAACATCCTCAAGGCAGGCAGCAGCAACCCTGTCTTCATCCTCGACGAGATAGACAAGGTTTCAGCTAACAACCACCAGGGTGATCCAGCATCAGCCTTGCTTGAAGTACTCGACCCAGAGCAGAACAACACCTTCCACGACAATTACCTGGATGTGGATTACGATCTCTCTAAGGTTCTCTTCATCGCAACCGCCAATGACATCAGCTCAATCCCACGTCCTTTGCTCGACCGAATGGAGCTCATCGAAGTAGGCGGCTACATTACGGAGGAGAAGATAGAGATTGCCAAGCGCCACCTGATTCCGAAGGAATTGGAGAATACAGGTCTCGACAAGTTCACCCCGAAGGTAAGCTTCAACAAGGCAGCCATTGAGGGCATCATCGAGCACTACACCCGAGAAAGCGGTGTGCGCCAGCTCAAGAAGCAAATCAACAAAGGATTGCGCAAGATTGCCTACAAGCTCGCCTATTCCAAGGAATTGGAGAAGCCATCCATCACCGCATCAGACCTGAAGGAGATTCTCGGTACAGCCCCGTTCACCCGCGACATCTATCAGGGCAACGATTATGCCGGAGTAGTAACAGGACTTGCATGGACCTCTGTGGGCGGCGAGATTCTCTTTATCGAAACCTCTCTGAGCAAGGGACGACAGGGCAAGCTTACCCTGACCGGTAATCTGGGAGACGTGATGAAGGAATCGGCAGTCATCGCCCTGGAATACATCAAGGCGCATATCGACCTGCTGGGCGTGGATTACCGCATCTTTGAAAATTGGAACATCCACATCCATGTACCGGAAGGTGCAACACCAAAGGACGGTCCTTCGGCAGGTATTACCATTGCCACCAGCATCGCTTCGGCCATCACCCAGCGCAAGGTTCGCAAGAACATAGCCATGACCGGCGAGATTACTCTTCGCGGCAAGGTGCTCCCAGTGGGAGGCATCAAGGAGAAGATCCTGGCAGCCAAGCGTGCCGGCATTACCGACATCGTGATCTGCAAGGAAAACAAGAAGAACATCCTCGACATTCCAGAGAAATACCTCAAGGGCGTAGAGTTCCATTATGTAGAAGATGTAGCAGATGTCTGGGAGTTTGCCCTCACCGACGAGAAGGTAAAGCACCCTATCGACTTCACCATTCCAGAAAATGACAAAAAAGAAAAGAAATGAAATTTGAACTACAAGTAACAGATAAGGCAAGCGATGCTCGCACCGGCATCATCACCACCGACCACGGACAGATCAAGACTCCGATCTTCATGCCTGTGGGAACTGTGGGTAGCGTAAAGGGTGTACATTTCGAAGAATTGCGCCAGCAGGTAAAGGCCCAGATCATCCTGGGAAACACCTACCATCTCTACCTGCGCCCGGGACTCGAAGTCATCAAGGCGGCAGGCGGACTGCATAAGTTCAACGGCTGGGACCGTCCTATCCTCACCGACAGCGGCGGCTTCCAGGTATTCTCGCTTACCGGAATCCGCAAGCTCAGAGAAGAGGGCTGCGAGTTCCGTTCCCACATCGATGGCAGCAAGCATTTCTTCACACCAGAGAACGTGATGGATACAGAACGCATCATCGGTGCCGACATCATGATGGCTTTCGATGAGTGTCCTCCCGGACAAAGCGACTTCATGTATGCGAAGAAGAGTCTGGAGATGACTCAGCGCTGGCTCGACCGCTGCATCAAGCGCTTCGACGAGACAGAACCTCTCTACGGTTATCAGCAGAGCCTCTTCCCTATCGTCCAGGGATGTACTTTCCCAGAGCTGCGCCGCGAAGCTGCCAAGTACATTGCCGATAAGGGAGCCGACGGAAATGCCATCGGCGGTCTTGCCGTAGGCGAGCCTACCGAGGTGATGTACGAAATGATCGAGGTGGTGAATGAGATTCTTCCAAAGGACAAGCCTCGCTACCTGATGGGCGTAGGAACTCCCCAGAACCTGCTCGAGGCCATCGAGCGCGGTGTTGATATGTTCGACTGCGTAATGCCAACCCGCAACGGCCGCAATGCGATGCTCTTTACCTATAATGGTACGATGAACATGCGCAACAAGAAGTGGGAGATGGATTTCAGTCCAGTGGATCCAGACGGCTGCGACATCGACCAGATTACCACCAAGGCCTACCTGCACCATCTCTTCAAGGCCCAGGAGCTCCTTGCCATGCAGATTGCCAGCATCCACAACCTCTCGTTCTATCTCCGTCTCGTTACAGATGCGCGCCATCATATCGAGCAGGGCGACTTCGTAGAGTGGAAACGCTCTATCATCGATCAACTCGGCCGACGAATCTAGCATGAGCGTTGAGCATTGAACTTTATAGGATGCTCCTATACATATTTTACATTAAATGATGAAAGATTATAAATACATCAGAAAACATCGCAGACTACTCAAGATAGGCAGAGCCTTCGAATCTCGCTTCGGCTGGCTCATTGCCATCTTGCTGCGCATAGTCCGCATTCTAGGCTGGATCGGGCACAAGCTGCGATTCCTCAGGGTGCTCAGGTATCTCAACCCACTGAGATACATCAAGCGGTTAGACTGGTACATTATCAAGAAGTTCTTAGGCTACTACTTCTTCTCGATTGCACTGATCATCTCCATCTCCATCGTGTTCGACTTCAATGAGAACCTGGCGAAGTTCACGGAGTATCATGCACCAGCCAAAGCCATCATCTTCGATTATTATGCCAACTTCATCCCTTACTTCGCCAACCTCTTCAGTGCGTTGTTCGTGTTTGTGGCGGTCATCCTCTTCACGTCGAAGCTGGCAGGCAACTCTGAAATCATCGCCATTCTGGCATCAGGTGTTTCCTTCAAGCGACTCCTTCGTCCTTACCTCATCACCTGCATCATGCTCTCAGCCTTGAGCTATGTACTCTCTGCCTACGTGATTCCACACGGCACGGTAGTACGCCAGAACTTTGAGACGATGTACAAGAACAAGAAGAAGAATACTTCTGCCGAAAACGTACAGCTGCAGGTAGATAAGGGCGTAATTGCCTATATGCAGCACTACGACAACAACTCGAAGCGGGGTTACGGATTCTGTCTCGACAAGTTCCAGGACAAGAAACTCGTAAGCCACCTTACGGCAATGGAGATTCAGTATGATACAATCTCCGACAGCAAATACCACTGGAAGCTGAGCAACTGGAAGGTGCGCCAGCTGAAAGGTATGAAGGAACACATCACCAGCGGAGCGCAGAAGGATACGCTGATTACGATGGAGCCTACCGACCTGGTTTATTCCAAGGGTCAGCAGGAAACCTTCACCAGTCCGGAACTGAAGGAGTATATTTCCAAGCAGATCAACCGCGGTTCGGGCAATGTGGTGCAGTATCAGGTAGAATACCACAAGCGCATCGCCGCCTCGTTTGCCTCCTTCATCCTCACCATCATCGGTGTTTCGCTTTCATCGCGCAAGCGAAAGGGAGGTATGGGCCTATCCTTGGGAATCGGTCTTGCACTGAGCTTCGGCTACATCATGCTGCAAACCGTATCGGCAACCTTTGCCATCCAGGCAAATTTCCCTCCGGCACTTGCCGCTTGGTTGCCGAACATCATCTTCGCCTTCGTTGCCTACTTCTGCTACCGCAAGGCACCAAGGTAATTAAACATTGAAACAAAGAACCTTGACCATTGGAACGGATGAAGATCCATCCGGCTCAATGGTCAACAAAAGAAAGAAAAAGAATGTATTTCGACGAATTAGATTTGAATGACAACGTGCTCGACGCATTATACGACATGCGCTTCGACACTTGCACCCCTGTACAGGAAAAATGTATCCCTGAGATATTGGAAGGTCACGACGTATTGGGCGTGGCACAGACCGGAACGGGTAAGACTGCAGCCTATCTGCTCCCAGTATTGAGCAAGCTTGACGATGGCGGCTATCCGAAAGACGCCATCAACTGCGTCATCATGTCGCCAACCCGCGAGTTAGCCCAGCAGATAGACCAGGCCATGCAGGGCTTCGGCTACTACCTGCAGGATGTGAGCAGCGTGGCTGTTTATGGCGGCAACGACGGCAACCGCTACGATCAGGAGCTGAAGAGTCTCCGCATGGGTGCTGATGTCGTGATTGCTACTCCAGGTCGCCTCATCACCCACATTTCCCTGGGTAATGTAGATTTGAGCAAGGTAAGCTTCTTCATTCTCGATGAGGCCGACCGCATGCTCGACATGGGCTTCTCAGAAGACATCAATACCATCGCCTCCAAGTTGCCAAAGACCTGCCAGACCATCATGTTCTCTGCCACCATGCCTGAGAAGATAGAGGAACTTGCCAAGGCCCTGCTCAAGAATCCTGTAGAGATCAAGCTTGCCGTAAGCAAGCCTGCCGAGAAGATCAAGCAGGAGGCTTACGTTTGTTACGAGACCCAGAAGATGACCATCATCAAGGATATCTTCAAGGCTGGCGATATGAAGCGCGTCATCGTGTTCAGCGGCAGCAAGATGAAGGTGAAGCAGCTGGCTGCTGCCCTTCAGCAGATCGGCATCAACTGCGGTGCAATGCACTCCGACCTGGAGCAGGCAGAGCGCGATGATGTGATGTTCAAGTTCAAGAGCGGTCAGTTCGACGTACTGGTTGCTACGGATATCGTGGCTCGTGGAATCGATATTGATGATATCGAGATGGTCATCAATTATGACGTTCCTCACGATACTGAGGATTATGTTCACCGCATCGGCCGTACAGCCCGTGCCAACCGCGATGGTAGAGCCATCACCTTCGTCAACGAGGAAGACCAGTACTGGTTCCAGCAGATTGAGAAGTTCCTGGAGAAGGTGGTAGAGAAGATGCCTCTGCCGGAAGATTGCGGCGAAGGCCCTGAATACATCAAGCTCAACAAGCCTTCAAAACGCAACAATGGTCGAAAGGGCAAGGGCGGAAAGCAGGGCGGAAACAACCGCAACGGCAACCGCGGCGGCAACAATAACAGCAACGGCGAGGGCGAGGGCAAGACCAAGACCAGCGCCAAGAGCCGCAGACAGAAAGACCGCGACCAGACTTCGCACAAGCGCAAGCCAAACAAGCCAAACGAGCGTCAGGAAAAGACTCCTCAGAACAATGGCGAGAATGGTTCACAGAAGAATCACGAGAACGGCGAGCAGAAGAATCGCGAGTTCAAGAACAATGAACAGAGAAACGCTGAGCAGCGCAACGGCGAGCAGAAGAACCGCAATAACAACAAGCGCCGCAACAATAAGCAGCGCAACAACGAGAATGGCAATCAGCAGTCTAACGGCAACCAGCACCCGGGCAATGAGAACAATGTTCGTCCAGGCAGCAATGGCCGAGGCAGAGGCGTAGCCCAGAAGAAGCAGGGTGGCGCCCAGCAGAGCCAGCAGAAGCGACAGGGCGCTGCTCCACAGAACCAGCAGAAGAAGGGAACTGAGAATTCCGGTCCTCGCAAGTATGCTCCTGTTGTCAATCCACAGAAGAACGATAATCCTGTGAAGAAATTCATCAAGCGTATCTTCGGATTCGGCAAATAATCTCAAGAGAGAGTAATCTCCCGAAATGATGTATTCCTGCTTCCTGGCAGGCTTATACATTATTATATATATGAGAAGCCCGATAAGAGAGTTGGACTATCCCAACCTTTTGTCGGGCTTTTCTTTTTTTAAACGAACCTGAAAACACAGCTAAAATGGACAGAAATAAAAGACTCCCAGTCACTCCGCTGATGTTCTTCAGCCTCATACTATCACTTAGCATCATCACAGCCAGATACAGCTATGATTACTTTTCCACGCGCTATTGGCTCATTGCAGCCATCATTGCCATAGCCTTAGCCGGCTGCTGCTATGTACTCAATGAAAACCGTCAGCTTTTCCGGCTCTTCTTCAGAAAAATCAAGCAGCTAGTCCTTCTTCAGAGCTTCCTTCTGTCGCTCTGCCTGTTCTGTCTGGGCGGTTTCATCACCTCCCATCATATCGATAAGACGAAAGCACCTGGCAGCATCATGACCTACCAGTCACTCTCTCCCATCGACCGCACCATCCTGGCAAGCCGTTCCTTCCGCCAGCAGCTGGAACAACAGCTGCATACTTATCATATCGACGGACAGGATTTCGCCGTGATTTCTGCGATGGCGATGGGCGATAAGGGTTCACTCGACCAGGAAACCAAGGAGAGCTTTTCCATCTCCGGCACAAGTCATATACTGGCAGTTAGCGGCTTGCACATAGGCATTATCTTCCAGCTCTTCGTGATTCTTCTGGGCGGAAAGCGCCGTTCCAGACCCACCATTGCCCTGTCCCTCGTTGCCGTATGGGCGTATGTTGTCTTTATCGGCCTTCCCCCTAGCGCCGTCAGATCAGCCTCCATGCTCAGCATCTACAGCTTCTGCCTGCTAGCCCTGCGCCCCGACCTTTCGCTCAACACCCTGGCGCTAGCCTATGTCATCATGCTGTTTCTGAATCCCTTCCATCTTTTCGACATCAGTTTCCAGATGTCCTTTCTCGCCGTGGCTTCCATCCTCATGTTCTATCCTCCACTCTTCGGCCTGCTCAAATCCCACGGCAAGATCATCCGTTGCCTCTGGGGATTATTCAGCGTATCCCTGGCGGCACAGATAGGTACGCTTCCGCTCATCGTCTATTATTTCGGCAGAATATCCTGCTACTCCCTGCTCACCAGCTTCATCGCCATCCCGGCAGCCACCCTCATCCTCTATCTTTGTGCCCTGCTCCTGCTGCTTTCTCCCCTTACCTACATTTCCAGCCTTGCCACCGTCGGCATCTGGCTGATGCAACATGTAGCAGCAGTACTTGCCAGCATTACCCAGGCCACTAACACCGCCTTTAGGCTTACCAGCTTGTTACCGGGCGCCAGCATAGACCATCTCCATCTGTCGCTCCTTCAGTTGATGCTTCTCTATCTGGCAGTCGTATCTGGCTACCTGGTCCTAGCCAAATGGAACCAGATAAGGGAAAAAATCTACAAGATTCACCATTCTCATGCATTACCTTTCTAATCATTTGCCCATCACAAAAATAATGTGTATCTTTGCAGTATGAATTACGATAGAATCAAACAGCAGGCAGGTCATCTTCCTGCCTTCCAGATAGCCGACGCCATCAACAGCACCCTGAAGGAGTCGGCAAACCTTGTTGTCACTGCTCCGCCGGGAGCCGGAAAATCCACCGTGCTTCCACTCACCCTCCTCGGAGCCACCCCACAGGGAAAGATTCTGATGCTGGAACCACGCCGCCTTGCTGCCCGTCAGATAGCTGAACGAATGGCAAGCATCTTGGGCGAACCCGTGGGCAAGACCGTGGGTTACCGGGTACGCTTCGAGAACAAGGTTTCTTCAGAAACCCGCATCGAGGTGCTCACCGAGGGAATCCTCACCCGAATGCTCATCCACGACGCCACGCTCGAAGGAGTAAGCGCCGTCATCTTCGATGAGTTTCACGAGCGAAGCATCAACTCCGACCTGGCGCTTGCCCTCACCCGACAGGCACAGGAAATCATCCGACCAGATTTGAAGATCATCATCATGTCGGCAACCATAGATGCTACTGCCATCTGCGAGGCTCTTCGGGCGCCATTGATAGAGAGCGAAGGAAGGATGTTTCCCGTAGAGACCATTTATTCTGAGACCGATATTGCGCGATACGACATATATAAAGAGGTGGCGGCTACCATCCTCAAGGCTGCAGATAGGTACGAGGGAGATATTCTGGCTTTCCTACCGGGACAGTCGGAGATTCTGAAATGCAAGGAGATTTTGGACGTAAGCCTCAGCAGAGCAGCAGCTTCATCATCTGCATCAGCTTCATTATCTGCTGCAGAACTTTCCGTTCCGCAGGTTTATCCGCTCTACGGCAATCTTCCACCCGAGAAGCAGCGCCTCGCCATAGCCCCTTCGAAAGAGGGAGAAAGGAAAATTGTGCTCGCCACACCTATCGCAGAAACCTCACTTACCATCGAAGGTGTGAGGATCGTGGTGGATTCCGGACTTTGCCGAAAACTGGTTTACGATGCCCGAACGGGATTAAGCCACCTGGAAACCGTTACCATCAGCAAGGATATGGCAACCCAGAGAAGAGGACGAGCCGGACGAGTGGCTGAAGGAATCTGCTACCGGTTGTGGACTCAGACCTCGGAACATCTGATGGAAGACCAGCGCCGACCGGAGATAGAGGAAGCCGACCTTACATCGATGATACTCGATATTGCAGCCTTTGGCGAGAACAATCCCCAGTCGCTGCTCTGGCTTACCCCACCATCAAGCAGTAACCTTCTCAATGCCAAGGAATTGCTTCTTTCTCTTGAAGCGATAGAACCAGATGGCAGCATCACCCCATTGGGCAGGAAGATGGCAACATTGCCTTGTCATCCACGCATCGCCAAGATGATGATGAGTTCAGAAACTTCTGCACTCAAAGCTCTAGCCTGCGACGTTGCCGCCCTGCTGGAAGAGAAAGACCCGATGAGCGATTCTGAGGATTCGGATATGGCGCTACGCCTCTCCATCCTCCGTTCGCAGCGACAGAAAAACAGTCTGGGCAGATGGGCGCGCATCGCCCAGATAGCCCAGGAATACCGAAGGATGCTCAAGGTGAAGGAAGACAATAAACCGGTGGATGCAGAGGAGGTGGGCAGGCTGATAGCCCTAGCCTATCCTGAGCGCATCGCCATGGCCATCGATAACATCGGCCATTTCAGAATGTCGAACGGCAAGACGCTCTTCATCGATTCAAGCGATGCGATGTCGGCGCAGCAATGGCTCGCCATCGCCTCGCTCAATGTATCTGCCCAGCCGTCGGGCACGAATGCTTCCACCCCGCTTCCATCTTCGGGAAAGGCTGGCAGGGTGTTTCTCTCGGCTCCAGTAAATGTCAACGACCTCCCCACCCACGAGTTCGACAACATCTCGTGGGACAGTAAGGCGGGAATGATCAGGATGCAGAGAGAGCGACGCATCGGAACCCTAGTGGTGGATAGCAAACCGCTCCAGGATGCAGACAAGCAGCAGATCATCGATATTCTCTGCACCGCCATCCGGAAGGAAGGACTCAGCATGCTGGATTGGAACGAAGACGTTCAGCGGTTGCAGCGCAGGGTGGCGCAGGTAAGAGAATGGCACCCGGAAATGGAGTTGCCCGATCTGTCCACCGCACACCTGATGGAGACCGCCGGCGAATGGTTGCCCTTCTATCTGGAACAGGGCGGAAAGCTCAAGACGAGCACCGCCGAACTCAGGAAGCTCAATCTCCCGGAAATACTCTGGGCACAGATTCCATACGAGCAGCAGCAGGAGATAGACCGCCTCGCACCCACCCACATCGTGGTTCCATCGGGCAGTCATATCCGCATCGACTATCGCCAGGGAGCCGAGGCTCCCATCCTCAGTGTTCGTCTGCAGGAATGCTTCGGAATGACTCAGACGCCAGCTGTTGATGATGGCAGGGAGCCTCTGTTGCTGGAGCTGCTCTCTCCGGGTTTCAAGCCCGTGCAGCTTACGCAGGATCTCGCCAGTTTCTGGCAATCCACCTATTTCGAGGTGCGCAAGGAGCTGAAGCGCCGCTACCCCAAGCACTTCTGGCCCGAGAATCCATTGGAAAGTGAGGCCGTAAGAGGGGTGAAAAGGAAGAAATAATAGAAAGAAGAATAGTATAACTTTTAAATAATATATAATTATGAATGTAGGAGATAAAATACCAGAGATTCTTGGCATTGACCAGGACGGACGTGAAATCAAGGCAAGCGACTATCGTGGTCGCAAGCTCGTGCTCTACAGTTATCCGAAGGCTAACACCAGCGGATGCACTGCCGAAGCCTGCTCTCTGCAGGCTCATAAGGAGGAACTGGCAGCAGCCGGTTACGAGATTATCGGCGTGAGCAAGGACAAGCAGGCGCTGCAGAAGAAGTTTGCAGAAACCAAGGGTCTGCAGTTCCCACTTATTGCCGATACCGAGACCACCCTTTTGCAGGAACTCGGCTGCTGGGGCGAGAAGGTAACCTGCGGCAGAAAGACCATCGGAATCCTCCGCACCACCTATCTTGTCAACGAAGAAGGCGTCATTGAGAAGATCTTCACTCCAAAGGAGATCAAGACCAAGATTCATGCAGAGCAGATTCTGGATTACATCCATCAATAAGCCTACAGCAGAATGGACAATATTGTCATCGAACTTTTTCTGTTGAGCATCGGAGCCAGTTTTGTGCAACGCACCACTGGCTTCGGTTTTGGCATCTTCATCATGACGATGCTCCCCTCCATCATGCCCTCTTACGGTGAGGCAACAACCCTCTCAGGCATCCTGGCGATGACCACCTCGCTGATCATCGTCATTCAGAAATACAAGTACATCACCTGGAGGCGGCTGCTGCCCATTCTGTTCACCTTCATCATCATTTCCATCGGAGCCATCTTCGTGCTCAAGCGGATGGAATATCACATACTGAACATATTGCTCGGTATTACGCTGATCATCGTGAGCATCTACTTCGCCTTCTTCAGCAAGCACATCAAGGTGAAGACAACGCTTCCAGTGCAGGTTACGGCAGGAACATTGAGCGGACTGATGGGAGGATTCTTCGGAATGCAGGGACCACCAGCCGTACTCTATTTCGTCAGTTCAGAGCCCGACAAGGATCGCTATCTGGCGATGACGCAGACCTATTTCCTGGTAGGCAATCTGATGATGACACTGGCAAGAGCCTACAATGGTTTCTTCACCACCACGGTCTCCATAGGTTATATCTACGGAATAGCCGGAGTCTTCATTGGCAACCTGATAGGCTCCTGGGTGTTCAGGCACCTCAGCGGCTCCCTGCTCAAATACATCATCTATGCCTATATCGGAATCAGCGGATTAACCTTCCTTCTAGGGGCGTAGCGTATCAACTTCATTTTCTGCGTCATTGGCGCCATAGCGGTATTGTGGATTTGGAAGAAGCTTTTCGATTAACATCTTTAGTAGATATAAATATTGATTTTTTTAAAAACATAAGATTATGACAAACAAGGAATTGACACTCGCCCAACTGATGAGGGCGATGATTAAGTACGATGGTGGCGATGCGCCACTCATCCAGCATTTCGTAAAGGTGCACGACTTTGCCCGTATGATTGCGATAGCAGAGGGAATGACCGGAGAAGAACTCTTCGTGCTCGAAGCAGCAGCCATTCTTCACGATGTAGGCATTCACGTTTCAGAAGCAAGATACGGCAACTGCGATGGCAAGCATCAGGAAGAACTGGGTCCTGATGAGGCAAGAAAAGTACTCTCAGAAGTAGATGGATTCACAGCCGCGCAGACAGAAAGAATCTGCTGGCTCATTGCCCATCATCATACTTATCAAGATGTTACCAGCCTCGACCACCGCATTCTGCTCGAAGCAGATTTCCTGGTGAATTCCTTCGAAGCCCACCTTGCTCCCGAAGGCATCATCACCTTCCGCGACCATGTATTCCGCTCGGAGTCAGCAATCCGAATGCTGAATGATATGTGGGGGTTGGAATAAGGAGAATACTTTTGTCTAAAAAATAATAATTTAAAATCATGGTAAAAACAATAAATGATATGGGAAATAGACAGCCGGATAGCAATGCTGGCAGCAGTAAGCAAAAAGGAGTGAAGAATAAGCAAACCCGGCAGCTGATGCTATGGATTGGCGCTTTGATAGTAGGCGCAGTTTTGGGTATGTTCGGCATCAGCTGGCTGGATGGCCTGATGAATTTCATCGCCACGGTCTATACCCGCTTATTCCAGCTTCTGGCAGTACCAACCATAGCCTTGGCAGTCATCACAACCCTGGCATCCTTGGGCAATCAGGCAGATACCGGTAAGATATTCCGCCACGCCATCACCTACACCCTGCTCACGACGATAGCAGCTGCAGCAGTGGGACTGGTGCTCTACAACATCGTTTCTCCAGGCAATTTACCTACTGCCTTGGTACAGAGCGGTATGGCGGATGTTCCCCAAAAGCTGGGAGAAACCAGCTATTATGACCATATTCTTGGGGTAATACCCAACAACATCATCAAGCCGTTTGCCGAAGGAAATGTACTCTCTATATTGATTTTGGCGGCAGCAGCAGGTATTGCTTTAACCAAAATGCCATCAAGCGATAAAAAAGAAGTCGTGATGAAGGGATTGTTTGGATTACAGGATCTGCTTTTCATGCTGATTCATGGATTAATCTGGGCTTTGCCTCTGGGTATCGTTGCCTTTGCAGCACAACTCTCAGCCCAGTTCTCTGCGGGTATCGTGATGGCTTCTCTAGGAAAGTACGTAGCTGTTATCCTGGGAGGTAATATCATTCAATTCTTCATCATCCTTCCGCTCTTCCTTTTGGCAAGAGGTTTGAATCCAGTGCGCACTTTGGGCAAGATGATGCCGGCAGTATTAATGGCTTTGTTTACAAAGAGTTCTGCTGCTACGTTGCCGGTGACGATGCAGACTGCAGAAGATAGACTGGGAGTTTCCAATCAGGTTTCCCGCTTTGTATTACCTATCTGTACTACCATCAATATGAATGGTTGCGCTGCGTTTATCCTCGTAACCTCCTTATTCCTGATGCAGAATGGAGGAATGCCTTTACCTTGGACTACGATGATTCTCTGGCTCTTCATTTCAGTTATCTCAGCAGTGGGAAATGCAGGAGTACCGATGGGATGTTATTTCCTTACCCTATCTCTGATGTCCGGTATCAATGCTCCTATCGGCATCATGGGCATCATCCTGCCAATCTATACCATTATCGACATGGTAGAGACGGCAGAGAATGTATGGTCAGACTCCTGTGTCTGCGCCATGGTAGATAAGGACTTGAAAAACCAGTAAATATAGAATAGAAAGACAACGAGTTGCGCCAATACGGCGAATACCGCACCAAGTGCCTCGTCCTCGAAGCATGGAATAAATTTGGATATAATAATTAAAAGATTATGGCAGAAAACAATGTAAATATCGAAATAAGAAATGATTTCAATCAAATATTTGGAATCATCAGCTATCATCGTCAGAGAGTTTCTAAAACCATTGACGATGAATCACTGCGCATGATATGGGAAGTAGGTGGATATATTAGCCACAAACTAAAAAATGCAGAATGGGGAGCAGGTATTGTACGCCAACTCTCAGAGTTTATAAGAACGCAAGATCCAACCATCAAAGGATGGAGCTATCGTACGATATATAAAATGGTGCAATTTTATGATACCTATAGTACTGATTCGTTCTGCCAACTGTTAGAGACCACAAATTTACCCAAATTGTTCACTAACAAGAACTCGGATAAGAATTCTCAATTTGTGCCAATTGAATTGGCACAAATACAACTTGAAGAATTTGTGCCAATTCAATTGGCACAAATTCCTTATGTCCTTTTCTCTACAGGATGGAGCAATCATCAACTTATATTAAATCGCTGCAAATCAGCAGAAGAACGTCTATTTTACATAATATACTCAAAGTTTGAGCATCTTGAATACAAGCAATTAGAACGAGCTATCAAAACTGATACGATGGCTTCGATATTACGTGCCAAAGACAGCCAGTCCGACGTACTCCACACTACGTATGCAAAGTCACCTGCCATGTTTAAAGATACTGCATACCTTGACTTTCTGGGTTTGCCTAAGAAATACAAAGAGACAAGACTTCGTAAGGGTATTGTTGAGCATATGAAGGAGTTCATTCTTGAAGTGGGAAAAGACTTTTTATTCATTGATGAGGAACATCCCATCAAAGTCGGAGGGAAAACATATAAAGTTGATTTATTGTTCTATCACAGACAGCTACAATGCATGGTTGCATTTGAGTTAAAAACCACAGAGTTCCATCCAGCTTACCAAGGGCAATTGGAATTTTATCTTGAAGCACTTGACCAAGAGGAACGTAGATCCAACGAGAACCCAACTATTGGTATCATTCTATGTAAAGAATCAGACATGGAAACAGTGCGTTTTGCTCTCAACCGTAGCATGAGTCCCATGATGATTATGCAGTATAAAGAACAATTGAAAGTGGGCGGTGTTATCCAACGCAGCATTGAAGAATATTGCAAATATATAAATACAGAGTCAGAAAAATAATAAAACGAGGCAAGTATATACAATAATTCCACTCAATTATCCTTCAAATGCCAAAAAGAGTTCGCCAACACTAAAATATAGTTCGCCAACAGCACAAAACAGTTCGCGAACCAAGAAAAACAGTTCGCAAACAACATAAAATATTTTTTAAGGAAGTTCAACTAAGCTATAAAATAGGAAACGAGTACATGGAATTAGAAAAGTTATTAAGAAGTCTGCTCTACAGATTAGAAAGTATTGACGACGAAAGCAAATCTACGGTCATTGAAGACAAAGTAAACAAATTATCACATCAGATAAGTCAACTTAAAAGTGACCTATCTGATGTTGCCTCCTTGTTTCATTTACTAAAAGACAACAAGAAGAGATTAACCTTGCTAAATATTGAAGACACGGACTATCTCCCCTGAGCCAGGATACCACTCAGTTTACTCCGCTTCTATCTTCCAATCTGTAATATTATGCGTTGCCACATCAAAGTTAACCCCAACCTTTACGATTGGCAAGCCGCTTAAAGCGAAGCGCTTAGGATATTCCTTAAGATCGATCTGCTTCATCGCTGCATCAGCATCCTTATTGAGCTTCAACTCAAAAAGATAAAGATGGGTAGCAGTTCTCAATACCATATCCACCCTTCCCGATGGAGTGCGAACTTCTACATCTACATAATTATCAAGAATAGAGAATATCACATACATCATCTGCTGATAATGTCCCTCAGAGTCAACATTGTTGCAATACGGAACCGTGGCCAGATAAGCCTGAAGCATCCGCATGGCTCCATCCATATCATTGCGACGGATAAGAGCTGACATCTTGGCAATGGTCGTAGTTCCCTTCACCGTATTCATACCTATATAATTAGGTAAGAGACTACGGTATAGCCCTACCCGAATCTCCTTGTTAGGAATATCCAGGGTATAGAGTTCCGTCTCCGGATCGTACCCCTTAATGGTGATGTAACCACTCTGATACAATAAAGGCATAACAGATGACATACCTTCTGTTGGTGCATCAAACTCCGACTGGTCGGCTTCACAACTACCAATCTCCGATGGCATAACCTGGAATTTCTTGAGCATTTCTATCAGATAAGTTGGCGTGCCTGAAGAGAACCAATAATAATCCAACTTACTTTTTGCCATGGCATTCAGCAAGCTATATGGATTAAATATATCAGGTGACTGGGCAGCAAAATGATAACCATCATAAAACTCTCGCAAGGATTCAAGCATTTGCTCTCTGCTCTTTCCCATTTTCTCCGCCAACACATCAACATTCGCAGACATCTGTGTTTCCAATTCTTCTCTGGTAATACCACAGATTCCTGCATATTCATCATCCATACTTATATTCGTAATGTTATTCAGTTCACTAAAGATACTCAATTGCGAGAACTTCGTAATACCGGTCAGGAAGACAAAACGGAGCATTGGTTCACAATCCTTCAACGGACTATAAAAATTGCGCATCACATTGCGAAGCACCGGCAAGTTAACCTCGCTATGAACAACGTCAAGAAGAGGTGCATCATACTCATCAATCAGTACGACAACCTGCTTACCTGTCTTTTCATAAGCTCTCTGGATGAGCGAAATGAGACGGTCGTTCGCATCAACAGCAGGAGATGCAATACCCCATACCTTTTCATGCTCGGCAAGTCGCCTTCCCAGATATCTTTCCAGCTGGTCTTTCTCCATATGCTTACCTCCTGCCATACTAAAATGCAGTACAGGATATTCCGTCCACTCGTTTTCCAGCTTTTCGATGGCTAATCCTTTGAAGAGTTCCTTTTTGCCTTGAAAATAGCTTTTGAATGTTGAAACAAGCAATGACTTTCCGAAACGGCGCGGACGACTTAAGAAGAAATGCTTGCCACCGCTATGAGTCATGCGATAGACATATTCCGTCTTATCTACATACAGAAGATTCCGAGTGATTATTTCCTCGAATGTCTGGATTCCTACTGGATATAATTTCAATTCTGCCATTGTTCTGTCTTTTAAGTTTCCGGTGATAACAACCTATCAGCCTATTCAACTGCAAAACTAATCATTTTTTCCGTAATCACCAAACATTTCTGCCAGAATCTACTCTTGGGTATTAAATAAATAATCGAATATCTATGGAAAACTCTTATTTGAATTACAAAATCATTTCTCCTTTCACAGCAACTTCAATATACTGATATTCACTGGCTTAAGTGTGAAGGCATTTTTTATCGACGCCGCTTCACATCACTTGCAACAAGAGTAAACGATGGAACTAATAACAGAGAATGACGGAACCAGAAACAGTAAACGACGGAACTAAAAACAGTAAACGATGGAACCAATACGAAGGGGAGAAAGAACGTTTGCCGGAGGGAGAAAGAACGTGGAAGAGAAGGAGGAAACATACCTTCTTACAATCGGATGACTCCCGTCATCCATATAGACCACTACCGTCATCCATATAGATGACCCGGGTCATCTATATGGATGACTAGGGTCAACCGATACGAAGTGAGTATCATTTATCCTTCTTCCATAGGTCCTTTCTCCCTCAAGTAAACGTTCCTTCTCCCCTCTAAATTTATTGCAACATTTATCGCCGATTGTATTGCAAACGCCTCTTTATTGTTGTATCTTTGCAGTGATATTACTCAATAAACGAATTTAACCGATTATATATATGAATATCAAAAGAACACTGAAGAGACTGATCGACGATACTCAGTATGTCGCAGCACTCGAAAAGCAGAATGATCTGCTGAAAGAAAACCTTCAACAGGAAAAAGACAACCTCCAAAAGCAGAAGGAGGACTTCAGAAAGGAGAAGGAACAGAAAGTTGCCGACGAAGAGGCACAGTACAAGAAACGTAGCCGCAACTACCTCCGCCCTATCGCGGATATGCAGAAGTGGCTGCTGGAGAACTACGAGTTCCGATACAATGTCATCACCGATGTTTTCGAATACCGCAAGAAGACGGAGCATGACTTCGAAATCATCGACAAGTATGCCATCAACACCATCGCCATCGAAGTGCAGGAGGCTGGCATCTTTGTGCGCGATCACTTCGTAGAGCGACTCATCAAGTCGAAGTACGCCCAACCTTATCATCCTATCCGCTCCTACATCAATCAGGTGAGAGGTACCTGGGATGGAAAGGATAGAATCGGCGACTTTCTGCGCCGCATCAACCATTCTGACTATTGTCAGAAGATGGGAAGAATCTGGCTACGTGCCATGGTGGCACAGATGGCGGGATACGACGAGAAACATGCCAACAGCGTGATGCTCACTCTGGTTTCAACTACACAGGGACTGCACAAGAGTACTTTTCTCAGAAGCCTATTACCCAACGGGTTAAGAGATTACTACACGGATGATTTCTCGCTCAACCAAAAGGGAAATGCACAGAGAAAGATTGTAGAGTTTGCCATCATCAACGACGATGAGCTGGACAAGGAGAATCCGAAGAAGATGCCGCTGATGAAGACCCTGATGCAAACCATGAAGCCTAGCTTCATCGGTGCCTACAAGAAGAACTTCAACCGTCTGCCCCGCTCCGCCTCATTCACCGGCACCAGCAACCAGCGCGAACTTCTCACCGACCGCTCAGGCTCCCGAAGATTCCTGATTCTGGAACCCGACGGGATGATCAACGTAGATGATATCGAGCACGACCAGATCTATGCCCAACTATTAGATGAGGTAGAGCATGGCGAGCCTTACTTCTTCTCCAAGGAGGATGAAAAAGAGATGCAGGAACACAATCTGCCCTATTATATCAAGACAGACCTGGAAAGAACCGTTGCCTCGTACTTCAGAACTCCCGAAGGAGGGGAAAAGGGAGAGAAAATGACCGCCGACATCATCCTGAAAAAGCTGAAAACGATACACGCCAAGGGTGTTCAGGATATCGCCCTGAATCCCTTCAGCAAGATTCTGCCCCACCTTTTCGGCAAACCGGAACATACCCGTGACGGCAATCTCTATCTTGTAAAGGAAGTAGGATAAGAAAAAAGTCCTTTCACACTTAACTCTCTGTTTATCAACAACAAGAAGAGTTTTGTGAAAGGACTTTTTCTGCATTATCTTTTTTATCCCCTATTCTTCGGTAGATAATTATCGTTTTTACACTCCTATTCTACGGTAGATGAAGACCCTGCCTTCACGCTCTCGTGTCATCTTCGGGAACTCGCCCTCGCAATAGCCAGACAGTACCTTCTGGGCATGATACTTGGTAACACCATGAAGACGCATCAAATCCTTTACCGTGATATAGCCATGCTTCTTGCAGAAGTTGGTGATGTCCAGTAGTTCCTGAGCCGACTCCTTAGGCGGGAAACTTACCTTCCAGGGAATACGGCTGCAATTTCCACCATAATTGATAAAGAACTCCTTATCAAACTCTCGGGTGGTTTTCACCTCAAAACCCTCAATCACCACTTCATTGGCAGGAATCAGCTCACCCTCATGATACACCTTATGATATATATTGCCATCATCATCCTTATGGTCTCTCAATTTCAACTTGGGTTTGATGATGAACATATCTCCTATCTTCACCTCCATACCACTGGAAAGTGCCATCATCGTCTCATCCTTGATAGACTGGATGGCTGCCAGAAACTGAGGAGTAGCCATCTGGTAATGCTGACGCATACCATCACGCATATTCTTGAAATCATACACATCCCTATATACAAACTGAGGATGAATCAAATACTTGCCAGTCTCATCTTTCATCGGAGATCGGTGCTCTATATAACCTATCGGTCCTGTAGCTCTTGGCATAATCTTTCATATTTTATAAAGTCTTGTGAAGAAGACTCCTGCGTGAAGTTCCTTACACGATGCAAAGATACGAAAAAATATCAAAACCCAAACAAAAAGATAGAGAAAATCATATATATAATAAGGTGTACGCACACAATTAGGCTACATGAACCTTTACGAAAAGTTAAAAGATTGTCTTTTTTCTACTTTTTATGCATTTTTTCTTTCTTTTTGTTGGTTATTTCAAGAAAAAACTATATCTTTGCAATCGCAAACAATAAAAAAGAAATTTCAAACACAATAAAAGATAAAGATTATGAAAGCATCTGAAGTAATCGCGAATCTCCAAAGAAGATTCCCAAATGAGCCTGAGTACATTCAGGCAGTTAGTCAGGTTCTCGGTACTATCGAGGAAGAGTACAACAAGCACCCAGAGTTTGAGAAGGCAAACCTCATCGAGCGTCTCTGCATTCCAGACCGCATCATCCAGTTCCGCGTATCTTGGGTAGATGATAAGGGCAACGTACAGACTAACATGGGTTACCGCGTTCAGCACAACAACGCGATTGGCCCTTACAAGGGAGGTCTTCGCTACCACAAGTCAGTAAACTTGGGTATTTTGAAGTTCTTGGCTTTCGAGCAGACATTCAAGAACTCTCTTACAACTCTCCCAATGGGTGGTGCTAAGGGTGGTTCCGACTTCTCTCCACGTGGCAAGAGCAACAACGAGGTAATGCGTTTCTGCCAGGCTTTCATGACAGAGCTTTACCGTCACATGGGTCCAGACGAGGATGTTCCAGCCGGTGACATCGGTGTAGGTGGCCGTGAGGTAGGTTACCTCTTCGGAATGTACAAGAAATTGACACACCAGTTCCAGGGCGTCTTGACCGGTAAGGGTCAGGAGTTCGGTGGTTCATTGATTCGTCCTGAGGCTACAGGTTACGGTAACGTATACTTCCTCTGCAACATGCTCGCTACCAAGGGTATTGACATCAAGGGCAAGACTGTTTTGGTTTCAGGTTCAGGTAATGTAGCGCAGTACACTATGGAGAAGTTGCTCCAGTTGGGTGCTAAGCCTGTTACATGTTCAGACTCTGATGGTTACATCTACGATCCAGACGGTATCGACCGCGAGAAGCTCGACTACATCATGGAGCTCAAGAACGTAGAGCGTGGCCGTATCAAGGAATATGCTGAGAAATATGGCGTGAAGTATGTAGAGGGTGCTAAGCCTTGGTTTGAGAAGGCTGACATCGCACTGCCATCTGCTACTCAGAACGAGATTAACGAGGAGGCTGCCAAGGCTCTCATCGCAAACGGTGTATTCGCAGTGAGCGAGGGTGCTAACATGCCTTCTACTCCAGAGGCTATCAAGGTGTTCCAGGATGCCAAGATCCTCTACGCTCCAGGTAAGGCTGCCAACGCTGGTGGTGTGGCTGTTTCTGGTCTTGAAATGAGCCAGAACTCTGAGCGCCTGAAGTGGTCACGCGAGGAGGTTGACGCCAAGCTCCACGACATCATGAACGATATCCACGCTAACTGCGTGAAGTATGGTACTGAGAACGACGGTTACGTAAACTACGTAAAGGGTGCTAACGTAGCCGGATTCCTGAAGGTAGCTAAGGCTATGATGGCTCAGGGTATCGTATAAAAAAGAATTTAATCATTTATTAGTTATTAATAGAAGCGGCGGGCTCGTGAGAGTCCGCCGTTTTGCTATTGTCCTGAATCCAAATTCGGAAACGGGTTCCGAAAAATGAATGTGTTCTAAATGAATCAGACCGGAGTATCTTCCGGATTCTCCTTGAAGAGATCTTCTGCCTGTGGAAGCTCATCTTCATCAAACCACTGTGCGAGCTTGTCGTGAGCCTTCTGCTTCGCATCCTCAGAAACATCTCCCCATACCTTATGAAGCACGAAGATGAGCACTGCCAGGTCGTCGCTCAGTCCCGCTATCGGAATGGCATCGGGAATCACATCGAGCGGACTGATGAGGTAGCCCAGGGCGCCGATAATCATCGCCTTGTCCTTGAGCGCCACCTTGTCACTCTCCAGCGTATAATAGAGAATGAGAGCTGCATAAACCATCTTGGCACCTGCACGCTTTGCCACGTGCGAAATCTTCTCGACAAATGCACTCTGAGTGAATTTGTCCTTATAAGCCATAAAATCAGGTAAATTCATATCTTCAATGCTTTAAAGTTATTATCTTTTTTCATAGAAGAGTACTGCCTTGATAAAGGTCTCCATCTTCATTTCCTTGTGCTTGTTCACACGGTAGAGGATCACCATCTGGAGCAATGCCTTGCAGAAGCAGGCGAGCAGCAGACCGATGATGATGGCGATGATGGTGGTCATTGCCTTGCCGTTCTCATAGATAGGCGACTTATCTGGGAAGCAGGAAAGGATCAATACGGGGATGACGGTGATGAAACCGCCCACCGTGAGCTGCGTGCGCTTGGAACCGCCCATGTCGAGGATGGCCTGCTTATCGAAGAGATAGTCATCCAGCTCCATGCGGGTAAGTCCGTAGTTTTCCAACTTAGGGAAGTCGGGCTCATCGCCATACTTCTGCATCTTGTTGGTTACCTTGTGCTCAAAATCGTCTAATATCTGCTTTTCCGGTTCTCTAAGATTCATAATTGCTGGTTATTTTTAAATGGTTTGAAACACCGCACCATACATTGCATTGACAGGTATATAGTCTCCATACCTTATTATATATATGATGCAGAAAGAACTAAAAGAAAGAAAGCAGTGCCCCTATAAGCCGAGTTCTGTACCCATACCGTCAGAAACGATACGGGCGCCTGTCATTTATCTAGTCCCAGAGTCACCCCTGGGCTCAAGCACTCTACCCTCCGCAGCAGCCCGAAGGCAATCGGACGAGCCGCCCTCAATCTGCGGTTTACATGAGCTTACAGCTCCCAGATGGCACAGCCTGGCGATCACCCGCCAGCTGGTGGTCTCTTACACCACCTTCTCACCCTTACCCGACACTAAACCACGATGCCCTGCCGGAGCCTGACTTCGCTACGGAATAAGTTTCGGGCGGTAATTTTCTTCTACCGACACCTACTGTCACCAATAGCTTCTATTTTCGGAAGTGGGATGCCCTACGCTGCCCGGACTTTCCTCTCGCACCCCCCAGTAGAGAATGCCAGCGACAAGCCGGAGCACTGCTTTCGAAATGCAAAGATAGCAAAAAAGTTCGACTTAACCGCCAATTTCTCTGAGTTTTTAAACTCTTTTCGCTTTTTGGGGATGATTTTACAGCTTTCTCATCCCGAAAGACTGACATTCCAGTCATCTTTTTCTCTTATTCCGTTCACATTCGTTTGCATATCAAGAAGTTTTAATTCCATATACAAAACTATCATTTTTCAGAAAAGTAGCAAATAATTGTAAAAATAGGGCTATTCTTGTTTAAGAGCCGTTAAAGTGTTAATTTTAAATGTTAAAACGGAATAAAAAATGACTCAAAGTTATACGTATATCAAAAAATGACTCTATATTTGCAACCGAAAAGCTGAGGCAAGAAGCTGACAGATTTGGCAGACCCGAGGGTTTTGGCATAGAATTGGCAGAAGGCTAGGCGTAACAATAAAAAGGGAAATAATAATAAAAAGGATATTAAACATGAAAAAGGTAACTAATTATGTAATGGCAGTGCTATGCGTAGGTTCGCTAGCATTCTCAACAGGTGCTTTCATGAAGGTAAACGCTTCACCAGCAGTAACAGCAACAGCACCAGGTCAACCAGTTGATCTCACTTACGCAGCAGAGAAGGCTCTGCCAGCCGTGGTACATATCAAATACGTACAGAACTCGAAGGTGAAGACCGTAGATGTTCAGAGCGACCCATTCGGAGGCTTCTTCGACCCATTCGGATTCTTCGGCAATCCTGGAGGTCAGGGTGGCACACGCAAGCAGCAGGTGCAGACTCCTAAGAGAGAGGCTACAGGTTCGGGCGTGATCATCAGCTCAGACGGATACATCGTAACCAACAACCACGTGGTGGAAGGCGCAGATGAACTGACCGTGACCCTGAACGACAACCGCGAATACTCTGCACGCATCATCGGTACCGACAAGACCACCGACCTCGCCCTCATCAAGGTGGATGGCAAGAACCTGCCTACCCTGCCTATCGCCAACAGCGACAATGTGAAGGTGGGTGAATGGGTCATCGCAGTGGGCAATCCATTCGGACTCAACAATACCGTTACCGCAGGTATCATCTCTGCCAAGGCTCGTTCGCTCGGTGCCAACGGCGTGGAGAGCTTCATCCAGACCGATGCTGCCATCAACGCAGGTAACTCTGGCGGTGCACTCGTCAACACCCAGGGTGAGCTGGTGGGCATCAACGCCATGCTCTACTCCCAGACCGGTTCCTACTCAGGCTACGGTTTCGCCATCCCTACCTCTATCATGAACAAGGTGGTGGATGACCTGAAGAAGTACGGAAGCGTACAGCGCGTGATGCTGAGCATCCAGGGCAGCGACGTGCTCAACTACATCAACGCCCAGAAGGAGAACGGCAAGGACGTGAACCTGGGAACCAACGAGGGTGTCTATATCGCCAAGGTAGATGAAGACGGCAACGGTGCAGCAGCCGGACTGAAGGAAGGCGACGTCATCACCAAGGTAGACGGCAAGAAGGTGACCAAGATGGCAGAACTGCAGGAGTCGCTCAACGGCAAGCGCCCTGGCGACAAGATGAGCATCACCTACCTGCGCAACAAGAAGGAGACCACCAAGACCATCACCCTGAAGAATGCCCAGGGCAACACCTCAGTAATCAAGAGCGCAGACCTCGACGTGCTCGGCGGAACCTTCCGTCCTGTTACAGAGAGCCAAAAGAACCAGCTCAGCATCAAGTATGGTGTAGAGGTGATGAAGGTGAACAGCGGAGCCCTGAAGGATGCCGGCGTTTCACGCGGATTCATCATCCAGCGCATCAACGACAGCAACATCACATCGCTCGACGACCTGCAGAAGGCTGTGAAGAGTGCTTCTACCAGCAAGGATCCTGTGCTCTACATCCAGGGTGTATGGCCTACAGGCAAGAAGGCTTACTTCGCTGTTCCACTGCAGAAGGACTAATCGGCTGAGGGGCGCCTATCACCGGAAGGACCCGGCTGAAGTTCCTAAGAAAAGAGAACTTAATCCCTTCTGAAAAGAGAACTCAGCCCCTCTGAAAAGATAAAAAATGACAAAATAGCAGGTATTTTGAAAAATATCTGCTATTTTTTTTGTTTTTCCAAACAAAAAGTGTACTTTTGCATCTACAAAATTAAATTGCTACCATGAGACAACTGAAAATTTCAAAGTCTATAACGAATCGCGAAAGCGCATCGTTGGACAAATATCTCCAAGAAATTGGACACGAGGAGCTCCTGACAACCGACGAGGAAGTGGAACTCGCACAGCGCATAAGAAAAGGGGACAAGAGAGCCCTGGAGAGATTGACCAAAGCCAACCTGAGATTCGTGGTATCTGTTGCCAAGCAATATCAGAATCAGGGACTCAGCTTACCTGACCTTATCAACGAAGGAAACGTTGGGCTTATCAAAGCTGCAGAAAAATTTGATGAAACACGCGGCTTCAAGTTCATCTCGTATGCCGTTTGGTGGATTAGACAGAGCATTCTGCAGGCTATTGCCGAGCAGAGCAGACTGGTACGCCTCCCCCTCAATCAGGTGGGTAGCGTCAACAAGATAGCAAGGGAACTCAGCAGGTTCGAGCAGGAACACGAGCGCAAACCGAGCGTGGATGAGATTGCCGAGCGTGTGGATTTGCCCGAAGACAAGATTGCAGACGCCATGAAGGCGAACTCACGCCACGTGAGCATGGATGCACCTATCGCCGACGGCGAGGACAGCAGCATGATCGACTTCCTGGCTGGCGACTCATCCAATACCGACAGGGAACTCGCCATAGAATCGCTCAAGGCGGAGGTTAGCCGCATACTGAAGCTGCTCACCGACAAGGAGCAGAAGGTGCTGAGAGCATTCTTCGGAATAGACGGTTCGCCGGAAATGACCCTGGATGAGATAGGTGAAAAGTACAACCTGACGAGGGAGCGTGTAAGGCAGATCAAGGAGAAAGCCCTGCGCCGACTCAGACGCAACACGAAGAATAAACTGCTGAAATCCTATCTGGGACAGTAAGCGCAAAACATAAGTATAGAAAGGAATAAATGAAAGTTTTAAAAATCGCATTAGCATTGGCTATCGCAGCCATCTCTTCATTCACGGCCCACGCCAAGAATGATCCGACAACTGCATATATGTTCGGTTTCGCATCGTCGTTCAGCGACTCTACGGTGTATATGACCAGCGTGCAGAGAGTTGATTCAGTATATCTGACTCACAAGAAGCTCTTCCTGGACAACAGAGAGAACTACTCCCTGCAGCTGAAGGAATACCTGGAGTCGATCGGTGCACCAAAGAGAACCTGCATCGTGATCTTCGACCGCAACTTCAAGAAGGCGGAGAAGAAATGGTCCAAGCTGCACGACCGTTACACCAAGCAGGCGAAGGCAAAGCGCCTGAAGAACGGCGAGAAGCCGAAGGACCTCCCTACTCCATGGCAGATGAAGAACATCGACGAGAGCAAGTTCATGTTCAAGGCGGTAGAGCCAAGCGACATGGAGGAGCCAAAGACCAAGGCTGAAAGAAAGGCTGAAAAGAAGGAGGCAAAGGCTCAGCTGAAGCAGAAGAAAGCTGAAGTGAAGAGCCAGCTGAAGCAGAGAAAAGCCGAAGTGAAGCAGAAGAAGGCGGAACTGAAGCAGAAAAAGGCGGAAGCCAAGAAAAAAGCTGAAGCATAAAGAAAAGAAGTTTTTAAAAAATATTTAGTAGTTAATACCTATATTAAAAATTATTTTTTAGGGCGTCAGCGGTACTAGATTACCGCTGAATGTTAGTTTAGTTCAGCCCCTAGGAAGTTGTGAAATCTCCAAGGGCAAAAGCCCCCGGAAGTTGTGAAACCTCCGGGGGCTTTTTTTTATAGGAATAAACCTGATGTCTTTATTTCATTTTATCCTTAAACCAGTTGGTAATCTGGCGCAGGAGATGATTGCGGGTGTTACCTCCCGAAATGCCGTGATTGCGGTTGGTGTACCAAAGCTCCTTGAAATCCTTGTCTGCCTGAACCAATGCCTCTGAATACTCAAAGGTGTTCTGTGGATGAACATTGTCATCTGCCAGTCCATGACAGATAAGCAAGGCACCATGCTGCTTGTCGGCACGCTCGATTGGGTTTACCTTGTAACCCTCCTCGTTCTCCTGAGGAGTACGCATGTAACGCTCGGTATAGACCGTATCATAGAAGCGGTAGCAGGTAGGAGGCGCAACAGCCACACCAGCCTTGAACACAGGGCGACCTTCGCTCATACTCATCAGGGTATTGAAACCACCATAGCTCCATCCCCAGATACCGATGTTGTCCTTATCCACGTATGGCAGACTGCCCATATAGAGAGCTGTCTCCACCTGATCCTTTGACTCCAGGTCGCCGAGGCGCAGATAGGTGCACTTCTCAAACTCAGCACCACGGGCACCGGTTCCACGGCCATCTACACAAGCCACGATGAATCCCTCCTGAGCCAGATAGTAATCGAAGGCTCCACCGGAACCCATACTTCCCGTGCTCCAGGAATTGAGCACCTGCTGGCTGCCCGGACCGGAATACTGGAAGAGGATGACCGGATACTTCTTGCTGGCATCGAAATCTACCGGCTTCACCATCCATCCGTCGAGCTTCACGCCCTCTGATGTAGTGAAGGTGAAGGTCTCGCGCTTGCCCCAGTTATACTGCTTGGTCTTCTCCAACAGCTTCTTGTTGTCCTCCAGGGTCTTGATCACCTTACCCTTGTTGTTGCGTACGGTGTAAACGTATGGATGGCTGTAGCTGCTCCAGTTGTTCACGAAATAGCGGTAATCGCCTGAGAAGTAAGCCGAGTTGGAACCCTCCTCAGAAGTGAGTCGCTCCACCTTGCCGTTCTTGTGAGCCACATAAACCTGGCGGTCGTGTGCATTGAGCATGGCTGCCTGGAAATAGATGTCGCCGGTCTTCTCATCCATGCCGTAGATGGCGGTAACATCGTAGTTGCCCTTCTCTACCTGGCGGATCAGCTTGCCGTTCATATCATAGAGATAAAGGTGCATGTAGCCGTCGCGGTCGCTAGGGAGCAGGATGTTCTTCTTGCCCACGATGCTGTTCTCCATCACCTCTTCCTTGATGAACTTAGGCACGCTTTCCTGGATGATCTGCTTGCTCTTGCCGGTGAATGGATTCACGGAGTAGAGGCGCATATCGTCCTGGTGACGGTTCATCGTATAGACGATGAGACTGTTGGCGTCTGGAGTGGTCTTGATTCGAGGATAGTAGCCGTCTGCATCTACCGGAACATCCAGTGCGAGGGTCTTGCCCGTCTTCATATCGTAGCTCCAGAGGCTCACCTTGGAGTTGTCCTGTCCTGCCTTAGGATACTTGTAGGAATACTCTCCCGGATAATCGTGGAACTCGCTGCGGGTAGGCTTGGCGCCCTCGAAGAGCTGGAGCGAATAGGTCTTCACGTGGCTTTCGTCGAAACGGATCCAGCCGAGTGAGGTTCCGTCAGCATTCCAGGCGAAGGCACGGTTGAAGGCAAACTCCTCCTCATATACCCAGTCGGGAATACCATTGATCACTTCATTGAACTTTCCGTCCTTGGTAACCTGCACTTCCTTCTCGCCATCGGTTACGAAGATGTTGTTGTCCTTGACGAAGGCGATGTGGCGTGAATCCGGCGACCAGGTAGCCACCTGCTGGTTCTCGCCCTCAGAAAGCTTCTTGATGGTCTTGCGGGCAATATCATAGATGAAGTACTCAGCCTTGAACGAACGGCGATACACCGCCTTACTCTTGGTGAAGACGAGCATCTTCTTGCCATCCGGGCTCATCACGTAGCCCTCTACCGACTTCATCGGAGCCTTGGCAGCCTCAACGTCGAAGAGCACAGCCACCTGCTTGCCTGTCTTGAAAGAATAACTTACTACCTGCTTGCCATCAGAACTGATGGAAGCATAGAGATCGGTACCCTCAATAGGGTTGATTCCTGTAACGTATGAGGCAGAGAATGCACCTGAAGTAATCGACTTCAAATCGAGCTTCTCAGCTGCCTGCATTACTGATGCCATCATCATCGTTGCAACAAAAATTGAAAATCTTTTCATGTATTGTATTGAATGCTTTTGTTTTTCCTGCTTCATCCAGCAGCAGACTAATCCTTATCCGATTAGTCCTTATCCTGCTGATTAGTCCTTATGCAGCGCTTCGATAGGCGAATAGTCCTCGTCTTCCAGCAGTTCCTTGACTGTGATTTTCGGATTGCGCTTCACATAAGCCTGGATGGTCTTCACATACTTGGTGTCCAGGATATCCTTGCCCAGCGCCTTGTTCACGGTCCACATGATCTTGCCCATGTGCAGGTCGCGGTCCAGCTGCGGACGGGTATCGAAATCCTTCATCGGATAGATGCTCAGCAGATAGAAGGTGAGGCAGTCGGGCACGATATACTCGCGCTGCATGGTAGCACGCTGCTGGGCTGTATAGAATTTCTTGTAGAGCGGATATTCCGGACCCAGATACTTATCCAGCGAAATACCTACCGAATGCTCACCTACCACGATGCTTTGGTCGAGCGCACCGATCTGGGCATAGAAGTATGGCTGCTGAAGCTCAGGCAGCCAGTCATGCAGACGGCCGAACGATTTCTTCAGCTGCTCGTTGATGTCGTCCATGTTCGCATACATGGCCTCAGCATCTGCGATAAGCGACTGGAGGGTGGAATCCTGATAGAACATCAGGAACCGGTTGCTGATGTTGGCGTCGGTAATGGTGCCAAGCTGCAGCATCTTCTCTATCAGCGTTCGGGTTTCTATCGGATAGTCGGTATTCATCTGCTGAAGGGCAGAGAAATCACCGGTGGTAAGGTATCTGCTTTGCAGACGGTCGTAGCGCTGCACCGTTAATGGGACAGCGTCAGCCTCCTCGTTCGGCTTGAACTTGAACTCGCAAGCCGAACAGAGCATGATAAATGCTAATATGACGATATAATCAAATATTCTTTTCACGTAATTTTAAAGTCTTCTGGTTACGACTGCAAAAATACTAAAAAATATTTAAATTACCAAGCAAAATCTCAAAAAAATAATAAAAAAACAGCCAATAGCGAGCAAAATGCTAACACTTTTACTCACTATTGGCTATCTGTGCAATATTCTGTCGTTTATTGAGGAGTTAAGGAGTTAGCTCCCTACTATCGAATCGTGCAGGAAACGGAAACCTTCACGGGTTCCTCGATCTGCTTCTTCCACTCCTTCAACCACTGATACCATTCTTTCTCACCCTTGAAACCATAGGTTTCGTTGGCACTGGTATAGGCGAGCTTGTAGCTCAGTTTCTTGCCGGAAGGCTTCACCACCTGGGTGTAGCAGTCCTTGTTGGCTGGTTCCTGGCTCACCAGGGCGCTCTGCGGCACGTAGATTCCCAAGCCTACGGTTTCCAACTTGTGCTTGCCGTCGTCCTTGCCTGTAGGCCAGTCGCTGCCGTAGCAGCCACGCAGGCCCTTGCCGTCGGCAAACTCGCTGGATCCCTTTACATTGATGAGTCCGGTAGCAAACTGATAACCAGAAGCATCCTTGCTGAAGAACACATCTACATCGAAATCACGATGACCGGCGTAGATAGTGTAGCGGATGGTGGCATTCAGCGGTTTCAGACCCGGAGCCGGAACCCAGCCGTTATCCACCACCTCGACGATGGCACGGAGCGGACCTTCGGAGATGACGCGCTGCTCCTGATACTTCACATCGGTGAGATGCAGCTGATCCTTGCCGTCCCAGCCACGCAAGGCTCCCAGTCCGTAGGTGTTTCCCACCCAAAGGCAGTCGTCGCCAGAACCAGCCTGGAGCTGTTCTGCAGATGGATAGAACTGTGTGTCGTAGATTACCAGTCCCTTGTTGATCTTACCGTAGAGGTCGATGGTCTGTCGCTGGTCGAAATAGACGCGCATGGCAACCAGTTCACTCTCGAAGCAGACACCGTGGGAATGAACATAGTGATAGACATCCTTGGTCTTCTTGTCGAAGGAGATGCTTCGCAGATAGATGTCCTGTCTGTTCTTGGCAAGCTTCTTGTTCTTGCTAGGCAGACAGAGTTCGGCGAAGGTACGGGCAGGATACTGCGCCTGTTCGCCCTCGGTAAAGAGCTGCACCTGGCAGTTCTTGGTTTCCTTCTTGCCGAGATCGAGCAGGAAGCAGAGTTCATCGTTGGTACAGTCGCGGTTGGTGTCGTCGAGCTGGGAAGGAATCTCCTTGCCATCCACAGTTACCACCGCACGCTGAATCTCGCCGATGTTTCCCAGCTTGCTGAGGTCGATCACCACCGGTTCGTCTGTCTTCACCATCTTTGACAGATTGGAAACCGTCACACAGAAATTCGCCTGTGCCTGGGCAGTCAAAGCCATCAGCGACACGAGCACCATCATCATTTGTTTCTTCATCATAGATTCTTATTTTTAAGTTTGTTTTATCGTCTTCTTACAGCTTCGAAAAGAGTTTCTTGCCCCTGGCGTAATACTGCCAAAGGATGGAGCAATCGAAAACCTGCGGTATCTTTTCCTCCACTCTATTCTCCTGAATCTTCTTGCGGTCTTCATCGAAATCGTGCTTCCATGCCTGGAAAGCCCTGCGCGCCTTGAAGATTGCCTTGAAGTCGCCCAGGTTGCGTTTCAGGATCAGCATCTCGAAAGCTGCCAAATAATCCAGAAACCATCTCACTCTCATTATATGAGATAATTCTTTATCGCTCAGATTTTTATAGAGCATCGTTAGATTGTTTCTGAAATTCAGGAAAGTCTTCATCGGATTGCTCTTCGGTAAGGTTCCACCACCCACGTGATAGACTTCACTCTCCGGAATGCAGTAGATCTTCCTACCCATCAGGCGCAATCGCCAGCAAAGGTCTATTTCCTCGTTATGGGCAAAGAAGCGGCCATCCAGTCCGCCTACCTCCCAGTAATCCTTGGCACGGATCATCATGCAGGCACCCGTAGCCCAGAGCACTTCCTGCTGGTAATCATACTGTCCGTTGTCGCGCTCCACGGTCTCGAAGATGCGGCCGCGGCAGAACGGATAGCCGAACTTGTCGAGGAAACCTCCGCAGGCTCCCGCATACTCAAACATATCCTTGTCGTATTCCGCCAGGAGCTTAGGCTGGCAGGCTGCCACCTGGGGATGGCTGTCCATGAACTCGATGAGCGGAGTGAGCCAGTGATGAGCCACCTCCACATCGCTGTTCAGGAGAACATAATACTCTGCCTCTATCTGCTCCAGCGCACGGTTGTAGCCCTCGGCAAAGCCGAAGTTCTGCTCCAGCACGATGGTCTTGACATGGGGAAACTGAGTCTCCAGAAGAAGCATTGACTGGTCTGACGAATTGTTGTCAGCCACCCATATCTCAGCATCCTGCCGTGAATACTCCACGACATTAGGCAGATACTTGGCAAGCATCTTCTGCCCATTCCAATTTAATATTACGATTGCAACTTTAGCCATATTTTACTGTAAACTCTTTAACTTATTATTCAGGAGATTGGTGAACTCATAGTTCTTGAGTCCCCATTTCGGTGCGACAAGCAGTTCCTTAGGCGACTGGCTGACGAACCGTTCCAGCACCAGGTCCTTTCTCAAGAGCCGGATGTATTTTACGATGACATCGATGTATTCCTCTACCGTATAGACGTGGAAGGGATGCTCAGCATACTCCTGTGCCAAACGGGTTCCCTTGATGATCTGCATCTGGTGAATCTTCAGGATGTCGATGGGAAGGGAAGAGATGATGGGCGCCTGACGGAGACTCTCTGCCGCATCCTCGCCCGGCAAGCCGATGATGATGTGGGCACCCGTGAGGATTCCCCTGGCGTGGGTGCGCTCCACCGCATCACGGCAGCAGGCGAAATCATGACCACGGTTGATGCGCTTCAGCGTCTCATCGTTGGCACTCTCAATACCATATTCCACCAGCACGAAGGTGCGCCGGTTCAACGCCTCGAGATAATCCAGCAATTCATCGCTCACGCAATCAGGACGGGTTCCTATCACGATTCCTACCACATCCTCTACCTGCAGCGCCTCCTCGTACATCTGACGGAGAAGTTCCACCTTGGCGTAGGTATTGGTATAAGCCTGGAAATAAGCCAGATACTTCATATCCGGATACTTCCTGCTGAAGAAGGCCTTGCCCTCCTCCAACTGTTCCGTAATCGACTTCCTGCGGTCGCAATAGCTGGGATTGAACGTACGGTTGTCGCAGTAAGTGCATCCTCCGCTAGAGATTCTTCCATCCCTGTTAGGACAGGAGAATCCTGCATCTATCGAAATCTTCTGAACCCGGAAGTCAGGAAACTGCTTCCGGATCCAGGAGCCAAAATCATTGTAGTACATTGAACTTTGAGCTTTGAACTTTATGATCAGCCTTTACTTTGAGCTATCAAATCAATTCTGCCTTCAATGCCGTCTTGTCGTGATTGAAACCACCCAGACGAACCTTGATGAGCTGATTGTCGTATTCCTCCTTGGCGAGAGCTGGCGAAAGTTCCACACGGACATAGTTCTTAGTGAAACCATGCATTGCCTTGCCTCTTGGCGCCTTCTCGAAGAGCACCTCAGCCTCGGTACCGATGTACTGGGCATAGAACTCCTGAGTCTTCTGGTCGCTCAACTCAAGGAGACGCTTGGAGCGCAGCTTCTTCTCCTTCTCATCTACCACGTATGGAATCTTCAAGGCTGCTGTTCCAGGACGCTCAGAGTATGGGAACACGTGGAGCTGCGTAACAGGCAGGCTCTTCAGGAACTCATAGCACTCCTCAAAGCACTCCGGAGTTTCACCACGGCAGCCCACCATCACATCTACGCCGATAAACGCATCAGGCATCTTCTCCTTGATCAGGTTCACCTTGTGGGCGAAGAGCGCCTTGTCGTAACGGCGGTGCATCAGCTTAAGCACCTCGTCGCTTCCGCTCTGCAGCGGAATATGGAAGTGAGGCATGAAGGCACGGCTCTCGGCACAGTAGGCGATGAGGTCATCATCGCAGAGATCCGGCTCCAGACTGGAGATACGGTAACGCTTGATGCCTTCCACCTGGTCCATCGCCTTCACAAGGTCGAGGAACCGCTCATGGGTGGTCTGTCCGAAGTCACCGATGTTCACACCGGTAATCACGATTTCCTTGCCGCCCTCAGCTGCCGCCTGCTCACACTGAGCCACGAGCGATTCGATGCTTGGGTTGCGGGAATTGCCACGGGCAAAAGGAATGGTGCAATAGGTGCAGTAGTAGTTGCAACCATCCTGCACCTTCAGGAAGTAGCGGGTACGGTTGCCACGGGAGCATGAAGGCTGGAAGGTCTTGATCTCCTTGGTCTTCACGCTGTGGTGCTGATGAAGTGCAGAATCAGAAGACTCCAGGTTCTCGCCGGTGACAGGAAGTCCGTTTTCTGCGGCAAACTTCTTGGCCCATGCATCGCTGAGATACTGAATCAAGTGGGCCTTCTCGTTGGCGCCCAACACAAGGTCAACACCCTCAATCTTGCTCACATTCTCCGACTCCAGCTGCGCGTAGCAACCGGTGACGATGACGAAGGCACCAGGATTCTGTCGCACCATACGATGGATAGCCTGACGGCACTTATGATCGGCAACTTCTGTTACCGAGCAAGTATTGATGAGACAAATGTCTGCTTTCTCCCCCTTCTGTGCCGTAATGACGCCCATATCTTCAAGCATCTTGCCGAAAGTGGAGGTTTCCGAGAAATTGAGTTTGCAGCCCAGCGTATAGTAGGCAGCCTTTTTGCCTTGGAAGGCACTTGAATCTATCATATATTTATCTTTTTCTAATATTTCTAAAAGGTAACCTAACTGAACTTTCACAAGTAAGCGCCATACGCCCTGAAAGGGCAGAAGCTCCTAGCCCAGGGCAGCGCCCTGGGTAATTACGGACGCAAACCTGTCGCCCTGTAAGGGCAAAAGCTTTCAAATATCAGACAATTAACAAAGCTTTTGCCCTTACAGGGCGCCTCGCAAATTGCTATTATACTCAGGGCGTTGCCCTGGGCTAGGAGCTTTTGGGCCTTCAGCCCGTACTTAAACCACAGGCGAAAGTTCAGCAACCTAAAAAAAATGAAACATAGTCTCTATAAAACGAAAAAGCCGCTAGACCGAAGTCCAGCGGTTGTTTCTCTCATTTTTTCGTTCGCAAGTAATTTCAAATTACTTAGCAGAATCTGCAGCAGTTGTATCAGCAGCAGCAGTTGTGTCAGCAGCAGTTGTATCTACCTGAGCTGTGTCAGAATCAGCAGAAGCTGTGTTCTGAGCTGTTTTGTTACCACATGATGCGAAAGAGATAGCTGCGATAGCTACGAACATAAAAACTAATTTCTTCATTTTCTTTGCTTTTTTAAAATCTGTAAAACAATCATTTGTTCTTTTGAACGATGCAAAGGTAAGCATTTTTTTGATACGTTGTTCTTTTTTTTGCGACTTTTTTTTAGGCATTTTTGTAACAAAATTACAAATCGCTATAAATCAGCTACTTACAAAGTGCTAACAAAGGTTAAAGTTTTTGGTGTGCTCGGAAACAGCCTAATTTTAACACTTTTCGGTGTTTTTTAGCGTAACAAGGGTGCGCGCCAACATCTCTTCAGAGCAGCACTATATACATATAATAAGGTACGCGCGCGAGGGAAAGAACAGAAACTTTTTCTGCATGAGAGAGAAGATTTTCTGCCTGAGAAAGAAGATTTTTCCCAAGAAATCGTCCCCCAAAACTTTGATTGCCGAGAATTTTTTCGTAACTTTGCACTCAAAACAAAGAAACAACAGACAGAAAATGATACAGCTAAAAGAAAATCAGGGCATTCCCCGCAGCATTCTCCTGATGATGGCTATCATCGCAGGACTCACAGTAGCCAACTGCTACTACAACCAGCCGCTTCTCGAACTGATCCGCCACGATCTGGGCATTACCGAGCAGAGCGCCAACCTCATCACCGTGATTACCCAGATAGGTTATGCGCTGGGACTGTTCTTTCTCATCCCTATGGGAGACATGTTTTCACGCAAGAAACTCATCCTTGTGAATATGACCATCGCAGCCGTGATGGCTATCGTGATGGCTGTGGCACAAAACGTATGGATGCTTTGGGGAGCTTCGTTGCTGATTGGTGCCTGTTCCGTGATTCCGCAGTTCTTCATCCCGATAGCCGGACAGTTCTCCGCACCCGAGAACAAGAGCAGGAACATGGGCATTGTGCTCTCCGGACTGCTCACGGGTATTCTTGCCTCGCGAGTAATCAGCGGTTACATCGGCGAATGGCTGGGATGGCGGGAGATGTTCTTCATCGCCGCCCTCGTCATGGTGGTCTGCATGGGAATCATGATGCTGATGATGCCTGAGATGAAGCGCAACTATGTGGGTACTTACAGAGGACTGATGACTACCGTGGCTGAGATCTTCATCCTCCACCCTTCCATCCGCATCTACTCCATCCGTGCCGCCTTCGGTTTCGGAAGCATGATGGCGATATGGTCGTGCCTTGCCTTCCATCTTGCCCAACCTCCTTTCAATGCAGGCAGCGATATGGTGGGAATGCTCGGACTCTGCGGAATCATGGGAGCCGTGGCAGCCAGCAGCGTAGGAAAGCTGGTCCCAAGGTTCGGAATCTACAAGTTCAGCCTCTTCGGAGCAGCCATGCAGATCATCGCCTGGGCAATAGCCCTCCTCTTCGGCGACACCTATGCAGGACTCATCGCAGCCATCATCCTGGTAGATATCGGACTGCAATGTCAGCAGCTCAGCAATCAGAGCGGCTGCCTGCAGGAGATTCCGCAGGCTTCCAACCGTGCCAACACCATCTTCATGACGACCTATTTCATCGGTGGTTCGCTCGGTACGTTCTGTGCCGGATACGTGTGGACCCAAGCCGACTGGCTGGGAGTCTGCATCGTAGGCATTTCCTTCGCCTTCATCTCCTTAGCCATCACGCTAAGCAACAAGAAATAAGAATCCAGAAAAGAGATTATATTTGCAACAAGCAATAACACAAAAAGAGATTATATTCCCCACAAAGAAGGAATATAATCTCTTTTGTTTTATAAAGACTGAAGCCAGCTTTTCGCCAGCCAGCCGTCAACTACATCTTTTCCTCTCCATACATCTCTTTCCACCAGCTGCCATCATCCTGCAGCCACTTGGCAAACCATGCGAAGATGGTGTTCTGCCACTTGATGCGCTTTTCATAATCGATGATGTGATGATCCTGACCATCTACCAGAACCATCGCCGTTGGACGGCCAAGAAGCTTCAAAGCCGTATAGAGCTGAATACTCTCTCCCACAGGCACATTGTTATCGGCTATTCCGTGCACGAAGAGCAATGGAGTATGAATCTTGTCAGCATTGTAGAGCGGACTTTGATCTACGAAGAGATGCTTGTTGGTCCAAGGATACTCGTTCGCCATGGAAACCTCGCTGTAACTGTAACCCCAATAGCCTTCGCCCCAATAGCTGGTATGGTCACTGATGCCGGCATGAGAAATGGCTGCGGCAAAGAGATCGGTCTTGGTCTGAAGATACTGAGTCATAAAGCCACCGTAGCTGGCGCCGATGCAACCTATCTTCTTGCGGTTTACGAAACTATGCTCATCGCAGAAAGCCTGGGTGCTGGAGATAATATCCTCAGCCACTCCCTCGCCGGCAGTATCCACGTGGCGGGCAGAGAACTTCTGACCGAAACCAGTAGCACCGCTCGGATTCACTACCAGCACCACATAACCCATCGCAGCATAGACATGATGAGGATAGCGGCTCTGGAACATACGGGTGGTAGGACTGCAACCGCCATAGTAGTTCACCACCATCGGATACTTCTTGGAAGCATCGAAATGAGGTGGCAGATAGTAACGGCAGCAAAGAGTGTCGCCACGGGAATTCACGAAGTTCCAAGCCTTGCACTCGCCCAGTTCGACGTCTTTCAGCAGGCGGGCACTGAGATCATCTACGAGCAGCGACTTCTGCGCTTTGGTACTCATCTTGTAGAGTCGGTCGGCATTGGATGCGCTCTGTCCAGAAAATGCCATTTCCGGAGCAGCCGCTGCGATGGAGAAGCTCTTGATGTTCTCCTCCGGAGTCTTGAACAAAGTAAACTTGCCAGACTTAGGGTTCAGTTGGAAGAGATGCATGCAGTCTTTATCCTCGGCAGTGAAGTAAATATTGCCATCCGCCTTGCTCCAATCCACGCTCTGCACGTTAGGATTGAAATTCTTGGTCATCGGGCGAACCTTCTTATCCGCCAGGTTCATCAGAAAGAGCTGGGTGTCAACCATGCTAGGAATCTGTCCCTCCTCCACATTCTTTCCAATTCCATCGAAAGCCTCAGGCGAACCGGTAACGAGAATGCTCTTGCCGTCTGGCGAGAACTGGGCACTGTTCAGGAACTCACCCTCCTCTATCAAAGTCTCTACACTCATATCATTGAGATTGAGACGATAGTAGGAATTAAGAGTGGTTGGACGCTTGGTAAGGCGTTCCTCGCTCTTGCCGATAAGCAGATAGCGGGAATCTGCAGAAATATCGCTGAGATAGACGTTGTGATAGCCGAAAGTGAGCGGCTGGAGAAGGCCTGAAGCCAGATCATACTTAGCCAAATAGCTGCGGGTTCTCCATCCTGGCTGACGGTCATCAGGTTCCTTTACATCGTACACCTGAGGGTCCTTCTTTCTGCCTTCCTCATAGAGCGTATAGATGAGCGATTTCTCATCTGGAGTAAACTGGAACCATCCCTCAGGAATGTTTGCCGCCAATACCTCTCGCTCCATATTCATCGGATTGATGGTAATCAACTGAACTTCGCCATCAGCCTTTCCTTCGCCGGCAATGGAGCTGTCGCTCGCCTTCTCGGTAAAATACAGTTTGTTGGTACGGGGCATCCATCTTACACTTTCCTCGAAAGAAGCAACCACCTTGTTGGTCTGACAGTTTCTCAATTCATTGACGCTATGGTTCTTGCCCTGACGATCTACCCAAGTCTTGCTCACGATCATGAACTTGCCGTTTGGCGACATCTGAACGCTCGCATAGTTAGGCATGCAGATTACATCATATATATTAAAGGTACGCTTGGTGCTGGCAGAAGATTCGCCCACGCTCAGCTGCTTGCCGTCTGCCGCAGTAATGCTGATCTTGAAATTCTGATCAACTTTCTTTTCTGAAGAAGATGATTTTTCTGATGCATTCTTTTCAGAAGCGGAAGCATCAGCAGATGAAGCGGTGAGGTACTTGATGACTACGGTATGGGTAGAAGGCATCAGGACAGTCTCTGCCTTATCGCCATTCACTTTCACCTGCTCACCATCCACAAAGAGGCGATACTGCTTCAATCCCTTCACCTCGATGGTAGCCTGGGTACGGCTGGTGTTCGAAATGGTGAACGAAGCCAGGTGAAGAGCATTCTGCCTGCTATCAGCCAGGAGCTGAGAAGCTGCCACCTCCTTACCATTATTCAATAAGGTAAACGAGAGCGGAGAGTCGAGCACACCTTCCATCGAGAATTTCTCCCCCTTCACATTCACGTTATCCGCCATCCAAGGGGTAGCCACAGGATAAGGGCCGGCATGTTTCAGCTTCTGCACTTCGATGGTCTCGGCAAAGGCAGAAAGCGATGTTCCGAGCGAAGCACAGAGTGCCGCACTAAACGTAAGAGCCCGGAGGCTCATTTTAGTTGATTTCATCATAACTGATTTATATTTTTATTCTATTGTTTATTCTATGATCATCCAAGAAACTCTGAATTTTCTATTTCGCTGCGAAATTACAAAATAAAGTCGAGATAAACGAATGAATGGCTTACATTTTATGCTTTTTGCAGGGTTTCTGATAAATTTATGTTATTTCAATGTTAAGGAAGGCTTTCTGCAAAAAACATCAAGAACGATTTCCAGGAAGAAAAGCAGGGAATCCAGACGGGTGGTATGAGTGGAAACTAACAAGGCCAAAAACAATTGGAAACATAGAATAGAATAAACAATACTCTCTCTCAAACGAGTTGCAATGCATAAAAAAAGCATTCGCAACTCGTTTTTTTATGCGATCTATTGTCTATTTGATTTCTTTTTTGTACTTTTGCAAACAAAATATCACATAAAATCATAAAAGAATGAAGAAACAAACGCAAGCCATTCATTTGGAATACGAGCGCCGCGATGCTTACGATTCGCTGAGCGTTCCAGTATATAACACCCTTGCCTACGAATTCGACAATGCTGCCGTGATGTCGGAAGCATTCACCGACAAAATCAAGGCACCTGATTACTCCCGTGTGGAGAATCCTACGGTAACCAACCTGGAGCGCCGAGTGGCAGCCCTCACCGATGCAGCCCACGCCACAGCCTTCAACTCTGGAATGGCGGCCATCAGCAACACTTTCATGTCCTTGGCAGCACAAGGCAAGAACATCGTTACCTCGAAGCATCTCTTCGGTAACACCTATGCGCTGCTCGTGGCTACCCTGCGCCGTTTTGGTGTAAAGGTCCGCTTGCGCGATTTAACCAATATCGAGGAGGTACGTGAAGCCATCGACGATGACACCTGTTGCGTATTCCTGGAAATCCTGACCAACCCACAGTTGGAGGTTGCCGATCTGAAAGCCATCTCGGAAGTGGCTCACGAAAAGAACGTTCCGCTGGTAGTGGATTCTACCGTGATTCCTTTCACACAGTTCTCGGCTAAGAATCTGGGAGTAGATATTGAGGTGGTTTCCAGCTCTAAATATGTAAGCGGTGGTGCTACTTCACTCGGCGGTCTGGTCATCGACTACGGAACTCCTTATAACGGCGATTTCGCCAAGCGTCTCTATGGAGAAATGCTCTTCAACTTCGGCGCCTATATGACTCCACAGGTAGCTTATATGCAGACCATCGGACTCGAAACGCTCGATGCACGCTATCGTGTTCAAAGCGGCAATGCCCTGGAACTTGCCAAAAAACTGCGCACCCTGCCTCAGATTCAGTATGTAAACTATGTAGGTTTGGAGGATAATCCTTACCACGAATTGGCGCAGCGCCAGTTTGGCAAGACGGCGGGAGCCATGATCTGCATTGATTTGGAAAGCAAGGAAGCCTGCTTCGGTTTCCTCAACAATCTGAAGCTCATCCATCGTGCCACCAATCTCTTCGACAACCGTTCGCTCGCCATTCATCCGGCAAGCACCATCTTCGGTGCATTCTCCGAGAATATGCGTAAGTCGATGGATGTAAAAGACACCACCATCCGCCTCAGCGTAGGTCTGGAGGATGTGGATGATCTCTTCGAAGACATCAAGCAGGCGGTTGGTAGTTTATAGTAAACTCAAGTTTCGCAAATGGTTTAAGTACGGGCTGAAGGCCCAAAAGCTCATAGCCCAGGGCATCGCCCTGGGTATAATGGCAATCAGTAAGGCGCCCTGTAAGGGCAAAAGCTTTGTATATTGCCCGGTATTTAAAGTTAAAGATTAAAAAAAATGTACGATTTCGATAAGATTATAGACCGTTCGGGCAGCGACGACCTGAAGCATGGCGCCCTGCTGCCCCGCTGGGGACGAGATGATCTGCTGCCACTCTGGGTAGCCGATATGGATTTTGAGACCCCATCTTTCATTACAGATGCCCTCAAGGCAAGATTGGAACACTCTCTTTTCGGCTACACCATGGAGCCGGAAGATTATCTGCCCAGCATCATTGACTGGGTGCATGACCACCACCAGTGGGATGTGAAGCGAGAGTGGATCCGCTTCATTCCAGGTATTGTAAAAGGTATCGGACTCGTGGTGAATGTCTTCACCCGTCCTGATGAGAAAGTCATCATCCAGCCACCCGTTTATCACCCATTCCGCCTCACTCCTGAGGGCAACGGCAGAGAGGTGGTCTTCAATCCGCTGAAGATGAAGGAGGATGGATATTACGAGATGGACTTCGAAAACCTGGAGAAAATCTATGATGAGAAGTGCAAGATCCTGATTCTCTGCAATCCTCATAATCCGGGCGGAATTACCTGGAACAAGGAAACCCTGCAGCGACTTGCCGACTTCTGCTACGAACATCATCTGCTCGTTATCAGCGATGAGATTCATGCAGACATGGCTCTGTTCGGACACAAGCACATCCCATTTGCTTCGGTTTCCGACAAGGCGCGCAACATCAGCATCACCTTCCAGGCTCCTTCCAAGACCTTCAACATTGCAGGAATCGTAAGCAGTTACGCCATCGTTCCAAACGAAGAAATCCGCAGGAAATTCTATCCTTGGCTCAGCGCCAACGAACTGGATGAGCCAACCCTCTTCGCTCCTATCGCCACCATCGCTGCTTTCCGCAAGGGTGAGGAATGGAGAAAGAAGATGCTTGCCTACATAGAAGACAACATCCGATTTGTAGAGGATTACTGCCGCGAGCACATTCCAGGCATTCGTCCGTTGCGTCCACAGGCTTCCTTCCTAGTCTGGCTCAACTGCCGAGACCTGCATCTCTCCCACGATGCGCTTCTCGATTTATTCATCGACAAAGCGCATCTGGCGCTGAATGATGGTGAAATGTTCGGTCCTGGCGGCGAAGGCTTCATGCGACTGAACGTTGCAACTCCTAGAAGCATTCTCAAACAGGCTTTGCAGCAGTTGGAAAAGGCTGTAACCCAACTCTAGACCCGCTAGAAAAGACAATTCTAGATCATTAAGAAAACAATAGCCGTAACTACTTCTGCATAGTTACGGCTATTATATTATAATAAGGTAGAGGAAGACCTTTATTCCTCCTCCATTAAATCACGTATCAGTTTGATTTCGTAATAATCAATGCCGGTTCCCAATGCTTCCTTGATTTCGCTGAAATGCTCCATCTCGGGATGAACCTCCATGAATTCACGGATTTTCTTTTCGTGGGCACTAGAAATCAACGCACGCAATCCAACCTTTCCTTCCTTTACGTATGAGGTAAGATGACCGATGATGGCGTGTTCGAAGGTAAGGCCCTGACTCTTGTGGATGGTAATCGCCCAAGCCAGGCGCAAAGGATACTGTCGGAATTTTCCCTCTACCGTCTCCTCTATCTCCTTGGTCTCCTCATTGATCGTATATTTCGCATTCACCCACTCCATCTTCTCCAGCTCAAACTCCTCATCAGAATCCTTGCTGCGCACGATGATCTTATCTCCTTCTTCATCGGGTTTCACACCGATCACCTCACCAATCATACCATTATAGAAGCGGTGCTGCGGGTCGTTCTTGATAAACTAACGTGATTGCCGGCAAACCACTTGGTACCCTTCAAATCGAAAGTTAAATCTACTGCACTTTTACCAGTAGGAGTGAAATTTATCGTGACCTTGGCTCCGCCACCAAGCTCCTGCGGAATCATCATCAGGACTTTATTATCTTTTGCTACGCCAGTAAGATCCCTTTTACCTTCAACTTTTCCTTTGTCTCCATCAAAGGAAACTATATATGATCCAGCAGCTGTCGAATTCGTCAAATCCCATTTATTATCCCATTTTTTATCAGATAGTTTATAATCTTCTTCGCCCTTAACTCCCTCAATTTTTATACTGTTGATCTTTCCCTTTTCCATGTCATCACTTACTGAGAGATCATCCG
>JAJWLX010000164.1 GCA_021636625.1 Prevotella sp. | reverse complement strand
TGACGATTAAGTGCTATTTTCTCGTCAATATCATATAATATACGCCCTATTCTCTTCTGCACTTCAAGTTCTGGTACCCATGCGGTACAATCCTTGATTTTGTCAGGAGAGGTATGGCGTATTTTTGTTTGCTGAGCACCAGCGCTTAGCTGCTGGCGAACAACAGAAGAAGATATGAGATAGTAACAAAAATTAGGGTCAAGAAGCCCCTTCTTGCATTTTACAAGTGCTACGTCTTGACTTTGAATATACTTTCCACTTTCAGGTATACGTGCCGTCGTCCCCAACAATCCTAGAGATTGCTCAGTAAGTGGCGTGATAATATCATCCTTGTTTAGTATAAACTCGTCTTTGACTGTACCTGTATAATACAAGTCCGTCTTGGAAGTGTTTTCTTTGAACCCACCTCCATTCATATTAAAATTACCCAAAGTCAGACGTACAAATTCGCCTTCCTCTGCATAGAATTGACCAGATAGACTTGCGCCACGAGTCACTTCTATAAGTTCACCTAATTTATGTTTGCTTAATTTCATAATCTGCCTATTTTTTTGCTTACAAAGGTAGCAAAAGTTAAGCAAACTAGATAATCTTTAAACTTTAATTAAGGAATTTACGATGCGCCATTTTTACATTTGCCTGATTTACCATGGCATAGTGCAAGGTTGTATCAATTTTCACATGCCCCAACATCTTTTGCACCTGCTCTATCGGCATACCCTTGTCAATAGCTATAGTTGCCAAAGTTCTGCGGAACTTATGAGGATGTACCTTATGCAGATTTACTTTCTTACCCAACTGGCGCAAGCGAACCTCAACACCACTTATAGTTAAACGAGTATGAGGTTTCTTGAGACTGACGAACAAAGCCGGATTTGAATCTGGGCGTTGATCCAGATACTTTTTGAGGTGTATTTTCGTACGGGCATTGAAGTACACTTCTCGCTCTTTATTACCCTTTCCAAACACAACACATTGGCGCTCTTGAAAGTCAATGTCTTCACGGTTGATTTTTACCAACTCACCCACACGCATGCCTGTACTGAGTAGCAAATCTATCATTGCCACATCACGAAGTTCTTGACAACTGTCACGCAACACTTCTATATTCTCATCCGTCAGCACCTCTTTCACTAAAGCATCAGTACGTACTTTATGTATTCTGCGCACCGGACTTTTAGTGATATAGTCCTCATCTTCCAACCAAGAAAAGAAACTTGAAAAGATGCGTCGCAAATTATCTATGGTCACCTTGCTCAACTTTCGTTGTTCCTGCATATCAGCCAAATAGCAGCGAATATCATTAGTAGTAACATTGCAGACATTCTTCTTGACAGCAGCAATCATCTTCTCTATAGAAGACTTATAATAGTGGAGCGTTTTTTCAGAACATCCTTCAACTTTTTTCGAAGAGATAAAAGCTCCAAGGAGATCTGAATTTTCTTTATCACGCTGTTCTTCGTCTGTAGCTTTAACCACAAATTCGTATTCAGCCAATGCTTTTTGGGTCACTTCGTTTAACAAATCCAGCTGTTCAACAGACAGAACCACTCTCATTCCATCTAAAACGTTTTGTATTATTATTTCTTTCATATCTAAAATTAATGTTTGTCTCCTTATAATATAACATAATTTTAGTAATAAACAAAACT
>JAJWLX010000021.1 GCA_021636625.1 Prevotella sp. | reverse complement strand
GAAACACTCATAAATCGCTCATTTTAAGCTATTCAGCAGATTTTAGCGTAATTTTTGGGAAAAATGTAGAGATGATGATAAAGAAAAAAATAGGCGGCTCTGGGATGGGGAGAGTCGCCTATTGAATATTGTTGTTTCGATGATGAAACAAAGGATTATTTATTCTTTGATGTCCCAATGACCTCCAAATGTAGAAGAACCAACACGCTCTATTCTTTTTTGAGCCTTTAGCTTTTCTATGTGTTTTTGTATTGCACTTGCCTTGATACCTATTTTGTCCACGAGTTCTTGTCTTGTTATATACGGATTGTTTTTTATTAATTCAAAAACTTTTTCAATTGTTTTTGGTGATCCAGTTTGACCACCAGTTTGACCACCAGTTTGACCACTAGTTTGACCACCAGTTTCATTAGGAATAGGTAATCGTAGTTCTACCTCTTGTAACTCGTATTTATCTATTAATTCAGGCTTACCCCAACCTGCCTTTTGCCAAGCAGAGATAATTTTAGGAAATCCAGAACCTATATTCTCACCATATCCTATCATACGGAGCATATTCTGTATTCTTGGGTTGCGTGCTTTTGAAACCCCACCTTCATAGATGTTTTCTATCGGAAGTTTCAAATTTCCAGGATTTCGTAAGCATAGGCAGTCATCATGCTTTTCTATCCTTAAGATACCACTATCCAAGAATAGGTCAGAGTGAATAATCGAATTGGTAAATCCTTCTCTTACAGCTTTCATTTGTGGTGTGTCATCTACACGCTGATAACCTTCCATATGAAAAGGGTGAGGTAAGTCGAATGTCAACTTAGGCATAACAATTCTAAAGAATTGATACAAGTTGTTCTCCCAACGCCCATCGTAAGTTAGTCTGTCTCTATATCTTTCCTCACCTTCTAGATGGCTCATGTCGAGATAGTCCATGCGAAAATTTCCAAATCGCTCCCTTATGGCTAACCCTGTTCCAAACATCATTAGTCCTGCTACCGTCAGTCCTTCTTTTCCTGTTTGTCTATTCTTAGTATATCCACCTAAAAGTCGCAAGAATTCTTCATCGTCCTTATCGTTCCATTCATGGTCGGCATTTAGTATTCTGAATTGATTACGGTAACCATGGAGCGTATTTGTATCAATGTCATCCAGAGTAAAACCATCTAGTAATCCTCCGTCATTGCCATCTTCGTTAGCATCACGAATCATGGCTCTTACTTCCATTTCTGTGCAATGGTAATCACCTTCATGGTTGCGCTTGAAGGAACCTTTGTAAGGATTTTCATTTAAGAAGACAGGCTTCATTCGCCAATCTGCTTGTGGCACGTGGATACATACAATAGATTTCCCGTCTATTGTAGTTATCTCTACATCTGAGTCTAGCAAAATGTTTCTATTTACTTTGTTACTATTGATGGTGTTCCATAAATCAGAGATAATCTTAGGAATATTGTCAACTCCGATGATAGTAAAACGTTTGGCAACATCCGTTTCTTTTCTGTTTTCGTCAATACCTAATAATATATAGCCACCAATAGTGTTGGCAAAAGCGGAATATGACTCCCAAACTGATTTTGGGAGCTCCGTCTTTGCTTTTTTGCATTCCAGGGTAAGTCGTTCGCCTTGGGCAAGCATTTGCTTAATTTCAGTTTCTGTCATGCCTTGTCTTTGTTAGTCGCTGGCAAAGATACGTTTTTTCCTCGTAACCACCAAATGTTTAGGTGGAAATGTTGTGGGTTAGTGCAAAAAGAAAATATGCGGCTCTCGGAATTGAGAACCGCATATTGAATATTGTTCTTGATTCCATTCGTTGAGTCCCTTTTCGATTTCTTCAATGGAAGGAAGGCTACTGCGAAAATCTTTCGGCAGAGCTTGACCTAATTCATAGTCGGATACACCAATTGGCTTCTGTATATCACGAAGTGCATATTCTGCTTTTATTCTGTCTTTGGTCTTGCAGAGAAGCAGGCCGATAGTCTTGTTGTCGCCTTCTCTGCAAAGCGTGTCATCTATGGCAGAGCAATAGAAATTGAGTTTACCGATGTATTCGGGCATGAAGTCAGTGGCTTTCAATTCTATAACTAAATACCTGTGCAAAAAGGTGTTATACATCAGCATATCGATATAATAGTCATCACCTGAGACCTCAATGTGATATTGTCTTCCCATAAAAGCGAAGCCAGCTCCCATTTCGACCAAGAATTTTTCGATATGTTTGATGAGCCCAATCTCGATGTCTCTTTCGTCATATTGGTCGGTGAAAGTGAGCATGTCGAAAATATAAGGGTCTTTCAATAATGATTTTACCTCTAGTGCTTCTGTTGCAGGGAGCGTTGTGTCGAAGTTATTGGCGAGAGCGCCATGCTTACCATAATAATCGAGCTTGATGGCTTCTGTTAAGTATCTTGTCTGCCAATGCCCTATAATGCATTGTATCATGTACCAATATCTTGCTTGAATATTTTTTACTTGCTGTATGAGAATGATATTGTGAGTCCAAGATAAGTGCTTGATAGGTAGCTCGATCGGGGCGTTTCCTAATTGCGCAATCATTGATTGCGTAATTGGGATATTTCTAACTTTAGCCATGGTCAACTCCTTGTTGTACTCATTATAGAACTGCATCATGCACTGCATGTTTCTTACGGAGAATCCTTTCCTTTCAGGATACTCATTCTTAAGATCTACAGCTAGGCGCTGTAGAGTCTTCTTGCCCCAACCATCAGTCTCTTGGCTTTTTGTTGGGCAAAAGAAACACGATGCTTGATTTGTCTCAACAAAGAAGGATAACCTTTGAAGTTTCCCATGCCTAATTCTTTTTGTTCAATTTCTTGTTTCATATAGAAGATTGTTTGTTCCAATCTGCAAAGAAAATGTAAAATCATCATTCATCGTCCTTTGCAGGTTCAAATAAGTCCTTGTATCCAAAGAAGATGTTCCCGTCTGCGGTTTTTGCGGAGATGACAATTCCTACGAAAGGATTGTTCTCAACTTCAATCACTTCGCCCTGTGTCCAGTCTTTGGCATGTGTCAAGTCTGGAGATATTAATACTTTGTCTCCTGTTCTCATATTCACAAAAATATAAATGTTGTACTTATCGCTGCAAAGAAAATGCAAACGAGTGCAAAGAAAGCTTGCTTTCAATTTGCCGAGTGCAGCTTTTCTTCTGCAAAGATACGACTTTTCCTCGTAACTTCCAAGGTTTTTGGGGGAAAATGTAGGGATGATGATAATGAAAATGAGGGTTTCAACATAAAGTTACCTTCAGAAATAGCTTCTCAAAAATAACAATTAAAATTTCATTCTCCTTTCACAATCATCAGAATATACTTATAATCAGTTGCTTAAGTGTGAAAGGAGAATTCTCTGAAACAACAATAATAATCAGCAGAAAGGACTATTAATATAAGGAGAAGGAAACTTAGTCTAAAGGAGAAAGCAACTTAGTCTAAGGGAGAAAGCAACTATCACAAAAGGAATAGAAAATGCTTCTTTCTATCGGATGACCCGGGTCATCCATATAGATGACGGTAGTGAGCCATATAGATGACCCGAGTCATCCATATAGACGAACTTTGTCGTCCAGCCGATAACTCACCCCTTTTCTCCTGCCAACATCTATCCCTCATCCTTCTGGTTACTATCCTTTATCCCAGCATTCATAACAAAGACACCCACTATTCATTATCAAAACACCCACTATTCCCTATTGGAGCAAGGCACACCGCCATATTTAAGTTTAGCCATCAATTACCATCTCAAATTAAAGAGATTTTTCCTTTCACACTTAACTCTCTTATTTTCAATGCAATCCACATTTCGTGAAAGGAGATTTATGATTCACCTTAAATATTTCTAACTGTACGGTTGAAACGAAAAAAGGCAGCTCTCGGAATGCGAGAGCCGCCTTTTAATTATGAACACACACAACATATATGTGTGTACTATTTGTACAAAATGTTATTTCACTTCAACGAAGGCATAAGCACCTGTGATATCATTAAAGTAGATATTATATGTACCTGCAGGAACAGAAATGTTGCTGCTGCCACCAGAAGTGATAAGAGTTCCCTTACTCTCATATTTCTGACCTTCAGCAAAACCCCAGTTACCATCATCGCGCCACTTGTGATCAGCACGGATCTTCAAGCCACCAGCAGGAATCTCTTGCTTGGCAAGATACCAATTGTGAGGTGCCTCTTGCTTCAAGTCGATGTCATCACCATCATTCCACTTGCCACCTACACCTATCAGGCTAACATTCTTAAACTCTGTTGGATTCTGGTTGGCAAGTTTTGTCCACTTATAAGTCATGGTAGAGAAGTCGGCTGTGAATGTATAGTAAGCACCCTTCTCTGGGCAAACGATAGCACCACCACCGGCCTTCAACTTACCCTCAGCTGTATTTACGCCATCACCAGAAGCAGAACCAAAGGCATTATCCCATTTGCCAAAGTCACTGCCGAGCCAAATCTTCATGTTAGCATCACCTGTCCACTTCGTAGTAAAGTTCTGAACCATAGCAGTTTCAGCAGTCATCAAGCAAGACATGTTTTGGTCGCTCCAGCTTTGCAAAGCACCTACAAGATAGTATTCTGGTGCGATTTGTTTGATGGAATAAGTGTAGTCCATCATATTGATTGTCATCTGATAGATACCAGCCTTTGCAATCTTACCTGCGTTAGCCTTTTCGCCTTTTGAAGTGGTAGTGAGAAGTGTACCGCTCATTGCGTCGTCACCATCTTTTTCTACACCAACAACACCCTTAGGATTGTTTTCTACTGCCCAAATATTACCTGCATCTACATTACCCTGAGGAATAATCTTCCAGTATTGGTTATCGTCTGTTGTAGTAAACATAATGGTAAATACTGGATCCTCATAAACGTCTGCGTCTGAGTGGGTGAATTTGAATTTGGTGTCCAAACTCCAATCTGTCATTTGTCCAACCAGATAGTAGTTAGTGTCAATGAATGGAGCCTTTGGAGTCATTACAAGGTTTATCTTACCAGCATCGATAAGAACAGCCTGACCATCTTTGACTGCGTTTACATAAACCTGAGCATCAAAAGTGCGGGCTGTAGGACGCTTGCCGTAAGCTGATTCTACAACAGGTGCGAGGTCTGCTACTGCACCCTTACCATTAAGGTCAGTATTGACAGTTGTCTTGGTTGCATTCTCTACACCCTGAGGAGTAAGCTCCAAGCGGGCATTTGCCAAAGTAAAACCTTCAGGAAGAGCAGCGCTGCTCAAAGAGAAGGTGTTGACACTATCTGTAGTCACACTGGCAAAGTCGATGGCCTGAGCTGCTGTTGCAGTAAAGCCAGGAATTGTGATGGCATCTTCCTGTGGGTTAGTCTGAGGATCTGCCCAGTCTTTGAAATCTTCGCTGCAGGACCCCATAAAGAGGCCTGCAAGTGCGATAGAGATATATAATGATAACTTTTTCATTTTACTTCGATTTTAAATCGTTATTTACTTGATTTCACCAGTTCCCTTAGCGAAGTTGAGGTGAACCTGCTGACCTACATTACCTGTAGCTCTATCCTGGTCGCCGCCTGTTGCACGGTACTTGATCTTACCGTCTAATGTGACGAACTCAGAATGCCACCAGTCGTGTCCAGGAATCTTAACGTACATACGTACACCCTTATCAGTACCAGCAGGAACTGAACCTACGAATGCAGGAGATACGAATTCTCCGTCCTTGGTTGTAGGTACGGTGAATGACCAGCCTTCAGCTTCCTCTGCGAAATCGTCGCTACCAGCTGCAGGACCAATGAGCCAGATTGTTGGCTTGTTGAACTGAACGTCATAGTGGATTTCACGGTTTACAACAGATGTTGTTACGATTACCAGATACCAGCCTGGGTTCTTGGAAGCGATATTGCCTCCATTGTCAATGATGTCGTCCTTGCAGTCGCCAGAAACAGTAATACCAGCATAACCAACTTCGCTATTATTCCATGCTGCTGCAGTATTGAACTTGATACCGCTATCGTCGATATAGACAAGATGCCAGAATGTATCCTCTGTACCATAAACCTGAACCATATCGAAGCAATTGTCCCATTTCCAATCACAGAAGTTGCCTACAGTATATACATGGCTAGGCAAGTTGACTGGTGGCAATGAGAACAAGAGGTGAATCTTGTTGAGTGAAACTACATTAGAAAGAATCTCTGTTCCCTCTACAACATTACCATTGCTGGTCACAATATTTGCCTTCAAACGGAAGTAAGCTTTTATGTCCATAGGGAAATCAGCCTCAGTCTTGCCTTTTTGCACATAGATGTTAGTCAAGGTACTTGCCAATGAAGCTGCATCAATTGCAACCTTGGCACTTGAGCTGGTTTCTGAAAGCTCAACAGCATCAGTCATATTTTCATCTGTTGCAACCTGTACTGTATATTGAACGCTAGCTGTATAGCCATAGTTAGGCTGTGAGCAGGTCAATATAATCTTAGACGAATTCGCCAGGTCGATTGGTGTATTCTCCAATGCTGGAGTATTCAATTTGAACTCTGTTGGTGTCTGAATAGACGGATTAGAGTCATTGTCGTCGCTACAAGCTGTCATGAGAGTTAAACTCATGACAACGAGTAGAGCTGATTTAATTATATTTTTCATAATGAATTCCTTTTTATGTTTGCAAATTAATATCCAGGATTCTGAGTCAGATTCTTGTTAGATGTCAACTCGTTGGTTGGGATAGCAAAGATATTCAAATCTTTAGAGAAGTTGCGGCCTTCCTTGGTGCCGCCCTTCCACTGCCAGTTGTAGTTGACATTGCCACCATAACGGTTGAAACGGATCAGATCCATACGACGGCGACCCTCGAAGTAGAACTCACGGCTCCATTCATCGCAGATATCGCTCAGAGAATAGCCCTTGTCTTCACGAGTAGAGGCATGTGCACGTTTGCGGATAGCATTGATAGCTGCGGTACCTTCCTCTGTAGTCTGATCACCATGCAGGCGGGCATCAGCTTCTGCAAAGTTCAGGTAAGCCTCTGCTGCACGCATCAGGAAGAAGTCTGCATCTGGGAATGTAGCATCATGACCTGCGCTACCGTCTGTCTTGAAGTTGGTAAACTTAGCAACACCGAAACCGCTCTTGAAAGTAGAAACGTCATCATTATCCAATGAACGGTTTACACCGTTGAAGAGAGCACGGTCGTCACCAGCTGCTTCTGCTGTAGCGTAGCTTTCAAGATTTGGAACGTTACCATTAGGGAAGAACTTCTTCACCAGGTCAGGACGAGCGCGGTTACCACCCCAAGCCTGGTCAGTACCATTGGTAGCTTTAGGGTTGTTTGGATTTGCGTGCATATCTTGATCGTAGGTAGAAGCCAACAGGAAGAGTGTAGTACCCCAGCTTGTGGTCTTCAAACCATCCTGCAAGAGAGGGAAGATACCCTCGTAAGCTGCATCAGTCTCACCGTTATCGCCCATGAAGAGCATCTGGTAAGCACTCCAGCCGTTTACGCTTGTGGTGTTCAGCTTATAAGAAGAATCCATCACCTTCTTGGCGTATTCCTTTGCCTTTTCCCACTGAGCTGTGCCAGTATAAACCTCTGCATTGAGGTAGAGACGGGAAAGAAGCAACCAGCATGCAGCCTTATCTACACGACCGTAACCGGCATCTGTTGACTTCTTAGCCTTTGCTTCAGAAAGGTTTGGTTCTATTTCAAGAAGCTCCTTCTCGAGCCATTCGTAAACCTGTGCTCTGGTATATCTTTCAGGCTTGGTCAATGGCTGAAGTGTAAATGGGATGTTGCCCCATCCGTCCATCAAGCTAAAATATTCGTATGCTCTCAGGAAGCGGACTTCAGCAAGCTTGGTTGCGTCCTGATCTCCTGCTTCAGCAAGATACTGGTTGCAATAAGCAATACCAGTTGTAATACGGGCGTACAAACCGGTCAACATCGGGTTTGTGGCATTGTAGCTATTATAGCAGAAGCCGGCAATACCATCATCACCCCAACCGCAGATAGCCTCATCGGTTGGTAATTCGTTTGCATTGAATGTCTGGCGTACAAAACCAGATGTACCACCATCAATACCATCAATGTCGCAGTCACCATTAGCACCACCATTACCAGCCATGGCAAAGTTAGCGTAGCACTTGTTGAAAAGGCCATCGATGTTAAGGTTTGTCTGGATGTTTGGGTTAATCGGAGTAACATCCAAATCACCGACACATGATGTTGTTGTTCCCATTGTAAGCAGGAGTGCTGCTACAGGAACAATATTTTTAATATATTTTTTCATAATGAATATCCTTTCTTATTAGAAATTCAAGCTAAGACCAACTACAACAGAGAATGGACGTGGGTAGAGGTTGTTGTCATTACCATCGCCTACTTCTGGATCCAAGCCGTCATAATTTGTAATTGTGAATACATTTGATGCGGTAGCGTATGCACGACCTGAAAGTCCATGCCAGCCGCTTGACTTAAACAAGTTGTTGAAGCTGTAACCCAATGTGATGTTGTCGCACTTCAGGAACGAAGCGTTCTTCACATAGTAGTCAGACAACTTAGAAGTAATCTCGTAGGTCTGCCAGTTTCTCTCAACTGTACTCTTCAAACGGTTAGAGAAGTACTTCAAAGAGTTAGAGAACCACTCACCTGTATTCATGTTACTCATGCCCTGCTCAACATTATTATATACATAGTTGCCGATGCTTGCACGCAAAGAGAAACCGAAGTCCCAGTTCTTGTATTCCAGGCGAGAAGAGAAGCCCATAGTTACAGGAGCTGCTGGGCTCTTGTAGAGATACTTATCGCTTTCATTGATCTTACCGTCACCGTTACGGTCAACTACGCAGTTCTCAATTGGCTTGCCGTTCTTGTCGTAAACCTGCTGGTAAACATAGTATGAGTTCATAGCATAACCCACCTGGTTAGCCTGCAGATAAGCACCAGAACCATCACCTACCTTGATGTTTGTATTAACAACAGGAGCACCATTCTCAGATACACCATTCAAGTCGGTAATCTCGTTCTTGTTGTAAGTGAAGTTGTATGTCATGGTCCAGAACCAGTCCTTGGTCTGGATAGCACGCCAGGTAATAGCTGCTTCAACACCGGTATTCTTCAAGGAACCGATGTTCTGCCATGCCTGGTTCTTGTAACCTGCCATAGAAGAAAGTGGAGCATAGTTCAACAGATCGGTAGTCTTTCTGTAGTACCAATCTACGCTACCAGTCAATCTCTGATCCATGATGCCCCAGTCCAAACCTACGTTGTAGGTAGAGGTTGTTTCCCACTTCAGGTCAGGACGGTAGTTATTTGGTCTGTAAAGTTCACCCTCACCAGTAACTGGATAGAAACCATTTGTACCTGTGCTGATAGCATAAGAAGGAATCCACTCATAATCGCCGATAGAACCAGCCTGCTGACCAGTCTTACCATAACCCAGACGGAGTTTCAAGTCAGACAACCAGTTAGCGTTCTTCAGGAATGACTCTTCGTTAGCCTTCCATGCAAAGGCGAATGATGGGAACCAAGCCCAGTGCTCCTTGAAACGTGAAGAACCATCATCACGGACGGTTGCTGTCAGGAAGTAACGGTCGAGCAAGGTGTAGTTGGCACGTCCGAAGAAAGATACCAGGTAGCTTTCGCTCTTCTCGCTATATGGAGTATGAGGACGCTCTGTATTTCTAAGGCTTGCATCGTTATTTGTATCTGGATAATAACCTACATAGTCATTGTTCTTGCTGCGCCAGAAGTGCTGCCACTCATAACCAGCCATGATGTCGAAGTGATGAATCTTGTTGAAATCCTTGTAGTACTGAGCGTAAGCACTCAAAGAGAGGTTGCGCTTCAGAATTTCCTCACCACCATAGCTACCATAGTACAATGCGTTAGTACATGATGGAGCAAATGACTGGCTCTGGCGACCTTTAGAGATATCTGCACCCAAGGTAGCATGCAATCTCAAGTCCTCGAAACCGTGTACCTTATAGTCGATGTCTGCACTACCGATGAACGAACGGCTGTGAGCAATCTGACTGCTCTGATCCAGCAATGACAGAGGGTTAGGCATCTGTGTGGTGCTGTCATAAGTGAAAGGCCATGTATTGTCACCATACTCTGCTTTCTTTGACCACTGGAAATAGCATCCATAGTTGTAGAGAGTCTCTTTCATGTAGCTGCCCAACTGATTCTTGTGATATTCAGATGTGAACTTGTATGGATCCTGGGTTGGGTCCATTCTTACAGCAGATGAAACTACAGAACCATCTGTATATAAGGTTCTGGCATACATACCCTTGGCATTCAGGTTCAATGTCAAGTGATCCTGGAAGAATGATGGGTTCAAGTTCAAAGATGCTGTTGCACGCTTGAAGTCAGATGTCTTCACGATACCCTGCTGGTCTGTATAACCTACAGAAACACGGTATGGGAGAGACTTAGCTGCGCCAGAAACTGTAATGTTGTGGTCGTGGCTGATAGCTGTACGGTAAATCAGGTCCTGCCAGTTGGTGTTGGCTGTACCCAGTGCGCTATAAGCTTCACTGTCTTTGCCATACAGTCTTTCCACATTTGCACGGAACTCGTCAGCGCTAAGAACATCAACAGTGTTCTTCTTCTCGCTGATGGTTACGCTACCAGAGTAAGAAACGGTAGGCTTCTGACCCTTGCGACCCTTCTTGGTTGTAATGATGATGACACCGTTAGAACCACGGGAACCGTAGATAGCTGTTGCAGAAGCATCCTTCAAGACACTGAAAGACTCAATATCCTGTGGGTTTACTACAGAAAGGAGGTTAGAAAGACCCTTTACACCATCGTTGTCCATTGCCAAACCATCGATAACGATCAATGGGTCGTTAGATGCGTTCAAAGAAGAACCACCACGAACACGGATCTTGGCACCACCACCAGGAGTACCGTCGTTGCTGGTAATGTTTACACCGGCAACCTTACCAGTAAGCATATCCTGTGCGTTGACAACCACACCCTTGTTCTTAGAGTCTGGCTTGATAGCTGTAACAGAACCGGTCAAGTCTGACTTCTTAACAGCACCATAACCGATGACAACGACTTCGTTCAAAGACTTTGAGTCATCCTGCAAGGTAATGCTCATTTCTTTAGAAGCCTTCACGGTCTGTGGAGTCATTCCCAGATAGGTGAAAGTAAGATTCGTACCTGGAGCTGCGTCAACAGAGAAGTTACCATCCATGTCGGTAATACCTACTGCCTTACCGTTCACTGTAATGGTAGCACCCATGACAGGCTCACCGGAAGCATCCTTCACATGTCCCTTAATCGCATTAGTCTGCGCAAAGGAACTCACCGTCAGAAGCAGACCACCTGCGAGGGTCAATGCTCTGAGAGGCAATTTAAATTTTACCTGCTTCATCATTTTGCTTGATTTTTAAGTTTATGTTTATACTATTGTTTATTCTTAAAATGAATATTCTGCTTTTAGTCTCTGGCCTGTTTATACCTGTTATAAAAGAGGTCGAGTTGTCTAATTGTTTATTCTTTCTGGGTGCAAAATTAAAGTCTTTTTCGATACGATGTACTATTTTTCAGTTAATTCCGTTATTTCTTATGCGCAAACGTTTGCATTCCTTTTGCTTGATTTAGGTCAACAAAAAAGGTACAAAATAACGGATATTTGCCTAATTTTGCAGCGTGATTTAAGACAACATGAACGAAAATAACAACATAACAATGAAAGATATAGCTCGCGAACTGGGAGTCAGTGTTGCTACAGTGAGCCGGGCATTGAAGGACAGTCCTAGAATCAGTGCTGCCCAGAAGGAGCGTATTCAGACTTTTGCACGTGAACATAATTTCTTTCCGAACATGCTTGGTGAGGCTTTGCGCCATAGCAAGGTACAGCCGATGAAGGTCATCGGAGTCATTGTGCCGGAGTTCGTACATTATTATTTTATGTCCGTCCTTTCGGGCATAGAGGAGGAGGCGAGAGCTCGCGGATATCGTGTGATGGTGGCACAGAGTAACGAAAGATACGACAAGGAAGTGGCCATCTGCGAGGACTTCTATAAGAATAAGGTATGTGGTATCATCGTATCACAGGCGAAGGATACCAAGCAGTACGCACATTTCGAGAAGTTGATGAACAATGGTGTACCTCTTGTCTTCTACGATAGAATCTGTACGGGCGTGAACTGCTCCCGAGTGGTAGTAGATGACTATATGGGCGCCTTTACCGCCGTTACCCATCTGGTGGATACGGGCTGCAAGAAGATAGCCTTCTACGGTTCGCCGATGAATCTTGAAATCTCCAAGAACCGTTATAATGGTTATCATGATGCACTGGTGAAGCACGGATTGACGGAGAACCCCGACTGGGTGAGAATCTGTGATAACCGTGCCCAGGCAGAGGTGGTTACACCAGAGATATTGAGGGAGGAAAATCATCCGGATGCTTTCTTCGCCATCAATGATGATACGGCGATAGGCATTCTCTATACTGCCAAGCGAATGGGCTTCGATGTGCCGAATGACATCAGTATCTGCGGCTTTACCAATGGCGACAGAGCCAAGGCTTGCGATCCGATGCTCACTACGGTAGAACAGCGTGGAGTGGCAGTAGGCGAAGAGGCTGCAAACATTCTCATCGGACTGGTGGAAGGATCCAGCCCTACGCATGACGTTGAGAAACGAGTGGTAAGAACTCGTCTGGTGGTTCGAGGAACAACAAGATAAAATTGAAATATTTAAATAACAACAATATGACACAAAAACCTGATTTAAGTTTCTGGAAGCTCTGGAACCTGAGCTTCGGATTCTTCGGAGTACAGATTGCCTACGCTCTTCAGAGCGCCAACATCTCCCGAATCTTTGCAACGTTGGGTGCTGATCCACACAACTTGAGTTATTTCTGGATTCTCCCTCCATTGATGGGAATCCTTGTACAGCCTATTGTCGGCACATTGAGTGACAAGACCTGGTGCCGTTTTGGTCGCCGCATCCCTTATCTCTTTGTGGGAGCCACGATAGCCGTACTCGTGATGTGCCTGCTGCCGAATTCCGGTTCTCTCGGTCTGACGGTAAGCGGTGCGATGCTCTTCGGCTTGATTGCCCTGATGTTCCTCGATACGAGCATCAATATGGCGATGCAGCCTTTCAAGATGCTGGTAGGCGATATGGTAAACGAGAAGCAGAAGGCAAAGGCTTATTCTATCCAGAGTTTCCTCTGCAATGCCGGTTCTGTAGCCGGATATATCTTTCCATTCCTCTTTACCTTCCTGGGTATCAAGAATGTAGCTGAAGAGGGCGTGGTGCCTGATTCTGTAATATGGTCGTTCTACGTGGGCGCTGCCATCCTCATCCTCTGTGTCATCTATACCACGATGAAGGTGAAGGAGTGGAATCCTCAGCAGTATGCTGCCTATAATGGTGTAGCTGGCGAGGTAGAAAAGGAAGAAGAGGGCAAGGCAGACTGGATTACCCTCTTGAAAAACGCACCTTCTACTTTCTGGAAGGTGGGACTGGTTCAGTTCTTCTGTTGGGCTGCTTTCCTTTATCTCTGGAACTATTCTACAGGTGCCATCGCTGAGACTGTATGGAATACCACCGATCCTAAGTCGGCAGAGTTCCAGGCGGCAGGCAACTGGGTGGGCATCCTCTTTGCCGTTCAGGCAGTAGGTAGTGTACTCTGGGCAGTGGTTCTTCCTCAGTTCAAGAATACCAAGATGGCTTATAGTGTGAGCTTGATTATAGGTGGTGTGGGCTTCGCTCTCATTCCATTCCTGCATGATCAGTATCTGCAGTTTATCCCATTCCTGATGATCGGTGCCGGCTGGGCTGCCATGTTGGCGATGCCTTTCACTTTCGTGACCAATGCTCTGCAGGGTTATGGTCACATGGGCGCTTACCTGGGCTTGTTCAACGGAACCATCTGCATTCCTCAGATTGTGGCTGCCATCTGCGGTGGTACCATCCTGAGCCTGATCGGTTCTCATCAGAGCGATATGATGATTGTGGCTGGCGTGTTGCTTATCGCCGGAGCATTGTCTGTTGGAATTATCAAAGTAAAAAAATAAGTGTAGCAAAGAAACGTGTGCAACCGATTGCATTCGCTTTTTTTTGTATTTATTTTGAAAGAAATGCAAGGTTTTACTTTTTTTTTGCTAATTTCGCAACGAAAATAAAATATTAACTAACTTCTAGATGAAGACTTATGACGTTACATTTTAATCTTGAATACAAAACGGTGTTCGGTGAGCAGATTGTCCTGAACATCCAAAGGGAGAAAGCAATACAGAAGCTCCCGATGACGACACTTAATGGAGAGAAGTGGTCGCTCGATTGGAGTGTAGAACAACCAGATACTGAATATACCTATTATTATAGTGTAGAGCGTGAAGGCATAGTTTGTAAAACAGAATGGTTACTCTTGAAGCATCGCTTGGATATGACATCCACCCGATGTGAGGACGTTACCCTCTACGACCATTGGAAGGTGATTCCTGAGGATGCTTATCTCTATAGCAGTGCCTTTACTGATTGCATCAACCATCAGGCTGTAGCCCAGATGGAGCCTCAGAATTACAGCAAGGTAGTGCGTTTCATTGTTCGTGCTCCTCAGCTTCGTGATGGCGAAAGCCTGGGTGTGATAGGATCTGACAATATTCTGGGAGCCTGGAACTCTCAGAAGGTGATTCCTATGGTGCAGCATTCTTTCTGTGAGTGGGTTGTGGATATTGATGCCAGTGCCTTGCAGACCAATCATCTGGAACTGAAGTTTGTTGCCATCAATCACAAAAAAGACAGACTCCTCTGGGAGACTGGCATGAACAGAAGTATCGTCCTGCCGGAAATGAAGACGGGTGATATGATTTCCTATGAGCTTGACCAGGCTTTCTTTGCTCACTGGAACCGCAAGCTTGCCGGAACACAGGTGCCGGTATTCTCTCTGCGCAGCGAGAAAAGTGCCGGTGTGGGCGATTTCGGCGATCTCAAGACGATGATTGATCTCGTGGCATCTACCGGTCAGAAGGTCCTTCAGCTTCTGCCAATCAATGATACCACCATCACCCATACCTGGACGGACAGTTATCCATATAGCTGCATCAGCGTCTTTGCTATCCATCCGATGTATGCCGATCTGAATGCCTTACCTGCATTGAAGGACAAGAAGGCTTGCGAGAAGGCAGAGAAGACCCGCCAGGAGCTCAATGCCTTGCATCAGATTGATTATGAGAAGGTGAATGATTTCAAGCAGGATTATCTGCAACAGATATTTGCACAGGAAGGTAAAGAGATGATGTCGGGAGCCGATTTCAAGGCTTTCTTTCAGGAAACACAACAGTGGCTCGTGCCTTACGCACAGTATTCTTACCTGCGCGACAAGAATGGCACTGCCGACTTCTCTCAGTGGCCAGACCATAATGTCTGGGATGAGGCTGAGCGCAAGGATTTGACCAACCCAGAAACCGAGGCATACCAGACCGTGGAGTTCTTCTACTTCGTGCAGTTCATTCTGAACAAGCAGATGCAGGAGGCACACGAGCATGCCAAGGCTAAGGGTGTCATCCTGAAGGGTGATATTCCTATCGGTGTGCATCGCCATAGTTGTGATGTGTGGATGGAGCCTAAGTACTTCAACCTGAATGGTCAGGCGGGTGCTCCACCTGATGATTTCTCCGTAAACGGACAGAACTGGGGATTCCCTACCTACAACTGGGATGAGATGCTGAAGGACGGCTGCCTCTGGTGGACCCGCCGCTTCCTGAATATGTCGAAGTTCTTTGATGCTTACCGCATCGACCACGTGCTCGGCTTCTTCCGTATCTGGGAAATCCCTGTGCATAGCGTGCATGGCTTGCTCGGACAGTTTGCGCCAGCTCTCGCCATGACCCGTGGTGAGATCCAGAGCTACGGTTTGAACTTCCAGGAGGACCGCTTCACCCGTCCGTTCATTACCGACTGGGTATTGGACCGTATGTTCCATGAGCGTGCCGACGAAGTGAAGGAGAAGTATCTCGACCGTCTGGATGATGAGCGCTATCAGATGAAGCCTGAGGTAGATACCCAGCGCAAGGTAGAGGCTCTCTTCCAGGGTGTAACTGATGAGAAGGAAATCTGGTTGCGTGATGGCTTGTATGCCCTGATCAGCGATGTGCTCTTTGTGCGTGACCATAAGGATCCTGATCTCTTCCACCCACGTATCTCTGCACAGCTCGACTTCATCTACGAGTCGCTCTATGATAACGACAAGGCTGCGTTCAACCGCCTTTACAACGACTACTTCTACCGTCGCAACAACCAGTTCTGGTATGGCGAGGCGATGAAGAAGTTGCCTAAGCTGGTTCAGGCTACCCGCATGCTGGTTTGTGCCGAAGACCTGGGTATGGTGCCTGATTGCGTGCCATGGGTGATGAACGAGTTGAAGATTCTGAGCTTGGAACTCCAGAGCATGCCAAAGGATCCAACGGTTAAGTTCGGTCATCTGAGCCGTAATCCATACCGTTCAGTCTGTACCATCTCCAGCCATGATATGCCAACCTTGCGTATGTGGTGGGACGAGAACATCTCCCGCACCCAGGAGTATTACAACACGATGCTCTATCGTGAGGGACCAGCTCCTCATCCGCTCCCAGGTTGGTTGGCAAGAGACATCATCGCCCGCCACCTGACCTCTCCATCCATGCTCTGCGTATTGAGCGTACAGGATTGGCTCGCCATCGATGAGAAGCTCCGTCTGCCGGATGCTGATGCCGAGCGCATCAACATCCCAGCCAATCCAAAGCACTATTGGCGCTATCGCATGCACCTCAGTCTGGAGGAGTTGGCTGCCAACAAGGAGTTTATGGCTAACATTACAGAGCTTGTGGCACAGGGCGGACGCAATTAAGCGGGTGACTCTTCAAACAAGGAATGAAGGTGTGCAACCGTTTGCACATTGTTATACATCAAAATACCCTTCTATTTTTAGGAGGGTATTTTTGTTTTTCGTATCTTTGCAAGCAATAATGCAAGTGCGTGCAACGGAAGCTGTTCTCCTGATTGCCAGTGCTGCTATATCCTAAAGTCTAAAGAATAAACAAAAGAATAAACAATAGGTAAACAGAATGAAGAAACTGAATTTATTAGTGATGGGTCTCTTGCTCCCGATGTTGGCAGCAGCCCAGACCGTCAAGTCGCCTAACGGCAACGTCTCGGTAACTTTCTCTTTATCCGAAAAGGGACAGCCTACCTACGAGATGAGCTATAAGGGAAAGACTGTGTGCAAGCCATCTCATCTCGGATTGGAGCTGGCTAAGGATAAGCATGCCTCTAAGGGCATGGAAGAAACCAGCCTGATGGATGGTTTCACAGAGACCAGTAGCAAGACATCGACCTTCGATGAGACCTGGAAGCCTGTATGGGGTGAGACTGCTACCATCCGCAACAACTATAACGAGATGGAGGTAAACCTGAATCAGGCATCTTCCAAGCGTAACATCACTATCCGTTTCCGTGTATATGATTATGGTATGGGTTTGCGCTATGAGTTCCCTCAGCAGGAAAGCCTTAACTATTTCGTGATTCAGGAGGAACATACACAGTTTGCCATGGCAGGCAATCATACTGCCTATTGGATTCCTGGTGATTACGATACCCAGGAGTATGACTACAACATTACTCCGTTGACAGGTATCCGCCCAATCATCGCCAAGAACCGCGAATCTTACAAGAGCAATTCATCTACCACCGTCTTCTCGGATACCGGCGTTCAGACCTCTCTCCAGATGAAGACCAAGGATGGTCTCTATATCAATATCCACGAGGCTGCCTGCCTGGATTATCCAACCATGCACCTCAACCTCGACGAGAAGACATTGACCTTCGAGTCTTGGCTTACTCCTGATGCCGTAGGCAGAAAGGGATTCATCCAGACTCCATTCAATACTCCTTGGCGTACCGTGATGGTGAGCGATGATGCCCGTGATATGCTTTCATGCAAGTTGACATTGAATCTCAATGAGCCTTGCAAGATCGAGGATACTTCATGGATTCATCCTACCAAGTACTGCGGTGTATGGTGGAATATGATTGTTGGCACCAAGACCTGGAGCTATACCAACGACCTGCCATCTGTTCGCCTCGGTGTAACCGATTACAGCAAGTGCAAGCCTAATGGCACTCATGGTGCAACCAACGAGGAAGTAAAACGCTATATCGACTTTGCAGCCAAGAACGGTTTGCAGGAGGTGCTGGTAGAAGGCTGGAACGAAGGTTGGGAAGACTGGTTCGGCCATCAGAAGCTTGATGTCTTCGATTTCGTAACTCCATATCCTGACTTCGATATCAAGATGCTCAACGACTACGCACACTCTAAGGGTGTGAAGCTGATGATGCACCATGAGACCTCTTCTGCTGCTCTCAACTACGAGCGCCATCTGGAGGATGCCTTCAATCTGATGAACAAATATGGCTATGATGCCGTGAAGACCGGTTATGTGGGCGATATCATCCCAAGAGGTGAATATCACTACAGCCAGTTGATGAACAATCACTATCAGCGTGTGGTTGAAACAGCTGCCAAGCATCATATCATGGTAAATGCCCACGAGGCAACCCGTCCTACAGGAATCTGCCGCACCTGGCCTAACCTGGTGGGTAACGAGAGTGCCCGTGGTACAGAGTACGAGGCATTTGGCGGCAGCAAGCCTTATCACACCGTGATGTTGCCATTCACCCGTCTGCAGGGTGGTCCGATGGATTACACTCCTGGTATCTTCGAGACCAAGCTTTCTGAGTGGAGCAACAACAAGAGCTATGTTCATACCACACTCTGTGGTCAGCTTTCTCTTTATCTCGTGATGTACAGTCCGCTGCAGATGGCAGCCGATCTTCCAGAGCATTATGAGAAGTACGACGATGCCTTCCAGTTCATCCGTGACGTAGCTTGCGACTGGGATGATTCCAAGTATCTGGAAGCAGAGCCAGCTAAGTATATCACCGTAGCCCGCAAGGCTAAGGGCACAGACAACTGGTTTGTTGGTGGCAAGACAGATGCTGCCCGTACATCCGTAGTAAAGCTCGACTTCCTGGATAAGGGCAAGAAGTATGCTTGCGCCATCTATCAGGACGGCAAGAATGCAGATTACGAGAAAAATCCTAAATCTTACCAGATCATCCACAAGACTGTGAAGAAGGGTGATGTCTTGAAGATTAATGAAGCACGTGGTGGTGGTTTCGCCATCTCACTGCTCGCTAAATAATTTTTGGGAATTTGAGAGATGTCAGGGATAAGACCATAACCTCGTGTTATGAGGATGATTTCCTGATTTCTCTTGAATTCCTTTTCCCATTTTAAAACTACAGTTTTATAACTATAGTTTAATGACTAACAAGAACTTAAATAATATGAACATTCAGAAACTAATAATTGCAGCATTGACAGCATCGATATTACCAACTTCATTGAATGCCCAGCAGACATTCAATGAGATGATGTATTCCAAGGAGAAAACCATGTTCGTTCTCAATGCCCCAACAGCAGGCAAGTCTTCTGTTACCATCCGTCTTTATAAGGATGGACAAAAAGGTAAGGCTTACAAGACGCTGAAGATGAAAAAGATGGGCGATGAACGATGGGGAGCTACCGTGAAGGGCGATCTGAAAGGTAAGTTCTATACCTTCGATATCGGTAAGGGCGAAACGCCGGGAACCTTTGCCAAGGCGGTAGGTGTGAATGGAAACCGTGGTGCTATCGTTGATCTCTATGATACTGACCCTGTGGGATGGGACAAGGATGTGCGTCCTGCCATCCAATCGCCAGCCGACCTCGTTATCTACGAGCTTCACGTGCGTGATTTCTCCATTTCTCCTACATCGGGTTTGAAATATCAGGGCAAGTATCTCGCCCTTACCGAACCTAAGGCTATCGAATATCTCAAGAACCTCGGCATCAATGCCATCCATTTCCAGCCGGTATTCGATTATGCATCCGTAGATGAAACCAAGCTCAACAAGCCTCAGTTCAATTGGGGCTACGATCCGAAGAACTATAATGTGCCGGAAGGCAGCTATAGCACCGATCCATATTCTCCAGGAACCCGTATCAAGGAGTTCAAGGAGATGGTGATGGCACTTCACAAGGCTGGCATCCGAGTGATTTTCGATGCCGTGTATAATCACACCTTCGATATCAATGGCAGCAACTTCCAGCGTACCTATCCTGATTATTATTATCGCAAGACCAAGGAGGGTAAGTATAGCGATGGTTCCGGCTGCGGCAACGAGACAGCTTCTGAAAAGCCTTTGATGCGCCAGTTTATGCTGGAGAGCGTGAAGTACTGGATTGATGAATTCCATATTGACGGCTTCCGCTTCGACCTGATGGGTGTTCACGATATCGAGACCATGCAGGCTATCCGTGAGATGGTAAACCGCATCGATCCTAGCATCTATATCTATGGTGAGGGCTGGAGTGCAGGCAGCTGTGCTTATCCTACCGAGAAACTCGCCATGAAGGCGAATACCCATCAGCTGAATGGTATCGGTGCATTCAGCGATGATATGCGTGATGCTCTTCGTGGTCCTTTCTCTGATGACCATAAGGGTGCGCTCCTGGCTGGTCTTCCTGGCGAGGAGGAGAGTCTGAAGTTCGGTATCGTGGGTGGCATTGCTCATCCGCAGGTAGATATGACCAAGGTGAACTATGACAAGAAGCCTTGGACCAACAACCCAACCGAGCAGATCAGCTATGTAAGCTGCCACGATGATATGTGCTTGGTAGATAGATTGAAAGCGAGCATCCCATCCCTGACAGACAAGAAAATCTCTGAAGAGATGCGTACTGCCGAATTGCTCCGCATCGACCAGCTTGCCCAGACCTGCGTGTTCACTTCGCAGGGTGTGCCTTTCATCCTTGCCGGCGAGGAGATGCTTCGCGACAAGAAGGGAGTGCATAACAGTTTCAATTCTCCAGATAGCATCAACCAGTTTACCTGGACCAACCTGCAGAAGTATCCACAGGCATTCACCTTCTATAAGAATCTGATTCAGCTCCGCAAGAACCATCCAGCCTTCCGTCTTTCTACAGGCGATAAGGTGCGTCAGCATCTGGAGTTCCTGCCTAGTCAGGATGCCAATGGCAACAAGCAGACTTGCCTCGTTGGTTTCCAACTCAAGAGCCTGGAGGGCATTGATGCCTGGAAGCATATCGTAGTCATCTATAATTTCAACAAGCAGGCAAAGAAGATGCTGATTCCTGAGGGCAATTACACCGTGGCTTGCTGCAATGGTGTCATCAACGAGGAAGGTCTGGGCTTCATCTCTGGCAAAGAAGTAGAGGTTGCCCCTCAGTCTGCCTTGATTCTTTATCAGAAATAGTCTATATATAATAATGTGTAAGAATAGTCTATATATATAATAAGGTGTAAATATGAAAAAGATAATAGCTTCATTAGTGCTTATGGGTAGCGCAATAAGTATGAATGCGGCAGTCAATGTAAGCCGCATTGAACCTACCGACTGGTATGTGGGCATGAAGGATGCTTCGCTCCAGCTGATGGTGTATGGCAAGGATATCAAGAATGCCGATGTTACGGTAGATTATCCGGGTGTGAAGGTGGATAGCATCGCCCGCCTCGATTCTCCTAACTACCTGCTGGTGTATCTCAATCTCGATGGTGCCAAGGCAGGAGAGATGACGCTCAACTTCAAGCAGGGCAAGCAGTCGAAGAAGGTGAAGTATGTGTTGAAGAACCGTGAGATGGCGGGTGACAAGCGCATCGGTTTCTCTAACGAGGATGTGCTCTACATGCTGATGCCCGACCGCTTTGCCAATGGCAATCTGAAGAACGATGCATTCAAGAACATGCGTGACAAGACCTGCGACCGCACGGCACCAAGTCTTCGTCATGGTGGCGACCTGGAGGGAATCCGCCAGCATCTGGATTATTTCAACCAGTTGGGTGTAACCGCCCTGTGGTTTACTCCGGTCTTGGAGAATGACAGTCCTAATGATGGCAAGAACAGTACCTATCATGGTTACGCTACCACCAATTACTATCGTGTAGATCCACGCTTCGGTACCAACGAGGAGTACAAGCAGCTTACTGCTGAGGCTCACAAGAAGGGATTGAAGATCGTGATGGATATGATTTTCAACCACTGCGGTTTCGATCATCCTTGGGTAGCCGATATGCCATCAAAGGATTGGTTCAATGCTCCAGAATGGCTTGCTCCGGAAAATCAGACACCGGAACATCAGAAGAAGATAGGTACCGTGGATGGTGCTGCCAAGGTAAACGACAAGTATCTGCAGACCAGTTATAAGTTGACTCCTGTGCTCGATCCATACGCCAGCAAGGTAGATCTTACAGAAACCGTGGATGGCTGGTTTGTTCCATCTATGCCAGATTTGAACCAGCGCAATCCGCACGTCATCAAATATCTGATTCAGAACAGTGAGTGGTGGATAGAGACCGTTGGCATCGACGGCATCCGCATGGATACCTATCCATACGCCGACCGTGATGCGATGGCACACTGGATGAAGGTGCTCAGCGAGGAATATCCTCACTTCAATACCGTGGGCGAGACTTGGGTAACCGAACCAGCCTATACTGCAGCTTGGCAGAAGGACAGCAAGCTCTCTGAGAAGAACAGTTATCTGCCAACCGTTATGGATTTCGCTTTCTTCGACCGCATCAACAGTGCCAAGAACGAGGAGACCGATGACTGGTGGAACGGTATGAACCGCATCTATAACGTATTCTGCTACGACTATCTCTATCCAAACCCAAAGAGCGTGATGGCATTCGTAGAGAACCACGATACCGACCGCTTCCTGGGTGAAGGCAAGGATACCCTGGCATTGAAGCAGGCGCTGGCACTTCTCCTCACCGTCAACCGCACCCCACAGCTCTATTACGGAACCGAGGTGCTGATGAATGGTACCAAGAGCGTAACCGATGGCAATGTTCGCAAGGATTTCCCTGGAGGTTGGGCTGGTGACAAGCACAATGCCTTTACTGCCGAAGGAAGAACTCAGGCTGAAAACCAGATGTTCGACTGGCTCAGCCGATTATTGCATTGGCGTCAGGGCAACGAGGTCATCACCAAAGGCAAGCAGACCCAGTTCTGTCCTCAGAAGGGTGTGTATGTCATTGCCCGCCAGTATAAGGGAAAGAGCGTGATGACCATCATCAATGGCAAGAAGGAAGCCAATGAACTGAATGTTTCCCGCTATGCAGAGATTATCGGTTCTCATGACAAGGCTACGGATGTTACAAACGGTCGCACCGTTCTTATCAACAAGAACGTGAAGCTCCGTCCTCGCCAGAGCATGATTCTTGAGTTCTAAAACGCAAGTAGTTGCGATGGCTTACGCAAGTAGTTGCGATGGCAGATGCAAGTAGTTGCGATTGCCAACGCAAGTATATTCCTATATGAACGTTCCTGGAATTGTGTTTTTACACTTCTAGGAACGTTTTTTTCTTGATAAAAATTCTTTGGTTTCATTTTTTCTTCGTACTTTTGCATGCAGAAGTATAAAAACTTAATAAAAATGTATAAGGAAATAGGCAAATGGTTCTTGGATGTTGCGAAGTATATAGTAACAGCATACGTTTTGACCACAATGTTTGTAAAGGTTGATTCAATCTTTGCTGCATTAGGGGCAATAGTCATCATGGTGATAATGTTTGCCATAGGTGTCTATTTCTTGCATAAAGATAATGATAACGAAAAAAAAGATAAGGAAAAGGAGAAATAAGTATGGATGCAGGATTGTTAAGTATGTATATCGCTCTTATGCTTTTAGGCTTAGGAATGATAGTATTTTCCAAAATTGAAGATAATAAGAAAGGGAAGTAAAATGAGTAATGGATTGGCAATGTATATTTTCCTTGCTGTGTTCGCAACAGGATTAGTTATCTATTCAAAATGGGAGGATAAGCATCAGCAACAAGAGCAATAAATGGTGACTAGATACATTCTTTCCATAATAAGCGTTTTATTCATAACCTTGAGCAGTTTTGCGCAAGGCAGCCTTCCTAGTCGCTTTAATGTAAGCTATCTCAATATGGCGGCAGGAATGCCTAATAATTTTGCGGATGATATTTTCCAGGATTCATACGGTTTCGTCTGGATCAGTACGCATGGTGGTGGACTGGTACGTTATGATGGATTCAATTATATGAACTTCAATCTGGGCTCATCCGGTATCAGTCTGCGAAGCAATAGCTGTCGCAATGTCTATGAAGATCATTTCAAGCGCCTTTGGATAGCTTTCGAGGAAGGTCCGCAGGTGCTCGACCTCAAAACGATGCAGCCCGTCATTCCACCTTGTGAGAATGAAAAAGTAGAAGCTCAGCTCAACAAGGCACTCAAGAACCTTTGCACCCGAATGTATTGCGATACCAAGGGAAATGTATGGATGCTATCCATCAATCTCCTTACCCGTTTCTCCTTCAATGAGAAGGGCGAGGTGAATAGTGTCTTATTTATTGATTATCCATTCAATGCTCCTGATCTCGGTCTTTGCGATGTGTATCGCAATGGCACGGTGGTGATGTGTAACAATGGAGTGGTGAGTGAATTCTCGGTCAGGAACAATCAGTTGGTGGCTAAGAATATATCTTCTCTGTTCCCAAAGCTAGATTCCCGATATGCGGGAGCCGTCATATCTTATCACGGAAAAATCTGGTTGGCTACCAACCGTGGCTTGTATAATAGTGCCAAGCAGGAGTTTCATGCTTCAGGCACAGTTCATTCACTCCAGCATGAGGTGGTAACGAGTCTTGCCATCACAGAGGATAATAAGCTCCTGGTGGGTACCCTCTGTGGTGTGGATATTATAGATGATAAAACAGGTACAATCGAGCATTGGAATTGCAGCAATGCTGTGAATCCATTGAGTAGCAACTTTGTAAACAGCTTGTTGTCCAAGGATGGACAGATCTGGGTAGGCACCGAAACAGGTGGCATCACCAAGTTGGCACCCCGCCAGTTGCAGTTGGAGTTTTTCAAGCACGAAGCTGCGAATCCTGCCAGTCTTTCGCCGAATGCCGTGAATGCGATGTATGCAGCTCCGGATGGCACCTTGTGGGTAGGAACCGTAGAGGGCGGACTCAATGCGCTGGCTCCTGGCAGCAGGAACTTTACCCATTATACGATGGCAAATTCCGGTTTGCCCCACAACAGTGTTTCCACGCTTGCTGCCGATAACCGGGGGAATCTGTGGATAGGCACCTGGGGTGTGGGTATGGCTGTGATGAATCTCCATCAGCCGGGCAGGATCATTCCTCTTGTGGTAGATGCCAAGCATCAGCATTTCCTGAATTTTGCAGGAGCACTGGTGTATGATCCTATCAATGATGGTATGTGGCTGGGAACCAATGATGGTCTCTTCTTCTACGATTTGAAGCGTCAGCAGTTGATAGAGCCTTTCAAGGGCTGTCTGGATGTGCGTGGCTGCATCGGAAACCTGATTACACCAGATGGAAAGCTCCTGATGGGATGTGTGCAGGGTATGGTGGAGATCAATCTGAAGTCCCGTTCTCGTGGAAAGGGCGAGTTTGCCGTCGAATATCATCAGTATAAGCTGGATGCCCCAGAGAGTGGCGTGATAGACAAGATTCTCTCTTTCTGTCTGGCGAAGGATGGCAAGATCTGGCTGGGCAGCAATGGCTACGGCTTGTATTGCTATAATTATAATAAGGAGGGAAAGACATACGTGAAGTCCTTCACCACGAATAATGGATTAGTCAACAATACCGTGAAGGGTATTGTAGAGGATAACCAGGGTATGTTATGGATAGCCACGGATAATGGACTCTCCATCTTCAATCCGAAGACCGAGACCTTCAGCAGTTATTCCCGTGAGGACGGACTGCTCAGTTCGCAGTTCTATTTCAATGGTGCCATCCGTGATGCCAAGGGTAAGATTTACCTGGGTACCGATGAGGGATTGATGGCGGTTACGGGTGTGAACCATGCGGTTCATAACTTAGCCAGACTACGTTTTACCGAACTTCTGGTAGATAACCAGCCGGTGTTTGCCGGCAGTGATTATCTGGACGATGATATATCCATTGCCAAAAGGTTGTGCATCCATGAGAGCGACAAGTCGTTTACGATCTTCTTTTCAGCCTTGAACTATGGCAGCGAGAGTCAGGGGGGATATCTCTATCGCATGAAGGGATATGAGAACGATTGGGTTCAGCTCAAACCGGGACAGCACAGTGTGCGTTATTCTACCTTGCCGGCGGGCAGCTATCAGTTTGAAGTGAAGTATATTCCTTCCTTCGATTCTGATAAGGAGCAGACTATCTCCGTGAAAGTTGTAGTTACTCCTTATTTCTGGAAGAGCTGGTGGTTTGTCTCCTTGATGGTGATAGCCTTCATCGCCTTCCTGCTCTACATCTATACCAGCAGACTGGAGAAGATGCGCGAACGCGAGGTGGAGGAACTCTATCGTCCAATAGAGGCTGCTTTGAAGGATAGTGATGAGCCGGGCAAGTTGCAGAGTCGCATCCAGATGATTCTGGAGAACCAGAAACGCTATCAGGATAGTCAGAAGAAGTCGATAGAGGCTGACAAGAAACAGGTAGCCGAAAAGGAGCGTCCGTTTATGGATATCGTGATGGAGGTGATGGAGAAGAACTACGATAACTCGGAGTTCGGTGTACAGGAGTTGGCTGATGAAATGCGGATGAACCGCAGTGTGCTCAGTAAGATGCTGAATGCTGAGGCTGGTCAGCCTACCGCCCAGTTTATCCGCAACTATCGTCTCGACATCGCAAAGAAGATGATTACAGAAAAAGTGGCAAACCGGAACATCACGGAAATAGCCTATCGTGTGGGCTTCAATGATCCGAAGTATTTTACCCGTTGCTTTACCAAGCAGTATGGTGTGTCGCCTTCTTCCTATAAGGATTCGCTCGACGAGTAGGTGTGTTTGGAAGTGTATAATTGTTAAGAAACCAAAAATACAACAAGGAGTCACTTGATTTAAGTCAAGCGACTCCTTGTTTTGTATGTGCGGGTGCACAACTAGTGGATAAGTGCGTAATAAACGGAAAAATCCACTATTTATGCAGTTTGTCCACCTATTATTTACGTTTGTCCACCTACTTAATAGTGATTAATTGTACTTTTGCCACCGAAAATTAACGATCAAACCGATTTGCTGTAACAAACAAACCGTTTGAAAATTAACAAACCAAAGAAAATTAGAATAAACAAAATCATAAACCTAAAAAGTTTTAAGCAATGAGGAAACAATTATTCTCTATGATGCTATGCCTAGGTGCTGTCGGTGGTGCTTCTTTTGTAACCCCGATGACCGCTATGGCTGCTGTAGCACAGGACCAGGTGATTACAGTCAAGGGACAGGTTGTAGATGATCAGGGCGAACCTCTGATTGGTGCAACAGTGAAGACTAAGGATGCCAAGACCGGTGCTGTAACTGACCTCGATGGTAACTTCGAGATCAAAGTAAAAGCTAACGCTACTCTTTTGGTTAGCTATTTGGGCTTTAAGGAGCGCCAGATTGCCGTTCGCGGACGCGCTATCCTTGAACCTATCCAGCTTTCTTCAGACAATCAGTTGCTCGAACAGGTTGTCGTAGTGGGTTATGGTACCCAGAAGAAGGCAGACCTTACCGGTTCTGTAGCTATCGTCAATGCAGAGGAGATGAAGAAGGTATCTAACTCCAACATCTCTACTATGCTCGAAGGTAAGGTAGCTGGTGTGCAGATTACATCCGATGGTCAGCCAGGTGCCGACCCAAGCGTACGTATCCGTGGTATCGGTTCTTTCGGTAGCACTGCTCCTCTTTATGTCATTGATGGTGTGCCAATGGGTACCACTATCCGTGATTTCTCTCCTAATGATATTGAGACCATCCAGATCTTGAAGGATGCTTCTGCGGGTGCCATCTATGGTTCTCGTGCAGCTAATGGTGTCGTTATCATCACTACCAAGAATGGTAAGAAAGACCAGCCTCTGAAGGTGAACTACTCTGGTTACTTCGGTGTTGACCAGATTCCTAGCGATGTATATGACGTGATGAATGCCGACCAGTATAGTAACTATCTGGGTCAGGCTTGTTCTAACTCCAACACTCCTCTGCCTGGTGGTTACAAGATGGGCGAGGATGGCAAGTATCACTTCCAGGATGCTACCAATACAAATTGGTTTGACGAAGTATTCAAGACTGGTATCCGCCAGAATCACAACGTAGCCCTCAGCGGTGGTAGCTCACACAGTACTTATAATGTATCTCTCGACTACTATAACCAGAAGGGTACCTTGGAAGGTGCAGGTCCTAACTACGAGCGTTACACAGCCCGTGTGAACAACACTATGGACACCAAGTTCGTGAAGTTCCGTACCAGCATGGTTTACTCTCACTCTAACCAGGACAACATGGGTCTTTCCAATGCCTCAGAGTATGTTCAGGGTCTTTATGGTGATGTAACCAACGTGCTCCGTGGTACACTTCTGATGCAGCCTACCATCAAGGCTTACGATAAGTCAACATGGGTTCTCGATGACAAGGTTGGTGCTGCCAACGGTTATCGCTACGATGCATACGGTTATGGTGTTTACTATGACGGCATCCACGGAGATATTTCTGCTTCTAACCCATTGTTGGTTAACAACCTCCTGCAGCGCAATACCTTGGTTGACCGCTTCGTAGGTACAGCTTCTGCTGATGTTGACCTGTTGGGTATGGTAGGCATCAAGAGCAAGAACCATGGTCTTCACTATAATGTAAACCTCTCTTACAGCAAGACAGAAGCTAAGGATAAGACCTGGATTCCTTCCTGGATTCAGAGCAACCGTGTATATCTTGCCAAGGAGAATGAGCGACTCACCAAGGGTTCACGCAACTACAGCGATGCCCTGATTGAGAATACCATTACCTATAATGGTACAATCGGTAAGCACAATATCAACCTGCTCGCCGGTATGACATACGAAGAGGAGAATACCAACCTCCTGACAGGTTGGGGTATCAACTTCACAGAGCCATACTTCCTCCAGCTTCAGAATGCCAAGAATACTTACTCAGAGTCATACGAGTACAAGCATAGCCTGGCTTCTTACGTAGGTCGTTTGAACTACAACTATGATGAGAAGTATCTGCTTTCTGCAGTGGTTCGTCGTGATGGTAGCTCTCGTCTGAGCAAGAACATCCGTTGGGCAACCTTCCCATCTGTATCTTTGGGTTGGCGCTTCGATAAGGAGAAGTTCTTCCCTATCAGCCGCGACATCGTTAATATGTTCAAGATTCGTGCCAGCTATGGTGAGCTCGGTAACGAGAATATCGGTGAGTACCAGTACATGGCTACCATGAACCGTAACAACATGACTTACAGCTTCGGCAACAGTCCTGTAACCGGTTCTGCCGTTTCTACCTTCGTGAACAACGATATCGCCTGGGAGAAGAAGAAGACTACCAACGTGGGTATTGACCTGGCAATGTTCAACAACCGTTTGGAGTTCACTGCTGAGTGGTATAAGAACAAGTCGGAAGACTTGCTTTACTCTGTTCCTGTGCCAGCACAGACTGGTGTATCCAACACCTCTGTAACCATGAACGCTGCCTCTATGGAGAACAGTGGTTTCGAGTTCAGCGCAACCTATCGCAACCGTGACCACGCCTTCAAGTATGACATCAGTGCCAACTTGAGTACCTTGAAGAACAAGGTGACTTCTCTGGGTATCGGTAAGGACTCTTACATCTCTGGTGCATACGCTACCTACGTAGGTCAGGAGATCGGTCAGTTCTACGGTTGGGTTTACGAGGGAATCGCCCGTACACAGGCAGATCTCGACAACCACGCGACCCAGCAGGGTGTTAATGTAGGTGATTGCCTCTATAAGGATATTTCTGGTCCAGAAGGAACTCCTGATGGCGTAATCGATGCATACGACCAGACCGTATTGGGCAGTGGTCTTCCAAAGGTGAACTTCGGTTTGAGCACCCACATGGAGTATAAGGGCTTCGACCTCAACATCTCTACTTATGGTGTATTGAACTATCACGTATCAGATGATATCTATAATAGCTTGAACTCTTGCTACGGCTATGGTAACAAGGAAGTAGGTATGCTGGATGCCAACCGCTGGTCAGAGGATGGTACCTACCTTTCAAGTGTTCCACGTACATACGCAGCCAACAATGCAACATTGGCATGGAACGACCTCTTCAGCTCTCGCAAGATTCAGAATGCAGCTTACTGGAAGATTGCCAACGTAGAATTGGGCTACAACTTCCCAGACAAGTGGTTTGGTGGATATGTCAGTGGTGTACGTCTCTATGTATCAGCACAGAACCTCTACACCTTTACAGGCTATCATGGATATAATGTGGACTATGCCGGCGGTACCTTTACCCCAGGTTACAACTTCTGCTCTTTCCCAAGTGCCAGAACATTTATGGCAGGTCTCCACTTCACATTCTAATAGTTTAAGAGATAAGGAAAACTACGAGAATTATTATTTAAAAGAACATTTGATATGAAACTATATAAATTATCATTAGCTCTCTTCCTTGGCCTCGGTGCTATGGCTACCACTTCATGCGAGGACAAGTTGGATGTTACCAATCCTAACCTGCAGACCACTGGAACCTTCGGTTTCAATGCTGATGATCTGGAAGAGTGCGTTATTGCAGCATACAACCATATTCGTATGGAAGGTTCTTCGGCACGTGTGGGTTATACCATCGATGTGACACGTGGCGATGAGGTATGGAACTCATCACAGGTTTGGTACATGCCATTCGATGACATGGACGACCCAGTGACAGATGAAATCTCTATGTGGCCTTGGCGTGAGGCTTACTATACTATTAATGTATGTAACTTCATTCTTTCACGTACCACAGGTGATGATGCTTCGCTCAGCGAAAGCATGAAGCGAATCAAGGGACAGGCTCTCTTCCTCCGCGGTTATTCATACTATACATTGGCAGGATATTATCAGAATCCTGCGCTGATTACTGATTATGCCAACTATTCTTCACTGGATGGTCTCTATGGCAAGAACAGTACTTACGATGATGTGCTCGACCAGGTGGAGAAGGATTTCGCAGAGGCGATGACACTTCTTCCTTCCCGTGATGCTGGTGGCGAGTGGGCAAAGGGTCGTGCTACCTGCGGTGCCGCTGCCGGTTACTATGCCCGTACTCTGATGCAGCGCCATAAGTATAGCGATGCGCTCACCGTACTCAAGGACATCATGAATAAGAAGTATGGCTCTTACAAGCTGATGGCTAACTATGGCGACAATTTCCGTGAGGGTTCTGCTTACGAGAACAACGACGAGAGCCTCTTCGAGATTCAGTATCTCGACTACGGTTCACAGGGTGTGGATGATGAGTGGACTCCTGTCAATACCAGTCCTAACGCTACACAGGGTCATGCCGTAGAGTCTAACTTCGCTCCAGGTAGATTCGGTGGATGGGCAGACCTCTCTGCATCTCCATGGTTGTACAACCTCTTCAAGCAGGAGCGTACCAAGGATGGCAAGCTCGATCCTCGTCTCTACTGGACTATCGGTACCTACGAGTCTGACTGGATTGGTTTCGAGAATGGCAATGTAGCTTACAAGAGTGAAATGACTCCTAATGATACCATCGTCACCAACAACAACTATGGTGGTCTCCCTATCGCTAAGTGGACTAATTTCCGTACCAACCTTTATGACAAGGTAACTACAGGTCTTCATTGCGGTATCAACCTCCGTATGATGCGTTACTCAGATGTATTGCTTCGTGCTGCAGAGTGCGAGAACGAGGTAAATGGTCCTACACAGCAGGCTATCGACTGGATCAATCAGGTTCGTGAGCGTGCCAGCCTGAAGGATCTGAGCCTCTCTGATTTCGATACCAAGGATAAGCTCTTCGAGCAGATTGCCAATGTAGAGCGTCCTAAGGAGTTCGGTTGCGAGTATGGTCGTGGTTACGATTTGATTCGTTGGGGATTCTTCTATGATCAGGGTCGTTTGGCTCAGTTGAAGGAGCACGGAACCTTCCGCCGTTCTCCATACAAGGCTAAGGAAGCAGTCAGCTACTCTTTGGTAGGTGTTGATTCAGAGGTGAAGAGCTCTTACGATACATACGTACCGGGTCATGAGTTCCTGCCAATCTATCAGGGCTTGCTGAACGATAACCCTAATCTGGCTGGTAACTCTGCGAATACCAATACAGACAACTCTACTGATTTCTTCGGAAGAGGTTGGACAGTTCACCCAGTAGTAAACTTGGGCAAATAACAATATGGCTTATCTCATGGTGCAGCATTTCCTGCCCATGAGATAACCTAAAAATCATATATTTACAATATAGAATATATAAAATATGAAACACCTAAATAAAATAGCATCTGTCTTCTGCGTGGCAGCAATGGCTTTGACTGCATTGACAGGATGCGAGGGAAGTGACATGTTCAGTGTTAACTCTCCTGATTGGATTTCAGAGAAGATTGACTCCATCAATGCTGCTAAGGGCAAGGAGAATGCATTGCCAGAAGGTGAGGAGGATGTTTACACCGTTGGTGCTACTGACTATTCTTCTGGTTTCTGGACAGCCTTCTCCAAGTACTATGTCATTCCTGATGGTAAGACCTGGAATGCCGTGTTCAATCTGAACATCAACCCATCGGCTCCTAATACCTACAAGAACTTCGCTCTCATCCTTGCTAGTGATGATGATCGTGGTGGTGCTAACTATAAGGAGTATGGAGCTATCCGTTTCGATAATCAGCCTAGCGGTAACTCTGAGTGGGGTGATTATATTGATAGAAGTGGTGTAGTAAGTGATCTTACTTTTGAAACTGATACCGATGAAGGCGTACAGAAACTCGGTGGTACAGTCGTTGTTACTGTTGACCGCTCAGACCCTAATGCCTTCAGCGTCAAGATTACCAATGGTACTGTAACCAAGACATACAAGCAGGCTACCCCTCTCCCAAATCTCAATCCTGATGCAAGTAATACCAACATCCGTGCATTCCTTGTACCGGAAGGTTCTTACATCAACTTCCTCCAGTCAAACATCGAGCCAATCGGTGGTTTCACTTCTGCAGAGGATAAGCAGCCTCTTTCTATGGAGTTGCACTCTGTTCCTAAGAAGGTTTTGGTAGGTACATCTCTTGAGGATGCAATGGCCAACGTTTCTGCTACCATTACATTCGAGACTGGCATTACCAAGGAGGTTCCTGCTGCTGAACTCGGATTTGTGGCTGTTCCTGATATGAATCAGGTAGGTCAGAAGACACTCGTTGCTATCTACAACAAGACATTCAAGAACGAGAACTGCAGTACTCCTATCGCAGGTCAGGCTCAGTTCAGCGTGGTAGATAAGATGTTCAACAGCCTGGGTGCTACCGACAACTCAACTCCATTCTTCGGTGTTCTGTCAGATCCAGTAAAGGTAGCTCCTCATGAGACTCAGGTGATGCAGTTTACCAACTATACCAATGGTGGTAATAACTGGGAAAACTTCCTCGTTGTAATGGTAAACGGTGCTGGAACAGAATACGGTGTTACCCGTGCCGACTGCTTCGGCTGGGGTACTGCTTACGATGGCAAGGCAACTCCATTCGGTGCTCCTGATAACTGGGCTACATGGCTCGCTGACATGGATGGCGCCAAGGTTACTCTCTATACAACCAACAATGGTGATGGCACTGTAGATATCAAGTACGATATCGTTGCAGCCAATGGTCATAAGTATCACATGGGCTACACTGGAATCTCTGGCGTAAATGCCAACGATTTCTTTGTCAAGCTCTCTCTCGAGAAGGCTCACCTGGAGTTTGATTCTGTTGTAGGAGATGAAAATAATACTTCTGCTTTCTTCGGAGCTCTCTCTAAAGTGTTTGATGTTCCTGCAGGAAAGACCGTTTCTACTCAGTTTGTCAACTATACAGCTGGTGGTGAAAACTATCACAACTTTGTAGCAGTTCTTGTTAACAAGGCAAACGACAAGGAGTATGCTGCCGTTCGTGCCGACAACTTCGGTTGGGGTACTGGATATGATGCATGTACTCATGCCTGCTCATGGGAAGACTGGGGTGCTTGGCTTGCCGCCATGGATGGTGCCAAGGTTCAGCTCTCTGTAACCAATGTAGGTAATGGTACAGCCAACATCAAGGCAACCATGATAGGCAACAATGGTGTAACCTACACCCAGACCTATAAGGGCATCAACAACATCGATGCCAATGACCTGGCGTTCAAGCTCACCATCGAAAAGGCTCATCTGGTATTCGATTTACCATTTGCCAATTCTTCATTTGCATCAGCACGTAAGCATTACTCACGTGCACATCGCAGATAATAGATTTTTGAAATAGTATGATAAGGCATGACCTATGCGGAAACACATTCCCATAGGTCTGCCTTTTTTCAGAAAAAGAAGATCATAAAACTAACTAAACGAAAAGAAAAATGAAAAAGCTTCATATATTTGCCCTTTTGCTGGCTTGTACACTGGCGGTAGGATGCAGCAGTAGCAGTGATGATCCGGAGGTTCCTGTGAATCCAACTCCTACACCAACCCCTACACCTACACCAACTCCTGGTGATCAGACAGCAGAGGATCTGGCTAATTACAAATGTCCTACCTATGATGATAATTATACATCGGTGGCTGCCTGGACACAGCGCTCGAAGTGGAATCTTGCCAATATGCACGATCCTACGGTGGTTAAGGCATCTGATGGATATTATTATATGTATCAGACTGATGCCAGCTATGGCAATGCACATCAGAAGGATATCCGCAACAGCAACAAGCACGGACACTTTTTCTGCCGCCGCTCCAAGAATCTCGTAGATTGGGAATTTGTAGGAGCCACCATGGTGGGCTTGCCTTCCTGGGTGAAGACAAAGCTCAATGAATTCCGCAAGGGCATGGGAGTGGCTGAACGTCCTGACAGCTATTTCGCCAATGACCTGGACTTCGGTTTCTGGGCTCCATGCGTGCGCAAGGTCAACGACCATCTCTACCGTATGTATTATGCCATCACCTGTCCTGGCACCATCAATGGTGACGGAACCTGGAGTGAACGTGCCTTCATCGGACTGATGGAGACCAGCGATCCGGCTTCCAACAAATGGGAAGATAAGGGATATGTCATCACCAACGCTTCTGACAAGGGATTGAATTTCAAGGTAAAATCAAATGATTGGGCAAACTGCTATTTCAAGTATAATGCCATCGATCCTACTTACGTCATCACTCCAGAAGGAAAGCATTGGCTGATATATGGTTCCTGGCACAGTGGTTTCGCTGCTGTGGAGCTTGATGCCAATACGGGTAAGACCAAGGCTGCCTTGCCTAACCCATGGGGTACAGCCGATGATATCGCTGCTTACGGAAAGACCATCTTTACACGTACGTTGAATAACCGTTGGCAGGGTTCCGAGGCTCCGGAGATTGTATATCATGATGGCTATTATTATCTTTTCGTTGCTTACGATGCCCTGGATGTTCCTTACAATACCCGTGTGCTCCGTTCCAAGAACGTGGATGGTCCGTATGAGACTATGAATGGTAAGATTACCGATGCTGCCAAGGGTGCCAATGAGGAACCTACCGTGCTGACTCATCCTTACAAGTTCAGCGCAGGAAGCGGTTGGGTAGGTATCAGCCACTGTGCCGTATTTGATGATGGTGCAGGCAACTGGTATTATGTTTCCCAGCAGCGTATGCCTGCCAATGTTGCAGGTATTGCAGCCAGCAATGCCATCATGATGGGTGGCGTGCGTTCTATCCAGTGGGATAGCAACGGATGGCCTGTCGTGATGCCAGAACGTTATGGAGCTGTTCCACAGGCGACAATCACCGCCAGCGAACTGGAGGGAACCTGGGAAGGTATCGAACTCTCTTATGAGTATGGCAAGCAGAAGACCAGCAAGACCTTCAAGCTCAGCAGTAATGGCGTGATGGAGGGTGGTTCTGCCTGGAGCAATGTCAAGGTATGGAGCTTCGATGCTTCTTCCAACACATTGACCATCGGTACTACCAAGCTGAAGGTTCAGCGTGAGGTAGATTGGGAGGCAAGTCCTCGCAAGGTTACCATCGTTTACTCGGGTGTGAGTGGCAACAGAAGCTATTGGGGAAAGAAGAATTAAGATCTTTAGTTAGTTTTAAAAATAACCGCATCAGCGGTTTCTGGTTTGATAAGGGGAGCTAAGCTGTGAAGCCTTCAGCTCCCTTTTTTAATAACTCAACATAGTAAGTAATCCTATAAGCAATAAAAATAGAAACATGAATAATTTTTTGATTAAAGATATAAGAGTATGGGCTCTCTCCATACCCTTAATGGCAGCTTGTGCCGTTTCCGCCGTTTCCGCAAAAGCGCAAACGGCTCTTCCACAGCCGGTTGTTGTGGATACACCAATGGTTCATGATCCCGTGATGGCTTACGAGAATGGTAAGTACTATCTCTATTGCACGGGTCATGGAGTGGCTCAGATGACTTCTACCGACCGCCAGCACTGGACTCTGAATCCGCAGGGTGTATTGAAGGATGAGGCTCGTGGTGCTTTTCCGGCATGGACGCACGATAGTGTACCGGGCTATGAAAGTCATACCTGGGCACCGGATGTCATCAGGTATAAGGATAAGTGGTATATGGCTTACTCCTGTTCTACCTTCGGCAAGAATACTTCTGCCATCGGATTGCTGAGCAATTCTTCGCTCGCCGATACTGATGGATGGAAGGATGAGGGCTGTCTCATTGCTTCTAAGGGTGGTAGAGACAACTGGAATGCCATTGATCCGAATTTTGTGATTGATGAGAAGGGAAAGCCTTGGCTTACCTGGGGTTCTTTCTGGGATGGTATCCAGCTTATTCCTTTAGACAAGAAGACGATGCATGTGAAGAAGGGCGCCAAGCCTCAGACCATTGCCCGCCGTTATGCACTCAATCAGATAGATGTGCCTACCAATCCTACCTCCCGTGATGCCGGCACCAATGCCATCGAGGCTCCTTTCATCATGAAGCATGGTGGTTATTACTATCTCTTCGTCAGTTGGGATTACTGCTGCCAGGGTATGAAGAGTACTTACCGTGTTGCTGTAGGCAGAAGCAAGAAGGTGGCTGGTCCTTATCTGGATAAGGATGGAAAGGATATGCGAGAAGGCGGTGGCACCCTGCTGCTGGAAGGCGACAAGAAGGAATATGAGGCGATGGGGCATTGCTCTGCCTACTCCTTCCCCGATGGCGATTTCTTCTTCTGTCATGGTTACAGCGTGCCGAAGAATGGTGCCAGCATCCTGGTTCAGAAGAAAATCAACTGGACAAAAGATGGCTGGTTGACGCTGGAGTAGGTGTACTTTTCTGAAAATAGGTTATCACTTGTGATATATCTGCAGAAGTGTTAAAATCAAGTTAAAATAGCGTTTATTCCGCTACGAACGGCAAAAAAACGGTTTCGTAGCGAAATAAACGCTATTTTCTTTCGCTGTTTCCGAAATTAGTTGTATATTTGCAGCGAACCAATTGGGTATGATTATGTGTGAAATAATAGGTTGTCTTATACCCTGAAATATGTAAAATAAGGCATTCTAAAATCCCGAAACTTGTAAAATAAGGCGCTCTGTGTAGTTAAAAACATGTAAAATAAGGCATTCTTCATTATTTTTTTTTATCTTTGCATCCAGAAAAAGTAAGTGTTATTATGCTGGATAAGAGAAACTTAGAACAGATTCTTTCTGATCAGCAGGAAGAACTGGAGATACGTAGAGGCGAAACTTTGTGTCATCGACCAGAAGAGGCGCAGATAGACTTGGGCAGTACGCAGGCTCAGGTCGTGATAGGTGTGCGCCGTAGCGGCAAATCTACTCTATGCTTCCAGGCATTGGAGAAAGTAGGTGTGAAATACGCTTATGTAGATTTTGACGATGAGCGGTTGGCTAATATCCAGGCTGAAGATTTGAACGATGTTCTGGAAGTGTTGTATAAGATATATGGTGATTTCAATTATCTGTTTCTTGACGAGATACAGAATATCGAGGGCTGGCACCTTTTCGTGAATCGCATGCTTCGCAGGCGGATGCATGTCATCGTAACAGGTTCTAATGCCAAACTTCTGAGCAGCGACCTGGCTACTCATCTCTCGGGGCGCTGCAAGGAGATACCTTTGTTTCCATTCTCCTTTTATGAGTATTGTCTGATGAAAGAGGTGGATACGGAAGGAATGACTACCAAGGTACAGGCGTTCAGGAGAGCTGCCTTCGATCATTATCTGAAACAGGGAGGATTTCCTGAGCTGCTCGTTATCGGCGAACACCAGAATTATGTGAAGAATCTGGTAAGCAATATTCTGCAGAGAGATATCGAACAGCGTTTCAAGATAACCTATCAGGCTACCTTCGAGCAGTTGGCTCATCATTTGCTCAATGTGGCTCCGGTCATCGTGTCTCCTTCGGAACTGTCGGCTACACTGGGGGTAAAATCGGAACATACCATCAAGAATTATATCGGCTATATGAAGCAGGCTTATCTGCTGCTGGGGCTTCAGAAGTATTCTGCCAAGAGCAAGATGAGGATAACCCAGGAGATGGTGTATCCGATAGATGTGGCTTTGATGGATCAGCGAGATAATGCGCTGGTGGGAGAGAATCTGGGATGGAGATTGGAAACCATTGTTTATCTGCAGCTGGTTAGAACTTATAAGCCGCAGGGGTATGATATCTATTACCTGAGCGACCGTTCGGGAGAATGCGATTTCGTGGTTTGCAAAAACAATCAGGTGAAACAAGCCATTCAGGTATCGTATGACATTTCTTCACCCAAGACTCGCAAACGGGAGATTGAGGGATTGCTTCTGGCTCATCGCAAGACGCAATGCACCGACCTGCTGCTGCTCACAGACCATGAGTACAACCAAGTTACCGAAAAAGGTCTTGACATCAAGATACGACCGGTATATGATTGGGTTGTGGAAATGGGGAAGAGAAAATAGAGAAAAAAAGAGAAAATCAATCGTTATATAAGAAATGAATAAATTAAAAGCATTATTGGGCTTCGACCCGAAGACTACTACGGTCAAGACGGAATTGATAGCTGGTATGACTACCTTCTTGACCATGTGTTACATCCTGGCAGTAAACCCTACCATCCTTGCCACCACAGGCATGGACAAGGGCGCTCTCTTTACTGCCACAGCCATCGCTTCTGCCATTGCCACCTTCCTGCTGGCTTTCATGGCAAAACTGCCTTTTGCCCAGGCTCCCAGCATGGGACTGAATGCCTTCTTCGCCTTCACCCTTTGTCAGGCAATGGGCTTGACCTGGCAGCAGGCATTGGCAGTATTGCTCGTAGAGGGAATCATCTTTCTTGCCATCACCTTCCTCAATATCCGTGACAAGATATTGGAATGTATTCCGAAGAACCTCCGATTCGCCATTTCGGCAGGTATCGGTATGTTTATCGCCTTTATCGGTTTGAAGAATGCCGGCATCATCACTGCCAATGCGGATACCTTCGTGCAGCTCGGCAAGTTTACACCAGTCAGCATCCTGGGTCTCATCAGCATCCTGCTCTGTGGCTGTCTGATGGCGAGAAGAGTGAAGGGCTCCCTGTTTATCGCCATCATCATCTCTACATTGATAGGTATTCCAATGGGCGTTACCCAGTTCTCTGACAACTGGATGCCGGTATCTACCCCTCACAGCATTGCTCCAATCTTCTGCCAGTTCGATTTCTCGGGCTTTTTTACACCAAAGATGTTCATGGTGGTTTTCTCCCTGTTGCTTGTCAACATCTTCGATACCATCGGAACGGTGCTGGGACTGGTTTCCAAACTCGGTGTCAAGGAGAATGAGAAGGGTGAGATTCCTGGTGTGAAGGAGGCGATGATGAGCGATGCCATCGGTACTACAGCCGGTGCCTTGCTGGGCAGCTCTACCATTACCACTTATGTGGAGAGTGCTTCGGGTGTTGCCGAGGGCGGTAAGTCGGGCTTGACATCTTTCTTTGTGGGTTTGATGTTTATCCTGAGCATCTTCCTGGCTCCTATCTTCCTGCTGATTCCGAGTGCAGCCACCAGTGGTGCCCTGGTAATGGTGGGTGTATTGATGATTGATTCGTTCAAGAAGATTGAGTTGGAGGATATTTCCGAGTCGTTCCCTGCCTTCATCACGATGATTACGATGGTGCTCTGCTACAGCATCGCCGATGGCATCTGCCTCGGCATCCTGAGTTATGTGCTCATCAAGATGATGGTGGGTAAGTTCAAGGATCTGAATCTTACGCTCTATATCCTGAGCATCTTCCTGCTCTTCAATTATGTTTTCAGCTAAATGAAGCGATAGATAAAAACGAGGCGGCAACCTGCATCACGCAGATTGCCGCCTTCTTCATTTCTAACTAACTTTCTTATCAACTATTCAAAAAATGTATCAATATATTGGGTATATCCAGGGCTGATGCCCTGGATGTAGCTTGTTTCTTGTTTCAATCTTTCTACTTCATCTTTCTATTTCAATCTGATGATGTTCAGAGAGCTGGCTGGAATCTCTACCGTAGCACCATTCTTCTCTGTAGTTACGTAGTTTTCTACAGGATAGATGTTGGTAGGGTTGTCGATGGTGTTCTCCTCCAGACCGTTCTTGGCAGAAAGGCGGATGAGCTTGCCAGCCTTGATTTCCTTGTCCTGAAGATTGATCTTCGCTGTGGTGTGCTCGGTGCTGGTGTTGGCAATCTTCAGGATTACCTCGCCAGTCTGCTCATCGAGTGTGGCTGTAGAGAAGATGCCAGGAAGGGTGTTTGCCTTCAGCTTGGTGGCGAATATCTCCTTGCCATCCAACTTGGCGAAGATGCTGTCGCCTACTATCTTCAGCTCGATATCGTACCATTTGCCGGTTTCAATCTTGCCTGGACAGGTAGCAATCTGACTCTTGGCACCATTCACGATAGACTCCACGCCGTGCTGGGTATTGTTCCAACCACCAAGGTTCAACCAGCAGTAGTTGTTCTTATCTACATAGTTGAAGATGATGAGGAAACCCTCGTTTCCGGCATCCTTCTTCGCGCGTACCTTATATATATAACCGTTGCTGGTAATCTCGCCTGGATTCAGACGGATGCAGCTCTCCTCGTTGCTGGTCTGCTTGATGAGGTTGCCCTCAGTCTTCCACTGTCCGTGGATATCGGTAGGCAACTCCTGCAAGGTCATTGGCAGCGCCTTGCCGTTCTCATCGCTGTAGCCCTTGTCTTCGAAAGATACCTGGGTGCCCCATGTTCCCATGCCTACACGGCAGATGGCTGGCTTCACCTGGGTCTGCTCATACTTGTATGGATTCTCCTGGTTCACCTTCAATACACGGGTACCGATGTTGTTCGCCATCACGTTCTGAACGTAGTAAGATGGAGTTCCGAATACCTTGTCGGATGTATATTGAATCATATCCGGTGCCCACATACGGTTGTTGAGGTTGGCGAAGATAGGAGCGTAGGATGCCATGGTCACGATGTCAGAATTGTTCTCGATGCCCATCATATAGACAGCCTCACCGAGTGCTGCATCGAGCGAGCCCATATTGCCGAAGCCCTGGGTTACGGCATATTCACCTACATAGATCTCGCTGCCCTTGCGGTTGTAGTTGTCATACTTGTTGAAGTTCTCGGCAAACCAGGCTGGGTTTCTGTAGTAGTGCTCATCGAGCAGCTCTACGCTTTCGTTGCTTTCCCACTTAGGGTTGTCATCGCCCCATGCCACCACGTTGCCGATGAGGTGCATCTTAGGATATTTCGCCAGAACGGCATCCTTGAACTTCTTGAAGCGCTCGTAGTAGTGGTCGCTCTGAGCCGCAGGATTCGGCTGGTTGTTCTCATTACCAATCTCCAGATACTCGATGTTGTATGGTTCCGGATGACCGTTCTTGGCACGCAGCGCACCATACTTGGAGGTAACAGGACCATTGGCATACTCCAGGGCATTCATGCACTCGTCAATCCAAGGCTGGATGCTGTCCACCGGAGTCATACCGCCGTGCCACAAACCTACGTTTACTACATAGAGAGGCTTGGCGTTCAAGTCTTCGGCAAGCTGAAGATACTCATCGAATCCCATACCGTCGCTGGTGCGGTAGCGCCAGTTCACATTCTTATGTCCCGGACGCTCCTCGATAGGACCGATGGTCTTCTCCCAGTGGAATGCATTCTCAGGAGACTCCTGTCCCTCTACGTAGCAGCCGCCTGGGAAGCGGACGAACTTAGGATGGATGTTATAGAGAAGCTGAGCCAAATCAGGGCGCAAGCCGTTCTCGCGATTCTTGAAAGTAGGAGGGAAGAGGCTAACCACGTCGAGAACGATGGTACCCTTGCCGTCGGCTACGAGTTCAAACTGTGCCTTTGCATCGTTGGCATTGGCTGTGAGTTCAGCTGTATATTTGGTCCACTTCTTGCCAATCTTGGCATTGAGTGCAGTTTCAGCATACACCTTGTCGCCCTTTGCGTTGGTGAGGCGAGCCTTCAATCCGCCCTTGTAGCTACCCTTTGCCCAGAAAGAGAGCTTGTAGGTTCTGCCCTGAACGGCGTTGATGCCCCAGAAACCCTCGTTGATGAGAGAGGCTGTGGCAGCAGGTTTTGCCGCAATGGTAAGCTGGAGAGCCTTGCCCTGTGCCTTGTTGAGCAGACCCTTGTTGATGAGTTGTGTCTGGATCTTTGCACCTTCCTGTGCGGAAGTTTTCCAGGTAGGGATGTTCTTGTCATCATCTTCGAAGGAGCGGTTGCTGATGAGTTCGGCATAGAGTCCGCCGTCAGCAGCATGGTTGATATCCTCGAAGAAGATACCATATAAATTAGGTGAAACCTTGACGCCTGGGTTAGAGGCATCTACATGGATGGTTACTTGGGCGTTGGCTGCCAATGTTGTGGCGAGCACAGCCGAGAGTAAAAAAAAATGTCTTTTCTTATTCATTGTTTATTCTTTAGGCTTGTTTTTATTTTGTTGCTTGTTATTTGCTGGTAGCATGAAGCCGCAGCTTTTTGGAAGTTACTTCCTGCTGCGATTCATACACAGCCGCAAAAGTACACAAAATGCACGGAAAAGAGGTGGACAAAACGGAGAATATAGTGTAAAAGGTGGATTTTCTGCTGAAAATCCACCTTTTTATTCTCTGTTGGGCGGATTGGTATGCCGGTATCATCATTCGCTTTCCCCGAATATTTTATTCTTCGGATTACGCTGAGTTTTTTTTATGTCCCACAGATTTCACAGATTTACACAGATATTCGACCTGTTTGGTGTTTGATGAAGGTCACGCAGATATCGCAGATGACGCAGATATCTTTCTTCCGTTAGGCGTCCCGGCGGATTTGCTATCCGCCGTTAAAAAATGTTCGACCTTTTCTTTGCGGATTTGTAATCCGCTGTAACTTGTAACGATTATCCGCCAGTTTCAAAAATACTCTTCACCCTTCACCGAAGTGGTGTAAGTTGTTGTGTGTGAGCTACTTTAGTAGGGTGAAGAGTGCGCTCGCCCCTTCACCACTCTTCACCCACTCTTCACCCGGAAAATCTGCGTTATCTGCGAAATCTGCGAGACTTTCTTCAAAGACCGAACAGGTCGAGTTTCCGTTTAAAATCCGTGCGTAATCCGTGGAGCAAGAATGCTCTGTTAACTCAGCGTAATCCGATGAATAAAACTATCCTGGTGAAGAGTGGGTGAAGGGTGGTGAAGAGTTGAGCCAACTCTTCACCTCTCGGAACCCCAGTGTTTATCGGGGCTTCAGACGATTTGGTGAAGGGTGAAGAGTAAAAAAGAGAGTGGGGATTTTCTCTCCCGACGTATCGTTTTGTGCCTGGCAATGGCACGATATTGCCCAGGTAAAGGGCAATATAATGCCGTAGTGAGGCAATAAGCGATGGAAGCGTCTTTACCACCCGTCAGTACTATCTGGGGGCTATTTCAGAACTTCCATCGCCTTCTTCAGACCTCTATCTACAGCCGAAGCATCGTTCAGGTAGAGCTTCTCCTTTTCCTCTCCGGTCATCTCGTCGAGCAGATAATCGGGGGCGATTCCCACACTTTCCAGCAGGTTGCCCTGTGCATCCTTGGTAAGCGAGAACGGCATGTAGAAGTAGAGGTAGCTGGTTACATTTCCTATCCATCCTCCATTGCTGGCTTCGTTGTCGGAAGTGAGCATCGCCTGTGCTCCGTAACTGTTTCTGCCTATCGTCTTCACGTGGTCGCCCTGACTCTTCAGGATGAGGGTTGTCACCTCCGACATGCTGGCACTGTAGTTGTCGAGCAGGATGGCGGTAGGGATGTTTCTGCCCAGGCTCTTCGGCGTTACCGTAATCTTCTGCGGAATCCAAGGCGTATAACTGTATGGATTATTGTCCTCTTTTTTGCGCACGTAGGCATAGACGGCTGTCTGGGTGATGAGATAGTCGGTAAGCAGACGGGTGTCTATCACGCTTCCACCTCCGTTGCCACGGAAGTCGAGAATCAGTTTCTTGATCTCGCCCTTAGCAAGCGGCTCCAGGAACAGACGGCGGTAACCTTCTACGCAGAGATGATTGTAGGTAAACTTCAGGTCGCTCCAGTAAGCGTAGAGTTCACGCTCATGCCAGAGGTAATCGGCAAGTGCCTGACAATACCAGTTGGCAAAACCGGAGGCTGAAAGCATCTGCTGGTAACGGGCATCGCCCTGCAGCTTCTGTCGGATCTGCTCGCCCATACCGCTTGCATCAGCAGTAATAGGTAACAGTTTGAGGAGTCCCGGTGCCACCTCGTATGCCTGGCTGGCGAGAGCATAGAGACCAGAATAATCTCCCTGGTTGCTGTAGGCCGCCATTTTCTCGCAGGCTTGGGCTGCATCATCCGAAGCCAGATAGCTATCCATATCGGCAAGCAACTGCGCTGCCTGCTGCTCAGCCTTCTCTCGCTTTCCAGCATCTGTAATCAGTTCCTTTGCCTTGTCTGATATCTTGGAAGCATCCAGATGATAGGTGCTGGCGGCATTGTCAGGGAGATAGGACTTCTGATACTCGTGGAAACAGTTTTCGTAGAGGGCAAACTTGTTGAAGCCGAGGTAATAGGTGCCCGGCTGCTCCTTCAGGTAACCGCCCATGATGCAGAAACCATCCGAGGTAATCTCGCCGAAGGCAGTACCATCCAGGTTGAGCTGGTCGCGGGTATGGTTCCAGTGAGCATTCAGTGGGAAATACTCGGTCTTGTTGCGGAGTGTGCTGTTGAATCTCACCGTTTCCATAGAAGAGTGGGAGACGGGTAGGGTAATCTTGACATAGAAATGCTGGTCGATGATCTTGTCGATGATTTCCTGGAAATACTGCTTTGCCTTGGCATTATCCTCCTGAATCTCCTGCTGGGTGAAAGCGGAGGTATGCTGGAAGGTCTTCAGGGCATCAAACTTGGGTTTGTATTCCTTATATACCTGGTCCCAGGTCTGCGAAGATACGGCAGACTGCTCATTGAGGGTGCAGTAGCGCTGGTTCATCACGCTCCAGAAAACCTGGAACAGGTCGCCATACGACTTGACATCGGTATCGGAATAATCGGAAATCGATTTCTCGTTGGCATCATTGTCTGCCACACAACTGGTAAGCGACATTCCCATGGTGGTTGTCGCCAGGAGGAAGGCGAAGAGGCATCGCATTCCACCTTTTATATATATAGGGGTTCTCATAAATTATATGTTTTAAAAGCTTTTGCCCTTACAGGGCGTATTGCTGTCTGCTATTATACCCAGGGTGTTACCCTGGGCTAGGAGCTTTTGCCCTTTACCTTTCCCTTCGGCCGGTGACCGTTGGTTCAGGGCGTATGGGGCTAGAATAGTTTGTAGGCAATGCCTGCGGTGATGACGCTGGAGTTGCGGCGTGCAGTCTTGCTGGTGCTGGCTTTATCCTGGTAGATATGCGAGAAGCCGTATTGGAAGTTATACCCAATAGAGCCATCTAATCTTCCGAAGGAATAACCAACCTTGATGCCAGCCTCACCGCCAAAGAGACTGCGGCGGAGATGGTTCTCATTCTTCCTGAAATCGTAGGTGGTGTTATAGCGGATGTAGGAGCCATCGCCCTTGTACCCCTCCATGATGTTCATCGGATACATACCCTTGGTATGCATGGAGGTGAAGTACTCGTAATAGACGCCCACCTGCGGCTTGATCCACAATCCCTTCTCGTGGTAAGGATTATGGAGGAGATAGTAGCCCACATGGAGTGGGATGCTGATGAAGTTGTTGTTGTATCGGGTGTTCCAGGAGTCGCTGCCGAGGTTCTGGTACAGGTAGTCGCGCTGAACGAAGCGGATGCCGGTTCCTACAGCTAGCTGATCTACGATATTGTATTCGGCACCGATGGCAGCCGTGAAACCCGGTCGCACCTTATAATAAGTCTCCGACAAGCCCGATACATCCGTATCAAGCACACTGCAACTGACACCAGCTTCTGCCTCCACCTTCCAGCGGTAGGAGCTCTGCTGTGCCAGAATGCCTTGGCAGCAGAAGCCAAGGGCTATGGATAAATATACCTTTCTCATAAAAATGGGGTAGTTTGGGGTGAAAAAAGTCTTAATAGAGAAGAAGCAATCCGGCAAAAGCCGAGTAGAGTATCATGCGGATAGGATTGATCTTCATCACCTTCACGCCGATAAAGGTAGCAAAGAAGAGGGCGATGGAGATGTAGAAATGCCAGGGATTGGCTGGCGTAGAGAAGTTCTCGCCATTCATCAGAAGCAGGGCTGCGGCTCCTACCAATCCGACAATGGCTGGGCGAAGACCGATGAAGATGCTCTGGACGGCTGAGGTGTTCATATACTTGTACAGCATCTTGCTGATAAGAATCATCAAAACCAAGGATGGGAGAACCAAGGCAAAGGTTGCCATGGCACTTCCGAGTACTGCCATCATGCCACTCATGCCGGCATTATGGACAGCAGTATAGCCACAGTAGGTGGCGGTGTTGATACCGATAGGTCCCGGTGTCATCTGAGAGATGGCAACCACATCGGTAAACTCTTGCATCGTCATCCAATGATACTGCGTAACAACCTGTCCCTGAATCAGGGATATCATGGAATAGCCACCTCCGAATCCGAAGATACCTATCTGAATGAATACGATGAAAAGCTGAAGAAATATCATCATTATGTTTTAAGCTATTTACTTTTTTACCTTTTTACCCTTTTACCTTTACTCTGTTGGCTGGATAAACTGTCCATAGATGTAGCCACCTACGGCAGCTGCGATAATCACCCAGATTGGGTTGACGCCCAAAAGCCAGATCAGAAGGGCGGATAGAATAGGAATCCAGCAGTTGACAAGCGAAATACCGGCACTCTTGGCAAGCGAGAATGTAGGTACGGCTATCAATGCCACGACGGCAGGACGGATGCCTGCAAACATGGCAGCAACAACCTTGTTGTCTTCAAACTGATGGAAAAACATGGCTATCGCTAAGATAATAAGGAACGAAGGCAACGAAGCGCCGAGGGTGCAGACGATGGCTCCCGGTGTCTTTGCCAACTTATATCCGAGCAGGGAACTCATGTTGATGGCCAAGGCTCCCGGACAAACCTGGGTGGTAGCGATGGCATCCAAGAATTCCTCCTTCGTCATCCAATGATGCTTGTCGACGACTTCGGATTCTATAATAGGAATCATGGCATAGCCACCACCAAAGGTGACTATGCCAATCTTCAAAAATGTTTTGAATAATGTAAGATAACTTACGCTATTATTCATTTTTTACCTTCTTACTTTTTTACCTTTTTACTTTTTCAAAGCTCTTTCTTCAATCCACTGACGTGCATTGACAAATGCCTCAATCCAAGGAGTTAC
>JAJWLX010000020.1 GCA_021636625.1 Prevotella sp. | reverse complement strand
CTCAAAACAAAAGCCCAAATCTGCTATTTTTTGCTTTTTTAGTCATTCTTTTTCCGAAAAACCTTGGAAGTTACGAGGAAAAGTCGTATCTTTGTCCCCGAATAGCAATATTGCGTCCACGACCTTATAAAACATAAGAAGATGGCTAGATTTATAGACCCACGTGTCGATTGGGCTTTCAAGCGAATCTTTGGAAGCGAGGACACTAAAGAATGCCTGATAACATTCCTCAACGGACTGTTTGAAGATGAGTTGGTAATCAAGGACGTGACGTTTGCCAAGACCGAAAAACTTGGCTTGCGCCCCGATGACCGTGGTGTGGTCTTCGATGTCTATTGCGTCACAAACGAAGGCAAGCATGTCATCGTCGAGATGCAGAAGAAAGAACAGGAATACTTTGCCGACAGGGCATTGTATTACACGGCACGTGCCATCGTTCAGCAGGGCATTCGGGGAATCTGGGACTATCACTTGGCTCCAGTCTATACGGTATGTTTCATGGATTTCGTGTCGAGTAGTCCGATGCTAAAGGAGTTTCGCACAGACTTGGTGCTTACAGATTTACAGACACGCCAGCGAGTGTCCGACAGGATGCGTATTGTGTACCTCCAGTTGCCATTGTTCGACAAGCATACGGAGGCAGAGTGTATGGATATATTTGATTGTTGGATTTATATAATGAAGAATATGAACATGTTTGAGCAGATGCCATTCAGCGAGAAGTATCCAGTCTTCCGCAAGTTGGCAGAGATAGGCGACCTCCGCAAACTCTCCCGTGAGGAACTTGAGCTTTATGACGAGGACATCAAGAATATGCGTGATATATATGCCACCAGAAAGTTTGATATTCGCCAAGAAAAGATAGCCACAGCTCATCGTCTTTTGTCAATGGGTCTTTCTGAAGCACAAGTGGCAACGGCCACAGAGCTTCCGCTGGAGGAAATCCAGAAATTGAGGGAACAAGCCTGAACCTAGTTAAACTTCGGGAAATTGCCCCACACACCCTGTGTAATTACGGACGAAAACCGGTGGAAAATTTCCATCGGTTCAATCCTATCAAGCCCTTATCTTGGACTCACAATATCATTCTCACACAAAAAGTTTGATGAGATGAGAGGTATAGCGAAAGAAGAAATAGCTTTACAACTTAAATGTGGTTGAAAATATCTCTTAAGGAAAGATTTTATTTCCCTTAAGGAAAAAAGCATTTTCCCTTAAGGAAAAAAATAAATATCCTTAAGGGAAAATTTTCAATCTCTTCTTTTCCCATTTTCCGGGAGTTTCTCCTTGGCGGTCTCTTTCCGGAATATTATTTACATATCGTAATCTATATGCCAGCAGAATTATGACTGGACTATAATGTGATTCCCCCTCTCACCAGCCACTTCGCAAAGAAGCGGTCGCTTACTAAATAGCCGTTTGGGGTCTTGCTTACCAGCTGCTTATCCACCAATGCCTTTAATGCCGTCTTCACGCTGCTTGTGGCTGGCAGATGGTGGGTGCTGATAAACTGCTGGCTTAAAGGCGAAGATACCAGGCTCTCACTAGCTATCGCCAACAACAGCATCTGCTGGTTCTCCGTAAGCCAGGCACAATAGTTCTGATAAGCCATCGCCTGCTCCTCTATCAACTCCTGAATCACCTCATCCACCAACGACTTCGTTATCCCGTAAGAACCATGCTCGTAAATACCATGCAATATCGCCTGCACATACCAGGTTACACTGCCCGACTGCTGATAGATATAAGAAAAGACGGATTCGTCTATCACCCTATGCTGAGATGACAACAGACGATTGGCAAACTTACGATAAACCGGTTCTTCGATGCAAGGCAAAGACAACACCAGCGAACTCTGGAAGAAAGGACGATTTGCCGACAGGAACATCTCCTGCATCATGTGCTGCTGACTGCCAGAAAACACGAAATATACATTCGGCAAGAACTGGATATAAGAACGGATCATCGCCTCTACCCCATCCTCCGGATAACTTAATATCTGCTGAAACTCATCTATCGCAATATAGCATCGCTTTCCCGACTGCTTCAAATACTCGAAGATTCGCTTCAAACTCTCCCTTCCCTCGCTCGGCTTCAAATCCAAAGAAAAGGTTGGAATACCGGTTAATTCATCAATCGTCAAGGTAGGTCGCCAACTGCTGAAAAATTCCTGTACCTTTCGGAGAGCAGATTGGGAAACCGTATCCAGTTTGCCGATGATTTCAGAAGCCATCAGTTGCACCATCTGCTCCAGGTTCTTGGTGGCAAAGATGTCAAGATAGAAACACTTCACCCCCTCATATTGCTCCTCCATCTGATGGAAGACATGATGTATCAAGCCCGTCTTGCCCATACGGCGAGGAGCAACAAGCGTGATATTACGCTCGTTATGCAGCGTAGAAATCATCTTCTCGGTTTCTTTTTGACGATCGCAGAAATACTCGGCGCCTTTATAACCATATACTACAAAAGGATTGTTCAATGTTGCCATATTATTGCTTTTATCTTATTGTTTTCGTTACACTTACAATCATTGCGCTTTTTACGCAACGCAAATTACGCAATAAAAAACGAGATAGCCAAATGTTTTCTAGTTTTTTAATAATAATTATCTCCTAAAGCCGCATCAGATACGCCTTGGAAGTTACACATATAAACCGAATAAACTTCATAGAAACCTAATAGGTATATTGGAAAAAGAGTTCTGATAAGACATCGGTTGCTAACGCAGATACAGATGCAAACGTTTGCGCATTTCTTTTGCTCAATTTACACCAGTTGGAGAAACAACTCACCGATTTTCATCGTAACTTTGCAACAATTATCAAAGCAACATCTCTAACTGAATAAATATGAAGAAAATCTACTTAACACTCGTTGCTCTATTGGCAACCATCAATATGTTCGCACAAGGTTGGCCTGCCAACTATAGCGGCGTGATGCTGCAGGGATTCTACTGGGATTCCTTCAGCGAATCCAAATGGACCAAGCTAGAAGCACAGGCTCCGGAACTGGGACAGTACTTCAACCTCGTATGGATTCCACAGAGCGCCTACTGCGGCAACAAATCAATGGGTTACGACGACCTCTACTGGTTTTCCAACTACGAAAGTTCTTTCGGAAGTGAAAGCGAACTCCGCTCTCTCATCAAGACCTTCAAGAATAACGGTATCGGAACCATCGCCGACGTGGTGATCAATCACCGCAAGAACGTATCAACCTGGTTTGACTTCCCGGTAGAAATCTACAAGGGAGTGACCTACGAGATGAAATCTACCGATATCTGCGCCAACGATGATGGCGGCAAGACAAAAAAGGAAGCAGATAAGCAGGGAGTAAAGCTCAGCAGTAACAATGATACCGGCGAAGACTGGAGCGGTATGCGCGATCTCGACCACAGCAGCGAGAATGTGCAGACCATCGTAAAGGCTTATCTCGATATGCTCCTCAATGATTTCGGCTATGCCGGATTCCGCTATGATATGGTAAAGGGATACAGCGGCAAGTTTACAGGCATCTATAATACCGCTACCAAGCCTACCTATTCTGTAGGAGAATATTGGGAAGGTGATGTCAATAAGGTCAAGAACTGGCTTGAAGCTACCAAGGTAAATGAACAGATTACCAGTGCTGCCTTCGACTTCCCTATCCGCTACGTGGTACGCGATGCCATCAATGCAAAATGGTCAACCGTAAAGACTGATGGTCTGGCTAATGACAACAGCTACAAGCAGTATGCCGTGACCTTCGTAGAGAATCACGACGTAGAAGATCGCGGAACAACCCAAGGTTATACTCCCGATCCTATCCGCAAGGATACCCTGGCTGCCAATGCCTATATTCTAGCATCCTGCGGTACCCCATGCGTATTCTACAAGCACTGGATTGACTGCAAGCAGGATATCAAGGCGATGATCAATGCCCGTCAGCTGGCAGGTATCACCAATACAAGCAATACCACGTTCAATGCCTACAAGGGCGAGGGATATAATGGTATCATGACCACCGGCACTAAGACTTCGCTCCTTGCCATCGTGGGTCCTAACGCCAACAAATTCCCAACACCTGCCGCATACGCAGAAATCTTAAATGGTTACCACTATCGCTATTTCATGTCCAAGAAGGCAAACGTGGCTTGGGTAAATCTGGCATCAGGCGAATACGAGGGTGCACAGAAGGCAAAGCTCGTGGCTGTAAGCAATAAGGATAATGCACAACTGGTTTATACCACCGATGGCACCGAACCTACAGCCAGCAGCAAGAAGGCAAATAGCGGCGAGGAAATCGAACTCCCTATCGGAGAGACAACGCTCAAGGTAGGTTTGCTAGTAGATGGCGCTGTAAGCAGCGTACTTACCCGCACTTACAAGATAGAAAAGCCAGCTGACTTCGAGCCATACGATATCACCGTATATGCCAACGCAGACCAGGTAGGATGGAACGATGGTTTCAACTTCTGGGCTTGGTGCGAGAAACCAGATGAAAATCTGACCACCACTAAAAAATGGCCTGGCGACAAGGTTACCCAGTGCAAGGAGATCGAAGGCAAGAAATGGTATTATCAGACTTACAAGATCAAGAGCAAGGACTATAAGGTTTCATTCGTATTCAGTACAGGTACCGGAACTCCACAGACCGTAGATTTTACGGATATCAACAAGGATACCTACCTGGAGGTTCTGAATGAGAAGAACAATGAAGGTCACTATAAGATCAAGAATGTTACGGCTGATATGCCAACAACAGGCATCACCGATGCACCAGTCATCGACAAGGCAACAAGTACCAACAATGCCTGGTACACCCTGGATGGAATGAAGATGAATCAGAAGCCACAACAAACTGGCATCTATATTCATCAGGGCAAGAAGATCGTTATCAAATAAAATCGTTCTACACATTACTAAAATATTATAAGATATAGGTTTCAAAAAGGTTTAGATTTATTAAGAAAAGGTTTAAGATTGTTGATGAAAGATGTAGGTTTTAGTTTGAATAAGGTTTAAAGATTGTAGGATATAGTTTTGGTTTGAATAAGGTTTAAGATTGTTGATAACAAGGTTTAGATTATTTAAAAACATAGGTTTAGTTTTCAGGGTAAACATCAAAAAGAAACGCCTGGCGTAGCAATTCTAAAAAAGCTACACCGGGCGTTGTTCTTTTTATTTATCTCTGCCTCTGATCAGCTCCCCACATCAGCTTTTCTCTCAGCGTGGAGAAATATCGCTGGTTGCGCTGCTTCACAATCTTGATAGAGTGCGGCGCCTTGCGGATAATCAGGCGGGTCTGCTCGGTCATGCGTTCGCTTCTGCCATCAATCGCCACGAGATAATTATGGCTGCGGCTCTCCACATCCAGCACGATCTCTGCCGTATCATTGATCACGATAGGACGGATGTTCAAGCTATGAGGCGCCACAGGAGTAAGACAGAGACTGCCACTCTGCGGAATGATGATTGGTCCGCCATTAGAGAGATTATAAGCCGTAGAACCCGTAGGCGTGGTCACGATAAGACCATCCGCCTGATAGGTAACCAGAAACTCGCCATCCACCTGCGTACGGATGGATATCATCGAAGCATCATCACGTTTCAGCACGGCGATGTCATTCAGGGCAAAAGGATAGCCCGCCAGAATGCCGCCCTCTGCCTTCACCTCGATGATGGCATGTTCCTCTATCCTGCATTCGCCGGCATAGAGGCTGTCAAGCGCCGACTCTATCTCGCCAGGCAGCACATCAGCAAGGAATCCCAATCGGCCCATATTCACGCCGAGGATAGGCGTTCCCTTGGCTCCCACACGGCTCGCCGCCTTGAGGAAGGTACCGTCACCACCCATCGAAATAACATAATCTACATCAAAATTGTAATCCTCGAATACACCTGCTGCCTGCACTTCAAGGTGCTCCACCTTGGTAAGAAAGTCGTAGAAGAGACTTTCGATATACACTTCTGCCTCTCTTTTCTCCAGATAAGAGAGGATTCGCATGATGGAAGCACTCTTCTTGGCCTGATATTCATTGCCAAATATAGCAAATTTCAAATGTTGTTGTGCCATTATTTTGTTATTTCAATTATTATTCTTACATTTGCAGTTGCAAAAATAGCATTAATTATTGAATTACGCAATAAAAAAGATAAAATTATGGCTAAGGTATATGAATTTCTTGCCAACGGCTTCGAGGAAATCGAAGGATTGGCTCCTGTTGACATCCTGCGCAGAGGTGGCGTGGATATCAAGACTGTAAGCATCACCGGAACAGAATGGGTAGAGACTTCCCACGGCATCACCATCAAGGCTGACCTCAAGTTTGAGGACATCCAGAGCTTCGAGGATGCCGATATGCTCCTCCTGCCTGGCGGAATGCCTGGCAGCAGTCATCTCAACGAACACGAGGGGGTACGCCAGGCTCTCATCGCACAGCACAAGGCTGGCAAGCGAATCGGCGCCATCTGCGCTGCCCCTATGGTTCTGGCAAGCACCGGTATCCTGGATGGCAAGAAGGCGACCTGCTATCCTGGCTTCGAGCAGTATTTCAGCGCAAGCACCGAATACACAGCTACCCTCTTCCAGGAGGATGGCAACGTGATAACAGGCGAAGGTCCTGCAGCCACCCTCCCATACGCCTACAAGATTCTGAGCTACTTCGCAGGCGATGGCATCACTGGCGAATTGCAGAAGGGCATGATGTACACCCACCTGATGGAAAGCAAGTAAAAGAACAAAAAGAAAGAAATATGGATTATGTAATCATAGTAGCCGGAGGCAAGGGCCTCCGCATGGGAAGCGAGATTCCCAAGCAGTTTCTGCCTGTAGCAGGCAAGCCTATCCTGATGCGCACCATCGAGCGCTTCCACGAGTACAGCCCAGAATTGAATATCATCCTGGTGCTCCCGGAAAGCCAGCAGGAATACTGGCACCAGCTCTGCGAGGAGCATCATTTCAGCATCAAGCATCAGATTGCCAATGGCGGCGATACCCGCTTCCAGTCTTCCAAGAACGGATTGGCGCTGGTTCCTGATACAGAAGATGGCGTGGTAGGTTTCCACGATGGCGTGCGCCCATTCGTATCTACAGAGGTAATCAGCGAATGCTACGAGACGGCACGCGAGGAGTATGCAGCCATCCCGGTATATGCCGTTACCGACACCCTGCGCTACATCGACCAGCACGGAGGCGGAAAGAATGTACTCCGCAGCGACTACCGTGTGGTTCAGACTCCCCAGACCTTCGACATCGGTCTAGCCAAACAGGCATTCAACCAGGAGTACAAGGAGCAGTTCACCGATGATGCATCGGTAGTAGAAAGCCTCGGCTGCCAGGTGGCAATGGTAGATGGCAATCGTGAGAACATCAAGATTACCACTCCCTTCGACATCAAGATTGCCGAAGCCCTCCTGAATCAATAGCCAGCCAGCGCAAGCCCGCTATCAGCAAGCCAGCCCCCGCAAGCGCAAGCCCGCTATCAGCAGCTCGCCCCCCGTTCCAGGCGATTCCATCGCCTGTCCCCCATATCAAAACCATCACAAACATGAGCAGTATTCTAGATCAAGACATCCAATTCCTACCTAGCGTAGGCACCAAAACGAAAGAGATTCTGAGCAAAGAGCTCGGCATCCGCTCGTATGGTGACCTGCTGGAATACTACCCCTACAAATACGTAGATCGCTCAAAGATCTTTCATATCAGCGAGTTAACCTCAGATATGCCCTTCGTACAGCTTAAGGGAAAGATCCTGAGCTACGAGGAAGTCGATATCGGCAAGCGCAACAAGATGCTCGTGGCGCATTTCTCTGACGGCTACGGCGTGGTAGATCTGGTATGGTTCCGCAGCGCCCAGTACATCATCAAGAGCTACAAGGTAGGAACCGAATACATCGTCTTCGGCAAGCCGTCCGCCTATAACGGCAGATTCCAGTTTGCCCATCCCGACATAGATGATGCAAGCAAGCTGCAGATTTCCGAGATGGGAATGCAGCCCTTCTACGGGTTGACAGAAAACATGAAGAAGCGCGGTTATACCTCACGAAGCATCGAAAGGATAACCCGCAACCTGGTCAGCATCCTCCCTCCTCTGCCCGAAACGCTCCCCGACTTCATCGTCAACCGCCTGCATCTCGTATCCCGCGATGCCGCCCTCAGGATGATCCACTATCCCCATTCCCACCAGGAAATGCAGAAGGCGCAGGTTAGACTGAAGTTCGAGGAGCTGTTCTACGTGCAGCTTAATATATTAAGGTACGCGAGCGACCAGCGACGAAAATACCGCGGCTACATCTTCAACCGCATCGGAGACATCTTCAACGGTTTCTACGCCCATCATCTTCCGTTCGAACTCACGGGTGCCCAGAAACGGGTGATGCACGAAATCAGGGCCGATATGTGCAGCGGCAGACAGATGAACCGGCTCCTTCAGGGCGACGTAGGCTCGGGCAAGACGCTCGTAGCCCTGATGACCATGCTCATCGCTCTGGACAACGGCTATCAAGCCTGTCTGATGGCACCTACCGAAATCCTCGCAGAACAGCATCTGCAGACCATCCGCGATTTTCTGCAGGGCATGGACATCCGGGTAGAACTCCTCACCGGTATCGTCAAGGGCAAGAAACGGAAGGAGATACTCGACGGACTTGCCACCGGCGATATCCAGATACTGATAGGCACGCATGCCGTGATAGAAGACCCAGTAGCTTTCCATCGCCTTGGCGTAGCGGTTATCGACGAGCAGCACCGGTTTGGAGTGGCGCAGAGAGCCAAACTCTGGGCGAAGAGCGAGAATCCGCCCCATGTGCTGGTGATGACCGCCACCCCTATCCCCCGCACGCTGGCGATGACCATCTATGGCGATCTGGACGTGAGCGTGATAGACGAGTTGCCGCCTGGCAGAAAACCGATTCAGACACTGCATAAGTTTGATAATCAGCTCACCAGTCTCTATCAGAGCATCCGCCGGCAGATTAATCTGGGCAGACAAGTATATATTGTTTTCCCGCTGATCAAGGAGAGCGAAAAGATGGACCTGAAGAACCTGGAAGAAGGTTATGAGACGCTGAAGCAGGCCTTTCCGGAGTTCCGCCTGAGCAAGATTCACGGCAGGATGAAATCTGCCGAAAAAGAGGCAGAGATGGAGCAGTTTGTGAAGGGAAAGACCCAGATACTCGTTGCCACCACCGTGATAGAGGTAGGCGTGAATGTGCCGAATGCCTCGGTGATGGTAATCCTGGATGCCCAGCGCTTCGGACTCTCGCAGCTGCATCAGCTCAGAGGACGAGTGGGACGTGGCTGCGACCAGAGTTACTGCATCCTGGTAACCAACTACAAGCTTTCAGAAGAAACCCGCAAGCGAATAGACATCATGTGTGATACCAACGATGGATTCCGCATAGCCGAAGCCGACCTGAAGCTCCGTGGTCCGGGTGACCTGGAGGGCACCCAGCAGAGCGGAATGGCATTCGACCTGAAAATAGCGAATATAGCCCGAGACGGCCAGCTGGTGCAGCTAGCCCGTACCGAGGCCCAGGCCATCATCGATGCCGATCCGCAATGCGAGCTTCCTCAAAACTCCCTCCTCTGGAACCGGCTCCGGGAGCTCAAGAAAACCCATATCAATTGGGCAGCCATCAGCTAGAGCTAAGAGTAATCATAAAGTTCAAAGTTCAAATATCAAAGTTCAAAGTAATCATAAAGTTCAAAGTTCAAATATCAAAGTTCAAAGTCAAAGTTAATGGATAAAAGACGCAAACCAGCCATCCGGGAGCCTCGTCCCCACCTCACTATGGAGGAGATGAGATCCTATCTCACATCCCTAAGGGAAATAGAAAGCGTAACGGGCATCCGTTACATCAAGCTCCACGTTACCGCCAAGATGATTATAGGTATCCGCGAAGCATCGGGCAAGGAATTCACCATCAATCTCGATGATCTCTTCCGTGCCTACAACGAGTGCCTGCGCTTTACAAGCCCCGAAGTCAAGAAGTACATCTTCATGGGCCATTCACCCGCCGTGGCGCTGCTCAGAAGACTGCAAAACCGGCAACCATTTGATACTGAATCTTTCCACGAAGAAGAAAAGAAATGAAAAAATACCCTGTAAAGCCCTATTTGTCAAGAATACGAAAAAGAAGTTGCTAACAAAAGTTAAAAACAAAAAGTCAGCGTTAAATATCAAGCTGATAGCGTTAACAACCTTGGTTTTTTGGAATATTCTTGTTATATTTGCAACGTCTATATAACAAAATCACATCTTAAGGCACTTGCTTTAGTGGTTTTGGCAGGATTTTTTGCTATATTACGTTCTGCACTTATTGACACAATGGACCTAAAAAAGAAAATAGAATTTAAAAGTAGTATGAGTTTTAGAAAGCAAATAAAGAAAATTTCGGTCGTGGCGTTGTTGGCGTTAACAACTGTACCCGTTTGCGGTCAGGACTTATTAGCCAGACAAGCTCCAGTTGACCATCGAATGAAATCATTGGATACTCTCGCAGTATCGCATTATCGACTGATGGAAGATCGAGAAAACCCTTCTGCAGAACTGTATGAGGATTTCTCCAACAAGTATGCCCACAAGGCAACCACATTGCCTGAGCGCTACCGTATCGACCTCCGTCACTTCTGTATGCCAACTTCTAGTCGTGTTGTCACAAGTAACTTCGGTTACCGTGCTAGCTTTGGCCGCCAACATAAAGGTATGGACATCAAGGTTTATATTGGCGACTCAATCCACGCAGCCTTCTCAGGCAAAGTTCGCATAGTAAGATATGACCGTGGTGGTTATGGTAAGTACATCGTAATTCGTCACAACAATGGCTTGGAGACCATCTATGGCCATCTCTCTGAGCAGCTCGTTTCCGAGAATCAGGAAGTAAGAGCCGGAGAAGTAATCGGCTTGGGTGGTAATACCGGTAGAAGTACAGGTTCTCACCTCCACTTCGAGACTCGTCTCTGCGGTGTAGCCCTGAACCCAGCCCTGTTCTTCGACTTCAGAAACCAGGACGTTACCGGTGACTTCTACAATTTTAACCGTGATACTTACGAGAGTGAGTATGCTGAGGCAAATGCAGCCCGTGGCAAGATTGGCAACGGCGGCTATACCCGAGAGCAGGTAAACGGTGGCGAAGTGGGCAGATATACCACAAGCGCATCTGGCGAGAAGCTTTACCACAAGGTAAAGGCTGGCGAGACTTTGACGAGCATTGCTGAAAAGCGTGGCGTTAGCGTAGAGCAGATTTGCCGCCTCAATGGCTATCGCAAGGATAAGAAGCTGTCTCCAGGACAGATTATCCGATACTCTTAAATTACCAGTAAGTTAATATACAAACAAAAAAGAGATAAGCACTTCGTGATGCTTATCTCTTTTTTTTGTCTGTATCTATTATATTCTCCAACGGCCATTACATCAAGCCGAAGAATCGCAATACATCATTCAGATTCGCTACAACAAGCAGCAGCAGGAGGATTCCGAATCCCACGTACTCTGCACGCTCCATGAACTTATCGCCAGGCTTACGACCCGTAATTACCTCGTAGAGGAGGAAGAATACATGACCGCCATCCAATGCCGGGATAGGCAGGATATTCATGAATGCCAGAATAATGCTCAGGAATGCTGTCATCATCCAGAAGGCGTGCCAATCCCACATAGAAGGGAAGAGGCTACCCAGGGCTCCGAAACCGCCCAGACTCTTGGCGCCCTCCTTGGTGAATACATATTTCATATCGCCTACATAGCCCGACAGCACATTCCAGCCATACTTCACACCGGCTGGGAAACTCTGGAAGAAGCCATAACTGATATGGGTTACCTTGTAATCGAGCATCACAGGATGATTGTAGAAGCCGAACTTCACACCCTCATCGCCTGCCTGAAGCAATACGCTGTTCTTCAAGGTATCGCCAGAAGCCTTCACATACTCAACATTGGCTGTGAGTGCCTTCACGCTGTCCTGATGAGAGGTAGCAGCGGTAAGCATATCGTTCACACGGCCCATCTCCAACTGGAAATCGTTGAAAGACTCCACTTTCTTGCCGTTTACGGTCAGGACCTTATCACCCTTCACCAATCCCAGTTTGCTGGCAGGCGAATCCTTCATCACACTGTCTATCTGCAATGGGATATACACCTCAACGAATCGAGGACTCTCCTTGATCATGCTCAGCATATCGAGATTGCCAGGCAGATTCAAGCTCATCGGCTTGCCGCCACGGATGATATCCACACGGGTGGCTGTAGAGAGATCACGATACATATCGCCATCATAGGTCTTGAACTCGCCCTTGTCGGTACCAACCAGGATATCGTGATCCTGGAAGCCCAAAGCCTTGGCCTCTGTATTGAACTTCATTCCCTGGGTCATGTGCTTGGTAGCCACATAGTCGTCACCCCAATGGAAAAGAATCATGGAATAGATGAAGAGCGCCAGCAGAAAGTTGACCAGCACACCACCTATCATGATCAGCATTCGCTGCCATGCCGGTTTGCTTCGGAACTCGTATGGCTGCATAGGCTGCTTGAGCTGCTCGGTATCGAAACTCTCATCTATCATACCCGAAATCTTGCAATATCCGCCCAATGGCAGCCATCCCAAACCATAAGTGGTATCAGAGTTCTTTGGCTTGAACTCGAAGAGGTGGAACCATGGATCGAAGAACAGATAGAACTTCTCCACTCTTACGCCAAAGAGCTTGGAGAAGAAAAAGTGTCCGCCCTCATGGAGCAGCACCAGGATGGAAAGCGATAGCATCAACTGCAACGCTTTGATCAAAAATACTTCCATTTATTTACTTTGAACTGTGAACCTTGAACTTTGAACTTGATGATTAGTCCTATATTCTGCGTTCATTTTTAACTATTAACTATTAATTATTAACCATTAACTTTCATCAACTCTGCGGCAATACGGCGCGCCTCGGCATCAGTCTGCAGATAGACATCGAGATCAGGATTGCTGTCGAAAGTGGCCTTTGCCATCGTCTCCTCGATGATATCCGCCATCTGCAGGAAGCCACACTCTCCCTTGCGGAAGCCGGCATTTACTATCTCATTGGCAGCATTCACGATGCACGACATATTGCCACCCTTCTTGATGGCATCAAAGGCAAGCTGCAGACACTTGAACTTCTTGTAATCAGGCTCAAAGAACTGCAAGTCTTGAGCCTTGAAGAGGTCGAGACGGTCGCCATTGAGATGCAGGCGCTGTGGGAAGGAGAAGGCATACTGGATAGGCAGACGCATATCTGGCACACCCAACTGAGCCTTCACGGCACCATCAGCAAACTGTACGGCACTGTGTACGATGCTCTGTGGATGAATCAGCACCTGAATCTTCTCGGCAGGAACGCCGAAGAGCCACTTAGCCTCTGTCACCTCGAAGCCCTTGTTCATCAGCGACGCAGAATCGATGGTAATCTTGGCGCCCATATCCCAGGTTGGATGCTTCAGCGCATCGGCAGCGGTAACCTTCTCCAGCTGCTCGTGGGTAAAGTTGCGGAAAGGACCGCCAGAGCAGGTAAGGAGGAGTTTCTCTACCTCATTATCACCCTCGCCCACCAGACTCTGGAAGATGGCGCTATGCTCGCTATCCACAGGAAGGATAGGCACGTGATATTCCTGGGCAAGATTGCAGATCAGCTCACCTGCCACCACCAGGGTCTCCTTGTTGGCAAGACAGATCTTCTTGCGAGCCTTGATGGCATGGATGGTTGGCTCCAGACCAGAAAAACCTACCATGGATGCAAGTACCATATCGATAGGCTCTGCCTGCACGATATCGCAGAGCGCCTGGGCACCGGCATAGACCTTGATATCAGGTTCATCGCTGAGCAGATTCTTCAACTCGTCGTAATGCGCCTCATTGGCAACCACTACAGCAGCAGGATGGAACTTATGCGCCTGCTCGGCAAGCTCCTTTACCCTGTTATTGGCGGTAAGGCAATATACCTCGTAAAGGTCGCTGTGCTGCTCGATGACATCCAGCGCCTGTGTACCAATACTTCCCGTAGAACCGAGAATACATATCTGTTGTTTCATTTTATTTAGAACTTTGAAATTTGAACTTTGAAATTTAAGCTTGATGATTGGTAAAGCTAATAGAACTCTTCACTTAACTTACAAATCGAGCAGCCCCTCTGGGATTGCCATTCTGATTTCCTTTCTTTCAGCACTCACCTCTTCTATCAGGTCGTTGCTGGCAGGAATCAGCAGGTCATCACCTTCGGGGGTTGTTACCTCGAAAAGAAGATTGAGCGTGGAATCATCTACACGATCCAGAGTTCCCACCACCTTTCCGGTTACGGCATCCACCAGCTGGAAGCCGATGATTTCTGCCCAGGTCATGTTCTCTCCATCGCTATCCGAGAGGTGGCGAGGGAAAAAGACCTCACATCCGGTATAGTTGCGCGCCTGCTCCTGCGTATCGATATCCTCGAACTTCACGAGCACATTCTCATCGTTCTTGAAGCGATACTCCTCCAGATAGAAAGGCACCAGGATGCCATCGATATCAAGAACAAGATATTCTGCATCCACACGGTCGAAGACATCATCGGTGATGGCAAAGGTTATCTCGCCCTTCACTCCATGAGGCTTGCCCAGCTTACCTATCTTATATACTTCGTCACGTCTTATCATAATTTACTTGAAACTTTGAATTTTGTTACACCTAGTCGCTGACACGGGTAATCTTGGCACCCAACTGGTTCAGGCGCTGCTCGATATCCTCGTAGCCACGGTCTATCTGGGCGATATTGGCAATACGGCTGGTGCCGTTGGCGCTCATCGCAGCAATCAGCAGGGCAATACCGGCACGGATATCCGGACTCGTCATTCTGCCCGCACGCAGCTTCAGCTTGTGATCATGACCTACCACCACTGCACGGTGAGGATCGCAGAGAATGATCTGCGCACCCATATCTATCAGCTTATCCACGAAGAAGAGACGGCTCTCAAACATCTTCTGATGGAAAAGCACACTTCCGCGAGCCTGGGTTGCCACCACGAGGAGCACCGACAGGAGGTCTGGCGTAAGTCCTGGCCAGGGTGCATCTGCCAGGGTCATGATGGTGCCATCAATGAACGAGTCGATCACATAGTGCTTCTGTTCCGGAATGAAGAGGTCATCGCCCTCTACCTTCACCTTCACACCGAGTCGGCGGAAGGCATCAGGAATGATACCCAGGTCCTTCACCGACACATCCTTGATGCGGATGCCGGCTCCACACATGGCAGCCATACCGATGAAGGAACCCACCTCGATCATATCAGGCAGGATGCGATGCTCGGCGCCATGCAGCTTCTCCACACCCACGATGGTGAGCAGATTGCTGGCAATGCCACTGATCTGGGCACCCATAGAATTGAGCAGGTGACAGAGCTGCTGGATGTATGGTTCGCAGGCTGCATTATAGATGGTGGTGGTTCCCTTGGCAAGAACCGCCGCCATGATGATGTTGGCAGTACCGGTAACCGAAGCCTCATCAAGCAGCATATAGCATCCCTTCAGCTTCTTGGCCTGTATCTGATATACATTGCGCTCCTCATCGTGTACGAAAGTTGCACCCAGGTACTTGAATCCCAGGAAGTGGGTATCGAGACGGCGGCGGCCGATCTTATCTCCACCCGGCTTGGCGATGGTAGCCTTGCCGAATCTTCCGAGCAATGGTCCGAACATCAGTACACTGCCACGCAGCGAAGAACACTTCTTCACGAACTCCAGACTATCGAGATAATCCAGTTTCAGTTCATCACTTTGGAAGGTATAATCATGACGGCTGTTTCGGGTTACCTTCACACCGATTTCCTGGAGCAACTTGATCAGGTTGTTCACATCCAGGATGTCCGGCACATTGGTAATGCGCACGGGTTCATCGGTAAGAATGGTGGTACAGATCACCTGCAGCGCCTCGTTCTTGGCTCCCTGCGGGGTGATGGTACCTTGGAGCGGATGACCGCCCTCTATGATGAAAGACTCCATAAGCTTGTCTAATTATTATAATCTGATTATCTAAAATTTAAAAAAGTGATTACTTTTTCTTCTTATTATTATTGTTATTGCTGCGAGCTGGGGTCTCCTTGACTTTCTCGAAGACGAAATGCTTGAGATCGAGCTTGATCTTGCCATCGGTAAATTTCGCCAGATCGGAAGCCACCTTCTGCTCATCGCAGGAACCATGGCTCCACTGCATCAGGTTGCGATGCATCTGATTGGCAGTCAGCTTCACCAATTCGTCCCTATCCTTTCCCGGCTCCATATGCTTCAGCTTCTCAAAAATCTCGAAAAGCATAGCACCATAATGACGTACAGGGATACGCTGGGCAGGATATTCTACCGGTTCTGGCTTCTTGGCTATCTGGGCAGCACCACTCACATCGAAAGGAAAATCGATGTCGAGCTGAAAACCGCTCATAATAGCGAGATGATCCCACAGTTTCTGCTCATGGTTCTCTATGTCCTTGTTTTCCGGAAACATGCGATCCATGATCTTGATGATAGATTCGGCACAGCGCTGGCGCTCCTTGCGGTCTTCCAGCTGCACACAGTAATCCACCATCTGCTGAATCTCACGCCCGTATTCAGGCAACACGAGCTTTTCTCGCATCGTATTATAGTCTAATCCAACTTTATTCATATTTTCTTGCTTGTTTCTTTTATTATTCAGAGGATACCCCCACTATTCAAATCTGCTGATGCTCCCGCCAGCTATCTCTCCTAGATAAGCTTCTTAGGCATCTTAGCCACGAAATCCTTGAGATAGAATGGTACGAAGTAAGCCACATCCTCGAACTTGCCCTCTACGAATCTCTTCTCGGCAAGCGGCGCCATATTCTTGGCAAGCGGCTCGATGCCCTCCACGAGATGCGCATGAGGATGATTGATAGTCTCCATACACTTGGCAGCACCGTTTCCGAAGAAATATACATGATGCTCGTCCAGATATTCCTTATAGGTATCTGCATCCACGATATCAGCCTGGATAGGGCGAACCACCTTCAGGGAGCGGTCGAGCACTTCGGCATACACCTCCATGCGGCGTGCGTCGAGCATAGGTACGATGAGGGCATCATCCTGCTCAGGATGTTCGCCAAGCAATACTGGTACAGCCATCAATTCAAGGGTTGGTACTGCGATGAGCTTCACCCCACGACCATAGCAGATGCCCTTAGCCATACTCACACCGATACGCAATCCGGTATAGGAGCCAGGACCACAACTTACAGCCACAGCCTCTAATGGAAGACCATGGGAATCGAGGAAATCAAGAGCCTCATCAACAAACACACCCAACTTAACTGCATGGTTAGGACCCGTGTGATCTTCCTGGTTGAAAATCACCTGTCCACTATCACTAATAGCCACTGAGCACACGTCCGTACTCGTCTCAATATTCAAAATACACGACATAATTAAAAAATATATTCTTAAATAAGTTGCAAATATACGCATTTTCTCGCTTTTTTTTGTACTTTTGCAGAAATTTAACGTGAAAGATTATATGATACAGTCAATGACAGGCTTCGGAAAAGCTACCGCGGCCTACAAAACAAAGAAGATTAATGTAGAGATAAAGTCATTAAACAGCAAGAATCTTGACCTCTCTACACGTATCGCCCCTCTCTACAGAGAGAAGGAGATGGAGATTCGTCAGTATATAGCTAAGAGCCTGGAAAGAGGCAAGATTGACTTCTCCATCTGGATTGAGAAGGATGCAGCTACAGATGCTACACCTATCAACAGTGCACTTGTTCAGAATTATTATCAGCAGATCAAGAAAATATCTGCTGAAACAGGTATTCCTGAGCCTACCGATTGGTACAGCACCTTGTTGCGTCTTCCTGATGTAACAACCAAAACTGATGTGGAAGAATTGACCGACGAGGAGTGGGCGGTGGCAAAAAATGCAATTTGCGAGGCTATCGGCCATCTGAGCGACTTCCGCAAGCAGGAAGGAGCTGCCCTGCAGAAGAAATTCACCGAGAAAGTGGATAATATCCAGGCTCTCCTTGCCAGCATTGAACCATACGAGAAGGCACGCGTGGAGAAGATCCGCCAGAACATCGTAAACGGTCTGCAGCAGATTCCGAATGTGGATTATGACAAGAACCGCCTGGAGCAGGAGCTCATCTACTACATCGAGAAGCTCGACATCAGCGAAGAGAAGCAGCGCCTTACCAACCACCTGAAGTATTTCCGCGAGACCATGAATGAGGAAGGTCATGGTGTGGGCAAGAAGCTCGGATTCATCGCCCAGGAAATGGGCCGCGAAATCAACACCACAGGTTCCAAGAGCAATCAGGCTGAAATGCAGAACATCGTAGTGAAGATGAAGGATGAGCTGGAACAGATTAAGGAACAGGTGCTGAATGCTCTTTAATTTAATGTGGAAAATAGATTTGCTTTACTAATCATAAAGTTCAATGTTCAAAATTCAAAGTTCAAAGTAAAATGAAGAACGGATTATTGATTTTCAGCGCCCCATCGGGCAGCGGCAAGAGTACCATCGTCAACTGGTTGATGAAAGAGCACCCAGAGTTGAAGTTGGCTTTCTCTATCAGTTGTACCTCTCGTGCCCCTCGCGGCACAGAGCAGAATGGAGTAGAGTATTTCTTCCTGTCTCCAGAGGAATTCAAGGCTAAGATCGAGGCAGATGAGTTCCTGGAGTATGAGGAAGTTTACCAGGATAGATTCTACGGCACCTTGAAGTCGCAGGTAGAAAACCAGCTTGCCAAGGGCGAGTCTGTGATTTTCGACGTAGATGTAAAGGGTGGCGTCAATATCAAGAAGTTCTATGGCGAACGTGCCCTGAGCATCTTCGTGCAACCTCCTTCGGTAGAGGAACTGCGCCGCCGTCTGGTAGGCCGCAACACAGATACCCCTGAGGTAATCGAGCAGCGCCTTGCCAAGGCTAGCTACGAGTTGACCTTCGCTCCTCAGTTCGACCACGTAGTCGTAAACGATGACCTGGAGAAAGCCCAGCAGGAGGTTTATCAGCTCGTGAAGGCCTTCTTGGGCGCAGAATAGCAATATCAAAGAAAGGCCAAAGCAGCCTGCTTTGCTAATCATAAAGTTCAAAGTTCTATGTTGAAAGTTCAAAGTAAGAAGGTAGGAATCTTCGGAGGCAGCTTCAACCCCATCCATACCGGCCACATCGCATTGGCGAAAAGCCTCTGCGAGAAGGCGGGGCTGGATGAAGTGTGGTTCATGGTCTCCCCCATGAACCCATTCAAGAAAGCTGCTACCGACCTGCTCGATGACCACCTGCGCCTGGAGATGGTAGAAAAGGCTCTGGAAAATGAACCCCAGCTGAAGGCATGCGACTATGAGTTCCGCCTGCCCAAGCCTTCCTATACCTGGCACACCCTGCAGGCCATCAGCAAGGATTATCCAGAATGTGAGTTTACATTATTAATAGGAGGCGACAACTGGGCAGCATTCGACAAGTGGTATCATCACGACGATATCCTTGCCCACTACCCTATCGTGGTCTATCCCCGCCAAGGCTCCTGCATAGGCGAAGTGCCTGCCGGCGTGACCATCGTAGAAACCCCGCTGCTCAACATCAGCAGCACGGAGATACGCGAATGCATCAAGACCGGAAAAAGCATCGAAGGTATGGTTCCCGAATGCATCGAGAGCCTCGCCATCAAAAACTATCAGGCGCTCTGAGTCTAAAAGAGTGCCAAAACATCAATTCTCTAAAAATAGCAAACATCATCAATAGAAAGCTATGAGTTGGAAAGAAATCATCAAGAACTGTCTTAGTCTGGCATCAGCCCCTATCAGGCGCAATGCCAACTTCTTTGTGTCCATGTACATCCTGGGCATGGTAAGTTCACTCATCACGATTCCAAAGAACGGAACGCTCTACGAGAACATGTTCCTGGAGCTGTTTCTGGACCTCTATATCGTGAGCGCCATCCTCGCCGTATTCCCGAAGAAGGTGCGCAGGGGACTGCGTGCCATATTATACATTATATTATATGTCACGGCTGCCGCCGATACCTACTGCTTCGTGAATTTCGGTTCCACACTCAATCCTTCTATGCTGATGCTGGTGGGAGAAACCAACAGTTCCGAGGCAAGCAGCTTCCTCTCTGCCCTCATCTCTGTCGAAGTGCTCTTCAGCAGCGTAGGCTGGATTCTGCTCCTGGCGCTCCTGCAGATACTCATCGTCATCTTCCGGAAACGGCTCATCAAGATCTACGTCTTCCTCGTTACCGTACTCGAATTGGCATCGCTCAAGAAACGACTGATGGCAATTCCGCGAATGACGGCAGCCATGCCAGCCACCTTCGGTATCCTCTGCCTGGCTATCCTCATCACTTCCATCTGCACCTCCTGGCACAACAAGGAGGCTTACCACAAGCTGATGTCAGGAAGAACCATCGGAGAGGTGGAGCACACCCTTACAGAGAAAGATCATGCCGTACTCTATCTGCCAATCTACCGCCTCCAATTCAGCATCTATGCCAACCAGCTGGCAGCGCATCAGATTACCCAACTGATTCATGCTGCCCACGAGGTGAAGGTAGATAGCTGCAGCTTCCGCTCGCCAAACATCGTGCTGATCATCGGCGAAAGCTACGGTCGCCATCATTCACAGCAATATGGCTACTTCATGAAAACCACCCCAAACCAATCGGCGCTGGAGAAATCGAAGAAACTCACCAAGTTTACAGATGTCGTGACCTGCTGGAACCTCACCAGCTTCGTATTCAAGCACATGCTCTCTACCTATGTGGTAGGCGACAAGGGAGAATGGTGCGACTACCCGCTCTTCCCGGAGGTTTTCCGCAAGGCAGGCTACAACGTAACCTTCATCACCAACGAATTCCTGCCTCAGGCTAAAGAGGCGGTATATGACTTCAGCGGCGGCTTCTTCCTGAACAATCCGGAACTGAGCAAGCTGCAGTTCGACCACAGAAACACCGAGCTGCATGCGCTGGACGATGGACTGCTGAAAGATTATGATGACAGTCTGAAACAATACAAGACCGACCATAATCTTACCATTTTCCATCTGATGGGTCAGCACGTGAACTACAAGCTGCGCTATCGCCAGAGCCAGGCTAAGTTCTGGGCAAGCAGCTACGAAGACAAGCGCCCAGAGCTGACCGATGCCCAGCGCAAGGTATTGAGTCATTACGACAACGCCACCCTCTACAACGACTCCATCGTGGCAGAGATCGTGAAGCGATTCCAGAAGGAAGATGCCATTATCATCTATGTGCCCGACCATGGCGAGGAGTGCTACGAGGAAAACCGTGGCTTCATCTGCCGCAACCACTCTGCCAACATCGACTGGAAGCTGGCACACTATGAGTTCGAGATTCCTTTCTGGATCTACTGCTCAAAGAAATACATCCAGAAACACCGCGCCATCTACCGGCAGATACGTGCCGCCAAGGACAAGCGGATGATGACGGATGCCCTGCCACACCTGCTGCTATATCTTGCCGGCATAGAGACTCCGACCTACAAGGAGGAGAACAACATCCTGAGTCCAAAATACAATGAGATGCGCCCCCGTATCCTGAAGAACTCTGCCGACTACGACAAGCTGCGGGATGAATATCTCAAGACGCAGGCTAAGCAGGAAGAAAAGAAGCAAGACAAGAAAAAAGATAAGAAACAAGGTAAGAAACAAACAAAGAAAGGAGCCAGGAAATGAATCAGAACATACTTTCCAGAAGTGCATGCAATGCATTGAGAGGACTTGCCATCATCGGCATCTTCCTACACAACTATTGCCATTGGCTAGGTCCGATTGTCAAGGAGAATGAATATCAGTTCTTCCAGCACAACGCCGACTGGCTGCTGCAGGTGATGGCGAATCCCGACATCAACCTGCCTGTCCATCTGTTGTCGTTCTTCGGCCATTACGGAGTGCCCGTATTCCTCTTCCTGAGTGCGTACGGACTGGTGATGAAGTATGAAGCCAAGCCTCATCTTTCTGCCGACCAGCAGGCTCAGATGTACAACATTTCGGGCAGGAAGCAATCCTGGAGCATCAGCTGGCGCGAACCTCTGCGCTTCATCCGCTATCACTATCTGAAGCTCTTCAAGATGATGATCGTGGGTTTCATCGCTTTCACGATGATAGACTACATCACTCCTGGTCCACGCCATTACGAGGTGCTGGGCATCGTATCAATGCTGGGTATGTTTAACAATGTATTGCCAAATCCCGACAACATCATCTGGCCAGGACCTTACTGGTTTTTCGGTCTGATGCTGCAGCTTTACATCGTATATCGACTGCTGCTCTATCGCCGTCATTGGGGATGGACGGTAGGATTGATGCTTCTCTGCATCGGCATCCAGCTGCTGCTGGGCTTTGACAATCCCGAGAGCGAGGCGATGAACCGCTACCGCTATAATTTCATGGGCGGTATGCTGCCATTCGGTCTGGGCATTCTCTACGCCCGCTATGGCGAGAAGATTCTGATGACCTTCCATTCGCCTGTAACCAATATCTTCGGCTGCGTATTCTGCATCTCACTGATCTACAGTCTGAGTCTCAATATGATAGGATGGACCTTCGTACCATTCTTCATCTGTCTGCTCAGTGTGCTTGTAGCCGACCTGCTGCAGGAGGCAAGTTGGCTGTCGGGCATCTACAAGGTTCTGGAATGGATGGGCGTCATCTCAGCCGCCCTCTTCGTCACCCATCCCATCACACGCAAGATATTCATCCCTATCAGCCGTCATGGAGACATCTATGCCGGACTGCTGCTCTACATCATATCGAGCATCTGCCTGGCTTGGCTCTTCACCCAACTGATGAAGAAGATTCCAAACCCGAAATATTAAAAGAAAATCATGAAGATAAAAGATATAGAACTGGCGAATATCAGCAGATATCGCGGTGAATTGATGGGAGCCGCCATGCTCTTCATCATTCTCTTTCATGTAGCACTGCCTAGAGAGAACGCTTTCTTCGGATTGCGCCGCATGGGCAATGTAGGAGTAGATATGTTTCTGTTTCTCAGCGGCATCGGCCTGTGGTTTTCCTGGATGAAGAATCCTTCTGCCAAGCATTTCTTCATCCGCCGATACCTGCGTATCTACCCAGCGTGGCTTATCATCGCCTGTCTCTACTACATCCCCCGATTCCAGGGAGGAGACCTCGAGGCGTGGATCAATCTGATAGGCGAGATTACCATCAACTGGAATTTCTGGCGATACGACGAGCTTACCTTCTGGTACATCCCAGCCACCATGATGCTCTATCTCTTCGCCCCAGCCTATATGGAACTCATCAAGCGCCACCCCATCTACAAATGGCTGCCGGTGGTGATGATCATGTGGTGCATCCTGGTGCAATACGTCACACCGATTCATCAGGCTGTAGGCCATCTGGAAATCTTCTGGAGCCGAGTACCTATCTTCTTCATCGGCATCAATATGGGCGAGATGGTGCGCCAGAAGCAGACACTTGATGGTGCCAGCATCTGGATGATATGGCTGATGTTCCTGATGACGCTGCTCGCAAGCATCTTCCTGGAACAGGAGAAGCACGGCATGTTTCCGCTCTTCCTGGAGCGAATGCTCTACATCCCGCTCACCATCACGAGCATCCTGCTCCTGAACCGCATCTTCCGCCGTACCCCAGGATGGTTTAACCGCAGCTTTATGCTGGTAGGAGCATTGAGTCTGGAATGCTATCTCATCCACATCCACTTCGTGCTCCATTATATCGAGCCTCATCACTTGGGATACTGGCCTACCTTCATCCTCTGCATCGCCATCACCCTGCCACTCTCCTGGATATTGAGCAAGATTGCAGAATGGATTTCCAAGGAATTATCTCAGATTATTAAATAAAAAGAATCATCTAAGATTAAATAAAAAAAGTTTTATGAACGAGAATGAAATAAAAGACAGCAAAGGCTTCGCTGCCTTGATGCGCCTGATCCGCCCGAAGCAATGGATCAAGAATATGTTTATCTTCGTGCCCCTCTTCTTTGGTGGTGCCCTGTTTCATACAGATGCCCTGCAGGCGGGTCTGATTGCTTTCTTTGCCTACAGCTTTGCCGCATCGAGCATCTATTGCTTCAACGACATCCATGATGTGGAGGCAGACCGCCGCCACTCGGTGAAGTGTCACCGCCCTATCGCATCAGGAGCCGTAAGCATCAGGCAGGCTTACGCTTTGATGTTTCTGATGCTCATCCTCTCGATGGGGGTATGCAGTCTGCTCGATTCGTGGGAGACGATGGGAATCATCGCCTTCTATTGGGTCATGAACCTCTGCTATTGCGCCAAGCTCAAGCAGTATGCCATCATCGATGTGTGCATCGTGGCATTCGGATTTGTGCTCCGCTTGCTGGCGGGTGGTGTCGCTACGCACATCATGCTCAGTAAATGGATTGTGCTGATGACCTTCCTCATCACCCTCTTCATGAGTTTTGCCAAGCGCCGCGATGACGTGCTGCGAATGGAAAAGACAGGCGAGGCACCACGCAAGAATACAAGCCGATACAACCTCACCTTCATCAATCAGGCTATCACCATCACGGCATCCGTTACCCTGGTTTGCTACATCATGTACACGGTGAGCCCTGAAGTAATAGAGAATTTCCATACCGAATACCTCTATCTTACCAGCGTATTTGTATTGGTAGGTTTGCTGAGATACATCCAGATTGCAGTGGTTGACCAGCAGAGCGGCGACCCGACCAAGATTATCCTGCGCGACAGAATCACGCAGTTTATCGTCCTTGCCTGGTTGCTCTCCTTCCTTATTCTTATCTATATCGTATAAGAAAGAGTAAATCTAAAAGAAAAAGAAGAAATGAAGAAGAAAATATATTGCTTTGATTTCGATGGAACACTCACTACGAGTGATACTTTGCTCGAATTCATCAAGTATGCCAAAGGCAGAGGCCGCTTTCTGATGGTTTTCCTGATGTACAGCCCACTGCTGGTAATGATGAAACTGCACCTATATCCCAACTGGAAGGCGAAGCAGCGAATCTTCGCCCACCTCTTTGCCGGCATGCGCATCGAAAAGTTTGATGCACTCTGCCGTGGCTTTGCTGAAGAAAGCCAGCATCTGCTCCGCCCGAAAGGCATCACCCTGATGCACGAAGCACTGGTGGCAGGAGCCCAGGTTTTCATCGTAAGCGCCAGCATTGACAACTGGGTTCGCCCTTTCTTTGAGATCCGCAATCTGAAAGGCATCCAGGTCTTGGGTACTCAGATAGAGGTAGTAGATGGCAAACTGACAGGGCATTTCAAGACCAGAAACTGCTATGGTGAGGAAAAGGTGAACCGCATCATCCAAACGCTTACCACAACCCAAGCACCAGGAGGCGATACTGTCCCACAGAATTCCATTCGTAGCCAATACGAAATCGAAGCCTTCGGAGATAGCTGTGGAGACAAAGAGATGCTCGCCTTTGCCCATCAAGGACATTACAAACCTTTCAGGGAATAGTATTTGTGTTGCTTCGGAAAAGAAAACATTTTAAAGTAGTGATAGAACTTAAGAATGGATATCAAGAACAAGATTAATAATATGGATGATACCAGACGGGAGAAGCTGGGCGAAGTCATCAGATTCGGAATCGTAGGCGGACTGGCTACGGTGCTGCAATATGTCATTTATCTGGCTATGATGCCGGTGCTTAACCATTTCATTCCGCAAATGGGCGACCATAGTCTGGCTACCACTGCCAACACCATCGCCTACATTGTGAGCTTCATCTTCAATTTCATCGCCAGTACCCGATACACCTTCAAGGTGAAGGCAAACGCCAAGCGAGGTGCCGGCTTCACCCTCTCGCATGTGGTAAACTATACGATGCAAACTGTCTGCCTCAACCTCTTCGTTGGTCTGGGGCTCGCCAAACAGTGGGCGATGATTCCAACGCTCTGCATCTGCATTCCGGTAAACTTCTTATTGGTAAGATTTTTCTTAAAGAAATAGAAAAGAGAAAGAAATGAAAAAGGTATTCGATATTTTTAGAATCAAGCGAGAGGAAAGAGGAGCAGCACTCGTGGCGCTGATTATCGCATGCGCCCTTAACGCCTTGACAATCATCAAGTATTACACCCAATTCTCGCAAATCATAGACAGTTATCACAGACTCTTCGTCAGAACCTTCAGAGTATCTGGTTTTGACCCACTCACCTATAGCATCGTATCTCACTGGGACACAGAATATAATGTGTACCGCCACCCGTTGCTGGCGTTCTTTATGTATATTCCCAACCAGATTAACCAAGGTTTAATGATACTTACGGGCATCAACTGCACCCAGTTTGTTGTGGGAGCTATCCTGGTATTCTGTGCTTTCTACTCCTTCATCTTCCTTTACAGGATATTCAGAGAAGTGATTGGTACCGAGCGCTTTGATGCCAACCTACTCTCTGCGTTCTATTTTTCATTCGCCTATGTGATGGTTTCGGCGATGGTACCCGACCATTTCATCATGTCGATGACAATATTGCTCTGTACGCTCTATATTACAGGCGTCTGCATCAAGAAAGGCAGAAAGCTCACCATCTGGCAAACCATCCTGCTCTTCGTATTTACCGCAGGTGTTTCACTCAACAATGGTTTGAAAACCTATCTTGCCGCCCTCTTCACCAACGGCAGGAAGTTTTTCGGAATCAAATACTTCCTGCTAGGCGTCATCCTGCCAGCTGCCCTTATGTGGGGCTTTGCCAGATGGGAATACCGCACCTTTGTATGGCCTAAGGAAATGGCCAGACATGAGGCGAAGATGAAGAAAAACAAGGAAGCTACAGCCAAGATTTACCAGCAGTATCGGGATACTGTCCAGGTGAAAGACTCGGCAAAGGTGGAAGCTGCCGTCAAGAAAATCATCAAAGACAATGCGCATGCCAAATATGTGCGCGACCATAAGCAGATATGGAACAAGAACACAGGCAAGCCTATCGCCAAGGGCGAATTCATGAACTGGACCGATAAAACAACCTCCAGAGACGAAACCCTGGTAGAAAATTTCTTCGGCGAAGGCATCATGCTGCACCAGCAGAACCTCCTGGGCGATGTATTGCGCAACCGCCCGGTCATCGTGAAATATCAATCGCCTGTCAATTATGTAGTAGAAGCATGCATCGTTCTGCTTTTTGTACTTGGAATCCTTGCCGGCAGGAAGTCTAGGTTCCTATGGCTTACCATGTCGTTCTTCCTGCTGGATGCCGCCCTCCACATCGGTTTGGGCTTCGGCATCAACGAGGTTTACATCATGACGGCACACTATATGTATGCCCTTCCTATCGCCATCGCCTTCCTGGCGCTCAAGGCAAAAGAAAAGAGCATCAAATGGGCATTCAGAGGATTGATGATCGCCATCACCCTCTATCTTTGGATAAGCAATGGCTATCTGCTAGTGAGCTACATGCTAGGATAAGAAGCCTGAACCACAAGAAGCTGTTACCCAAAAGAAGTCTTGATCCAATGGATAATATCCCCATGCTTCATATCAAACTTACGGGCAAAGAGGCGGTTGCTTTGCTTCAACTCCTCTTTGTCTGCTAAGGTCCAGACGTATGGATTACCCCGTTTCCAATCTATGAGTCGCATGCAGCCTTCGTATTCATCTTTTTCTGAGTACAAGGCGGCTCGGAAGGTTGGATGGTTCCACACCAGGGTTTGCAAGAAGAATTCATCAGGACAGAATGTGTAATTGAATCTCTTCAATACAAACGGCTTCTGGCTCACCACATACTCCACGCATGCCTGCGTGATACTCACCCAGTTGGCACCCTTGGCAAAATCCATCTTCGGGCGATGCAGGAAAGGCATAAGCAACATGGAAAGATATTTGTTGAGTCGCTTGGTGATGGCATTCAAAGCCCCATACTTCGAACGGGTAAAACTCGTAAAGAGCCAATAGCGCATCATCTTCCTACGGCAATCCCATTCAAATTCCGCACCATGATTGATGCCCACAAACTCCTTGCCCTGATGCTCATCGAAGAACTGATGAATGTAATCCTGAGATTTAATAGGCAAATCCTGTCCACTCAGCAGATGGTAGTAGGCATAAGGTCCATGCTTCAAAGCCTCCTCGAAAAGTACATACTCCGCCTTAATCTGACTCAGATTTCCCCAACGCACATCCACCCTCTGTTTCAAAACAAAGAGGCGGGCCTTGGAAAGAGCCAGCGGTTCGGCGCCATCAAGCATATTCGATTTCCTGTCGATATGCAGAAATATATCATTTCGCTCATCATCGAGCATCGACAGCAATACCCTTAAAAGCGGCAAGCTGCCATGAGCCATTATCAGGAAAGCATGTTTCATTGTTACTATCTTTATCTGTTTTACTGTTTCAAATTACCATATTCACACCATGGAAAACTCCATCATAATGGACGCAAAGATACATCAAATAAAAGAGAACACAAAATAAAACTCCGTTTTTATCTGAAAAAGCCACAAAATAAAGCCTATCATTTTGAAGATTCAGAAAAAACAATTACTTTTGCAGCGTTAAGCCGATAATGCCGGATGCATCTATCCGACAAAAGGAGAAATAGAACAAGAGAAAATAATCAGAAAATGAACAATATATTTAAGATTAAAAAAGAAGAAAGGCTCTTTGCCTTGATTGCACTCATCGTTATCATCACGTTCAATGTGCTGATGATAACCTATCATTTTGAAGATTTCGGCAAACCGAAAGCTGGATTCTGGACGCTCTTTACCAAGAACTTTCAGATTTCAGGTTTCGACCCATACACCTATCTTACCCTCTCGAAGTGGAAGGTGTATTACACGGAGTATCGCCACCCCATGCTCCCATTCTTCCTCTATCCTTTCTCGGTACTGAACGGTTGGCTGATAGAACTCACCTCAAGAAACTGGGCAACTACCATCGTGGCGGTGATGATGACATTCTTCTCCACCTACTCCACCCTCTTCTTCCGAAGAATCTTCAGAGAAGTGATGCAGTTGAAGGCAATAGACAGTAATGTGCTTACGGCGATGCTCTTTTCCTTTGCCTACGTGCTGCTCGTCACCTTTGTGGACGACCATTTCGGCATGTCGCTTTTCTTCCTGTCGATGACACTTTATATAGCAGGCAAGCAGCAGCTGGAACACAGAAGCATGGCTTGGTGGCAAACAGCCCTGCTCTTTTTCTTCACAGCAGGCATCACGCTGAGCAATGGCGCCAAGACCTTCCTTGCTGCCCTCTTTACCAATGGCAAAAGACTCTTCCGTCTGAAATATCTGGCATTGGGAATCATCTTGCCTACCCTCCTAATAGGTGCTGCAGGAATCTATCAGAACAAGGCTTTCATTATTCCTAACCGTCTGGAAGGAGAACGACTCGTTGCCCAAAAGGCTGCTAAAGATAGTACCTTTAGGGTAAAAATGGAACAGAAGCAAAAACATGATAAGGCTATTGCAGGCAAGAAAATTCAGAAACGAGGCATGCTTTCATGGGCAGATATGTCTATCTCCCGTTCCGAATCATTGGTAGAAAACGTTTTTGGCGAATCGCTTATCCTCCATAGGGAACATCTTCTGGAAGATATCCACAGCCATCGCCCAATATTCGTGAAATATCAGACTCCTATTCCTTGTATCATAGAGGGTATCATCGTGATTCTATTGTGCATAGGCTTTTGGATGGGAAGAAAATCGGCCTTTCTCTGGCTCACTGCCTCATGGGTGGCATGCGATGCCTTCATTCATCTGGTAATGGGATTCGGACTGAACGAGGTTTATATCATGGCTGCCCATTGGGCGTTCATCATTCCGATCTGTATCGGATACATCATCAGAAGCTGTAAGGAGAAATATCTGCCTTATCTTCGTGGAGGACTCGCAGTCATCACCATCTTCCTGTTCTTCTATAACAGCACGCTGATATTCGAGTACCTGACAAGATAAAAGCGAGAATCCGACAAGGCAAAAACGAATATCCGGCAAGGTAATAGGTAATAACAAGTATCTTAGATTTAAACCATTATGCTGAAAATAAGCATCTTAACCCCTATCTATGGGGTAGAAAAATATATCGAACAGTGCGCCCGCTCACTGTTCGAGCAGTCGTATGCACCTATCGAATACATCTTTGTAGATGACTGTACCCCAGATAAAAGCATCGGTATCCTGCAGTCACTTCTGAAAGAATATCCTGAAAGAGCACAACAGGTACGCATCATCCACCACGACAGAAACCGGGGCGTGGGCGCCGCAAGACAGACGGCACTGATGGCGGCTACAGGCGATTATCTTTTATTTGCCGATAGCGACGATATGCTGCCGGAAGATGCAGTTGAGAAGCTGGCAGGAAAAGCAGATAGTAGCCATGCCGACCTGATTGATGGCGGCTACCGGGAGTGGTGCGATGAAAAGGCAGGCAGACTCCAGAAACCTTTTGATGTTTCTGATGAGAAACTGCTCAAACTGCTTGTTTGCCAGAACATCATCACCAACCGGCTGTGGGGCAGAATCTATAAGCGTTCGCTCATCATGGAGCACAGGATATTCTTTGAAGAGGGCATTAACTATGCAGAAGATCTCTTCTGGAATGCCCAGTTCATGTTTTATGGCAAAAAGGTGAACATCGATGATGCGGTATATTACTATCGCACAGACAATGAGAATTCCTACAATCACAACATCTCTGAAAAGAATCTCCTGTCATACTTCAAGTCAACCCGCCGACTCATCGATTTTTTCGAGCAGAACGATAAGGCGCATCAGTATCTCAGGGCCACAGAGATAGGCATCGTCAATGCCTACCGCTGGGCGGCAAACGCACAGGTAGCCTTCGAAAAGGTGGATCAGGCACTCGCCTACAAGCCTAAGAGCTGCCTCATCCGCCTCATTATCAAGCTCATCAAAAAAGGCGTACCTGTCAAGAAGGTGAATCTTATTTACCTCTCTTACAGAAGGCTATACACTCTTCTAATATCTGCACCTTCAGCAGTTTCATGATACAGAAGTAGATGGTGGCAGAAACCAGCAGACGAACCAGCAGCAGGAGATAGATGTTCTGCAAGCTGCGGGTAATGAAATAGGTGGCCACCATGGTGGCTGCCGCACAAAGCATGAATGGCAGTATATCCTTTGCCACATCACGGAATCGCAAGCCTGCAACACGCTTCAGCATCCACTGCCAGACCAAGAGCCAGGCTATAATAAACAAAGTGTAGGCTATCACCATGGTCTGGATGCCATATTGATGACAGAACAATACCAAGGCGAGCAAGCCCACTACCTGACCGATGTTGCACCACATATACACATCAGAACGCCCCTTGCTGATGGCCAGATTCTGATAGAGCGTATAAATCGGCATAAAGGCACCGCTCACACAGAGAATCTGCAACAGCGGCACACTGGCTATCCATTTCTCATGAATCGTAATCAGAATGAATTCGCGTGATACCAAAGTTAAGCCGAACATCAAAGGGAAAGAAAGGAATGCCGTGAAACGGAGCATCTTTCTAAACACCATCAACTCGCGGTTCTTATCGTCCTGGATAGAAGCCAAGACGGGTTGCGCTATCTGTCCCACCGTATTGGCAACAAACGAATTAGCCTTGGTATCCCAGTTATAAGCCTGGCTATAGTTACCCACATCATTAATCGGATAAAATCGACCAAACACAAAGGTCAAAACATTGTTGCTCACCGTATTGATGATATTGGTTACCAGAAGTTTCACGCTGAATCCAAACATCTTCCTCACGGGTCCGAAATCGATATGAAAGTTTGGGCGCCATCCCGTATAATAATATCTTCCAATATTCAGCACGAGGATAAAGATAACCTGCTGCCAGGCAAGACTCCAGTAAGCCATCCCGTTGAATGCCAGCACCAGTCCCACGACATTCGAACTGATCAAAGCCATGAAATTAACAATGGTTATCTCCTTGTTCATCATGTTCTTCATCATATACCCGTTTTGGGCGATACCAAACGAAGAGATGAAGAAACTCAGGAACACGAAGCGCGACAAGGAGGTGAGACAAGGCTGATGGAAGAAATCAGCTATCAGCGGCGCACTGAAAAAGAGCACCACATACATGGTAAGACTCACCAGGACATTAAACCAGAACACCGAATTATAATCGTTGTCGGTGGGTTTCCTGATATTCACCAATGCCTGGGTAAAACCGCTACTCTGCAGATTGCCCGCAATCAGGGTGAAAATGGTGAGGATGCCGATAATACCATAATCGGCTGGCGACAACAAGCGCGCCAAGAAGATGCCAAAGAGGATATTGAGCACCTGAGTGGAACCACTGTTCATAGCTCCCCAAAACAATCCCTTGGCGGTTTTTTCCTTTAATGATTCTGCCATCGTTTCTATCTGATAAATATGGAATATTACTTGATTTTACTTTTTAAAGTGCAAAAGTAGCATAAATAGTTTGAAGTTCAAAACTTTTTGCTTACTTTTGCAGTCGTAAAACTGAAAAAGTATGGATATTAAGAACATCAAGAAGGAATGGAACGCCACAATACTCGATATATTGAAGGCATTCATCGACATCTGCAACAAGTATCACCTCAGATATTACTGTTGTGCCGGCACCGCCATCGGAGCCGCCCGTCACCACGGAATGATTCCCTGGGACGATGACATCGACGTGCTGATGCCACGCCCCGACTACGACCGTCTGCTCGAAATCGCCAAACACGAAGACTTTGGCAAATACGAGGTAGTGACTCCCTACAACAACGAATCGTACCCTCTGTATTTCTCCAAACTCGTGAATCGCGAAACCACCCTTATTGAGGAGAAGGAGCGTCCCTGCATCATCGGTCTTTACGTAGATATCTTCCCTCTTGATGCCACCGACGATGACCTGGAAACGGCGAAGGCTCTATATCGCAAATACTCAAAGACCATCAACCGTCTAAACGCCGTAACCACTCACAACACCTTTATCGATTATATTTCCCTGCTCTTGCACAAGGAAACTTGGGGCCGGTTTGCCATCAAGACACTCGCCTTCTTCTGCCGCAGCAAGATGCGCCATCACCTCATCCAGCAGATGGACGAGATGAGTCATCGATATGACTTCGACAAGGCGAAGAACGTACTGGTGAATACGGGTTCCTACCACTACAAAGAGATTTTCCCGAAGGAATGGCTTGGCAAGGGAAAGGAATTCCCATTCGAGGACACCACCGTTTTGCTGCCGGAACAGGCAGATACCTATCTGCGCCACTTCTTTGGCGACTATATGAAGTTCCCACCCGTAGAGCAAAGAGTAGAAAAGCACCTGCGCTACTATCTGAACATGGAAAAAAGGGAAACGTGGGATGAGATTAAAAGAAAGCTTTAGCCTTCCCTCACATCCTGCAAGGTATGTCCAAAACCTTCTTCTACATCAAAAAGCGGTCTCCAACCTAAAGCCTTGATTTTATCCGTATTAAAGGTTGCCTTGGTGATAGGTGTGGTATTCCCCAGCTGTGCATCTTCCTCAGGAATATCAAACACCACCTTTCTATCCGCTTTCCGAGCTATCAGTTCTGCCAGTTGGCGGATGGAGATATTTGATTCAGAATGTGCCACATTATAGGCATTGCCCCTTTCACCATCCAGCAAAAGGCACAGGATGGCATGGGCAGCATCCACCACATAGAGCCAGGAGCGGAAAGCCTCACCCTTACTCTTCAGAACGATATCCTCACCCTTCAGGACATTGCGGATAAACTGGGCATATACCCTATTATCGCTCTCGGTAAAGCCTGGACCATAGGTATGACTCAGTCTGGCTATCACCACATCGGCATCATACTCTGCTCCGTATGCCATGCAAAGCGTCTCTGCAGCTCGCTTAGACGATGGATAGCAGGCACGCACAGAGGCACAATCCACATATCCGCTGCTCTTCTCGGTAAACTCAGAACCATCGCCTTCGCCATAGATTTCTCCAGAAGAAACGTAAACCATGCGCTTCATGCGATGTCTCAATCCATATTCTATGAGATGGGACACACCATTGATATTGGCTTTCATCACCTCTACAGGTTCCCGACTGAAGAAATTAGGACTCGCATTGCTTGCCGCATCTATGATGTAATCAGCCCCCTCAGCCAACTCATCATAGACAGAATCCACTATCATACTATTCATGCTCTTGATAATAGGCTGGGTGACATCAATCTTTGCAAAGAAGAAAGACTCATCTTCCCAATAAGCCGCAAACTTCTGTTGGGCACGTTCCTTATTGCGACCAGCCGCTATCACTTTGTAGCATCTGGCGGGATTCTGCATCAACACATCCACTACGCAACCACCTACCAATCCCGTGGCACCCACCACAAGAATGGTCTTGTCACGCAAACGCTCCAAGTCTAATCCATCCTGGAAAAGACGAGCTATATCTTTCTGATAAGGTGAAAAATCTAACATAAATCTAACAGTTGCCTAACATTTCCAACTTTAATCCATATTCTCATATAAAAGAGAACCATACTCCAAGGTTATTTGAGCCAAGACTCCGGCTGAACCTTCATCAAAGCTTTCAGAATTTCCAGATCCTCCACAGTAGTAATCTTGATGTTCTTTTCTGAGCCAGGAACGATATGCATCTGTCTGCCTCCCAGTTCCGCCATCAAGGTACAGGATGCCACCGAATTGGTGATGCCTTTCTCCTTGGCTTCCTCATGGGCTGCGATGAGGTTTCCCAACCGGAAAGTCTGAGGTGTCTGGGTACGGATTAACTTATCACGAGGAATACTTGTATTAGTCGTGAAACCATCCTCACTCTCCAGGATAGCCTCTCTACATTTGATACCAGTAATGGCATAGCCATACTTTTGGCAGATGGCGATATTGGAAGAGATGATGTCTTGCGACAAGAGTGGGCGCACGGCATCATGCACCAATACCAGATCATCGTCACCGCATCCCGCTTCCTTCAGGCCATAGATACCATTATGTATAGACTCCTGCCCATTGCTTCCACCTGGGAATATCCATTTCAACTTGGTAATGCAAAACTGGTTGGCATACGACTGCAACACCGTTTCCCATCCTGCCAAACATACCACAGCAATCCCCTGGATATCGGGATGCTTCTGAAAAGCCATCATCGTATGAATGATGATAGGACAATTATCAACATGCATAAACTGTTTTGGGATATCTTGTCCCATACGATTGCCAGACCCTCCGGCGATGATTAATGCATAGTTCATATCTTCTATCTTTAAATGGATTATTTCTATCTTTAAATGGATTATTTCTGAATGATTCTCGCAGGATTACCAACCACGGTTGCCCCATCCGGCACATCTTGGAAGACGACAGCTCCTGCACCAATTGTTACATGATTACCGATGTGAATGCCTCCAAAGACGGTAGCTCCGGTATAGATTTTCACATCATTCCCTATCGTCGGTCTTCCTCCCTTGCCATTTCCCAGCGTTACCATCTGCAGACAATAGAAATCATCACCTATGGATTCCGCATTGAGATAAGTGGCATAACTATGTTCCAGATGTGCACCCTTTCCTATACGCGGGCACCAGATGGTCATGGTTCGCTCCGGCGGCAACAGCCAACTGATGAATACCGACCGATACTCTCCGAGTCGGTAATAAAAGAGATTACGGAAACTTCTTTCACGGGTGCAGACCTTGATGAAGTTGAGCACGGTAGGCTTTTGGTCTTGCACCTTGAGCAAATCAGCATCTATCTCCTTCTTATGAAGAAGATACATGGCTATGTGTGGGAGCATTCTCACCGCAGAAGCCGACAATATGATGGTTTGTGCTATTGGATTCATGTTGCAAAGATACAATAAAATATAGAAACAGACCTACTTTTCACAGAAATTATTACTTAAGTAATCCTAAAACACTTTTGTCACTTTAATGCTCTTGCAACGATGTGCATACACCCCGCACCACAAACCAGGCATGCACCAATAATGTGGTAACAATACCATAGTTACTTTTCATCACCACAAAGCGCTCCTTGAGCGAAGCCTTATGGTTCTGAATCGACATTCCACCATCCAGATAGTTGGTGATAACAGCATTCACATTGCGCAAAGGCAAGTGGTGCCGTTCTGATTCTCTCATGATGCGGATACACCAGTCAACATCTGCCGACAGGCGATAGTGCAAGTCATAGTGCACTCCACGCGCTATATCAGTACGGGCATAGAACGACTGATGACATACCAGCATGCCCCACTTGAATGAACGCCATGTCAACTTCCTGGGAGGAGTAAGACGGCGATGGCGCAAGAAACGCCCCTCATCATCCACAATGTCGGTATCTCCATATAGCACACCAGGCAAGATCTCTCCTTCCCCCACACAGCCTTCCACATACTCCAGAGTATCTTCTGAAGGAAAAACATCTCCAGCATTCAGAAACACGAGATAGTCGCCCGTGGCTCTATCGATGCCCTTATTCATGGCATCGTAAAGTCCCTTGTCGGGTTCTGAGTAAACCACAATTTCATGAGCATTTTCACCTGCTTGCGCCTTATGCTGGTAAGCCTTGATCATCGCCAGGGTTTTGTCCTTCGACACCCCATCTATAATCAGGTGCTCCACGTTGCAATACGTCTGCTTGCTCACACTATCCAGGGTACGCTGTAATACACTTTCGGCATTAAACGTACAGGTAACAACCGTGAACTTAATCATAGGTGATAGTTTTTATAGGCCAAAGCCTGGTTATACACCTCTATATATTTAAGCGCCACCGAATGCTGCGAGTAGCATTGCGTCACCTTATGCAGACATGCCTGCTGCAAGGATTCTCTATCAGCCTCTTCCAAGACCCAGTGAATACCCTTTGCCAAATCATCCGCATCCCGGTAGTTTGCCACATAGCCCGTCTTCAGATGGTCTATCATCTCAGGTATTCCACCCACCTTGAAGCCCACGCCAGGTACGCCACAAGCCATAGATTCCATGACGGTATTAGGCAGATTATCCTCCAGAGAAGGCAGCACAAATACATCCACGGAATTATAGATATTCACAATTTGCTTCACGTCGCTCACATAGCCCAGGGAGCAAGAAGGCAACGAAAGCGTTATCTCCTCAGAATGGCCTCCCAGAATGGCTATGGCGGTATGCTTGACCATATCCGGATATTTCTTCACCAGGCAGTCTATTGCCTCAACAAAGTACTCCATTCCTTTTCTTTCATCCGTTACACGCTGCGAAACAAATAGGATGATATGCTTGTCGGCTGGCAATCCTGCACGCAGACGTGCCTCTGCCTTGTTTTGCGGACAGAACACATGAGTATCTATCGGATTCGGGATATTGGTGATACGCTGTCCCACGAAGAGTCCACTCTTCTTAGCCTGCTGTTCCAGCCATCTGCTGCAGCTTACAAAATGAATATTACCGCCATGATAGAGTTCCTTCTTGCGGCCAAAGACCTTAGAAGAGATATCATTCTTGCTTCCCTTATGAGGTAAGAGCGGGCAATTGCCACAGGTAGAGACATAGCGGTTGCAGCCGCGAGCATAATGACAGATGCCCGTAGCAGCCCATAAGTCGTGCATCGTCCACACCACCGGTTTGCCACTCTTTAAAATCTTCCGAATACTTTTCAACGAAAGCATGCCCTGGTTGACCCAAGAAAGATGAATGACATCAGCTTCCTGAAACTCCCGAAGCTTGGTGATATCGGAGCCAGCCGCAGCCAGATCTATCTCCCAAAGATGATGCTTGGAGAAATGAAGATGCCAGAACACGCACCAACGCTCCCACAGGAAGTTCCAACGCAGCTTCATGGAACGGGGCAAACCGACAACGGTTATATCATCTGTCTCCTTGTCGCGCACCAGCATCTTAGCCTTAACACCATTGTTGTTAAGGGCATCCATCAGGCGGTTGGCAGCCACGGCAGCTCCACCCGCCTTCTCACTTGTATTTACTATGAGTACTCTCATGATTATCCTTTTTATTCTGCTTGCAAAGATAATGTAAAAATTTGAGTTGGCGAAGAAAAAGAAAGACTTTCTGAGATAAAGAGAATGTTTTTTATGAAATGATGAGAATGTTTTCATAAGATAAGGAGAATGGATTGAATAGGCAGATGAGAATGGATATAATAAAACATGCCACAACTCTCAACGAGCTGTGGCATGCACTATGTTTAACTTAAAAATTCTAATCAAAATAGTCTCACGACCTTCTCAATTATCTGTTAAACAATCTACCTTAAAACCTAATAACTAAAAACCTAAATCTATTACTACTAACCTAAACAATCTATTAACCTTTTGACGCTGCAAAGATAGTACTTTTTCTACAAATCTCCAAATAAATCGGCAAAAAAAGTATTATTTTTGAGTTTTTCTGATGTAAATCAACGAATTATTAGTAAATTCGTCAAAAACCAACGAGATTTTAACTCTCATTAAGCTTTTACTATCAATACCGTAGCGTAAGCTGAGATTCCTTCCATTCTTCCGGTAAAGCCCAACTTCTCTGTGGTTGTAGCCTTGATGGAGATCTGGTCTTCCTCTACGCCCATCACTTTTGCCAGGCATTCCTTCATGGCAGGAACATGCGGATTGAGCTTCGGACGCTCTGCACAGATGGTTGCATCGATGTTGCCCAGGGTATATCCCTTGGTGGCAATCAGGTCCATCGTCTTCTTGAGCAAAATCTTGGAATCCACATTGAGGGTCTCTGCTGCCGTATCAGGGAAATGATAACCGATATCACGCATATTGGCTGCCCCCAGCAGGGCATCGCAAATGGCGTGAATCAACACGTCGGCGTCACTGTGGCCGAGCAAACCCAACTCATAATCTATCTTGATACCACCCATCCACAAGTCACGGTTCTCTACCAGCTTGTGAACATCGTATCCGAATCCTACACGAATATTCATAATCTTATATTTATAATTAAAGTTATTAATATATTTATATTCTGTCCTGCCTATCGCTTGAACAGGTCTTTCAATCCGTCCATATCGAACGCCAGCGTAAAGCGCAGGGTCTGGTCGAGCGGATTGCTCTTGGCGGTGGCTACCACATAGGAAGCATCGAGCGAGAAGACATTCATCTTGAAGCCGGCTCCCACCGTGAAGTACTTGCGGTTGCCCTTGCTCTGGCTCTCGTGATGATAACCGGCACGCAGGGCAAACTTGTCATTATACACATACTCGGCACCTACGCCATAGTTGATTTCCTCCAGCTCTTCCTTGAATCCGCCTGGGGCATCGCTGAAGCTCTTGAAGATGCCGCTGATGCCCGAAATATCGTTGTATTCGCGATGCACACGGTCTTCATACTCCGAGTTGTCCTCTCCCTCCTTCTGAGCAGGTACCGTCGGCACGAGATACTTGCTGACATCTGCGGCGATGGTAAAGCGGTTGTACTCGTCGATAGGTATCATCAGAGAGGCACCCAGACGCAGATTGGTAGGCAGGAACTCGCCATACTCCTGACCGCTGAAGGTGATCTTGCTGCCGATATTCGAAATGTTCAGACCTACGCCCAACTGGCACTCTCGCGGTCCGATGTTGACATAGTTCTGATAATAGGCTGCAATATCCGCCGCAAAAGCCGAAGCAGGCGAATTCTCCTCCTGATAGTCGAAGCGCAGGTCAGAATAGATCCAGCGGATGGCTGCTGCCAGGGAGAATTTCTCGCTGAGCATCAGAGAGTAAGCCACATCAATCGACATCTCATAGGGATTGATGGTCATCGCATTGTCGGTTTCTCCCGGATCAGAAAGAAACACCTCACCCATGTTGAAATAACGGAGCGAAGCGGATACGGCACTGTAATCGCCTATGCGGTAATAGCCCGAGAGATAGGCGAGATTCATGTCGTTGACCAGCGAACGGAGCCATGGAGTGAAGTTCAGCGCCACACCCGCCCTGGAGATATTGAAAGGATACTTTGCCGGATTCCAATACTGCGAGTTGACATCCGGATCGGTTGCCGCACCCACATCACCCAGACCTCCGCCGCGGGCATCGGGCGCTATGGTCTGAGAGATGACGGCATAGTTTACCGGATTGAAAAGACTCTCCTTGGTGTCTCCCTCTCCATTCTGCGCCGATGCCGTCAGCGCCCATACCGAGAGGAAACCGGTTGCGAATATCTTGACGATTCTATTCATACTACATTATTTTATATGATGATATTTTCTATTTTATAATGATCAGTTTCCGGGTCTTGGAGGCATAGCTGCTGCCATCCGATGAAACCTTGACCCGATACAGATAGATGCCCGTACCCAGAGGACGACCGCCATCTACCGATAGATCCCACTTCACGGTATAGACCTCCGATGCCGGCACTCCGCTCTCGGCATGGCGCCAGAGCTGTCTGCCCGAAGTATCATAGAGTTCGATTACCACATCCATCCGGCTCTCCGTCCTGTCGTGAGAAACGATGAAGGTGGTGGTGCTGCGGGCTGGATTCTCCGTCACGCCCACATCGAAGAGCGATGGAGCCAGACCGCTTACCACATTGAAGTGGAGGGTGGTGGTAGAACTGTTGTTCTGGATATCCCATGCCGTGAAGGTAAGCTGATGCCTGCCTGGCGGAAGTTCCGGAATACTGTAGCAGGTGGAACCGCTGGTATAGGTTCCGAAATCATACGAGAAATAATCGTTGAGATTGTAGGTCTTCGACTGATCTCCGTCTATCACCAGCTTCAAGTCATGGCCGAGTCCGCTTCCTGCGGCATTGATTCCGTCCTTGTCTGATATCCTTGCCACGAAATAAGGGGTGGTATTCACATTGCCGCCATCCACGAAGGTAGGCGAGTTCAGATAGCAGAATACCGACGGACCGATGGAGTCGTTTCCTGCCACCACGCTGCCGCCCACCTTGAACCGTGCGCTTTCTCCATTCGCCCGCAGCGCCTTGTCGTTGCTCACGGCATAGAGATTCATCAATCCGGTATCACCCGAATAATTGATGTCCTTGGGTACGGCAAAGCTGAAGGCGAACTTGCCGCCGGATACACTGTCAGCACCCTGATAGAGCGTCTTCTGCCGGTCGTAATACTGGAAGGCTGTGGAGGCTCCGTCGGCTGTGGCATCATTCAGCTTGCAGGTAACCAGTTCCCTGGAATCCCTTACCGTAGCCGTCACTACCCCCTGGAAATCCACATCCGTCTCCACATGTCCCGCAATCCTGGCTATATCTCCGGATTTCAGCAGCGGAACCGTATCGGTGCGCTGGCAGGAGATGCCGTTGATGGAATCCACCACTACCTTCATCATCGGCAGGTTGAGTGAGAGGGCAGGATCTCCGAGCAGGGCATACTGCAGATGGTTTTCCGAGCGGTCTATCTCGCCCGCCACCACATTGCCCAGCATCACGTCGTTCTGCGCCAGCCGGTGTGCCTCGCCTATCGCAAGCGGCTTGCCGTCTTCCCGGCTCAGCACCCTGCGCAGGAAGGCGCGGTTCATATACTTGTTCTGCTGGGCAAACACGGTACGCGTGGTACCGTAGAATGCCACAGCTCCACCTTTTTCATTCAGCAGAGCTGCCTCGCCGATGGTAGATTTCGTACCGTCATAAGGCATGATGTCGCAGGATGCCGTCACCCACAGTGGCAGGTTTTCGTTTCTGAACGATTCGAAATCCGTGATCTTGAGCACGTTTTCATGCGAAATCTGGGTCTCGCTTCCATGCCCGGCATAATCCATCACCAGGGCACCATTAGCCTGCTGCTGCCTGATGATACTGGAGACTTCGGGATAGGTATTTCCCGTTGAGGAGGTCTGACGGGTGTAGGCATCCCACATTACCTTTCTGATGAGATAGCCCGGATAGAGCGAGGCGATATCGTCTGCCACCTCGTTGGCATCCGCCATGTGGAGATTCTCGTTGCCGTCATCGCCCATGAACATCAGGGTGTTCTGCCAGGCTCCGGCATTGGCGTTCTTCTTGTAGTTGATGGTCTTGTCCACCAGTATCTTGGCTTCCTGCGCCGTGGTCACAGGGAATCGTCCTACCGCCACATCCTGCAGTTCGGTTTTCGGATCGGCTCCCTTTCCTTCGCCGATGATTCCCAGCCAGCTGTCACTCACATAGCAGGTGGTCTTGCTGAACGAGTCATCGCTCTCATGACAGAGCAGGTAATCATCCGGATTCAGCAGTCTGCAGTCGGCCGTGAGCATCCGGTTGTCCCATACGCAGTCGCCGAAGAGCAGCAGATACTTAGGCATGTCAGCAGCCGTAGCCGCCCTGTCGCTCAGCATCCGCAGATAGCGGCGGTAGGCATTGGCATCGGGGGTACCGCTGGAGAATTCATTATAGAGTTCATCGGCGGGCACGATATTCACCCGCAGCCCGTCGTGGGTTTCGTGGAATTCCTTGAGCCGCTGTGCCTGCCTGAGCAGTTTCTGCGAGGTTGGGATGATGATCACCATATCAGCAGCCCCGTCGGCATGGTGATCCTGCGGGGTGATGCCATACACATACTCGGCTGCAGGAATCTGACTTCCGAAACCGGCAAACGGCGCAGGCTTCTCCCAGGTTACGGCCACATAATCCAGATGAACCGGTCCACCGCTGAGTGGCTGTATCTCGATGGTATCCTTCTCCCTGAAATCCTGAAGCGGATAGATGGCGTTCCTTTCCACGCCTACCGTATAGGCACTGCTGCTGGTATTGGTAGGCAGATAGAGGTTCAGGGTTCCCAGTTCCTTCTGGTTCTTCCTGATCTGCACCTGGGTGTTGGTACCGGCGGTAGCAGCCACCACCAGCTTTCCCCGGCTGCATCCGGTAGGATTGGTGATGACCACCTTCTGGGTATCGCCCACCTTGACGGCTGTAGGATGGAAGAGATTCCTTCCCCCCTGCATCCAACTGAACCCATCTACTTCATAAAGAGAATGATAATCTTCCGGCATCGGATGGCAGGAAGATACGAAAGAGGCTGAATCTGCCCAGAGACTCGGCGACTCATTGCTCTGGGTGATGAAATAATAGCCATAGTCTGAATAGGGATTGCGGGTGCGCACCGTAGCCGTAGGGCTGCTCCAGCTCACCGCACCGCGGGCGTAGAAATAATGTCTGCCATCCACTACATACTGCGGCACCTCCTTCAGGTCGTCAGTCTCCCGAATTTCCTGGGCATAGAGCGCTTCGTTCTGGAGATTTCCCCCATAACCGTAGATCTTCACCTTGCTGATATCCGAAAAACCGGCACGGCGCACCACGTCGGCAGTCAACTGATGAATACCCGTTTCGCTCACCCTGATCTTTGCCCATTTTCCGCTTGCCAGCACAGAATGGTCGGCATAGGCGGGAGAAGAATCCTCCCCGCCGCGGGTCTTCAGCCGGGCTTCCTGCTGCGAACGTTTCAGCAGATGCAACTGGCTCTGCGAACGTTTCAGCGGCTTCGCCTGGATATCGAGCATGAAGCTCACCAGCGCCTGATATCTGTGCTCCCTGAAAACGAGAGGAGAAAAGGAAATCACCAGCAAGCCTTGTTTCCGGCATTCGGTTACCTGCTGGCAGATGGCCACCTGCTCAGGGAGAGCAGCGCCCGAAAGTCGGTTGTAATGAGAAATATCGGTAGCAGGCATATCCACATACTCCGGATATTTCACTGTTACCGTATAGATAGAATCCTGATAATCACCCTGCAAAGGCAAAGAATATACGAATTGAGGCAATATGGAGTCCACCTTCACCTCCTGCGAGGTAAGGTTGAAGAATCTCTGTGCCGCAGCAGGCAGCGCCATCAGCACCAGCACTGCCACGATACAGAGGTATTGCCATATTCTACTCTTATTCATATATTCTTTCTATTTACACATAAAGTCAAGCACCTTTCTATCTTCGAGATAGCCCTCCAGATGGTCGTCGATCTTCACCGGACCGCATCCTGTAGGACAACCCGTATAGAGCAGGTCTCCAGTCTTGAGCGTAAAATACTGGCTGATGTAGGAGATGATTTCATCCACCTTGTAGAGCATATTGCTCGAACAGCCTTCCTGCACATTCTCGCCGTTGATGTTGAGATGGAAGTGGATAGCCTGGATGTCACGGAACTTCTGGATATCCACCCATTCGCCGATGGCGGCAGATCCGTCGAATCCCTTGGCAAGCTCCCATGGCTGACCCGCCTCTCTCAACTTCTTCTGCATCTCGCGGGCGGTAAAGTCGATGCCCACGGTCACCGCATCATAATAGCGGTGGGCGAAACGCTGCGGAATGGTCTTGCCCAACTTGCAGATGCGCACCACCAGTTCGGTCTCATACTCTATTCTTCCCAGATGATCCGGAATGAAGAAAGGCTTGCCGTTGTTGAGCAGCGCAGAATCCGCCTTGGTAAAAATAACAGGACGCTCTGGTTTAGATAACGTACCATGCAGCGATTTATTGTGTTCGGTATAGTTCATACCGATAGCAAATATCTTCATAACCCCAAAAATATATATAAAAAAGAAATGGGAGTTAGAAGCAAAGCTAAGCTTTAACTCCATAACTCCCGGATATTCTAATTTAACTATAAGTCAAATTAATGCTTGCTTTTGAGTAATGATTACTCAGCAGCAAGAGTAAAGCGCTGGTAAGCAACGATCTTGAGATCCTTGCTCTGAGAAGCGAGGTACTGAGCAACAGTCTGCTTGTCACCGTCACCGAACTGGAACTCCTGATCAACGAGGCAGTTCTCCTTGAAGAACTTAGCCAGACGACCATTAGCAATGTTCTGGATCATAGTAGGGTTCAAAGTAGCAGCCTTCTCCTCACCAACAGTCTTCTTGATGTTGCGAGCCTCTTCAGCCTGCTCAGGTGTCAACCAACCCTTCTTAGTGTTGCTCTCGATGTGCTCCTCAGAGTCAACGTGAGCTGGGTTGATGCCAGCCTTCTTCAAAGCTGCGTTAACAGCCTTCTCTACAAGCTCTTCCTTAGTCTTGGCAACAGCAACTTCGAGCTCAGTCTTCTTAGTCTCCTCAGAAACTGAAGACTCGTCGAGAGCTACAGGGCGCATAGCAGCAACCTGCATAGCTACCTTGTGACCAGCCTCCTCGTTGTTCTCGTTGAGCTGAACCATAGTACACAAAGTGTGCTTGTTCATGTGGTCGTAAACCTCGATGTTGTCACCCTCGAGAACACAGTAGCCGTCGAGCTCCATCTTCTCGCCAGTGATACCAGAGCGCTGTGTAACAGCAGCCTGAGCATCAGCATCGCCAACCTTCAAAGTCTTCACCTCGTCGAGAGTGTGAGCCTTGGCAGCGATAGCAGCGTCGAGGATGTCAGATGTCAACTTGATGAAGTCAGCACCGTTAGCTACGAAGTCAGTCTCGCACTTGAGAGCGATGATAGCAGCGAAATCGTTAACCTTCTTAACGAGAACGCAACCGTTAGAAGTCTCACGGTCAGAACGCTTAGCAGCGATAGCGAGACCACGCTCACGGAGCAACTCCTTTGCCTTATCGAAATCACCTTCAGCCTCTGTGAGTGCCTTCTTAACGTCAGCAAGACCAGCACCAGTCATAGCGCGAAGTTTCTTGATATCTTCAATTGAAACAGCCATAATATTTTTCTAATATTAAAAGTTAATAATAATCTTTGCTTGAAAAGAACTAAAGCCATCGAATCATAAAACAGAATCAATGGCTCCAGTATATTTTTGTTTGCCTAATTACTCAGCCTCGTCCTTGCGAGCAGCCTTCTTCTTAGGCTGATCCTTCTGCTCTGCAGCAGCCTTGTCGTCAGCCTTCTCAGCCTTACGCTCCTCAAGACCCTCAGCGATAGCACCGCAAACTGCAGAGAGGATAGCCTCTACTGAGTCCTTAGCGTCATCGTTAGCTGGGATAACGTAGTCGATATTCTTTGGATCTGAGTTGGTATCAACGATACCGAACACAGGGATACCAAGACGGTTAGCCTCCTTAACAGCGATGTGCTCCTTCATTACGTCAACTACGAAGAGTGCGCTTGGGAGACGAGTCAAGTCAGCGATAGAACCGAGGTTCTTCTCCAACTTAGCACGCTGGCGGCTGATCTGCAGCAACTCGCGCTTTGAGAGGTTAGAGAATGTACCATCGTTCAACAGCTTGTCGATGTTTGTCATTTTCTTAACTGCCTTACGGATTGTAGGGAAGTTGGTAAGCATACCACCAGCCCAACGCTCGTTTACGTATGGCATATTGATAGAAGCTGCCTTCTCAGCAACTACGTCCTTAGCTTGTTTTTTAGTAGCGACAAACAGAATCTTTCTACCTGTCTTGGCAATTGTCTTGAGAGCCTCAGCAGCCTCGTCGATCTTAGCGACAGTCTTGTTGAGGTCGATAATATGAATACCGTTACGCTCCATGAAGATGTAAGGAGCCATTGCTGGATTCCACTTGCGACGGAGGTGTCCGAAGTGGCAACCTGCCTGAAGTAACTGGTCAAAATTTGTTCTTGACATTGTTTTTTCTTTTTTAATTGTGTTTACTTTCTTTTTGAATCTAATGTTAGATCAGTCGATGAGTAGTCCCCGATTAATGGAATCTCACCGATTTAGATACTAAACTTTTTAGCTCAGCTATATATAATCTGTATATATATAATATGTATAAGATTAACGCTTGCTGAACTGGAAGCGACGACGAGCCTTTGGCTGACCTGGCTTCTTACGCTCAACAGCACGTGAGTCACGTGTCATGAAGCCTGCATCCTTCAAAGCCTTCTTATCGTTAGCGTCGATCTTAACGAGCGCGCGAGCGATAGCGAGGCGGAGAGCCTGGCTCTGACCGGTGAAACCACCACCGTCGAGGTTTGCCTTAATATCATACTTACCCTCAGCTTCGAGCAACTGCAATGGCTGCTTTACTACATAGCGAAGGATTGCTGATGGGAAATATGTCTCAATATCTTTCTTGTTGATTGTGATCTTACCGGTACCCTCTGTGAGGTATACACGAGCTACAGCGCTCTTACGGCGACCAATTGCATTAATTACTTCCATTCTACCTTAATTATTTATACTGGTTAATATCAATAGCCTTTGGCTGCTGTGCCTCGTGCTTGTGCTCTGTGCCATCGTAAATGAAGAGGTTGTCCATCAAAGAACGACCGAGAGGGCCCTTTGGCAACATACCTTTGATAGCGTGACGGAGGATCTTGTCCATTCCATCAGGACGCTTGCGCAACTCTGCTGGAGTGTTGAAGCGCTGACCACCTGGATAACCAGTGTAACGAGTGTAAACCTTATCAGTTTCCTTCTTACCAGTGAAAACTACCTTAGCGGCATTGATAATGATTACGTTGTCACCACAATCTACGTGTGGAGTGAAAGTTGGCTTGTACTTTCCGCGGAGCAATTTAGCAACCTTAGAGCAGAGGCGACCTACAACCTGGTCGGTAGCGTCGATTACGACCCACTCTTTCTTAGCTGTTTCCTTGTTTACGGAAATAGTCTTGTAACTTAATGTGTCCATTTTAAAATTTAAATTTACTACTAAAAAACGTTTTAATCTTTTTTACTCACTATTCAGACAGGTGATTCACTAACCACATACCCCGGCCACAGGACATGCTATTAACACACCATATCTTGGGGACTCTAAGTGTATCCCCGAAATAATCGGACTGCAAAATTACACATTTTTATTTGATTATGTGTAAGTTACGAGCCGCAGCCCCTATCTTTTATAATTATTTAACTTAGTTTGTCGTGTTTTGTTATTTCCATCCGTTTTTACGGCTTTTAGGATGACCCAAGCATCTCCTATATATAATCAAGCTCTTCTGTACATATCAAGCTTCTTCTATATATAATGGTGTAAGGTTCGCAGTGAGCCCCACACGCCCTGAAAGGGCAGAAGCTCCTAGCCCAGGGCATCGCCCTGGGTATAACGGCAGTCAGCAAGACGCCCTGTTTTACTCTAATTGAGCAAGCTTTGAGCGTATTTTTTAACGTTAATT
>JAJWLX010000118.1 GCA_021636625.1 Prevotella sp. | reverse complement strand
CTAAGATTAGCATCGGCTTCCTCGCATTGGCAGCCGCTGCATTATGGTTCACATCCTGCTCTAGTGAGGATGTGGCACAGAATGGTGGTGGCCTGAATGAAAAGGATCAGCGTGTTCTTTTACTTTCTGTCAATACTGGTAATCTGGGAACTCGTTCTGCATTAACTGATGATGAAAAGCAAATTAATGACATGACGGTTGGTATTTATGATAAGAGTAATAACTATCGTGTTGTTGCTAGCCTGGCTAGTAGTGCTACTGCTGATAAGGAGGCAAGTGGAACAACTGATGGTACTTTTACGACAGCAAGTGGCGTTAAAGTTAAGGTAGTAACTTCTACTTTGCAGGCGGATGACCAGGTTCTTGTTGCAGTGAATACAAAGGATAATAGTGGAACTACAGCTTTTACTTCAAAGCCAAATAGTCCTACTGATTTTAGTAACGTAACAATGGATGCTGTTACAGCTTTAACAGGTTCTGCAACTAATACTACAATTGACGCTACAAAGTTTCCGAAATTTGGTAAAGTAATAGCATTAACAGCTGGTTCTAACTCGACTTTTACAGCAACTGTAAAAGTGAAAAATTTGGTTTCTAAGGTTACTCTCAAAGATTTGAAAGTAGATTTTTCCGGTCCATATGCAAGTGCTACATTCACCCCAGAGGAGATTTTCTTGTTAAATGTACCAGATAAGCTTGCTTTTTCTGATACAGGTCAGGCTAGTACATCTGGATATCTGAATGGAACTAATATAGATAATGCTGGTGGTACTACAGGTACTAAGAAAGATGTTTTAGCCAAAGCAATTACAAGTACATCTCCTCTTGGCACTGGTAATACTTCTTATACAGGACAGCCTATTCTTTATACAATTCCTAATAGTAATACTTCATCACATAAAACGATTCTTGTTATTGCTGGTAATTTTAAAAAGGATGGTTCTGGAGCAGGAGAAACTGTTTATTATCCTTTAGCATTAAATGAGAATTATTCTACAGAACATCCTACTGGAGCTGCTGCTGATGGTGGAACTAAATCACAGACATTAGCAGGTAAAAACTATCAGTGCACAGTTGTAATCAAAACAATCGGAGCAAGTAATCCATGGGTGACAACTGGTCCTCAGACTGCTGAGTTGACAGTAAATGTTGCGGATTGGGAGGATGCAGCTCAGACTACAACATTTGAGTAATAATCTAAATAGTTAATTGAACTTTCGCATGTGGTTCAGGAACGGGCTGAAAGCCCAAAAGCTCCTAGCCCAGGGCAACACCCTGGGTATAATAGCAGTCGGCAAGGCGCCCTGTAAGGGCAAAAGCCTTATAAATTGCCTGGTTCTTGAAAGCTTCTGCCCTTTCAGGGCGTGTGGAGCCTACTTGCGAAAGCTCAGTAAATAAGAATAAAAATATTTAGTAATAATATGACAAGCAACAGAATCATAAGAAACATATTGCTCTGTGCTGTAACCATCTTAGTTATAGCCTCATGCAGCATTTACGATGAGTATCCTGCACGCAGGCAATACGACATCGTTTTGCGGCTCGCTGATAGCACAGGTCAGGTGATTCCTGATTCTGTTGCTCCAGTTAATACCCTGTATGCCTTTAAAGATGGCATATATGTCGGGAAATATATAAAGGAGGAAGATGGCAAAATCCGTATTGCCTATGACAACCGCGATAGCCTTACCTTCGTGGCTCTTTCAAGTGATGCTGCCAACCTTTTTGAAATGACTGAACCAAAACTCGGGGAGTCTATCAACAATGTATGGCTACAGCTGGCAACTGAAAGGGATAGTCTGGCTTGCGACTTAAATGCCATTTATTATGGTAATCTTTCTACTGTTGTCAATGGAACTGGAGAAACGGAAGAAGAAAGGATTATTACGCTTCAGGATATTCGAGCAAAGGCTAGGGTATATGCCAGATGTATCCGCCCACGCTATGGGGATGGTAATTTCAAGGTCGTCCTGCAAGGACTTCACAGCGGTATCACCTATGGAGGAGGTCCGGGGGGAAAAGTTGTAAACTATCGACTTCCTGGCAAGTTCGTAACGAAAGATGACTGGATGACTTCTTCGGTTACCTTGCTTCCAACGGGTGAAGAACCTTGTCGATTGCTAATCTATAAGCAAGACGGCGAACTGATTATCGATACTACGGTAGATGAGAAGGGAAATCCGCTAATTATCAAGCCGAATGATAATATTGTCTTCTATGTGATCGTTGATTACATCGCAGGAATCACAATTAAGATCCTGCCTTTCGAAGACATCGATAATTCATATACATTTGAGTAATGTCTGAAGTGATTTACATAAGATCTATCATCCAAATATATAAATATTAAAGTAGATAATTCATGACTCTAAGAGTAATCATATATCGACTAGGTGTAATTCCGCTGTTGCTACTCCTGTGCATCCTTGCTGCCTGTTCGCAGCAGGATCTGGACCAGGAGGAGCAGGGAATGGTGAGCCTGAAGGTGCTTGCCTCTCCAGGTACGAAAGCTGGGGAGGGAGGAACTGCTACGGCAACACTACCTCCCAAGGAAACTAACATCTTTGACCTCTCTATTTTTATCTTCAATAGCAATGGTGATGTCATCGGCTTCACCAGTAAGGATTTCAGTGATGGTAAGCCTACTGCAGTTGTTGTGAAAACCAGAAAGGCAACAGGTTGTTCTGTCTATGCCGTAGCTAATGCAAAGACTCTGAATAAGGGCACATCTCCTTTTGATGGCGTTTCCACCTTGAGTGTATTTCAGGCTAAATCCCTCTCCTTCAATGCAAAAGCACCAAATGATGACGAATGTCTCTTGATGATGGGAGTAAGCTCAAATTTTGATACAAGCTCTGCAAGTTCTGCAAGTCCTGCTACTATTACGTTGAAACGTTTGGCAAGCCGTATTGATTATACCATTGCGGTGAATAATGACCAGACAACAGGTTTCCCTATCGTGGTAGATAGCTATCAGCTCTGCAATGTGCCAACTTCGACTTTGTATCAGCAATCGGATTTCACTAGTCCATCCATGCCATCTTCTACGACTTTTGCAGATTTTGATAAGGTTTCAACTCCAATATCATCTGTAGCTGCCCCAACATCAGCGGGTACATATTATGTGTATGCAAATGCAAATGCAAATACAGATCCAGATCCAAATTCTTCTAAAGGGACTTATCTCGATATTTGGGCACATTCTGAAGTTAAAGGTGCTGATGGTACCAAATATACTATTTGGAAGTCTAACTTCAAGGTGGAAATGCCTGATAAGCATGTTCTGCCTAATTATCACTATAAGATAGATATCGTTATCAATGGTAGTGTAACGGGCAAGAATGGTGGTGTCATCACCAAATACGAAGCTTATCCATATTTCTCTGGTTCAATTCCAACTCTCAATCAATGGCAGTCAGAGCCTGATAGAAATCTGGATTTGCAATAAGAACGAAATCAATAGAAATCTTACGATATATCAATGAAGCCCCATGAATAGAGTGGGGCTTCATCAATTTAAAAAATATAGAATTATGAACAAGACTTATAAAAGCGGTATGATGGCGCTCAGTGCCGTCGTTTTCTTAACTTCCTGTTCGGAAAGCGAGTCGCTGCAGCAAGCCCATCTTTCTACAGATCAGATTAATTTCATTGCAAGCATGGCGCACCAATGGGATGCAAACACCAAGTCTGCTCCTCAGAATCCATCTTCCAGAAGTGCTGGGGTGAGGGATAATGAGGCGCCCATTCATGTGAATGCCAATCTTGCAAAACCTCTCTACTTGCATCCGGTGGTACAGGATGGTATCCATATCTGGAGCAAGCAAGGTACCCCCATCACCCGTTCCGGTGCACCCATCGAAGATGTGGAGCAGGAGAGGGTAGTGCAGACTCGTGGCAGCAAGAAAAATGATCTCAGTGATTATTCAAAATTTGGTGTCACAGCTTTATATCAAAATGAGGGTGCTTATGTCTCATTATTCAGTGATGCTACTGCAACCAATTCTACTAGAAACTATTGGAATGTTCCAGATGCCTCTAACAACACCTGGCCTATTGATTCCAAAGTCTCTTTCCATGCTTATGCGCCTCATAGCTCAGAATCAAATAGCATGCTGAGCTCAAGTTCTGACCTTACAAATGTTCAAACCAATATTCATTATACGGCATCTTCTGCCGATATTGTAAATCAGCCAGATTTAATTGTTGCAACGAATGCGGCACAGCGAAGCAAAACTGCAGCGAATACACCCGTAGATTTGCAGTTCTCTCATGCCCTCACGGCAGTTTCTTTTGCGATGAGTAGTGATTTGTCAGATGTGATTGGCAGTGGTGCGCAACTAACAAGCGTATCTCTGAAAGATATTCCTAATGAAGGCGTTTGTCAGCTGATTGCGCAGGATGATAAGCATAGCTCTTCATCCGCAAATTGGAATCTCGGTTCTGCTAAAGGCACCTATACATTTGATCTTTCTACAAAGAATGTCACAGTGGGTTCTGATTTGCCTCTTACTGATGATAGTCAGACCTTGATGATGATTCCGCAGACCTTGCCTGATGGGGCAAAGTTGGAGTTTACGTTCAAGCTGAATAGTCAGACTCAGGTCTTGACAGTTGATTTGGATGGACAAAAATGGGAGGCAGGAAAGAGTGTCATCTACAAGCTCTCTGCCAAGGCAATCAATACCCTGGACGCTACTGATGTAACGTATCCTAGCACATGGACAGCGTCATCATTCCCTAAGGAATCCTTCACAACAAACGATGCTATCGGTCTCTATGTGGTTGATAAGAATAACCAGATAGTAGAAAAAAACGTGAAGCTTACATTGGGAAGTAACAATCAATGGACTTCAAGCAAGAAGTTCTTAAAGTTGGCAGGATATAAGTATTTCGCATACTATCCATATTCTGATACTAAGGCTCCAGCAGTAAATACTGACGCTACTAATACTGCAACGGATTTCTTTGCCAGCAAGATTAGTTCCCTTTCGCCTGCATCAGATCAGAGTGCCCAAAACACTCTTTTGGCTCAGGATTTTCAGGTTGCTAAGGGTGTTGTAGCTAGTGATGCTTCCACGTTAACATTCCCAATGGAGCACAGTCTGGGACTTGCGGTTCTGAACCTTACGGACAAAACTGTAGCTGATACCCGCCGATTCAAGGATGATACATACAGATATTATTATGGTTTAGACAATACAGTACCTACCACCTCCAATTATACTGATACAGGTTCTAAGACCTTAACAGCCTCCAATAACTTTGAAGGCAACAAGCCATATAATGTATCTGGAACGAAGTATCTTCAGGTGATTCCTCTCAATAAAGCGACTTCCTTCAAGGCAGCCGATCAAGCTGGCGCTCCTCGCACAGCCTGGGGAAAGTTATCAACCAAGCTCTGTAGCATAACTCCCACTACTTCAGCTCCTGTGTCAATAAATATTCAAACTGATGCCGATTTCTACTACCTCGCTCGCGTCTACACTTGCACGCAGA
>JAJWLX010000117.1 GCA_021636625.1 Prevotella sp. | reverse complement strand
AGACTTATGACGTTGCTTGTCACTTCTTTTAGTTGTTTGCACGCAGAGTGTGGAAAATGTAGATTGGCAGAAAGCAGCATAACTAACCATATAACAAGTTAATTCAAGTAATACATGATGAAGAAGATCAATACAACATATTTAATCGCACTCAGTGCATTGGTATTTGCCTCTTGCTCCGAAAGCAACGAGCTTTCTAGTGGTATTCCTTTATCTAAGGAGAAAATAGCTTTTGCAGCCAACGTAGTAAATGGGTGGAATGGAAATAGTCATACACGTGTTCAAAATGGTATTGCTGAATACCATGGTCCATTAAAGGTGACTAGTAATACTAAGCAACAACTTTACCTTCACCCCATTATACAAAATGGTGTTTATTTCTATAATCAGGAGGGCGAACTCGTGACTCGTGATGGCATTGCCATATCTAAAGGAGGAAACAAGATTATTTCGACTACGAGAGGTTCACTTGCCCAGGATGTTAATTCTGGATTTGGAATTAGTGCCATTTATAACGATGGTACAGATAAGGCATATTTCGTTAATAATAAGGCTACAAAGGTAGGTGACTTATGGTTTACAGAAAACAAAGATAAATGGCCAGCTTCTACCAATGGGCTGTCTTTCTATGCCTATGCCCCTCATTCCAATGATAATAGGATGCTTCGGTTGGCAGATGGTGATAAAATAGCTCAATCCAAACAAATTCAATACGAAGCTTCTTCTACGGATATTGTGAATCAGCCGGACTTTGTTGTGGCAAACAGCAAAGACAACAAACTTGTCTCCGGCAAAGCACAGCCATCTGTCAATCTCACATTTTCTCATGCTTTGACAGCAATCTCCTTTGTGGCAGCCAAAGATATACCTCAGGGTATAGTGAAAAGCGTGTCTATTAAGGGTGTAAAGGGTAATGGAATTTATAATCTGGAAACTGGTATCTGGACATCCGTAGATACTCCAATGGATTTTACCCTGCGGCTGGGTACTGACGGAAACGGCGTAACAGTTAATGGAACAAGTGATATAGCCTTGACTTCCGGCACACAAAATTTCATGATGATTCCGCAACGCTTTACAAGTGACGATTCAAAGGTAGTGATGGAATTAGAGGAAGCAGATGGCACTTCATATCATTTAGAGGCTCCCTTAAAAACAGAATGGCAAGCTGGTCATACTGTAACTTACCGTCTGTCATCATCTTCCTTGCTTCCTGGACTTGAAATAACCACTGTTTCATATCCTCAGGATTGGGTTGACGAATATAAGGTTGATGGCAAGAGTGTTTTCAATTCTGCATATCAGAAAGACGATGCTATCGGCATCTATGCAATCAATGCCAGAGGCGAGGTGACTCAGGCTAATGTAAAAGCTACTTATGATGGTACAAAGTGGAGTTTGCCTGGAGGTGAGAAACTTCGTAATAATGCTACAATCAGCTATTTTGCGTATTTTCCATATGTTAAAGATGATGATCAGAAGATAGCCTCTATGCCTAAAGTGCGTACCAAGGTTTCTTCGGATGATCTTTCTTCCGAGCATGCATTCTTTAAGGGTTTGGAGGATAATTGGGAGGTGAAGGACCAGAGCACCTTGGAAAAGTTGAATGCTGCTGATTTGCAGGTATGCAAGGCTGTTTTAGACAAAACAGCCAGTGGACTTAACCTTACAATGCAACATGGTGTAGGTCTGGCTGATATCACTTTAGGGGAAGGCTTAAACTATAAATTGGAAAATTATGAGGAATATAAATGGACAGCAAGTATTGTAAGTGATAAGTTGGCTGATAAAGAATCCCAATTATATAAGCCTGTTGTCAACCAAATGCTTGGTGTCATAAAGGCTAATCATGATACAACTTTTAAAGGAGTTGCTTCTGGTGGATGGAAATGTGCCTGGAAGAATGAACTCACATTTAATCCTACTTGTGCACAGATTATAAAGAAGACGGCAGAAAGGGAAGATGATAATGAACATCTTTATACTCTGGAGGTTGGGGATATTTATTATACCAATGGTGCACTTACTCATCAAAATTATGATTTGGAAACAATTCAACCGATAGGTATTGTTGGGTATCTCGGCAATGATTATTGGACAGAAAAAGATGTTGTAATTAGTGGAAAACCGGTTGGTGGCCACGCCTTGGTGATGAGTTTGAAAACAATCGGTTCTTATTGTTGGAATTCTGCTGATAATTATGGAGGAAGACCACAATATTCTCCAGTAAATATGACAAATTCAGCTTCACAGAACTATGGATCAGGATATAATGAGACAAAAGTGCTTGTTTCATTAGGTACTGCATTTGAAGCTGCAAATGCAGCAATAAATTATAATTCAGAGTGTAAATTACCTCAAAATACTACAGGATGGTTTTTGCCTTCTGGTGGGCAGTTTTATGCATTAGCATTAGGTCTTGGAAAATATACAGGTACAAGTAATTTTGATTGGGGGTATCTCTTTGTAAATGATGTTGTGTTGTCTAGAATTCAGTCTGCACTAAAAAAAGTTGGTGATGATAATTATACACCATTAAAGGATAATTATATTACTTGCCAACTAAAATTAACGTGCAAATATCATGTCGCTTTATTTTGGCAATCTGGAAATGGATATGGCTTTAATTGCAATTATCTTTATTCGCCTTTACCTCTACGGCCTTTTTTTGCATTTTGATACTCCATTCCCGTGCAAATGAGCGCAATTCAAGCTTGCTTGATAATTATCGAGTGCAGTCGAAATCCTCTTTGAGAAATCCCTAACAATCTGCTTTTCAAATTGCATCGTAAGATAAGGGGATTCCGCCACGACGGATATGTCGTTCATCTTCCGCTAGGCGTTTCGGCAGCTAACATATCCGCCGAAACGTCTAACGGGGGAGTAATGATATATCCGGCGGAGCGGAATAAACTTCATAGTTGTAGCTTGGGGGATAGGGAAAATACGTCTGTTATACTAATTGAATGATAACTGAGTAATGACGCATGCCCCATCGCCTGAATGTCCTATTTCTAGGCTCCCAGATGGTGAAATAAACTGTTGGTCTCCAGAAATGGTTTGGGCATTTTTTAGAAGACGTTCATTAATAAAACCACTGCCACCGCCACCTACCCAGTTTGAATCATTACCAGTGGATTGAGGTGAAAAGCCTCCGTAAAAGCCACCACCACCGCCTCCGCCACCTTCGGCTCCTTCCCCATCATAAGAAGTTTTTGTTTTACCATTTTGCCCTTGTCCAAACGCATATCCTGAAGTTTGGGTGGCTTGTTTTCCTAGGAGATTTTTGGACCATAGATATGAACTTCCTCCTTGAAGACCACCACCAAACCCATATATACAATAATAATATCCACCACCTCCAGCTCCTCCTGCAACCAATAGTAGTTTTAAGTCGTAATTATCTTTAAAAGTAGTTAAAAGACCACTTTGCAAGGCTATATGTGTAGCACCGCCTCCTCCTGTGCCACCTGCAATATTAGATGTACAAGCAGTGCCTCCATTCCCGCCACCATTATATCCACCTAAACCTCCTTGACCAGAATCTTTTCGTGTACCTTCTCCTCCAACACATATATAAAGAATATTATTTCTATCAAGATTATATTCTCCATAAGAATATCCTCCTCCACAGTTTTTAGCATCCACAACACTTGCTCCCCAGCACTCCAACTTATATTCTCCTGCCACTGGTGCTGTAAACTCCTCCACACTCTGCGTGCAAACAACTAAAAGAAGTGATAAGCAACGGCATAAGTCTATATTTTTAACATAATCCATAGATATTATGCTTGCCCCAACTAAAAAATAGAATCATCATAGCAATGTCTGATACCAATCAGATTTGTCTCATTACTTGTAAAATATTTGATAGTAAGATGTGATAGCTGGATATTTTCTGCTAATTTGCACGCAGAGTGTGGAAGAGTTTACAGCACCTTACACCGGCACATACAAGCTTCAATGTTGGGGGGCAGCGGGATGTGATGAAAATAGAGTTGGTTCTTATGGGGGTAAAGGAGGTTATTCTGAAGGTATATGGAAATCTACAATTGATAAAATTGCTCTATATGTTTGTGTAGGACAAGTGGGCATCGCGTACTTCCTCTCATATAATAATAAACCCGATAATATTACCTGTTTTCCTGTTGGGAAAAGTGGTGGAGGTTCAACAAATATAACCACTACTAATCGTGGAGAATTAAAGAACTTTGCCTCCGATGATAGAAGAAATGAAGTGTTAATTGTTGCAGGCGGAGGAGGAAGTTGTGAATGGAACGGTCAAGGTGGTGCTGGTGATGGGCTTGCCGCCGGCAAGGATGGGAATTCTACTACGACTGGAGGCCGTAAAGGCACTGGAGGTTCTCGAAATTCCGGAGGAATAACTGGAGTATTCTCTGGGGATACATCCGTTAACGGAATGTTTGGTGTAGGAGGATATGGTTATGCTTATAGTGACGAGTACAAATGTATCGACTATGGAGCTCAAGGTGGTGGTGGATGGTATGGAGGTGGCGGTGCCTCTTATGCTGGAGCTGCAGGTGGCGGCAGTAGTTATATTGGCGGTGTAGCTGATGGTAAAACAATTCCCGGTGATAGTACTGATCCCAAACAGCCAACTCCTGATGGCAATTCCGAGCAAGTAGGTCAATCAGGTGATGGGGCATGCGTCATCACTCAGTTATCTTTCAATTAGAATAACAGACAGATTATCCCCATAAGCCAAGGTTATAACAAATAGGCTTATTCGCCCCCAACTGATCCGCAAGGTATTCTGTTAGATCATATTTGAATTCAATAGGAAAAATGATATTTGAAATCGAATCATCATCTGATGGGCATCCAGATGAATCAGCTGGGACGAATAAGCTTCAATGTTATTGCCTTGGCCTTATAGAGAAAATCTTCCAATTATACTAATTGAAAGATAATTGAGTGATAACACAAGCTCCATGCCCCGAGTGACCAGGTTCTTTTCCTCCGTCAGGAGAAGGCATTTCGTGCTCGCCATCTATAGTAACAAAGCTGTCTTTTACTAATAAAGAAGTATTACCATAACTACTGCCTCCACCTGCAGCTCCAGCAAAGCCAGTGCCTCCACCGCCATACCAGCCTCCACCGCCTTGAGCGCCAAAATCCATACGTGGATTAGTGGAGGTTCCTGTATCTCGTGCCGCTATTCCTCCTGCACCGAAACATGCTTTGTATTCCAAATATATGGGATATGCATTTCCTTGATTATTTAATCCTCCTGCATTTTGTGTTCCTCCAGTACCATAGGCTTGAATCTCGCCAAAAGTTGATACACCATCAAGCCCTTCTAGTCCTCCGCCGGAACCTGCTTTGCCTGGTCTTTCAATTCCACCACCACCACCTGCAACCAATAATACTTTATCTTTATCTTGTTTGTTAGAAAGCTCTTTCAGTTCTGCACCTATTTCTATTGTTATACTAGTAGCACCACCTCCAAGACCACCACCTGTATAATCACATTTATTATTATAACCATTAGCATATCCGCCTACACATATATATATAATATGATTGGTCTTTATTTGATAAGAAGCAGCAGCATAACCACCTAATC
>JAJWLX010000116.1 GCA_021636625.1 Prevotella sp. | reverse complement strand
CGTTGGCGTAAAGAATAAAATGAAGGAAAAGAGATGCCGCGAAATCTACGAAGAGATATCTTTACAGATTAAGTCTGGTGAGATTATCTCTTAAGGGAAGATTTTCAATCTCTTCTTTCCCCATTTTACGGGTGTTTCTTCTAGATTGCCTCGTTCTAGAGTATTATTTACATAGACTACTTCTGCTTCAGATAATCCAACTGGCCGTCATTATTCAGTTTACCTTTTTCCTATCTCTGCGTCTTACTCGTAAATAAGCATCAAAAAATAAATAGAGAACATGAAGAAACTTACATTGATTTTTGCAGCCATCCTCGCCTTAGGCTGCCTGACCGCAAAAGCACAGATGAGATCGGGCGTGGACACGCTCACCCTCGACCAAGTGAAGTATCGCATCACCTACGATGCAAAACAGGTGAACGACACCACAGAAATGCCGTATATCTATCGCAAGGCACAGATGCGACTCGACATCGGTAGCAACATCACTCACTTCTATAACCAGTCCAAGGAGCAATGGGAACAGCAAGTCTTACAAATGATACTTTCAGGCGGTGTCATTGACCTAAGAAAAGCCGAGCCGGTAAAATGCATGGACTTTGAATTCCTCAAGAACTACCCAAAGAACGGTCAGACCCTATTTCAAGAATCGTGGGCTTTGAGAACCTATCACTGCATCGAAAAGGCCGAGACTCCTGATTGGCAACTCATCCCAGACAGCACCACAACCATCATCGGCTATCATTGCCAACTCGCCAAGACCAACTTCAAGGGAAGAACTTGGTTAGTTTGGTATGCTGAGGATATCCCTGTGTCAGAAGGTCCTTGGAAGCTCTGCGGTCTGCCTGGTCTCATACTCCGTGCCTACGATGCACAGCAACAATTCTATCTCAACGCCATCGGGCTGGAAGACCTGAAAGGCAAGGAGACTCTCAAATACGCCAAGCCAGAAGAGGCAGAGAAAGTTTCCCAGTCTGACCTCACCAAAATCAAGCTGAGAGACGATGGAAGCGAGATGCTAAGAGATGAAAAATGGACCGATGAGAATGGAAAACCTATCAAACCAAAAGCGAGGAAACGTGTCTTCAATCCAATCGAGCGATAGGGACATCTCAAAGGCTTTCCATTTCAGATTTTTGCGAGTTTCTACAAAAATCTGAAATAGAAAGCTTATTTTCTTGTTCTTATCGACAATTTATTGTACTTTTGCAAAAAGATTTCTGAAACAACAAATGTAAAGTTGATAATTTGACGATAACAATATGATTTATACAAGCAAGAAAATCATCATATTTCTGTTCACTATCATGCAGCTAGCCATTCTCTCTAGTTGCATGGACTCAGGATATCGCCTATCCTTCCCTGAGATAGACGACCTTGCCGACGAATACCCAGCACAAGCCAAGGTATTCCTCTCTCGTGCTGACAGCAACGACAACAAAGGCTACTATAAGCTTTTAACAGCCAAGATAGAGTATCAACTCAAAGGTTACATTTATAAAGAAAACCACATAGACGATGCCATCAACATCTTCGTGAACGAAAAGGATGAGCCCCTTCTTGCACGTTCCTTATATTATAAGGGAGCCTCGATACTCAACAACTATCGAGATACCACAAAAGCCATCAAATGGTTCTCACAGGCCATCGCCTACGATAGCAACATGAGAGAAAAGGAGAAGCTGGATATGTACGACATATTGTGTCGCATTACCCACCAAAACATTTACACCGTAGAGTTAGAAGACGAGGCACGCCAAACCAACAATATCCGCTACCGTGCCTGGGCACTACTCTATCGTGGCATCAACAACCAAGATCAGGAACTTGCCGACCAAGCTTTCGAAGTTGCCAATCAAATCAAAGAGAACAAAGACAGCACCTTGGGACCCATGTACTATCATTACTTCCAAGCCTTGATGGACAGGGGCAATGTGCCTGATTCCATCTTGATAAGCTATGCAAAGAAAGCGCAAGACAATTTCGGAGTAAAATACGACAACAACATCGATTTCTATCGCTTGCTCACAAGAAACAGCAAGGAAACCCATGCCTTCGCCATGCAGTATTTCAAAGAAGAATATAGCATGGATCAAGAACTCATAAAGTCATGGGGATCCTATTTCTTTGCTTTAGGATATAAGTATTATCTCCCCTTATATTTTCTCTCCCTACAAAAAGGAGATACGCTCATGGCAAACCGTGTTGCCCACGAATTACGACAAGAAGCTCCCTTGCTTGCCAAAGACGAAAACTCAGAAAAGGAAAAGCAAGTAAAACTGATGTACGAGGGTGGTAACACCCGTTATCGCTATGAAAAGGTTAAGACCTATATATTTGTAGGAATCATCATCGTGCTCATCATTCTCCTGACGATGGCTTACCTCTCTATTTCCAGAATCCGAAAGGCTCACCAAACTATAAAAAACTTGCATGAGTCACTGCACCAGTTAAAAGATGTGGAGAACTCTTCGTTATCGGAGCAATGCGAACGATTAAACCACGAAATCACCACCCAGCTTCGCAAACTGAAACGCCGTGACAAGGACATCGAGGAATACAAGTCTCAAATCACCGAACTCACCGACATCAGCCAAGGCTTGGTGTATTATTCGATGACGATACAAAATCAAAACATCAGCCAGATAGGTAAGCAAGGCATCCGACAACTTCTCGCCAGCTTCAAGGTGATAGACGAGAAGTATAGCGAACAATTGGAGAACTACGACTTGAATCCATCGCAAAGCCTCTTCTGCATCCTCTACCATATCGGCAAGAGCGATGAGAAAGTGATGCAAATCCTGCAATACTCTCTCTCGAATATTAGGGTAAGAAAGTCGAGAATCAAGAGTGACACCGGAGCAGAGTCGTTCGATGACATCATCAGATAAGCTCTTCCATAAGTTTTTCGCTTTACTTCATTAACTTATCGAAGCATTACAAAAAGCTTGTATTTTAAGTTTTTTCTAATCGTAACTCTCTCGTTATCAACATATCTGTACTCACTGGCATGTAATTCCGATTTGGCTATCTCTATCATTTGTGTTACCTTTGCATCCGAAATTCAAAACATCAAACGACTATGAGAAGAATAACATTATTATTAGCAGCCATACTCACAGTATGCAGCTTGAATGCTCAGAAAGGCAACAAAAATGAGAAAGTGGTCAATATTGACAAGGTAAACTATCGCATCACCTACAATGGGAAAATGGTACCAGATACCACAACAGTTCCCTACAACTATTGGGAGAGCGAAATGCGACTGGACATCGGTAGCAAGACAACTCATTTCTATGATAGAACCAAGCAAATATCCGATTCTATCATGGATGAACAAGCTAAGACTGGGCAATATGACATGAGTAAAATTCCTAGAGGTGGCAGAATCCATTGGGAATTTTACAAGAACTATCCATCAAAGGGGCAAACCACTTTACTGGATAAAGTCCTTGGTAACTATTACCAATGTACAGAACAATTAGAGGTACCAAACTGGCAGCTTATCCCAGATAGCACGACTACCATCATTGGCTATAAATGCCTGTTGGCAAAAGCACTCTTCAAAGGCAGAACCTGGTATGCCTGGTACTCAGAAGACATACCTATAAGCGAAGGACCTTGGAAAATTTCCGGACTGCCTGGTCTTGTTCTACTTGCTTACGACCAGAACAAACAATACATATTCAATGCTATCGGTATGAGCACATTGAATGGGACCGAAAGCATAACTTTCACGGAAAAGGCAAGAGAGAAAGTAACACAGAAAGAGTTAAGAAAGGCTAAGCATAAATTTGATGGCGCAGAAGCTCTCAAAGCAACAGCGAGAAAAACTGGATTTACGTTTAAGAAATTACCCGAAGGTGCCATCAAGGCTCTAAACCGAAGCAACAAGGGCAACCCTATCGAGCTGGAGTAACTCCAGCTCGATTAACTGATCGTATTCTACACCATAACAACAAACGAACAATATAAGCATGAAAAGATATTTATTCATCACTTGTTTGGTATTCCTTGGAATCATCGGAATATCAGCTAAACTTACAGCGAAAGTAAAGGAGCAACTAAAAGGAAAATAAAACAGATAACTTTTTAGTTTACTCTTCGCTAGTTTTATCGTCTATTAAAAAGCTATAAATATCTACATTTTTTTTGCAGAGTGCCACAAAAAGTGTAACTTTGCAAGCAGATTAACAGATAAAGGCAGAATTATGAAGAAAATCATCTTAGCTTTAGCAACCTTGCTCTTTATGGGAAGTGCTGCAACAAAAGCACAAGTCACAAAAGTCACTGTGCGCTCTATCTCGGGAAACAGTAAGGAGGAAGTCGAGAACATCGACAACGCCAAGTATCGCATTACCTATGAGGGGAAATGGGTGAACAATCCTTCCATTAAACCCTTCATCTACACGGATAGCGAGATGCGCCTCGACATTGGTGAAAAGGCGACCAGCTTCTATGACAGAACGAAACAGGTAAAGGATTCACTCATGAACGAAAAAGCCAAGACTGGCAATTTCGACTTTTCAGATTTACCTAAAGGTGGAAGATTCCCGTTCTCCTACTACAAGAACTATCCATCTACTGGCAAATCCATCCAATTGGAATCTGTCGGCACTACAGATTACAAATGCACAGAGAACGTAGAGACACCCGACTGGCAACTCATCCCCGACAGCGCAACAACCATCATCGGCTATCATTGCCAACTAGCCAAGACCAACTTCAAGGGAAGAACTTGGTATGCATGGTACGCCGAAGACATTCCTTTGCCAGAAGGTCCTTGGAAGCTGATTGGACTGCCAGGCTTGACACTGAAAGCATACGATGAAAACAAAGAATATTCATTCACAGCCATCGGCATGAGTACGTTGACAGCACCAACACCTATCACGTTCCCCAAGGCTAAGAGAGAAGAGATCAGCCAAAAAGACCTCAGAGAATTCAAAGAGAAGTTTACGCCTGGAATGGTGTTGGAAACATTAAACATTAAGAACATAAAAATACAGGACGAAAAGGGCAACCCAATTGACATGAAGAAATTCATGAACAAGAAGAATGTCTTCAATCCGATTGAACTTCAATAATAAATGAAGAGAATAATTATCAGTTTTATCGCTTTCTTTCTCTTGTTCTGCATCCCAATGGCGATGCAGAGCAAGAGAAACACTCCTATCTTACTCGATGACGACAACACTGCTACAGGGATTCATGGTTATGTAGAAGATTCATTGACCCATAACCGTCTAGCCAACGTCTCCATCACGCTGCTCCGCAATGGAAAGCCCTTGAAGTTTACAAGAACAAAGGAGGACGGAACCTTCGTGCTCCCTATCACAGAAAAGCAAGCCAACGACAAACTGCAGGCCACGTTTATGGGGTATAAAAAGACAAAAACATCGATTTCATCGGGAAAAGAAACCATTATCAGTATGGCTTCAACAGCTTTTGTCTTGAAGGAAGTACAAGTAAAAGGCTCTCGTATCACAGGGCGGGATACCATTTCTTTCGATCTCACCCGCTTTGCCAATGAACGTGACAACAGTCTGAAGGATGTATTGAAAAAGCTGCCAGGCGTGGATATAGAGAAGAATGGTCGTATCAACTACAATGG
>JAJWLX010000002.1 GCA_021636625.1 Prevotella sp. | reverse complement strand
AAAGGGTGTATAGTCGTACAACTAAAGGGTGTATAGTCGTACAACTAAAGGGTGTTGCCACTAGACTCGGCAGACCTGCTGACTGCAGTCAGCAGGTCTGCCCACTATGCTCAGCATCTCTGCTGAGCATAGTGGGCAGACTTCTTAAAGCAGACTAAGCTTTCTTGTTATTGCAGCTTGGATACCCTGCAAATACACCTTAATAATATATACTTCCTGAGGAGAAGCCGTGGAGACTATAGGAATGCTGACAGATGTGGCACCTTCAGCCTTTCTCGTAGCCACCAGTTTTCCATCAAGGGTATAAACCTCCACCTTATTTAATAGAGGAGCACCCACCTTGGATACGACGATCAAGCCCCTAGCAGGAGAATAGATTTTCACATCACTCTCGACTATCTCGGCATTATCAATACCTGTAGTGCTACGAGACTGGGTAAGGAAGTATCTACCGTGCTCATTCGACTGTACCTTGATTTCTTCACCCTCCTTTATCTCCAGATATTTTCGGGTGGCAGCATCATAGAGGTAAAGAGGAGAAGAAAGGCGAGAGACGCCATCAATTGCCAGCATGACAGAAGCTGAATTGCCAGAACTTCCTGCATCTCCAGATTCTACACCAGAAGAAGCACCAACCACTCCTAATGGCATCCAATCTATACTTGGCAAGGAGTTCAGGGCCACAGCCTCATCTCCCGCCACCGTATAGACAATCGGAACTTCCTTCAACTGGGCATCATAAAGCAACGGAGCATCCTCAGCCTCATCGTAATCCTCAGAAGCATTGGCATCAAGCACTACCTTCGAACGACTGCTATAACCCGAAGCTGATGCAGCTGCAAGGGTTAAGGATACCTGATTCTGCGATTCATCCGAAGCCGTCTTCACTCCGCCAAACACCTCTCTATCTACCGTCATCGCAGACGTAAAGTTGAACAGATCAGCACTCTGTCCATCTTTCAGACGGACAAAGAACGACTGCATCGGCGAAATCTTCACGTCGTTCTTCGACTCATACGTGGTGGTTGACATATCCAGCTTATCATAGAGCTTCAACACACCATTCTCATAGACATAGAAGCTGGACTGTAGCGATGGATTTGCCTTCAGGAACTTATACATGCTGAGCGTAGCCATATAAGGATTACCCACCAGATAATAATTGTTGCCATCCTGCAACTGCACCAGCGAATAACTCATCTTGCCCAAAGCATTCTCCTGAACATCGGCATTTACCACCAGGCGATAAGCATTCTGCTTATCCACAGAAGCAGATTGAGAACTCTGCTGCTGCGAAGCAGATATATAAGTATATTGCGTATCTGCCTTCGGCAAACGGAGCAATACATCGGATGCAGCACTCGACGATGCAGATGATCCCGAATTGCCCACCGTATATTTATCTCCCATCTTGATGGCTACACCCTCTAATGGAAGATACTTCCTATCCACCTTATTATATACGTGGCTCCAGTGGGCTGAAAGCGCATTGAGATTCTGATTCTCGAATGTGATGCCGGTGCCCGAATAGTCGTAGGCTTTATATTTGCCATCCAGTGTTACTTCTTCGGCAGCAGAAGCATCATCCCAGCTTCGCTGATATACAGGACTGGTTACACGATTGTTTACCGAGGATGAGAACGTGATAGGCTCGAAAGCCTCCGACTCCTGTCTGCCCGATGCAGCCGGCACATAGATGTCGCCCGCATAGGTATCCTGCAAAGGAGAAGTGAGGGCATACCAGGTGTTTGGCTTCATCTGCTTCTCCACCCACGCCTTGTTGTATATCAGATAGCACTGGTTGAGCAGTTCGCCTCCCGGCTTGAAGTAAATCTGGTCGCAGGTGTTGCCATTGAAGGGTTCACACTCCAGATTGCCATCGGCATTCAACCCGTGGCTTTCGGTATTGGCATCCCATTTGGCAAGCATATCATACTGGATGTTGGTGGTAGCCGCATCGCCCTTGGCATTGCTCAGTTTGATAGCGATGCCCGTGGATTTCTGATAAGCAATGTATCCCAAAGATGGGAAATACAAACCGCTCAGATTAGGAATCGTTACCTTGGTAAACTTCATCGGTACATATCCGCCACCCTGATAATCCGTATATTGGTTCTCCTCTTTATAAAGTTCACTACGTACAGAACGGCGCCAGTTTTCATCATTGTTCCATGCCGCACTCATCCTGCTGTTGGCAGTAGGATTCCAGGTAGCGTATTCCGGTACCACCGCAAAGCGGATATACACCTCGCCCGAGCAGAGCACCGTGGTTCCCTTGCTTCCATCCTCACGGAAAATCAATACGCCTTCGTACCAATATCCCTCGCGCAACTGCACGTTTTTAGAAGATGAAGAGACAGAAGATGATGTTCCTTCTCCCGTCTGCGGCGTAAATTTCAGTTTCAGCTGGCTGGATTTTCTCATGATGTAATTATCCTGAAGCGTAGCCAGTGTCAAGCTCTCCCCTATTCTGTTCTGATAGGCAGGGTCGTTGGTATCCGAAAGATACATCACATTGGTATATTGCGACGGATCCAACTGTCCCTTACCGCCCGCCTTCACGAAGTAGAGACGGGTGGAATTAGTTGCCACCAGGTTCTCACCGCTGATAGGCACACCGAAATATCCGCCCTTGCCCTTGGCTTCCTGCTGAGCCAGCAGGGCTACCTGAGGCAGACCGATGCGCACCGTACGGGTGTAATTATTCGGATAAGCCACATCAGCATTACCCAGACTCAACTGCGGACCGTCTTTCACGACACGAAGCTTGAACGACATCTCGTCAAGACAAATCTGATAATCCACACCACCCTGAGTGATGGTAGAAGAGTTACTGGTAGGAATCACACGAATGGTATGATCGCCCACACTCAGTGGGATGTTGCTGAACTCTGCGCTGTTTTTTAATCTCGGAGTCGTTTCATCATCCACATACCAATCATAAAGCACGCCCTCCAGCTGAATACTACCGCCATTATTCTGGTCCACAGTCTGCAACTGTGCCTTGATGTTATATTCCGGGATAGCGTTGTCATCGCAAGGAATGGTGACGGTGGTGGTGATGCTTCCGTTGGCATCGGTAACCAGCACCTTCTGCTGCACCATCTGGAAATTTTCGCTATAGAGAGAACATACATCCGAAGGCTTTCCCCACGAAAGCTGGTTCTTATCCTCCACCGCTTCATCCTCAAAGGCGAAACTTACATAGTAAGTCTGGTTCGACTGCAGATTGAAATATCTGTTGGCAAGCACCACGTTCCATTCATCGTTGATTTTCTCATACATCGGCTTTCCATCCACCTGTCGGCTTTCATCCACATAATTAAAAATAGTGGTGGTTCCCCAATTGTAGTTCGGGCTTTCTGCCGTTCCATAGTTCACGTTCTTCACCAAATTACCATCTGCATCTACAAAGCGGAAGTAGAGTTCCTTTTCTGTATTGTCGGCAAGCGCCGCCATAGTTTCCTGCAAAGCCCTCAACTTAACGAGAATGGAGGTAGAAAGAGAAGCATCTTTTGCCGTATTCTTATCTGGACAGATAGGCGAACTCTGGATAATATCCACCTTGGAAGCCTTGGTATAGATGCGGAGATCATCGAAGGCATAGTCAGCACCTTCAGTAGATTTACACATATTATCTACTACGAGTTTGAAGTCGGTGAAATTATTCACTCCGCTCTCCTTCTGCAGTACCATCTTTCCGTAAACCTGATACCATTTACCTACATTAGCACCATCATCCCCCACACGGTTTCCTGAGAAATTACCAGATGAGAACGAGTGTAGCAACCTGCGCTCCGTCTCCTGATTATTCTCATCATAATTCACACCATAGAGCTTGAACATCAGCTGCGGACGTTGTTTACCAGTGGTCATATCGGCAATGCCTGCGCTGAAGATAACCTGCGAACCTACACAGAGATCAGCACTGAAATCTGCCTCGGCAATCTGACGGCTCTCATCAGCAGCATCGATATAGAGGAAATGACCGTATTGAGCCCCATTCGTATTTGCGTAGGTACGATCGTAAAGCTGGACAGAAGGCCACCACAGGTAACCATCAGTTCCAGTTTGTCCATCTCCAGACTTTCCTTTTACATTCGCAGATTTATAAAGTCCATAGTCTCCATGCAGCGGTGAATGCTTAGGATTTACATACATATTGCCTGCCGGAGCGGAATTGATCAAATCACGATAGACAAAACCATAACTTCGTTTGCTCCATTTAGAAGGCAAGCGATCCTGGTTATCATCCGGTCCTGTAGGAGCCAGGAGGGTCTGTTCATCATCATCATTATCGAAAGAGACGATATTGACAGAGCGATAATGATCGTCTAGATAGGAATTCAATCGCGTATTCTGGTTTGCCGCCTTCAGTTCGTCCGTAGTCATCGGGTACTGGTTCCATAACTGGCAGGTGAAATTAGCGATAGGGCACATTTGACCGCTGCTGGAAGCGGCTAGCGCCACCACATAAATGCGGTCGCCATACTTAAAGGTCTGCTTATTGCTAACTCCTTTATTGTCCAGGTCACGCCATGCGCTAATACCCGCACCATTCAATTTTTCCAGGCTTAAATCAAAGAAACGGGGCGTAACACCAGTACTACTAGAATGAGTATAATATATCCATTGGGTTCTTTCTGAATTATAGACACGCCATTGCACGTAACTTGCCTGAACAACCTGAGAACTGAAATCCGACTTCTTTATCTGATGCGCCTCATCCTCAGCAAAGACATGATGCGTATTGATATTATTCATTGGATGGAAATAATAGTTTGACGCATCATTCTGGTTGAGTCGTACAGTCATAGAGGCAGAGGCATCCTTCAATCCTGCCGAAACACCCTTTCCGTCTTCATAAGAATAATCCCGGGCACTTCCTGTTTCCAGAAGTTTCTGCTTGATATCATTCGCCATCTTTTCTGCCGGCATAATATGGAAGATATATCGGATAGAAAGGGTTGGTTCATGCTCGAAGCTTGTTCCGCTGCAGCCATCCACATATCTGCTCACATCGCAGGCTATGGTCTCCCCTGTCCAGGAAGTATCAGAGGGACGGGTGTATATTACGCCCACCAATTTGCGATTTGGCTTGGATGAAAGATTATAGGCAACCAAACCTTTATCTACACCACGGGAATCCTTCATACTTTTCAACTTGCTTCTGAAAGAATAAGAATATGTCTCCAACTGAGCAGAAGCCTTATCAGTATCGTAATTATACCATCTGAAATATCCTCTAGGTTCCAAATCTGCACCATCGCCCGAATAGCCGGAAAATGGCAAAGACAATTCCTTGGAACCGCCACTAGGGATAGCGATATAATAATCATATACATGCGTCTTCTGTCGGAGACAGTCTGTTGAAGCATCTATCACCTCGTAATCGCCGGTTTTATTGGCGATACCTTCATAATGCTTGAAGGTTTGGGCACAAATCACCCCAGGCGTCAAGTAGATGATGCCCAGGATGAGCCAAATGTATTTAAAAAATAAGCTATTTTCTTTCATAGCCAAAAGTCTTTGTATTTAATACTATTTTTTCTGTATTCTTTCCTGCCCGGGTCAGGTCCACTTGCTTCATGGTAAAGCGAACCTTGCGGGAGATGATAGGATACGTACCCAAGCCATTCTGCTCCTTCACTTTGATCTTCATTGTGTAAATGGCAGAACCCGTGCGATTGCCAATTTCTCCTTCCAGGCGGTAAGCAGATGGAACCCAGGCTGGCGAACTGTCGAAGATGTTTACGCCATCAGCTCCCTCCGGATTCTGCTCCTGCCGAGTCCAGCCATCAGAACCTGTTGCATCCGTTCCCATCTGCCATTCACTCACAGACAGGGTCTGAGAACCAGTACGGCTCAACTTGATGACTTCGGGCTTGATATGAAACTCTCCATAATAACCAAAATCAAGCGAAAGGTTTTCGCCATCATCCGTTACCTCCGGCAACACCCCGATTGGCGAGAATGCCTCCACCTTCCATCTTATCTGATAATCCTCCAGCTTGATAGGGATTTTCAGATAATCATTGCGTCGGATTTCATTCCATGACAGCATGGCATAACGATGGTTGGTGATAGCACCCGTACCAGCATCTTCCGTGGTAAGCGATAGGATGAAGTATCGGTTTCCGTCATCCGTGCCCTTATCAACCAGACTCTCGTTCATATAGAAACAAGCCGCTTGCGAAGATTTAGTCTCAATGGTTATACCATCATTTTCTGCTGCTGTCAGCGTGATGGTTCCTTTCTTTACCGAATTTGCCAGATTCACACCCTGCAGCTGGTTATTGGAATCTACATTGGGCAAAAGTTTGATATTCTGATCACCATTCAGGGTAACATCAGAGAGGGTGATGGTCTTCAGATTGATAGCATGATCGGTGGCATTGGTGATAGAGAGCTGCACCTTAGCCACCATACGGATGATTTCCAGATTGATGACTTGCTGATTATCAGTTATATTTACCTCCTGCTTATTACTCATCGGATAACCGTTCTGAAAGTCTGGCGTCATCAACAGATGGAAGAGTTTGCTGTTACCATCCATCTGATAGGTCTTTTCATCAAAACCAGTTGGCAGGGATTTTCCCACGGATGAATTGACATCCAACCCAATCTCACTCGGCTTTATATTAGCGAAGGAATAGAAGGTGGTTTCTCCTGTATTCAACTTCACAAACACCTGATCTTTCTCCACCTCCGTAACGCCCAGAGATTTCAAATCGGAAGTGATGATCTTCTCTATCTTTCCATTCTGTACCACCACGACAAACCAGCTCTTCATCATTTCTCCAGGCAAAGCATCGGTATCCGTCTCCCAAGCCGCCCTGGTCTGAGAAGACCGGGAAGACGGCGAAGTCTGGGAAGACAAGGCAGATAACCGCAACGTCACCCCTACCCGATTCTCGGCTTCAACCAGACCGGGAGAGGCAGTTGCTTCATCACCAGCAGAACAAGCTGCCAGCAAGCATACTGCCCAAATACATATATAATAGTATATCTTCTTTGCCATATTTATATTTTGAAAAGCCTAAGGCTATTCCTATTTATTATTTTCTCGTTTTATAATTCGCAATTACATCACAATCTCTTCGTGATCTCGAACGTTCCATTTTCTAACAGTCAGTTTCACCAGATTCTGACCATTAGTGCCTTTATATACCTCGAAAGTATAATAATGATCGCGCACGATATCATTGATGGTTGTACCTTCCGCTCCAGAGTCTGTATAATCAATGAAACGCAGGGTATATTCCTTTTCGTTTCCGGAATCATCCTTTTCAACACCTCCATTTCTAGCCAGTTTCAGCTTGATAACACATCTATCCGCTTCATTTTTTCCTGTATTCTGATATTCAGGCAGATAGACAGGTACATTTTCTGTCATCGTAATATCAACTGTCTGTTTAGTATCATAGAAATTCTCGAAGTCTTCGTGACTAAGCGATGCAGTCTGTTCGCATTCTGCATATTTCTTAGGCATACAATAGCCCTTACCATTATAGTTGAAGAGTTGGATACTATGTATGCTCCATCCATTATTCTTCATTTCACTGCTCAGATTCACCTTCACCTTGGCTACCGCCCTCAACAGGTCGATATCCGAGAAATCCTGGCGCTTGCCGGCAGCAAGTGTAAAGGCAACTTTCTTGACGCCCCACATGGGCAGATACTTAGGATTGGCTTCGTAATCAAACGACTTCAGAGCGATACCAGTATCGCTGTAGCTTTTCTGCAAATCATCCTCACTCATGTTGAAATTGGCATAAACTACCATTTTTCCTTCGAAGTGATTACCCACAAGCACCTTGTTGCTCACAGGCAAAGAACCGGTCAACCGGTAGATGTTACCGCCCAAATGAACAAGCACCATGTTTTGCAGGATTCCTGCCATTTGCTGATTTGCCTGATAGAAAACAACATGGAATCTGCTTAAATCTATACTGTTTTCCATCTCTGTACCCGGCTCATCCGTCTCGTCGTCTTCACTTCTCGAAGCCAACTGCTTCCCCCCCCGGCTGCCCTATTCTTGTATTGTTATCGGTATCCGTACCTTTCAGGCAAAGGGTAAGCGTGATATGAGCTTCGGTATTCTCTGCCCCTGTATCACCCTGGTCGCATGAGACCAAAGCAATACAGCCAAGCCAAGCCATAGCAGTAGCCAAGAGAAACTTGAGCAGTCTCTCAGCATATCTTATTCCTTTCATCTCATACATCATAATTCAATATTATAATCAGGAAAACTCCTAACTTCTATTTTCTAACTTCTACTTATTACATATTACATGTCAGCCTTGCACTTCTTACATATCGGCCTTGCTCAGCACCACTCTCCATGAGTTGATAATGACAGAAGCTGACTGCCACTTGTGGTTTTCGTCGATGAAGAACACAAGGTCGTAGGAATCCTGACGATCCAGATATTCCTGGTCGCTCATACTCTTGTTGTAATTACCTTTCACCATCAGGGCATAGTCTATCAATGGAATATTGATGATGCTTGCACCCGTTGCCTTGTTATATACACGCAGACGCATATCATGACCTTTCACCATTCGGTTGGTTGTCAACTCGGCGATGGCACACGCCACAGAAGTCTGCTCGCTGGTATCTGAACTGACACCGGCAGTACCGGAGTAAGCTGACCAGGCATTATAGGTAAGCATCTCGTCCTCCATCAGACTGTTGTCGTAATCCATCTTACCATTGTTATCGGTAATCTGGAAGATGAAATCATCGGCACTGAGATTCACGCCCGACAGGTTCTGCAACACCACCTTGACCTGATTGGTATTCTTGGTAAGCGAAACCTTGACGGTTCTCGTACCACCTTTCTTTATCTCGGTAAGATCGGCTTTAACCAACTGTCCATGAAAGAGAGGAGTCAGATCGTGGTCGATGATTCCCTTATCGGCACGGTTCACCGTAGCTTTGAGCACATCACAGGCTGAAGAGCCTATGCTAGCCTGCCCAAAAGTATAGGAGTCAGCATAACGCTCTTCGCCCTGTGCCCAAACGAGAAGATCATAGATACCAGGAGTCAGGTCATCGATGTTCATACCCTCTTCGGCGATAATCTTCTCGGCAGCTTCGGTCTTGGTATAAGCCAGTTTTCCCTGCTGGTCGAAAGCATAAAGTGTGACGTTCTTCACCTCATGAGGGAAAGCGTCGGCAAACTTCATATTCATATCGTAGATGAACTGCACCTTCAGATGAGTCTTCAGCAGTTCCTCACATCCCTCATAGCTATCGTGCCAATAATCACAGGATGCGAGCAGCAAGCCGAGTATGGTGCAGCAAGAGAGCATCATCAGCCTTCCCTTCTCTTTGATATCATTTATAATCTTCTTCATTATATTGAATATGAATAATTTACTTTGTCTGATCCAGATTTACCTTAGAGGATACCACGCGCCAAGAAAGAACCTTGATACTTGCTGCAAGATAAGTATTATCATTACTTGGTATCATTGGGTCGATAACTTTAGTAGGATCATAGACTGGAGTACCAAAACCCTTGATGTTCTGAATGGTTACTTGATAAGAATGGTTGCGCACGATACCATACTCTCCCAACTTACCTTTTTCACCAAGATGCTTGATAGGAGTATAATAATAGGTATCACCATCCGTAGAACGAACCTGAGCGGTCTCCTTTGCAAGGGCTGCATTAACATCATCTTTCGATGCTACCGTCCAAGATTCTCCGTTCTTTACCCAGATTTCACCTGCGTTGCTAGCCAGCGTTGCAACAACCTCATAATCCTTCACTTCTGATGAACCAGAAACAGTCTTGAATGTAATATCAGAAGCCTCTATAGGTTTATAGTCAACACCTGTAGCTGTTGTGGTCTTTTTAAAGTATTGACCAAAGACTCCGACAATCTGCTTTTTAACTGTTTCCTCACCGAGATAAGTTATACCTTTATATTCACATACCTGTGCTTCCTTCAAACTACCATTGTCATCCTGATAGAACAGTTTGGCAGCAACAATCAACTTAGTTAATTCATTCTTAGATGTTTTTGGATTAGCAATTACCTCTGTTGGCGTATTTGGCAATGTATAGACAGGTGTAGTAGAGAAATCGTCAGATAAAGACAGATTAATATCCTCAAACTTAGGATTAACAGGCAGATTAACTCCTCCCTGAGCACCTGATGTGAAAGGTACAGACTTAGACCAAAAACAACGATGATAATCAGAGGTTGTCCAAGGAGAGATACCTAATTCTCCAGCATACCATGCAGTTTTTATCTGCTTGCAGACTTCAGCCTTACCATTAGCATCAGCCACCTGCCATCCCTGAACTACAGCATATACAGGATATTTTTTTGTTGTTGCATTGGTATTCTCGTCATAAGTTGTAACATCAATACTACCAACCTTTATCTTATACTTTCCATCTGTAGTTTTATCCCATGCTGGCGTGGTTTCCCCATCACGTTGATAGGTAGCGTCAATCTTCGCATTCACTTTGGCATTAACTCGCTCTACATAGATATCCACAGGTTTTGCCATAGCCGCATCAGATGTAGCAAAAACGTTGTTTGCTACAGGTGTAGAGCAAACGTCCTGTCCCGCACTTTCGTACACAGAATTAGACATGACAAAACCATTGGTAGCATCATAAAACATCTTACCTGTTGCTGATGTTCGGAGTTCTGAAAGAGTCATAGTACCACTATGCAGGGTTGTATTATCCAACACTTTTGGATTGATGACTGCGATAACAGAAGCTGGGACTGCTTTTGTTTCACCATTTAATACAAGCACCGCCTTGGTCTTAGTTTCTGCTGTATGGTCGTGATCTTTGCCATCTGTTTCTACAGCTTTTTCCAAATAGTTAACAGACTGCTGAGTAGCATCATTATTTACCAACAGATATGGAGTACCATCACCATTAAAGAAATAAAAACGTACCGTGTTAATCTTACTCTCATCCGGAGTTCCATCCTCATAAGAACCATTTCCCTGCTCGTATGCACGAGATGTTGGAGCAGAACCCACGTTCTCAATATTCACGGCAAGATAAGAAGTAGCACCCTTACCGTTTTGTGCATCACCACCAGCAACATCCTCGCTAGAGCAGGACGCAACCGTCAGCATCAGTGCTGAAGCCAGCACTGATGAAAGCATCGTAAATTTCTTCATAATTCTATAGTTTTAATTTTACTTATAATTATCTTTATCTATCATATATCTATATTGATTTCTTAATCGTAATAATCGCTAATCTTTTACATCTATTCTTACTTACTTATAATTTCTTTTTCGTTCTATTGCATCATCATCATTTCATACGCCTTTCTTGCGGCATCGGCTTCCTTTGAATCGCCGGCTCTATCCAAATATGGCTTGGCTGCATCGGCATCGCCGTTGTTCAGACGGATAATGGCAGCATTCAGGTTGGCTGTTTCATCCGTTGGATACATACGGACTGCCAGCTCCATCACCTCATTGAAGTCCTTGGAACCTACCTCGTAGGTCTGGGCTACCATAAACAGCTCATTAAGCGACAACAGCTGCGGCTTGGTCTTCATAATTGCTTTTGCCTCTTCCACATCGAATGGCTTAACCTTATAGGTAATGTGGTAGTCGCTATGGCGAAGAGCCGGGTAGCAGGTGGTGAGCAAATTGCGATACTGTGCAGGATATTGCTTCTTCAGCTCCGCATCACGGGCATCTGGATCCTGCTTCGTATTCTGGGCTATCGCCAGAAGCTGCTCCTTTTTCTCCAAATTGCTCTCCTTGATATATTCACACAATCCCTCCCAGTCTTCGGCTGTCGATGATACCGTAAAGATGCTGTCTGGCAAATCCACCATCTTGCGCACATACTCTGTCAGGGTGATAGCACGATTCTTAGCCAGATACTCGTTATGTTTATACGAACCTTCCGGCGAAGCAAAACCATGGATGTTGATGCCCATCACCTGCAGGTTCTTATCCGCCTTCAATGCCTTGATGGTAGTGATGATGCTATCCAACTGTTCTGGATTCCGGCGATAGTCGGCACGCAGTTCAATCCTGTTGACCGGGAAGTCTATATAGGCACGCTTATCCAGATGACGAATCTTTGGAGCCTCGGCAACGACAGCCTGCAACTGGAGAACCGGTTTCAGCACATTCTGCTTAGGCTGCTGAATGGTCTCGAGAATCTGAGGAGCATCTGTTGAACGCTTTTCATCAGCCCTACCCGGAATTAAGTAAATGAGGGAAAGAGCCACCTTAGTGGGTCCCACATAATTCTTATGAGCAGATTTGAGTTTTTCACCACAAGTACCACATTCGAACTTATCATATTTGGTATGGATATACCCCAGACCGATTGAAGCCTCGAGATTCCAGTGCCTGGAAAGAATCCATTGCTTACCGGTTGTGATACCGCCTCCGGCATACCAACCTTCATAACGGTGATCGCGCAGTCCTTTCAACAATCCGAAAGGAAACTTCACGCCTCCCACATTATACTGACCACCCAAGGCATGGACACCCAGGAACCAACCCTCAAAATTCTGATTGAACCAGTAGCGATATTCCGGCATCACCATCCAGTGTCGGAGGCTCGAATGGTCGCCGCCACTTTGTTTCCATGGATTCAAGCCGAAGAATACCTGAGCTGTATGCTTCTTTCCTGTAGCCACCTCCACTCCCAAATTGGGAGTGGTGGTAGCCCAGTAAAGCAAGTTGGTCTTGATGCCAAACTGCCAAGTCTGTCCAAACTGCTGAACCTGCTTGTGCTGCTCTGCCGAATGGGCAGTAAGAGGCGGGAAACAACAATTCATCATCAATATAGTTACTAATACAATTCTATCAAATATCATAATATGATTATCTTAATTATTATCTATACTATTACATCTTTTAATTGCGTGCAAAGATAGAATAAAAGGGTAAAACAGGCTTTAAAAAATAGAAAATCAGGGTTTTTCATTTTAGACAAAAAGAAAAAAATCGTGCCCCTTTGATGTTAAAACGTAAAAAGACCGAACACATTAGGGGGGGGGGTAATACGCCTAAAAACACCTAAAAATCAGTTTATTGCAAATTTAGAACAAGAAAATTTCATATTTAGGAAAATGTTTTGTACCTTTGCAGACGCAAAGCTGTACCCAGCAATAAGGAAACAAGTTTCCAATGCTGCAGCTAGCAGACTCTTAGTAAACAAAAAAAGCAGAAACAAGTAAAAGAAGAAAACTATGATCCATTTCTTAGAGCGCAATTTTACATATTTAGTTACGATGACTAGTATCATTTATTGCATCCTAGGTCTCGTACTTATTTTCTTCAAGTCACCCAAGACAGATGTCTATGCTCCCTACCGGAAATCCAAGTGGATGTTAGCCGCCGGTATGTGGATGATAAGCATAAACATCTGGATTTGGCTGGCAACCTTTACTGGTCTATGGACCCGCGAAAACGCATGGGTAGCCAGTTTCGATACCATCCTGTTCTATCTCATAGGCATCTGCTATACCTTTTCCTTTGGCAGTCTGATCGACTATACTTACATCTCCAGACAACGCTGCAAGATAACAGCCATCAAGTTTGGAGTTACTGCATTTATAGCCCTCATCGCCATGGTCGATGCTCTGTCAGCGTACAGGCAATTCCTGCTCATCGTCGCCTTGCTGGGTATCATAGAACTATGCGCCAGACATCTCATTTTCTTTAATAGAAGGTATCTTCAGCGCAATGAATTGATAGCAAATTATTTCTCTTCCGACAAAAAGAGTGATATAAGGTGGCTCAACATCAGCCATTGGCTTCTCTATATTCTGCTTGCCTTCGGCGTAGTTTCCATCACCTCCGGAGCAGTCTTCAACTGGCTCCTGCAGTTCTATGTCGTTGCCGTGAATGTATATATCACCGTCAACTTCATCAACTATGCCAAGAAATACGAAACTTTGCGTATGGCAACAACCGAAGAAATGATTGCCGTCATGGACAAGACACAATCCAACAACTTGAGCCATAAGGAAAGGAAAAAGAAAGAAGAAGAGGAAGAAGAAGCAGAAGGAGAAGAAGTTACTGCAATCAGCAGAACAAAAAAGATATATAAGGAGGACTTCAGGAATATCCTGCGCCCAAGAATAGCAGCATGGGTGAAAGCCAAGGCTTATACGCACGAGCAATTCACCCTGGAAGAACTTGCCGCCAGACTATATACCAACAAGACCTACCTATCTACATTCATCAAGGATGAATATGACATGAACTTCAGCAGCTGGGTAGCAAGCTTACGCATAGACGAGGCAAAGAGAATCATGCTGAAAGAACCTGAGAAGAGACTCCAGGAAATAGCCTACGAATGCGGATTCTCTTCGCTTGCCTATTTTTCCAGCGTATTTTCCAAATCAGAAGGAATCTCTCCTTCTGCCTGGCAAAGAGAATTCTCCCGAAAAACGGATGGAGAACAATGATAAATCAAGGCAAACTGGCGATTGAATACACTGCGTGAACGATAGCCCGAAGCCTCTGCTATCTGGGAAATCGTCTGTTTATTCTCCGGATCTGCCAATAACTGCACCGCATGAGTTATGCGATAATGATTGATATACTGCAATAAGGTAAGGTCGCCTGAAGTATATTTCCTAATGCAGTTTGCCAAGGTTGTACGGTTGGTACACAATGCTTTTGCCAGATCATCTATGCGCAGATCCGGATTGGTAAAAGGAACGTGCTCCTTCATATACAGAGTGGTCTTAACAAACAGCTCCTGCTCAGCATCCAAGACATGGAGTGCCTGGTCGGCAACCGCATTCTGCATTTCATCCAAAGACCGTTTTCTGAAAGAAGCACCATCCGCAGGAGAAGAAGCCAGGAGATCCTGCAACTGGCGACGCATGGAATTGATGATGCGAGCTTGCCTCCTTACTGTGGAGCGCAAGCTGGCAACATAGAATCCCATAAGAGCAATCAAAGCTATTGATACGATTGCCCATGAAAGTATATGATAACTGCTGAACAATTGCATAAATATTCTTTTAATCTAATATCTCCTTCAGAGGAGTCATCACGAAGTCGCGCTCTTCCATCAGAGGATGAGGAATCTTGAAATCGGGCTCGTCAATGACCAGATCATCAATCATAAGAATGTCGATATCGATGATGCGGTCGTGATATTCTCCATTAACAGACTTCAGGGTTCTGCCCATCTCCTGCTCTATCCGCTGGGTAGCCTCCAACACCTGGCGAGGGGCCATGGCGGTGAGAACCATCACACAGGAATTGATGAAGTCATTGGGTGAAGAATAGCCCCAAGGCTTGGTTTCGTAAAGAGCAGACTGGCGCTCTACCACACCAATCTGCTCTCCTATTTTATCGATAGCCTCACGAATATTACGCTTCCGGTTGCCCAGATTCGTGCCAAGGCTTAAATATACTTTATACATACTTATTCACACTTTTATAAAAACTGTGGATAACTCAGCTTAACTACTGAATATCAATTACTTTTATATGTACAAAAACTGTTTATTCCACCATTTAGTCTGGAAGTATCAACAGTGAGTCACCGTAGCAACCAAACATATAGCCGTTCTTCAAAGCCTTCTTGTATGCCTCATACACCAGGTCGTAACCACCAAAGGCAGCGGTACACATCATCAAGGTTGACTCTGGATGATAGAAGTTGGCAACAGCACAGTCAGCCAATCCGAAATCGTATGGAGGGAAGATGAACTTATTGGTCCATCCATCAAACTCCTTCATCATTCCGTCTGTACCTACAGCAGTTTCAGTAGCCTTCATCACGCTGGTACCGATGGCGCATACGCGATGACCTTCCAGCTTGGTCTTGTTCACCAGTTCGCAAGCTTCCTTAGAGATAATCATCTGCTCAGAATCCATCTTGTGCTTGGTAAGATCCTCTACCTCAATCTCGTGGAAGTTACCCAATCCACAATGCAGGGTGATGTAAGCCTCGTTGATGCCGTTGATCTCCAGACGCTTCATCAACTCACGAGAGAAATGAAGACCGGTAGCAGGAGCAGTTACGGCACCCTCCTTATCGGCGAATACACACTGGAAGTCGTCCATATCATCCTCTGTAGCGTGATGATCCTCACGGGCATCGATGATATAGCGAGGAAGCGGAGCCTCACCCAATGCAAAGAGCGAACGCTTGAAGACATCGTGATTGCCATCCTCATCATAGAGGAAACGGAGGGTACGGCCACGGCTGGTGGTATTATCGATAACCTCGGCTACCATCTCGTTGACATCATCAAAGAACAGCTTGTTGCCGATACGGATCTTGCGCGCAGGCTCTACCAGCACATCCCAAAGACGCATCTCGGCATTCAGCTCACGGAGCAGGAACACCTCAATCTTGGCATCAGTCTTCTCCTTGGTACCATAAAGGCGCGCTGGGAATACCTTGGTATCATTGAAGATGAAGGTATCACCCTCTTCGAAGTAGTTGACGATATCCTTGAACTGCAGGAATACTGGATTGCCATCAGCATCCACCATATCCTTGCCATTCTCGTCCTTCTTGTACATCTCGATGGTTTCAGACTTCTTGTGGAGCACCATCAGTCGAGACTCGTCACGACGGGTAATCTCGAAAGTACGTTCACCACTAGCAGTCTTGACCACACGCTTAGCCTTATGTGGATAAAGTGCCACCTGAGCAGCTGGCAACTTAAAGTTGAATTGTGATAGTTTCATGTGATATTATATCTCCTTTCTTAAGATGATTTACTATTAATGTCATTTTTCGAAATTCGAGCCTAGTTATTGGCAAGGCTGTCTTCTATCTCCTGTGCATCGAGCCATTCCTGGAAATGGTCAAAGTCGATGCAGTTCTCTACCGAGAAGCTTCCTGCCTTGGTACGGCGGAGGGCTGTCAGGAAGGCACCGCTATCCAGGGCACGACCGATGTCGCGTGCCAGGGAACGGATGTAAGTACCCTTACCGCAAACCACACGGATGCTTGCCGTCTTCTCCTCATCGTTGTAGTCGGTGAGTTCGATCTCATCCACACGCACGGTCTTAGGTTTCAGCTGCACCTCCTCGCCTGCTCTGCGCAGGGCATAAGAACGGTCGCCATTCACCTTCACGGCACTATAGGTAGGTGGAACCTGCTGAATCTCGCCAACAAACTGCTTCAGCACCTCCTCTACCAGCTCACGGGTAATGTGCTTGGTAGGGAAAGTATGGTTCACGCTGTGCTCCTTATCGTAGCTTGCCGTGGTAGCACCCAGCTGAAGAGTAGCCGTATATTCCTTGGTATGTGTCTGCAATTGCTCAATCTGCTTGGTACATTTACCCGTGCAGAGCACCAACACACCCGTAGCAAGGGGATCGAGCGTACCGGCATGTCCTATCTTCACCTTGAAGCCGAGTTTCTTGCTGAGCAGATAGCGAACGTGCGCCAATGCTCCAAAGCTCGACATGCGATAAGGCTTGTCGATAGCTATAATTTCTCCTTTTCTGAAATCCATATATTAAATGATTGAACAGATGATGGTAACGGCACCTGCAATAGCACAATAGATACCGAAATATACCAACTTACCCTTCTTCACGATATTGATCATCCACTTACAAGCCAGGCAGCCAGAAACGAATGCTGCCACGAAGCCCACGATCATAGGGAATGCATCGATGCCGCCAAGAGCCTCTTCTCCCTTCAGACCCTTCAAGAGGTCGAGCAATGCCTCACCCAAGATAGGAGGAATCACCATGAGGAATGAGAACTGAGCCATCTTCTCCTTCTTGTCACCCAGCAAAAGACCGGTAGCAATGGTAGTACCAGAGCGTGAAAGACCTGGCAATACAGCAAGTGCCTGACCGAGACCGATGATGAATGCATGCAGAGGAGAGATATTCTCCTTCTGGCGTGGCTTGGCAAAGTAAGAGAAGGTAAGAAGACATGCAGTTACGAGAAGCATGATGCCCACGATGAGCAAGCCTGAACCGAACACTTCCTCTACCTGGTCCTTGAAAAACAGACCTACTACTCCCACAGGAATCATAGAGATAACGATATTGAGGGCATACTTGGTTTCCTCATTCATCTGGAACTTGAAGAGACCCTTCAGAATCCAGTCGATTTCCTTCCAAAGAATTACCAATGTACTCAGCACGGTAGCTACATGTACCATGATGGTAAAAGTCAAGTTATCCTCACCATTGATGCCGAAAAGATGGGCACCGATAGCCAAGTGACCACTACTACTTACAGGCAAATACTCTGTGAGACCCTGGATGAGTCCCAACACTAAAGCTTCAAACCAATTCATTGATTACTGATTATTTTTTATACCTTTTATATAGGGAATTGAAAAGCCTACTCCCTTGTTTATTTACTTGATTGTCTTACCCTATTCATCCTTAGGCTTACGTATAACCGCATAGATGATCGAGAGGAAACCAATCAGGGTAACGGTTGGTGCCACTACAATACGGCGAGTACTGAAAATATCAGCATCGAAAGAGTGCTCGTTAGAGCCAGCGCCGCTCATCAGGAGGAAACCGATGATGACAATTGCCATACCAATTGCCAACAAGATGAAGTTCATCTTGTCAAATGCTAAATTCTTCTTATCCATTATTTAATATTTAATGTTAAATGTTGAATGTTAAATGTTAACTTTACCGGAGTTTACTTTGTTGAAGTTTACTCCTGATTAGATCTTGTAGAGATCTCCCGCCTTCATCTTGAGGAACTTGTTCACCGAGATATTGGCACAGAGAGCCGTAATGATGATACCGAAGAGGAAGACCGAACCGCCTGTGATGGCAAGCTCCTGCCAGCCGAGCACATTGACCAGTTCCGGCTCGTGAAGCGACCAGGCATAGAGGCATCCACCGAGGAAACCATCAGCAAGCAAAGCCGCAATCACACCTACCGATACAGCCCTCTTGATGAAAGGCTTGCGGATGAAGCCCCAGGATGCACCCACCAGCTTCATGGTATGGATGGAGAATCGGCGGGCATAGATGCCCAGTCTCACCGTATTGTTGATAAGCGAGAACGAGATAAAGGTAAGCAGGGCGGCTACGATAAGAAGGCCGATGCTTATCTTGGTGAGCGAATTGTTCACCTGCTCTATCAGGTCGTGCTGATAACTTACTTCCGTCACGCGCGAGTAGCTTTTCAGTTCCTTGGCTATCCACTTCAGGGAATCATTGTTGGCATAATCCGCCTGTGTCGTGATTTCGATAGATGGCTGGAAAGGATTCACACCGGCAAATTCGCTAGGATTGGTACCCAGATCGCGGGTTGCCTCCTGCAAAGCCTGTTCCTTGGAGATATAGGTCAGACCTTTCACGTAAGGACGGGCCTTCAGGCGCTTACACATCTGCAAGCCCTCAGGATTGGTAACATCCTGCTCCAGCATCACCTGTACCACCAGGTTCTCCTTGACATAGGAAGAGAGGTTTTTTCCCATCAATACGGAAAAGATGACCAATCCCAACAAAACAAGCACCATAGCGGTGCTGATGCATAAAGTAACGACCTGCAATCCACGATGATTGCGAGGCTTATATTGTTTCTTTCTCATTTCTAAATCTATTTATTTTCAGACCGGAAGGGCATAATTACCCAAATTGTTTGCAAAGATACACATAAACGAAGAGATAACAAAATAAAATTGCATTTATTTGCATTTATTCAATTAATTATTAAGGGAAGAGAATATCGCTGCATAAGGAACTTGACTCTATTATAGTATGTGATGGATGATGGAATAGATTGATATTACGACTATCCTTAATAGAATTTGTGGATATCATAAGAGGAATTTATTGCTACCATTCATTGAAATTGTTGCTAAGCCTAATGAAAATCTCCGTTCAGCGACGTTGAATGTACGTTCAGCGACGTTGAATGTGTATTCAGCATCGTTGAATGTGCGTTCAAAACTTATGAACGGAGATTTCTATTAAGGATAGAAGCTTTTTCCATTAGGGATAGAATCTTTTTCTATTAGGGATAGTTGTATCACCCATACTATCAAACATTAAAAAGGGCCGACCTCACGGCCAGCCCTTTCAAGATACTGAGTAAAATTCAAATAGGTATGACTTGAATTTTAACTAAACATAATAGTGAATTGAAGGATCCAAATCCTTCTAAGCAAATTTTACATCTTAGTGATGACACCCTTCTCTGAACTCTCCAGGAACTGGATAATGTTCTGAATCTCCGGACTATCTGGCACCTGATCCTTGATCTGGTTGATGGCATCGAAGAGGGATGTCTGACCATGGAATACAAGTCGGTAGGCATTCGCAATGTGCTTGCGAACCTTCTCGGTAACCTCAGCTGCTTCCATGATGATGGTGTTAGGACCTGCATACTTCACAGGCTTTCCACCGGCAATGATATAAGGAGGAATATCCTTAGAGAAGGTAGTACCTGCCTGAATCATCGCAAGGTCGCCTACTCGGGTCTTGGCGTTCTCTACTACAGATGTTGAGTAGATGACACCGTTACCAATCACGCAGTCGCCTGCAATCTTGGTACCATAACCGAACACGCAACCGTTGCCGATGACGGTATCGTGAGAGATATGGGCACCTTCCATCAGGAAGTTGTTGTTGCCCAGAACGGTCTTGCCACCTGCATGAGTTCCGCGGTTGATAACCACGCCCTCACGGATGGTATTGTTGTCGCCAATCACTACCTCACTCTCCTCACCGGTATAGTTGAAATCCTGTGGGAGGGCAGCGATAACGGCTGACTGGAACACCTTATTATTATTACCCATGCGAGTACCGTTCATGATGCTTGCGAATGGATAGATGGTACAGTTGTCGCCGATGACCACATCGTCCTCAATATAGGCGAATGGATAGATTTTGCAGTTGTCTCCAATCTTAGCCTTTGGAGAAACCTCTGCCTTTGGACTTATTATACTAGCCATAACTATAAACTATTAATTATTAACTATAAACTACTTAGCTCCTCCACCCAATGCATAGTAGAGATTAACTACTGCCTGCATCTTGTAGAAGTCATCAGCTACCTTAGAAAGCTGTACGTTGAGGAGTGAAGACTGTGCCTGGATGATTTCAAGGTAAGAGCTGCCTGCAATACCCATCAATTCCTTGGTAGATTCTACATTCTTCTCGAGTACTTCTATTCGCTTCTGCTCTATCTTGCTCTTCTCATCAGAGTAGTTGTAGAGAACAAGCGCATTGCTCACCTCGCTACCAGCCTTCAGCACGGTATTCTGCCAGGTGTTGTAAGCCTGCTCATACTGCATCTTAGCCACCTTTAAACCGGCAATGATACGGCCGTTCTGGAAAATTGGCTGGGTAAGAGAACCTACAGCTGAGAGCAACCACTTACCTGGGTTCACGATGCCCATACCACCTGAATTGGTGAAGGCACCTGTACCGGAAATAGTGATAGATGGATAGAACTTGCTGCGGGCGGTCTCTACACCATAGAAGCACTGGGCAAGATTCATCTCGGCTGCGTGGACATCAGCACGGTTGTTGAGCAACTGGATGCCTACACCGGTTGAGAAATTAGACGGAAGACTCTGGTTATCCAACTTGCCACGGGCGATGCTATGTGCCTGGTCGCCGATGAGCAGACTCAGAGAGTTCTCTGTCTCACGAATCTGGCGCAACAGATCGGTCTTCTGGGTCAACACAGAATAGTAGTTAGACTCAGCTGACTGGATGGCTGGTGTACGGTAACCCAATCTGAGATCGTGCATCTTCTGCATAGTCTCCCAAGTATCCTTGGTCAATCCTTCCATATTGTTAACCAACTCCACCTGCTTATCGAGCATCAACAGTGTATAATACATGTTGGCGATGTTGGCGATGAGGTTGGTCTTGACAGATACCTGATAATCCTGCAACTGGAGCAGCGCCATCTGGGCACTGCGCTTCTGAGAGAGCAGGTTGCCGAAGAGGTCTACCATCCAGCTGGCTGTAACAGGCATCGTGTAAGTCTTGGTGGCAGCCTGACCATCCCAGGAAGCGATGGTTCCCTGAGGAGTGAAAGCCAGAGAAGGCACAAATGCCAACTTGGCACACTTCAGCTGCTCTTCTGCTATCTTCACGTTCAAAGCCGCATTGAGGAGGTTGACATTGTTGTTCAATCCCTTCTCAATGATTGACTGGAGCTGAGGATCGGTGAAGACACTGCGCCAAGGGATGTTAGCAAAAGTAGTAGTATCCTTTACAGCTAAAGTATCTGTATCAGAAGCTACATCGCGAACGATACCGCTGGTCTTCACATCCGGACGCTCATACTTTCCGTAGAGAGTCTTGCAGCTGCTCAAGGAGAGCGCTGCGAGACCCAATATGATGATATTTAAATTCTTTTTCATTGTTTCCTTTGAAGTTACATTGCGTTATTACTTCTTCTCGATACCCTTCTGCTGATGAGCGGCATTGGCATACTGCTCCAACTCGGCAGCTACCTCCTCGTTCAACTCATCCTCGAACTTCAATGGAGTCAACTTCTCCTGCAACCACTGGAAGACTGCGAAGAGAGCAGGAACCACGAAGACCTGACAGATAGTACCAATCAACATACCACCTACGGCGGCAGCACCCAGGGTCTGGTTACCATTCTTACCTACACCTGATGCGAACATCAGAGGCAACAGACCGATAACCATCGCCAGAGAGGTCATCAGGATAGGACGGAGACGGGCACCCGCACCCAGGATAGCTGAGTACTTGATAGCCATACCCGTACGACGACGCTCGAGGGCGAACTGTACAATCAGGATGGCGTTCTTAGCCAACAGACCAATCAACATAATCAACGAAATCTGCATGTAGATATCGTTAGAGTGACCGAAGAGGTTGGTGAAGATGAACGAACCTGCCAAACCGAATGGGATAGACAACACTACAGACAATGGCAAGATGTAACTCTCGTACTGGGCACTCAAGATGAGGTAAACGAATACAATACAGAGTGCGAAGATCAAACCTGTAGAGTTGCTTGATTCAGCCTCAGAACGGGTCAGACCAGAGTACTCATAACCATAACCCTCTGGCAAAGTCTCCTTGGCAACCTCAGCAATCGCCTTCATACCGTCACCGGTAGAGTAACCGCTGTTAGGAGTTACAGATACATCCATAGAGGTAAACAGGTTGAATCGTGTGATGTTAGATGGACCATAAATCTTCTTCAAGTTCACGAACTCGCTTACTGGAGACATGGTGCCATCAGCACAACGAACGTAAATCTTACTCAGATCGTCTGGACGCATACGACTCTCAGGACCAGCCTGAATCATGACACGGTAGAGCTTACCGTAGGCATTGAAGTTAGATGCGTAGAGACCACCGAGGTAACCCTGCATCACAGAGAGTACGGAAGATGGAGAGATACCAGCCTGCTTGGTCTTGGCAACATCCACATCTACCATATACTGAGGATAGTTAGGGTTGTACTGAGTCTGAGCGGTCTGGATTTCAGGGCGCTTGTTCAGCTCAGCCAGGAACTTCTTCACATTGCCATAGAACTTGTTCAAGTCACCACCGGTCTTATCCTGCATAGTCATGGTGATACCATTCTGTACAGAGAAACCGGAAATCATAGGTGGAGCGAAGGCAAGAATCTGTGCATCCTTGATGGCAGCAGTCTGCTTGTAGATCATACCCAACACAGAAGTATATTCCATTGGGTTGACAAACAATGCCTCGATACCGCCACCGGTACAAGCCTCCTTGATACGGTGGAAGAATCCACCCGGACGCTCCTCAAATGGCTTCAGCTTCACGATGATGGTACCCTGGTTAGAACCGGCACCGCCGATAAAGCTATAACCCATGATGGCGTTACGGGTTGCGATGGCTGGGTTGTTAGCCAGCATCTTATCTACCTGCTTAACCACCTCGGAAGTACGTTCCTGAGAAGTACCAGGAGCTGTAGAGATACAAGCGAAGATAGTACCGGTATCCTCATCAGGCACCAGACCCGTCTTGGTAGTACCCATCAGGGCAACGAGACCTACGATACTGACAGCCACGAGGCCACCAGCAATGATGCCATGATTGATAACCCACTTGACACCACCTTTATATTTATTGGTAATCTTCTCAAACTGATAGTTGAATCCTGCGTGGAAACGGTCTACGAAAGACATCTTCTTCTCGTGACCCTCCTCGTGTGGCTTCAGCAATACGGCACAGAGTGCAGGAGACAAAGTCAACGCATTGATAGCCGAAATAACGATAGATACCGCCATGGTTACACCGAACTCACGGTAGAAGTAACCGGAAGTACCACCGATGAATGATATAGGAACGAATACGGCAGACATCACCAATGTAATAGAGATGATGGCGCTGGAAATTTCGTTCATCGCATCGATAGATGCAGTAAGGGCACTCTTGTAACCCTGGTCGAGCTTGGCGTGAACCGCCTCGACCACCACAATGGCATCATCGACCACAATCGCAATAGCCAGCAGCAGGGCTGACAGCGTAAGCAGGTTGATGGAGAATCCGAAGATCCAGAGGAAGAGGAACGTACCGACCAGAGCCACAGGTACGGCAATCATAGGAATCAGCGTAGAACGGAAGTCCTGCAAGAAGATATACACTACGATGAACACCAGTACCAGGGTGATGATCAAGGTGAAGATAACCTCCTCGATAGATGCGAACAAGAACTCGGTAACATCCATCAGGATGACATTCTTCAACCCTGGAGGATAACTCTTCTCCAGTTCATCCAACGTCTTCTTTACGTCGCTTGCAATCTGGGTAGCGTTGGAACCGGCAATCTGCTGAACCATACCCATCACGGCAGGCTGACCATCATTGAGCAGGTTTACATTATACTGCAAACCACCCAACTCAATCTTGGCAACTTCGCCCAGACGGAGCGTCTGACCGGAAGTATTGCTCTTGATGAGGATATTCTCATACTCCATTGGAGTCTTCAAACGACCCTTGTAACGCAAAGTATATTCATACTGCATATCAGAGCTCTCACCAAAGCTACCAGGGGCAGCCTCGATATTCTGCTCTGCCAAAGCCTGAGAAATATCAGAAGGAACCAGTCCGAACTCCTTCATCTTCTCTGGCTTCAACCAGATACGCATAGAGTAGTTACGGGTAGAAGGGCTCTGCACATCACCCACACCATTGATACGCTTCAACTGTGGAACCACGTTGATCAGGGCGTAGTTGGTAACGAACTGGTCGTCGTAACGGCCATCGTCTGTGGTCAGAGCGAACATGATGACGTTAGAACTCTGACGCTTGGTTACGGTGACACCCACCCTGGTAACCTCGGCAGGCAACAGAGACTGCGCCTGAGACACACGGTTCTGTACGTTGACCGCAGCCATATTAGGGTCGGAACCCTGCTTGAAGTAAACGGTGATCTGAGCAAAACCTGAGTTAGACGCAGAAGAGGTCATGTAGGTCATGTTCTCTACACCGTTGATACTCTCTTCCAGAGGAACAACAACAGAGTTCAACACCGTCTGGGCATCTGCACCCGTATAGGTAGCAGTTACCGTGATGGTAGGCGGCGCGATATTCGGATACTGCTCGATAGGCAGCGATACCAAGCCGATGATACCCAGCAAGACGAAGAAGATGGAAACCACCGTCGAAAGTACCGGGCGCTTTATAAAGTTTGTAAATGACATAATTTACTATTTTTCTTTATACCTTATTATATATTACTTCTTTCCACCCATAGCAGTAGCGAAGGCATGAGCATTATCCTGAGACTCACTCAACTTGGCAGCCTCAGCAATCTTCTGATTGTAACGCTCCAGAGTGATAGGCTTGATCTGCTGGCCATCGGTCAACTTGGTGATACCCTTCAGCACGATGCGATCTCCAACATGAAGACCAGAAGTTACGATATAATTCTTGCCATCATCCTGTGGATTGACCTTGATCTCAGAATACTTCACCTTGTTATCCTTGGTTACGATATAAACGAATATCTTATCCTGAACCTGAGAGCAAGCCTCCTGAGGGATGACGATAGCACTGTTATGATCGTTAGGCACAACGATAGAACCTGCACCACCACTCTTCAGCAACTTCTCTGGGTTAGCGAAGTGAGCGATGAGAGAGATAGAACCGGAAGTAGCATCGATGACACCACTCATCTTGACAACCTTACCTGGATGATTATAGATTGAACCATCAGCCAACTGCAACTTAACAGCAGGGAACGCAGCAATGGCTGCCTGAACACTACCATTGGTCTTAGACATGCTCAATATCTGAGACTCAGAGAGTGAGAAGAACACCTCCATGGTGCTGATGTTAGAAACGGTAGTCAAAGCCTGACCAGAAGCGCTGACCAAAGCACCCACCTTGAAAGGAAGGCTACCTACAACACCTGCAGAAGGGCTGGTAACGGTACACCAAGCCAACTGCTCGCGGGCTGAAACCAGAGCAGCCTCTGCCTGAGCTACCTGAGCCTTAGCGGTTGCATAGCTGTTAGCTGCTGTAGAAAGTTCATATTCACCGATAATCTTGCTATCATACAACTTCTTGTTGTTCTGATAAGTCAACTTAGCAGTATTTGCCTGTGCCTTAGCTGTATTTACAGCGGCAGCAGCAGAACGGACAGCAGCCTGATAGGTCTCGCTATCAATAGAGAATAAAGCCTGACCTGCTGATACAGTCTGTCCCTCGTGTACAAAAACCTTAGTGATAAAACCAGAAACCTTAGGACGTACCTCTACATCCTGGATACCCTTGATGGTAGCAGGATAGGTAGTCTGCAATGCGGCGCTGGAAGTACCGATAGTAGCCACAGCGAACTCATCGTCGCTGAAGTCAGGCAGACCGCCCTTCTTACTTCCACCACATGATGTCAACGCAGCAAGAACACAAACTGCTGCAACAAACAAAACGCTTTTAATTTTCATACCTATTTTATATTATAATTTATTATTTAATCTTTAATCTTCTCTTATTCAAAAGTTCTTTCCGTCCTCTAACGAAAACTTTTATGCGCCTTTAAGTTTTAAAAGCGGTGCAAAATTACTAATAATAAACGAATAACGGCTCGCAAGGAGCCGTTATTTAACAAAAATTATTCTCTGTTTAAGTTTTCTGCCATATTGGAAGCCATATTCTGCGGCATATTCAGCCCCATATCCTGGGCTTTCTTCATCAGGAGTTCCATCAGCGGCTCGCGCTCATTTGCCACCTTGTTATCCAGAACGGCATCCTTGAGATACTGCTTCAAGGTTCCTACTTCGCGGCATGGCTTCAGCTGGAACATCTCCATGATTTCGTTTCCGTCGATGCATGGCTGGAGCAGTCGCTTGTAGTCACGTTCCTGAAGATCTACCAGCTTCTCGCGCACCATCTTGAAGTTATCCAGGAACCGCTGCTTGCGCACCTGGTTCTTGCTGGTGATATCTGCCTCGCAAAGCGTCATCAGGTCGTTGATGTCATCGCCGGCATCATTCAGCAGTCGGCGTACGGCGCTATCAGTCACCTCTTCATCCGCTATCACGATCGGACGCATGTGGAGCTCCACCAGCTTCTGCACGTACTTCATCTTGGCATCCATCGGCAGTTTCATACGGCGGAAAATGCCTGGAATCATCTTGGCACCGATGATGTTATGGCTATGGAAAGTCCATCCGATGTTGTTGTCCCATCGCTTGCTCTTCGGTTTGCCGATGTCGTGAAAGAGGGCAGCCCAGCGGAGCCAGAGGTTATCAGAATGCTTGCATACATTCTCGAGCACCTCCATCGTATGGTCGTAATTGTTTTTGTGGGCTCTTCCGTTGCGGGTCTCCACCTTATCCATCGCCACCAGTTCCGGCAGGATGAGATCGAGCAGTCCGGTATCCTTCAGATAATAGAAGCCGCTGCTGGGATGCTTGGAGAGCATGATCTTGTTCATCTCGTCGCAGATACGCTCACCACTGATAATTTTCAGTCGTTCGGCATTGCGAGAGAGAGCGGCATAAGTCTCATCTTCTATCTGGAAATTGAGCTGGGTAGCAAAACGTACACATCTCATCATACGGAGCGGGTCATCAGAGAAGGTGATATCCGGATCGAGCGGAGTGGCGATGATGCCATCTTCCAGGTCATAGACACCGTCGAAAGGATCGACGAGTTCACCAAAACGGTCCTTGTTCAGGCAGACAGCCATCGCATTGATGGTGAAGTCGCGACGGTTCTGGTCATCCTCCAGGGTACCATCCTCTACAATCGGCTTGCGCGAATCACGGTTGTAACTTTCCTTTCGTGCTCCCACGAACTCTACTTCTGTATCCTTATACTTAACCTGTGCGGTTCCGAAATTTCGGAACACCGAGAGATGTGCCTTCTTGCCCAGCTTCTTCTTGAGGGCAGAAGCCACCTCAATTCCGCTACCCACCACCACGACATCAATGTCATTGGAAGGTCGCTCCAGAAAGAGGTCGCGCACATATCCACCTACTACATAGCATTCCACAGACAGCGCATCCGCCGCCTCTGAAATCTCGTGAAAAATATCCTTATCTAGTATTTGCGCCAGTTCGGCATTGGTCAAATTTCTCATACTCATTTTATTTCGGGGTGCAAAGTTACTGCAAAATGAGCGAAAAACAAAATAAATCGCGATTTATTTTTTCTTCCGAGTGCAGCGTAACTTCTCTAAAGTTACTGCAAAATGAGCGAAAAACAAAATAATTATTTGGCTATTTCACAATAAATGCGTATATTTGCACCGAATTTCGAAATTATTATGGCAGATTTATTGAAAACAGAACAGCAGTTTAAAGTTGTTATGGGAGAATGCAGGGCATTATTTGAGAAGAAGCTTCACGATTATGGAGCCTCTTGGAGAATCTTGCGCCCATCTTCCTTAACCGACCAACTCTATATCAAGGCAAAGCGCATCCGCTCGCTTGAAATCAAGAAAGAATCACTCGTAGGCGAAGGCATCCGTCCGGAGTTTATCGCTCTTATTAATTATGGTATCGTAGGACTCATCCAGTTGGAAAAACCTTTCGTGGATGAAGTGGATATGACACCGGAAGAGGCGATGAAGCTCTACGACAAGCATGCCCAGGAAGCCCTGGAACTGATGCTCAAGAAGAATCACGACTACGACGAGGCATGGCGCTCGATGCGAGTGAGCAGCTATACAGACTTTATTCTCACCAAGATACAGCGAGTGAAGGAAATCGAGGATATCGCAGGAGCCACACTCGTATCAGAAGGCATTGATGCCAACTATATGGACATCATCAACTATGCAGTTTTCGGTGCCATCAAAATGGGAGAAAAGTAAGAAGGCTCATTCAATCAAGTAAAAGAGGAAATGGATATGACGGCAAAGCAGATTATAACAAAAACAGCGGTCAACATCGGGCGACTGCTCGTGGCTGTAACCTTCATCTTCTCAGGATTCGTGAAGGGAATGGATCCACTGGGCACGCAATACAAGATAACCGATTATCTGGAAGCGCTGCATATCGACTGGATGTTTCCCGAATGGAGCACCCTAGTGATGTCGGTTTTGCTTGCCACTGCTGAGTTTGCCATCGGTATCTTCCTCCTCTTCGCCATCCGACGTAGACTGGTGAGCAAGATCACCCTAGCCGTGATGAGCGTGATGACGCTGATTACACTCTGGATCGTCATCGCAGACCCGGTAAAGGATTGCGGATGCTTCGGTGATGCCGTGGTGCTCACCAATATGGAGACATTCATCAAGAACATCATCCTCCTGATATTCGCCATCCTGCTCTGGAGAAAGCCGTTGGAAATGCCGAGACTCATATCGAGACAGACACAGTGGGTGGTGATCAACTACACCTTCCTCTTCTCCATCGTGATGAGCACCTGGAGCCTGTGGTATCTGCCGCAGTTCGACTTCCGCCCTTATCACATCGGCGCCAACATCGCCAAGGGCATGGAGATTCCGAAGGGAGCCAAGCAGCCGAAGTTTGACACCACCTTCATCCTGGAGAAGAACGGCGAGCGGAAGGAGTTTACGATAGACAACTATCCCGACTCCACCTGGACCTTCATCGACAGCAAGACGGTACAGACAGAAGAAGGCTACGTGCCCCCTATCCACGACTTCAGCATAGAAGATACGAAGACAGGCGAAGACATCACCCAGGAAGTGATTCACCGCAAGGGCTACACCTTCCTGCTCATCTCGCCGCATCTCGACTTTGCCGATGACAGCAACTTCGGAAGCATTGACGAGATATACGAATATGCCACCGACCATGGATATCCATTCCTCTGCCTTACGGCAAGTACGGAGAAAGCCATCAGGCACTGGCAAGACATCACGGGAGCGGAATACCCGTTCTACATCACAGACGAGACGACGCTGAAGACCGTGATACGCAGCAACCCGGGACTGCTGCTGCTGAAAGACGGAACCATCATCCGGAAATGGAGCCACAACGACCTGCCTAAGATGGCAGACCTGGCAGGCAAACCGCTGGAGAAGACCGAAATCGGCAAGATGCCGGAAGTAAGTGCCGCCAAGAAGATAGCAGGCATCATCTCCTGGTTTGTCATCCCGCTGGTACTCCTTACCATCGCCGACCGGCTTTGGGCATGGGGTGCCTGGATCAGAAAGAAAGAGAATTCAAACAGAATATTATCAACTTTTAAAAAGAAAAGAAAAATGAGAAAGAAAATTGTAGCAGGTAACTGGAAAATGAACATGAACCTGCAGGACGGTGTTGCTCTCGCTAAGGAAATTAACGAGGCATTGGTAGCTGACAAGCCAAACTGTGACGTAATCATCTGTACTCCATTCATCCACTTGGCTTCTGTAGCTCAGGTTTTGGATTCAAAGGTAGTAGGTCTTGGTGCAGAGAACTGCGCTGACAAGGCTAAGGGTGCTTTCACAGGTGAGGTTTCAGCTGAGATGGTAAAGAGCACAGGTGCTCAGTATGTTATCCTCGGTCACTCAGAGCGTCGTCAGTACTATGGCGAGACAGCAGAGATCTTGAAGGAGAAGGTAGAGTTGGCTTTGGCTAACGGTTTGAAGGTTATCTTCTGCTGCGGTGAGACTCTCGAGGAGCGTGAGGCTGAGAAGCAGAACGAGGTAGTAAAGGCTGAGTTGGAAGGTTCAGTATTCCACTTGAGCGCTGACGCTTGGAAGAATATCATCCTTGCTTACGAGCCAATCTGGGCTATCGGTACAGGTAAGACTGCTACTTCTGACCAGGCTGAAGAGATGTTGGCATACATCCGCTCTATCGTAGCAGAGAAGTATGGCAACGAGGCTGCTGAGGAGACATCAATCCTCTACGGTGGTAGCTGCAAGGCTAGCAACGCACCTGAGCTCTTCGCTAAGCCAAACATCGACGGTGGTTTGATCGGTGGTGCTTCTTTGAAGGCTGCTGATTTCAAGGGTATCATCGACGCTTGGAAGAAGTAATCTCACAAGGATATTTACCAAAGGGGATGCCTTCTTTCCTGGAGGCATCCCTTTCCCTATCTTAATAGGATGACAGAAACAGATTGCTGACACATTATATATTAATAAAAGGTATATATATATTAAATAAGGTATAGTCATGAAACAATTCGTCACATTATTGATTTTCATCCTCTGCTCATCTATCCAGATGAATGCGCAGACTTACTTGGATCATCTCAAGCAGAAGAATCCAGGACAGGGTGTCGTGACCGTACACCAAAGCAAGGCTATCGACGAATTGGTGAACGGAAAACAGGTTCCAACCCATACGAATCAGGTGAATCCACAGGACGATAAGACTAAGACTACCCCACAACCACAGAAGAAACCAACAGATACTCAGCATAAAGAAGTAACTCCAGCTACCCAGCACAAGCAAACTCCAGACTCGCTCAAGAAGGCCGAGCCACAGCACGAAACTGCCAAGGAGAAACAGCATGGAAACAATGCACAGAAGGCTGAGACACATCAGGAAGAAACCGAGATGCCTGTAGTGGACATGCGCAAGAAGGTAATGCGCAGAAGCTATAAGGTTACAGGATATAGAGTACAGATCTTTGCCGGAGGAAACTCACGCAACGACCGACTGAAGGCTGAACAGACGGGCAACAACATCAAGATGAAGTTCCCAGACCAGCCTGTATATGTGCACTTCTACTCGCCAAGATGGATTTGCCGCATGGGCAACTTCCGCGAACTGGGCGAGGCTAAGAAGGTGCTTGCCAAGGTGAAAGCCCTGGGATACAGACAGGCATGCCTGGTAAAGGGACAGATTACAGTACAATATTAAAAGTTCTAAAAGTCAAAGTAAATAAGATATGAATCCAGAAACAGAATTTCGCGAGGGATTGGATGAACTCGCAGGACACTATAAGGAAGTATTGAAGCTCCTGGGTGAAGACACAGAGCGCGAAGGACTTGTCAAGACTCCTATGCGCGTAGCCAAGGCGATGCAGGTATTGACCCGCGGCTACTATCAGGATGCCCACAAGGTGTTGACCGATGCCCTCTTTGAGGAGAAATACGACCAGATGGTCATTGTGAAGGACATTGATTTCTTCTCTCTCTGCGAGCATCACATGCTGCCTTTCTATGGCAAGGTACACGTGGCTTACATCCCTAACGGCAAGATTACCGGACTGAGCAAGATTGCCCGCGTGGTAGATATCTTCAGCCACCGCCTTCAGGTGCAGGAGCGCCTTACCCAGCAGATCAAGGACTGCATCCAGGAGACATTGAATCCTCAGGGTGTGATGGTGGTGATAGAAGCTAAGCACATGTGCATGCAGATGCGTGGCGTGGAGAAGCAGAACTCCATCACTACTACCAGCGATTACAGCGGCGTATTCAATTCACTGAACACCCGTCAGGAGTTCATGAGCCTGCTCAGAGGTGAGAGCAAGAGAATCTAAATAAGTTCAAAGTAATATGAAGTTTATATCCTGGAACGTGAATGGCCTGCGTGCTTGCGTGGGCAAGGACTTCGAGAGCCAGTTTAAGGAGCTCGATGCCGACTTCTTCTGCCTGCAGGAGACCAAGATGCAGGAAGGTCAGCTCGACCTGAAGTTCGAGGGCTACGAAAGCTACTGGAACTATGCCGAGAAGAAGGGATATTCGGGCACAGCCATCTATACCCGCCACCAGCCACTGAGCGTGAGCTACGGTATGGGCGTGGAGGAGCACGACCACGAAGGAAGAGTCATCACCTTGGAGTATGACAACTTCTATCTCGTAACCTGCTATACCCCGAACTCCCAGACCGAGTTGAAGCGACTGGATTACCGTATGACCTGGGAAGATGATTTCCACAAGTTCCTGAAGGCCTTGGATGCCAAGAAGCCTGTGGTGGTCTGCGGCGACCTGAACGTGGCACATCAGGAGATAGATATCAAGAATCCGAAGACCAACCGTCGCAATGCCGGTTTTACCGACGAAGAGCGCGAGAAGATGACCGAGCTTCTGAACGACGGCTTTACGGATACCTTCCGCTACCTGCATCCCGAAGAGGTTACCTATTCGTGGTGGTCATACAGATTCAAGGCACGCGAGAAGAATGCCGGCTGGCGCATCGACTACTTCCTGGTATCCGACCGCTTGAAAGAACAGATTACAGAAGCCAAGATTCATACCGACATCATGGGCAGCGACCACTGCCCGGTAGAAGTTGATCTGGCACTCTAAATATTGTAAAAAGGTCTGGCGATGAAATTCGCCAGACCTTTTTTCAGTTATGCATATATCAGAAAAATAAAGGGGATGTACCTTCCTCCCGGAAGCCATCCCCATATTGGTCATATCAACATAAAATTTTAATTTATATAAGAGAGATTTTTCTATTTTAATTTAAGAGAGATTTTCAATTTTTAGAGAGCTTCTATTTTAGAGAGGTTCTCTACATCAAGCCCTGAATCTCAGAAAGATTCTTCTTCTCTGTGGTACCATCCTTGTATGTTACCATGAAGTAATTGTGAACAGACTTGCCATTCTTGAACTGAACGACAGCCACGCCACCTTCACGGAGCTGGAGTGTGAAGTAACCATCACGCTTGCCGTTAACATACTTTCCGTGCCATTTCTCCTTACCATTCTTGTAGTAAGTAGTAACCTCACCATTGAAGATCGTATTGCGGTCGTTACCGAGATCGATGAAGCTGTAGCCACCCTCGGCACGAAGATTACCATTCATATAGAAGTCCTGGAAAACGTCCTTCTTATTGATGCCAGCGCCGGTAGTCATCAGCAATCTGTAATAACTAGCCTGATCTGCACTAGCTACATTTTGCATATTTTCTGCATAGAAAATAGTGTCTGCTACTACTGTTGCATTCTCTACGTGCTTGCGACCGAAAGTAGCTACGGTCATGAGAGCCATCAATGAGAATAATATAATTCGTTTCATATTCTTTAATTTTTAGATTGTTACTTATTGTCTGTTGTTTCTTTTTTCTGATGCAAAGGTAATACAAATTCCGGTAAGTTGTATCTTTCCTTAACGCTATTTTATCTTATTTTTGGGGTCAGTTTTACTTTTTGAAAGAAAACGCACACAAAATTACAATTTGACATTTTAGGGGGTCGTTTTTTACACTTTGAAATAGTCACTTCTTCATATACCCCAAAAATCACCCCATCTCGTTTACATATTGTTAGCAAACGATAAGAACAGGGCACGGCTGCCCATGCTTTTTTTTGAGATATTTCGAAAACTTTTCGCCCGAAAACTAGCGTATGTACTTTTTATTTTGTACTTTTGCACTAAAATATATATAATATAAGGTACGCGTATGATAAAATATACCATCAAGGCACCAAGCCAACTGAACGCAAGTATCAACTTGCCAGCATCCAAGAGTATTAGCAACCGAGCTCTCGTAATCAGTGCGATGGCTGGAAGCCACATCCAACCCGACAACTTGAGCGACTGCGATGACACGGAAGTCATCGTTGCCGCCCTTCAGAATATGCCAGAGGTGATCAACATCAAGGCCGCTGGTACAGCCATGCGTTTCATGACCGCCTATCTCTCTGCCACCACCGGCGAACATACCATCACCGGCACCGAGCGCATGCAGAACCGTCCTATCGGCATCCTCGTAGATGCCCTGCGCTATCTGGGCGCCGACATCACTTACGAGAAGAAGGAAGGTTATCCCCCACTCCATATCCGTGGCAAGGCGCTGGAAGGCGGCCATCTGGAGGTAGTGGGCAATATCAGTTCGCAATACATCTCGGCGCTCCTGATGATCGGTCCGATTCTGAAAAACGGACTGGAACTGAAGCTGACAGGCGAGATTGCATCCCGTCCTTACATCGACCTTACGCTCTGGACGATGAAGGAATATGGTGCCGATGCCGACTGGACGGATATGGATACCATCACCGTGAAGCCACAGCCATACAAGGAGACATCTTATATGATAGAGAACGACTGGAGTGCTTCTTCCTACTGGTATGAGATGATGGCCCTGAATGGCAACATCGACTCCAGAATCCAGCTTGAAGGCTTGATGGACTGCTCAAAGCAGGGAGATTCCGTGGTGAAATACATCTTCAGTCTGCTGGGTGTGAAGAGCGAATTCGAGAATCACGATCATCTTTCGAATGTTACGCTGAAGGCGAACCGCTGTCTGCTGCCGAAATTCGACTACGATTTCTCCGGTTCTCCTGATCTGGCTCAGACCATCGTGGTAGCCTGCTGTGCCTTGGGAGTGAAGTTCAGGTTCACCGGTCTTGCCAGTCTGAAGATCAAGGAGACCGATCGCATCGAAGCGCTGAAGATAGAGTTGAAGAAGGTGGGCTATGTCATCCACGATGAGAACGATAACACTCTGTATTGGGATGGCGAAACCTGCGAGCCTTCATTCGCTCCGATCGATACCTACGAGGATCATCGCATGGCGATGGCATTCGCTCCTCTCGCCTTCAAATTCCCTCAGATCGAGATCAACAATCCGGAAGTAGTGAGCAAATCCTATCCGCATTATTGGGAAGACCTGAAGAAAGTAGGGTTTGAGATAGTTGAGAGTGAAGAGTGAAGAGTGAAGAGTGAAGAGTGAAGAATTCAACAGCCTTTACTAATCATAAAGCTCAAAGTTCAAAGTTCAATGTTCAATGTTCAAAGTTCAAAGTTCAAAGTAAATGCTATACTTAGTTTTAGCCCTGGTGGCATTAGGCTTGATAAGCGCCATATTCGGAATCGTATCTCATCACAGGGGAGAGGACGAGGAGCCTTTGCAGGAAGGCGTATCGTGCAACACCTGCAATGGTGAGAACTCGAAGTGCGAACAGGAGTGCATGATGGAAGCCGCCACCAAAGAAATAGAATATTACGATGATGAGGATCTCGACCGCTTTGCCGGTCGGGATGCCGATGCCTACACCGATGAGGAGGTCGAGGAATTCTCGGAAGTGCTCTATACCATGCAGCCGGAAGAAGTGGCTGGATGGAACAGAAGCCTGATACTGAGAGGCATCAACCTGCCCAACCAGCTGAAGGATGAAGTCATCGGCTTTTTAAGCTAGAAATTTACAGTTCTAAGATCAGCAGCTTTGCTAATCATAAAGTTCAAAGTTCCAAGTTCAAAGTTCAAAGTAAAAAGATGGATATACTACAATATACATTTTTCCAAAATGCACTGATAGGCGCCTTTCTGGCAAGCATCCTGTGCGGCTTTATCGGAACCTACATCGTTACCCGCCGATTGGTATTCATCAGCGGCGGCATCACCCATGCCTCTTTCGGAGGCATCGGCATCGGTGTGTTTACAGGAATCAATCCGATACTCTCCGCCATGGTCTTCGCCATACTCAGCGCCTTCGGAGTGCAATGGATATCACGCAAGAAAGATGTGCGCAAGGATTCCGCCATCGCCATGTTCTGGACACTGGGAATGAGCGTGGGCATCATCTGCTGTTTCCTGACTCCAGGATTCATGCCCGACCTGCCCTCCTTCCTCTTCGGAAGCATCCTTGCCATCGACAGCGCAGACCTGTGGCTGCTGGGCGGACTCGCCCTCATCGTAGCCCTCCTCTTCACCTTCCTCCTGCGCCCTATCCAGAACATCGCATTCGACAGCACCTTCGCCCGTTCGCAGCACCTGCCGGTTACCGCCATCGAATACCTGATGATGACGCTCATCGCCATGACCATCGTGGCTACACTGAAGATGGTGGGCATCGTGCTCGCCATCAGTCTGCTCACCATTCCGCAGATGACCGCCAACCTCTTCACCTACAATTACAAGCAGATGATATGGGCAAGCATTATCCTGGGATGGATAGACTGCATCGCCGGTCTCTACATCAGTTATCTACTCAACGTGCCATCGGGTGCCACCATCATCTTCATCAGCATCGTGGTATTCGCACTCGCCAAAATCGTCCTGGGCATCAGGAGAAAGATGCCAGATAAACAATAGAAAGCATGAAAGGCAAAAACCCCATCCAACTCCTTTTTCTGATAGGACTCGCTGTGACTGCAGCGATCCTTACGGGATGCTCTACGCAGAAGAATACGGCGCAGAGCAGGTGGTGGCATGCCTTTAATGCCCGATACAATACCTATTATAATGGTACCGTGGCTTATATCGACGGGGCGCTGGAGAAGGAAGAAGGCAACCGGGACAACTTTACGGAGCAGATTCCGCTCTATACCGTTGGCAACAAGAACAGCCGCGATCTGGGCAAAGCCAACTTCGACCGTGCCATCGAGAAATGCGAGAAAGCCATCCACCAGCACAGCATCAAGCGCCGCCCCGTATGGGAACCCGGCAAGAGAAAGACGGCGAAAGATATCGAATGGCTCAGTCGCAGGGAATACAATCCGTTTTTATGGAAAGCGTGGATGCTGATGGGCCGATCGCAATTCCAGAAGGGGGATTTCGAGGGGGCCGCTGCCACCTTCGCCTATATGAGCCGCCTTTACTCCACCCAGCCTGCCATCTACGGCAAGGCGCGCGCCTGGCTTGCCAAATGCTATATCGAGCAGGGATGGACCTACGATGCAGAAGATGTGATCCGAAACATCCAGCGCGATTCCATTCACTGGCGTGCCCAGAAGGAATGGGATTATGCCTTCGCCGATTACTATATCCACACGGGGGATGCCCGGAAGGCGATTCCCTATCTCAGGAAGGTGATAAGCCATGAGATGCGACACAAGCAGAAAGCCCGCCAGTGGTATCTGATGGGACAGTTGCAGGCTTCCATCGGCAACCAGCAGGAGGCTTATCAGGCTTTCCGCCACGTCATCCGGCTCAATCCGCCCTACAAACTGGAGTTTAATGCCCGCATCGCCATCACCGAGGTCTTGGCTTCGGGCAACAGCAGGAAGATGATCAGCCGACTCAAGCGCATGGCGGCATCGGATAAGAACAAGGATTATCAGGACCAGGTATATTATGCCATCGGCAACATCCACCTGGCCCAGAAAGATACCCTGCGTGCCATCTATGCCTACGAAAAAGGCAACCGGAAGGCTACCCGAAACGGTATAGAGAAGGGTGTACTCCTGCTGCGTCTGGGCAATCTGTATTGGGAAACCGAGCGATATGCTGATGCCAAGCGCTGCTATGGCGAGGCAATCGGCTTGCTCGATCAGGACAGAAAGGATTATCCGCAACTGGCTCATCGCTCCAAGGTGCTGGACGAACTGGTGCCTTATACCGATGCCATCGCCCTCCAGGATTCCCTCCAGTCTCTTGCCCAAATGGACGAGAGAGACAGAAACGCAGCCATCGACCGAGTGATAGCTGCCCTGAAAAGAAAGGAGAAAGAGGAAGAAAGAAGGAGATGGGACAACGGTGCAGAGATGAATTCGGAATTTGATGGAGGAAATGACGGGAATGATTCCGGGAATGATTCCGGAAACGGATTCGGGAACACCAATACCTGGTATTTCTATTCCCCTGTAGCCGTAAGCCAGGGTAAGGCACTCTTCGAGAAACTCTGGGGCAAGCGAAAGAACCTCGACAACTGGCAGCGAATCAACAAAACTGTTGTGGCTTCGGCACAAGAAACGGATATCGCACAAGAAACAGATTCCGAGCAAGGAACATCTTCAGCTCAAGGAACAGATTCCGAGCAAGGAACGAATTCTGATCAAGATTCCAAGCTTCAGCCTGATGCATCACGAGACGTTCTATCCCATTCTTTATCCCAGGAAGAATCCGGCAAACCATCTGCCGATAGCGCCAGCCTCGGCCCTCATCAGCGGGCTTATTATCTGGCTCAGATTCCGTTCACCCCAGAGCAGATGTCAGCGAGCAACCAGCTCCTGGCGGATGGCTTATACCATGCCGGCATCATCTTCAAAGACCGGCTTGACAACCTGGCACTGAGCGAGAAGATGCTGCTCCGACTGGTGGACAACTACCCGGATTTCAAGCATCTCGACGAAGCCTATTACCATCTGTATCTGCTTTATTCCCGAAAGAAGCAAACTCAGATGGCGAACAGTTATGTCGATAAATTAAAGAAGGATTACCCAAAAAGCCAGTTCACAGCCCTCCTCTCCGACCCTTACTATCTGGAGAATGCGAGGATGGGTGTACACATCGAAGATTCCATCTACACCCTCACCTATCAGGCATTCAAGGAGGGCAAGTACGAGGCGGTGATGCACAACTCGGAAATATCAGACAAGCGGTTCCCTACTGGCGCCAACCGCGACAAGTTCCTCTTCATCAGCGGTATGACCCTGCTCAACGAGGGCAAGGTTTCCGAATGTCTGGAAAAGATGAACCAGGTGATAGCGCAATATCCCAACAGCCGGTTGAGCGAGATGGCGGGAATGATCGTAAACGGCGTGAATGCCGGAAGACGACTCTACGGCGGAAAGTTCGACCTGAGTAATGTCTGGGCGAAGCGCAGCGATGTGCTCAGTTCCCAGGACTCCACTCAGCAGAAAGGATTCTCAGCCGACCGCAACGACCGGTTTGTCTTCCTGCTCGCCTACAGTCCCGATTCCGTGAACGAGAACCAGCTGCTCTTCGAGGTAGCCAAGTATAACTTCACCACCTATATGGCGCGCAATTTCGACATCAGCATCGAAGACCTCCAGGGGTTGCATCGCCTGCAGGTAAGCGGTTTCCAGAACTACGACGAGGCGCGCCAGTATGCCAACGAGCTGCATCAGCAGGCCGGCATTCTCCGTCTGATTTCCAAGGCGAGAAGCTACGTGATCAGCGAGCCGAACCTCGAACTTCTGGGCAGAAATCTCTCGTATGATGATTACGACAAGTTCTATACCCGTCACTTTGCACCGCTGAAGATCAGCAAGATGCGCCTGCTGATGGAACCAACGGAAATCGTAGTGGATAAGGATTCCCAGAAGGAGGAAGATGCTCTGGAGGAAGAAAATGATTCTCAGAAGAAGAATCCTGAAGATAATGGAATCGATATCGAGGGCCAGCCAGCAGAAGATACCGATACCGGCATCTACTTCGATGACTCGAATGCCCCAGAATCTGAAGCCGATGATGAATACATCGAGCTGGATGGATTCTAAAAAGTCAGCCTTCAGAATCATGCGCATACCCAGTCGAGATAAGCTGCTGATGCTTTCTGATAAGCAGTTAGAGCGAACAGAAGAAGGTAACCAGGAACGGCACGGAGAAATCTACGCAGAAGCCGTGGAAGATGGAAACGATAATGAAGCTCTCGCCCGAATAGCGGGTGATGATAGGTAACGTGGTATCCATCGTGGTGGCTCCACCCACGCTGATAGGCGCCAGCTTGCCGAAATACTTCGCCAGCAGGGGCGCACAGAGCAGGGTGAGAATCTCACGGAAGATGTTGGCAAGCAGGGCGATGGTTCCCAGCTCGGCACCCCGATACTGCGTGATGAAGATGCTCGACAATGAGTAGTATCCGAAGCCCGAACCGATGGCGAGACAGTCGGAGATCTGACGGTGTCCCAGTATCAGGGAGGCAGCTGCGCATCCGGCAAAGGTTCCCAGGATGGTCATCACCGGCAACATCATCAGTCGGGGATTCACCTTTCTGAAACTCTTCAGGATAGAAGTATCGCAGCCGATGCTGATACCCACGCAGAACATCAGGCAGCAGAGGGCATAATAGCTCACGTCGCTCGCCAGGAAACTGGCAGGAATCACATCCCACACTCCCACGATGATGCCCAGCACGAAGAAGCCTACGATAATCAGACTACCTTTCATTTCCAGCCTCCTTTCTGCAGACATATCTCCACAATGCCCACGCAAAGATTGCACTACCCAGACTTCCGGCTATCGTAAGCACGATGGCTTCGAGTCCCAGGGTCTGAAGACCATTGATAATACGAGGGTTCGCTCCCACCTCGATGCCGAGCAGGAAGAGGAGTACCCAGATAAGCGCCGTGATGATACGGCCGATAAAACTCATTTTCTTGTTGCGGAGCAGGTACCCCGTACCAATTCCGCATAGCATGATCATTACAATCTTGAGCATTGTTTCTTCTTTTCTTTCTTTTTTTTATTATTATTGATTACTTTTATCTTCGATAATAATAACGGATTCCCGGTCTTAATATTATAAAAAAGACCGAGAATCCTGATGATATTTGTAAGTATCAGATGATGGTAATCCAGACGGATTCATCCTTTTCTCTTGCTTCGTCGATGCATTTCATCAGGCGATGCAGCCAGATGCGGGAATCGCCGTAGTGCCCTTCATCTTCTGCGCCTTCTTGCCCGAAACCCTGCTCAGGCGCACGTTCACCTCCTCGGGCTGGAGTTCCACGCCCTGGGTTTCAGGGCGACTTTACTTTTTGTCAACATTACCCAGGGCGATGCCCTGGGCTAGGAGTTTTTGGGCTTTCAGCCCGACTTCGGCTGCCATAATCTAAACTTATGACACACCCTTTTTTTTTCAATTAAGTTTCTTTAACCACAACTCTCTTCCGTCATTCAATTATTCTTTGTACTTTAGCACCTCGAAAATAAAAACATATCCTAAAAGGATACAGCAAAAAGATACTCTAAAAGGATAATGCAATATGAGCAACGGATTATTACTATGGATCGATGATGAAATTGAGCTCCTCAAGGCACATATCATCTTCCTGGAGAAAAAAGGTTACGAGGTTGCCACGGTGAGCAATGGATCGGATGCCATCGAGCTATGCAGACAGCAATCCTTCGACCTCATCCTCCTCGATGAAATGATGCCTGGACTGAGCGGTCTGGAGACCCTGCAGCAAATCAAGGAAATCCAGCTCGCTACTCCCGTTGTGATGTGTACCAAGAGCGAAGAGGAAAACATCATGGACCAGGCTATCGGGTCGAAAATCGCCGACTATCTCATCAAGCCCGTCAACCCGAGCCAGATCCTGCTCTCGCTGAAAAAGAACATCCACCGAAAGGATATCGTGACCGAGGTAACGCAGAACGGATACCAGCAGGACTACCAGCAGATTGCCCTGAAGATGATGGACTGCCGTACCAGCCAAGACTGGATGGAGATATACAGAAGACTCGTGAAATGGGAACTGGAACTGAGCGATACCGACAGCCAGATGACCGAAATGCTCGCCATGCAGAAAGAGGAGGCAAACACCGGATTCGCCAAATTCATCGCCCAAAACTATCTGGAATGGGTTGACCCAAAGAGGGATAACAACCGCCCGATGATGAGCCCGGATGTCTTCAGAAACAGGATCTTCCCGATTCTGGACAAGGGGGAGAAGGTGTTTCTCATCGTGATAGACAACTTCAGATACGACCAGTGGAAGATGCTGGCGGCTGACATCGGCGAGCTGTTCGACATTGACGAGGATATGTATATGAGCATCCTGCCCACCGCCACGCAATATGCCAGGAACGCCATCTTCAGCGGTCTGATGCCCAACAGGATTGCCGAGATGTTTCCGGAGCTCTGGGTGGATGAAGACGAGGAGGAGGGCAAGAACCTAAACGAGGAGCCGCTGATACAGACGTTGCTCGACAGATACCGCAAGCGATACAGCTTCAGCTATCACAAGGTGAACGATTCGCAGGGCGCCGACCGGTTTATGGAGCACTACAACGAATGCAGGGAGAAGGACCTGAACGTGCTGGTGATCAACTTCATCGACATGCTCTCGCATGCCCGAACGGAATCGAAGATGGTACGCGAGCTCGCCAATACAGAGAGTGCCTACCGCAGCATCACGCAGAGCTGGCTGCGCCACTCGGTGCTCTCGGAACTGTTCAGAAGACTGTCGCAGGATGACTGCAAGGTGGTGATCACCACCGACCACGGAAGCATCCGCGCCTCGAAGCCCATCAAGATCATCGGCGACCGCAACACGAATACCAACCTGCGCTACAAGCTGGGCAAGAACCTGGCCTGCAATGCCAAGGAGGTTTTCACCATCAGGGACCCGAAAAGGGCACAGTTGCCAGCTCCCAACCTGAGTACATCGTATGTCTTTGCCTACGGAGATGCCTTCTTCGCCTATCCGAACAACTACAATTACTACGTTTCGTACTACAAGGATACCTTCCAGCACGGTGGCATCTCGATGGAGGAAATGCTCATTCCGATCATCACACTGACACCGAGAAAGAGAAATTAAAATTAAAAATTAAATATATGAAGATTAAGATTGATTCATTAGACAACATCCATGCTGCAGCCAAGGAATTCCTGCAGAACATGGGCGACGGCAAGGTCTTTGCCTTCTATGGCAAGATGGGTGCCGGAAAGACAACTTTCGTAAAAGCTATCTGCGAGGAACTGGGCGTGGAGGATGTAATCACCTCGCCTACCTTCGCTCTCGTCAACGAATACACTGCCGGAAACGGCGATCCTATCTACCATTTCGATTTCTACCGCATCAAGAAGATTGATGAGGTGTATGATATGGGATACGAGGATTACTTCTACGGCGGAAACCTCTGCTTCCTGGAGTGGCCGGAACTCATCGAGGACCTGCTGCCGGAGGATTGCACCAAGGTGACCATCACCGTGGAGGAAGACGGTAGCAGAAGCGTAGAATTCTAGAGGCTATTTCGCAAATTCGGATTCTAACAAAAAAGCATACGTCCCGATGCAGCTGATGCCGCACCGGGACGTATTTTTTTTAGTCTTCTGCCCTCTCTTACAGCAGAGCCTCAAACTTCTCCTTGAGGGTTGACTTGTTGGCTGCACCAACAAACTTGTCAACGAGCTGGCCACCCTTGAAGAAAAGGATGGTAGGGATATTGCGAACGCCAAACTCCATTGCGATGTCGTCGTTCTCCTCTACATCACACTTACCAACTACCAACTTACCGTCAAACTCCCCTGCCAATTCTGACACGATAGGAGCAATCTGGCGGCAAGGACCACACCATGTAGCCCACAAATCTACTACCAATGGCAACTCGCCATTCTTGTAACTCTCGAAATTCTCGGTTGTAATTGTTACTTCCATTTTTTCTTCCTTTTTTATATAGTTAATAATATTCTCATGAATTATTTTTAATTGATCTGATACGACATCTTCGGATGGTCGTTGACAAACTGTATCAGATCCCTGCTCACACCCACCGTGCGGTCCTGCGCACGCAGCAGTACATTGGTCTTGGTCTCGGCATCGTGAATCTGAAGGTAGAGCTGTGCCTTGCCCTCATCATTCTCCACCAGCGTCTTGATATCATTCACCAGCGTTTCATCTATCACCGTGCTGTCCACGATGATGGTAAACTTCTCCAGGCGGTTCTCCTTCACGGTCTGGAGATACTCCACGGTGCTGATCTTGAAATCGAGATAGTTGCTGTTGCCGTAACGGGAAACACACTTCGCCGTAACGAAGATGGTGCTGCCCTCTACCATGATGCCGCGCCAGTTGCCCCAGTCCTCACCGAAGAGCGCCAGCTCGCCCGAGCCTTCGAAATCCTCGATGGTGACAAAGCCGCACGGTTTGCCGGTCTTGGTGAACTTGGATTTCACCCCGGTGATGATGCCGCCGAACACCACATCCTCCTTCTTGGCAAGCTCCACCTTGTCGCCCAATTCAGAGCAGTGGGTATTGCAGAGGTTGCGGAGGATGATTTCGTAATCGTCGAGCGGATGAGCCGAGAGATAGATGCCCACAAGCTCGCGCTCCCTGTTGAGCCTCTCGATGGTGCTCCAGGATTCAGCTTCCGGAATAGGTGGAGTGGCTATCTCCACCGCCTCTACGCCTCCGAAGAGCGAGGTGGCTGCCTCGCACTGCTCCTGCTGGTAGAGCTGACCGTATCTTACGAGCGTATCCAGGAAGGTATCGCCCTTGCTGTTCTTGCCGAAGTACTGCTCGCGGCGGATGCCGAAGCTGTCGAAACCGCCACTCAGAGCCAGACTTTCGAATGCCTTGCGGTTGACATTGGAGAAATCCACGCGCTCGGCAAAATCGAAGATGGTCTTGTAAGGACCGTTCTTCAGGCGCTCTGCCACGATGGCATCGGCGGCAGGAGTTCCCATTCCCTTGATGGCAGAGAGACCGAAACGTATCTCTCCATGCTCGTTCACACCGAACACGCGGTAACTCTCGTTCACATCCGGACCCAAGGTCTTGATGCCCATCGACTGGCACTCCTCCATCAGCTTGGTGATTTCGGTAATCTGTGCAAAGCGTCGGGTCATCAGCGCCGCCATATATTCGGCAGGATAGTGCGCCTTGAGATAGGCGGTCTGGTAGGCTACCCATGAATAACAGGTAGCATGCGACTTGTTGAAGGCGTAGGAAGCAAACTTCTCCCAGTCGCCCCATATCTTCTCCAGCACCTTCGGGTCGTGGCCGTTCTCCTGTCCCTGCTTGATGAACTTAGGCTTCATCGCATCTACGATAGCCTTTTTCTTCTTACCCATCGCCTTACGCAGGGCATCTGACTCGCCTCGGGTGAAGCTCGCCAACTGACGGGAAAGAAGCATCACCTGCTCCTGATAGACCGTAATGCCGTAGGTATCCTTCAGATACTTCTCCATACACGGGATATCGTAGGTAATCGCCTGCTTGCCGTTCTTGCGGGCAATGAAATCAGGGATATAATCCATAGGTCCCGGACGGTAGAGGGCGTTCATGGCGATGAGGTCCTCAAACACCGTAGGCTTCAGCTCACGGAGATACTTCTGCATACCCGGCGACTCGAACTGGAAGGTTCCGATGGTCTGACCGCGCTGATAGAGCTGATAGGTCAGTTCGTCATCGATTGGGATGGTATCGAGGTCAACGACATCGCCCGTAGTCTGCTTGATAACCTTGCATGCCTCCTTCATCTCGGAGAGGGTCTTCAAGCCCAGGAAGTCCATCTTAATCAGACCGGTGGTCTCGATGACATGGCCGTCGTACTGCGTTACCGCCGTCTTCAGTCCCGGGAAATCAGGGTCATCGGCAGTAGATACAGGCACCCAGTTGCTGATAGGGTCGCGGCAGATGATGAATCCGCAGGCATGGATACCCGTGCCTCGGATGGTTCCCTCGAGCATCTTGGCATACTTGATGGTATTGCTTTCGCGCGGATCGTTGGAGAACTCAGCCTCGCGCAGCTCTGGGGTATATTTGATGGCATTGGTCAGGTTCATCTTGGCACCGTCAGGCAATCGGTCTGGGATAGCCTTACAGAGTGCATTCGCCTTATCCAACGGCAGTTTCTCGACACGCGCCACATCCTTGATGGAGTTCTTCGTCGCCATGGAACCGTAGGTAATGATATGGGCACAGTTCTCATGACCGTACTTATCCATTACCCATCTCAGCACCTTGCCTCGGCCGTCATCATCAAAGTCGGTATCAATATCCGGAAGGTTCACACGGTCAGGATTCAGGAAACGCTCAAACAGGAGGTCGTACTTCAATGGGTCAATCTTGGTAATGCCCAAGCAGTAAGCCACCACCGAACCTGCCGCAGATCCACGCCCCGGGCCCACCATTACGCCCAGCTCTTCGCGTGCCGCCTTGATGAAGTCGGACACAATGAGGAAGTAGCCCGGGAAACCCATGGTCTTCATCACGTGGAGCTCGAAGTTCACGTGCTCATCCACATTCTCGGGCAGCGGATCGCCATAAAGCTTCCTGGCTCCCTCGTAGGCGAGGTGGCGCAGGTATTCTGCCTCAAACTTGATGCGGTATATCTTGTCGTAGCCGCCCAGACGGTCGATTACCTTCTGACCTTCCTCGGGCGGCAGCTGGTTTTCTCCGTTCTCATCAGAGGTAAACTCCCTGTAGAGGTCTTCTTCCGACACCTTCTGGCGCAACTGCTCCTCGGTACCGAAGCTCTCCGGAATGGGGAAGAACGGCATGATAGGACCATGGTCGATGCTGTAGATTTCCACCTTATCCAATACTTCGAGGGTATTCGAGAGCGCCTCGGGCACATCAGCGAACACTTCGTTCATCTCCTCGCGGGTCTTGAACCACTCCTGCTTGGAGTAGCGCATGCGGTTAGGATCGTCCAGGTCCTTGCCGGTGGCGATGCAGAGCAGATGGTCGTGCGCCTCGGCTGTCTCCTTGTCCTCGAAGTGGCAGTCGTTGGTGCATACGAGCTTGATGCCGTATTCCCTGGCAAACTCGATGAGCACCTTGTTCGCCTTCTGCTGCAGTTCGTAAGCCTCGCGGTTGGCGAGCAGGCTAGGATCATCGGGCACCTTGTGGCGCTGCAGCTCCAGGTAATAGTCATCGCCGAAGAGATTGTGATACCACTCGCATGCCTCACGGGCACCGGCAATATCGCCCTTCAGGATCTTGGCTGGCACCTCGCCGGCGATACATGCCGAACAGACGATGAGGTCTTCGTGATACTTCTCCAGGTCGGCACGGTCGGTTCGAGGGCGCATATAGTATCCATCCACCCACGAATTGCTCACCAGCTTGATAAGGTTCTTGTATCCGTTATAGTTCTTGGCGAGCACGATGAGGTGGTAACCACTCATATCGCCCTTGTCCTTCTCGCGGTCGCCCTTGGTGCGTCGTGCCACATACATCTCGCAACCGATGATGGGCTTGAAGGGTTCGAGCCCCTCCTTCTTGCGGTCTTTGTTGACCTTTCCGCAATAGTCAACCAGCTCCTTGATGCCGAACATCACACCATGATCGGTTACTGCCATACCCCTCATACCATCCTTGATAGCCTTGTCCACCAGACGTGGAATCTTGGACTGACCGTCGAGGATGGAATACTGTGTATGGACGTGTAAATGAACAAAATCTTCCATTTTTTGCGTTAAAATTCGTAATTTGAGAACAAAGTTACTGCTAAAAGTTGATATTGCCAAAAGAAATGGGAGAAAAATTTGCAAAAACGATAAAAATGACGTACCTTTGCACCGAAAATAAAAACGTAAACCTTTCTCATGGGACAAAAAATCAAGAAACTAAAAAAGATAAGAATCCACCGTGAGGGCACCGACCAGCTGGTGTTCGGCGGTATAGCACTGGTGGCTGTCGCAGCTGTACTGTGGATGGCCTTTGACAACAAGATCCCTTTCTGGGCATTCCTTGTGGTCTTCGGTGTAGTATATGGTATCGTGCTCAACTTCTACCGATGCCCGATCAGATTCCTGAACGTGGAAGATACCGAGAAACTCGTGGTAGCTCCTGCCGACGGCAAGATCGTGGTGATAGAGGAAGTAGATAATGCACCTTACTTTAACGATAAGCGACTGATGATTTCCATCTTCATGAGTCTCTGGAACGTACATGCCAACTGGTTTCCGGTGGATGGCAAGGTGAAGTTCGTGAAGCACGAGGACGGAAAGTTCATGAAGGCTTGGCTGCCTAAGGCGAGCGAGGAGAACGAGCACGCCGACATAATGATCACTACCCCAGAGGGCGTGGATGTATTGTGCCGACAGATTGCCGGTGCCGTAGCCCGCCGCATCGTAACCTATGCCAAGGAGGGAGAAGAGTGCTACATCGATGAGCATCTCGGATTCATCAAACTGGGTTCACGAGTGGATGTGTATCTGCCTCTCGGCACGGAAGTATGCGTGAAGATGGGACAGTCAACCACGGGTGATCAGACAATCATAGCAAAACTGAAATAAGAAGAAATGAGTATTAAGAAGCATATTCCAAACACGATTACCTGCTGCAACCTCATCTCAGGCTGCATCGCTACATCGTTTGCCTTCGGGGGAAATCCCGAAATGGCACTGTTGTGGATTATCATTGGAGCTGTTTTTGACTTTTTCGATGGCATGAGCGCCCGCTTGCTGCACGTTTCATCGCCTATCGGCAAGGAGCTGGACTCGCTTGCCGACGATGTGACCTTTGGCGTGGCACCCGCCACCATCGTATTCTCACAACTCTTTGTAATGGAGTATCCGGAGTTTCTGGAGCCTTTGCGCCCCTGGTTGCCATACGTAGCCTTCATCATCGCAGCTTTCTCTGCCCTGAGACTGGCGAAGTTCAACCTGGATGAGCGCCAGACTACCTCTTTCATCGGCGTACCTACCCCAGCCAATGCGCTGTTCTGGGGTTCGCTGGTAGTAAGCAGCCCCAGCTGGATTACCAACCAGAGCTGGTCGATATATCTCGTGCTGGCGCTGATTTTCATCACCAGCTTCCTGCTGGTATGCGAGTTGCCGCTGTTCGCCCTGAAGTTCAAGCAGTGGTCGTTCAAGGGCAACGAGGTGAAGTATTGCTTTGCCGGTTTCGCCATCGCCGTTCTTGCGGTATCTGTGGTTGCCGAAGGAGCAAGAGGATTCCTAGAGGGATGGTGGCCCATCATCCTGATGTACGTACTGCTCTCCTGGATGATGTTTTTGAAGAAAAAATAAAAATATAGGTTTTGTCTTTTCCTTTTCAAGGAAAGGCGTTAATTGTTAGTATAGGCATCAGCTTTCTAACAAAGATAAAAAGATTAAGGAATAACAAAGGCTTACTTCCGGCGGGAAGTAAGCCTTATTTTTTTATTTAGTTGTGAACGAGCGTACCAATCTCCTCACCTTCCATCACCTTCTTCAGGTTGCCTACTACATCCATATTGAATACGTAGATAGGAAGGTCGTTCTCCTTGCACATGGTAGTAGCCGTGAGGTCCATCACCTTCAAGCCCTTGGTGTAGATCTCATCATAGGTGATGTCCTTGAACTTGGTAGCGGTAGGATCCTTCTCCGGGTCGGCGGTATAGATACCATCCACACGGGTACCCTTGAGCATCACGTCTGCCTCGATCTCGATACCACGGAGAGATGAACCGGTATCGGTAGTGAAATATGGGCTGCCTGTACCTGCAGAGAAGATGCAGATGTAGCCGTCTTCCATTGCCTCGATGGCCTTCCACTTGGTGTAGAACTCACCGATAGGCTCCATGCGGATAGCTGTAAGCACCTTGTTCTTCACGCCCAGTGCACCGAGGGCACTGCTCAGGGCGAGAGAATTGATGACGGTGGCACACATACCCATCTGGTCGCCCTTCACACGGTCGAATCCCTTCTGGCTTCCACTCAATCCGCGGAAAATGTTACCACCACCGATCACGATACCGATCTGCACGCCCATCTCGTGAACTTCCTTAATCTGCTTAGCATAATCACTCAAGCGCTCAGGGTCGATGCCGAAGCTCTGCTTGCCCATCAGGCTCTCACCGCTCAACTTCAAAAGAATTCTTTTAAACTTTGCCATAAATATCTTGTTTAATGTTTATTGTTTCATATTTGCTGAAGGAATCAGGAATCTGATTTCGCCAAAGGCATACGACCGGATCATTCCCTTCCTGTCGTGAAGGATGAGATGGCCGTCATCTTCCACCTCTACGAAGGCACCCTCAAACTTGCCGTCGGCATCCTCGTACCAGTGGAATCCCTTGCGGCGGTAGAGCGAGAGATGATAGATGCCCGAAACATCCATATAGTCGGCACGGCGGAGCAGCTCATAATACTTCTTGAATGCCTCGATGATCTTCTGCAGCACCTCTTCCCTATCCACCTCGTGACCCAGAATCTGAGCCAGGGATACCGGATTGGGCGCATCGCTGTGGAACTCGGTCTGATTGATGTTCACCCCGGTACCGAAGATGCATCGCTTGATGCCCTTGGAATCGATAGAGGTCTCTATCAGCGTGCCGCTGATCTTCCTGTCGTTCCAATATACATCGTTCGGCCATTTCAGCGTAATGCCGTCGGTATAGGTATCCAGGGCATCCTTGACGGCTAGGGCTCCTGCCTCAGAGAGCAGGAACTGCTGGCGTACGGGCACCCAGGTAGGAGTCATCAGCAAACTGAAGAGGAGGTTCTTGCCCGGTTCGCTCTCCCAGGTATGCGAGCCCTGTCCTCTGCCTGCCGTCTGATAATCGGCTACAGCCACGATGAGTGTATCATCCTCGCAGGTTTTCATTCCCTTCAGGAAGGTATTCGTAGAATCCACTTCCTGCATTCTTATGATCTTTGTTTCCATTTTCACCTTATTATATATATGTAAGCATCTGCCTCAAAGGATGAGCATCGGATTGAAGGCATCCTTGAGATGCTGCAGACTCTTCACCTGATGAGCGCATCCCACGATGGAGATGACATCAAAGCGCAACACTTTGTCCACCTGGTATTCCTTGACATAAGCATTGGCAGCTATGGCAAGATTCCTCATCTTGCTCCGGGTAACAGCCTCTTCGGGCTGCTGGTATTCCTCGCCGGTGCGAGTCTTCACCTCTACCACCACCAGCGTGTTGCCATCGGGCGAAAAGGCAAGGATATCCAGGTCGCGGCGGCCTAGCCTCCAGTCACGATCTACGATGGTATAGCCCTCATCTTCCAGATAGAGCACCGCCTCATCTTCTCCCCATTTGCCCAAATCATTATGTTCAGCCATAGATTATTTTCTTATGTTTACCCCTGGCGGCATCATTTTCCGCACAAAAGGCACTATTACTATGCAAAAATAACACTTTTCTTTCATCCATCAAAGTTTTTTATGTATTTTTGCACAAAAATAGAAAAAGAGAAATCATAAAGAATAGAAATATGGAAGACAATCTGAAAAAAGACGAAGAATATATGCGCCGTGCGCTGATGGAGGCGCAGGCGGCATTCGACGAAGACGAGATTCCGGTAGGTGCCGTCATCGTTTGCAGGGACCGCATCATCTCGAGAGCCCACAATCTTACGGAGATGCTTACCGATGTTACCGCCCATGCCGAGATGCAGGCGATTACATCCGGAGCGAACATGCTGGGCGGAAAATACCTGAAAGACTGTACCCTCTATGTCACAGTAGAGCCGTGCGTGATGTGCGCCGGAGCCTTGGGATGGTCGCAGATCAGCCGTGTGGTGTATGGTGCCGGAGATGAAAAAAGGGGCTATACCAAATATGCACCCCAGGCACTGCATCCCAAAACCCTGGTTACATCGGGCGTATTGGAAGATGAGTGCCGCGCACTCATGCAGCAATTCTTTGCCAGGAAAAGATAAGACAGTATCAAACTATACACAAAAAAAAGATGATGCACCGTTTCAGTGCATCATCTTTTTTATATTTCAGCCTTGATGCACTGTTTCAGTGCATCAACATTCGTTTCCAACCCAATACTCCGTTACTTCACGAGAACAACCAGGTACTTGCTGGTGCTCCAGAAAATCTGAGAGTTGGTGATGCGGAGAGTATATTGCTTGTTGGCATCACGAACCAGAGTATAAGAGCTTGAAGGATGAGTAGTGAGCAACTTGGCTGACTTAGAATAGAGCTTGATCTCAGAAACCTCACGGATATCTACCTTTGTAAAGTAGCTCTTGTTGAAGTTACCGGTCATAACCTTGCCATTCTCCATGATGTGCTGGTTCTTCAGCTCCTTCTTGGTACCGAATACATACCATGCAGTGTTGAGCTGCTTATCCTGAGCATTAATCACCTCAGTCTTCTTACTGCTTTCCTTGGTAAGGTTGCTGGTCTTGGTGTTCAAGTTGTTGATAGTCTCATCAAGAGCTGCAATGTGGATATCCTTGCTATCCAACTCCTCACGGAGTGCCTGGAGCTGCTTCTCCTTCTCAACCAGCTGCTTCTGCAGGTTCTCGATGGTCTTCTTGAGCTGGTCGCCCTGGATAGAGCTGTTAGCCAACTGCTTCTGCAACTTGGCGAGGAGCTCCTTGTTCTGCTTCATGCGAGTAGCGATGAACTGCACATCCTCCTTGAGTTTCTGTCTCTTGGTGACACCCTCGCCATTCTTCAAGAGCACCACGCGGTTCTCAGCCTCATTGATCTGGTTGAGACCATCCTCAATCTCATTCAGAGTACCCAGCATATCATTCAGTTCGCTATCCTTCTGCGCAATGATACTGTTGAGCGAATCTGCTTGAGCCGCATTGTTAGCGGCATTGTTCTTGCCGTCGTTACATCCAGTTAAAACAAAGGCTGCGAGGCACGCCATCATTAATAGCTTTTTCATAATCCTTCTCCTTTTTGTTAATTTTATGATTAATACTTTCTTTATTTATTATTCTTACGCTCTTCGCGTCGCTTTTCCTTCAATTCCTCCTTCAGCTGCTTGGGATCCTTGCCCGCCAGTACGATGACGAACTCACCGCGCGGTTCCGTCTCCTGAAAGTGAGCGATCACCTCGGCAAGGCTTCCACGCACACTTTCCTCGTGCAGCTTCGAGATTTCACGGCAACAGCTCACCTGTCTGTCTTCTCCAAAGACCTCGGCAAACTGCTGCAAGGTCTTCACCACTCTATAGGGTGACTCGTAGAAAATCATGGTGCGCACCTCATCCTTGAGCGATTCCAGATAGGTTTGTCTGCCCTTCTTCTGCGGGATGAATCCCTCGAAGCAGAATCTGTCGCAAGGTAATCCGGACGACACGATGGCTGGGATACAAGCCGTAGGTCCCGGAAGGGTCTGCACGGTGATGCCTGCTTTCGCAGCCTCACGAGCCAGATAGAAACCAGGGTCGCTGATGCCTGGGGTTCCTGCATCACTGATCAAGGCGATGGTCTCACCAGCCTTCAATCGCTCTACGATGCCAGCCGATGTGCCATGCTCATTAAACTTATGATGCGCCACTAATCGATTTTTAATATCGAAATGCTTAAGCAGGACGCTCGATGTCCGAGTGTCCTCCGCGAGCACCATATCCGCCTCTTTCAAGACCCGGATGGCTCGCATTGTCATGTCCTCCATATTGCCTACTGGAGTCGGTACGATATATAATATGCCCATAAGTGGGTACAAATGTAGTTAATTAATCTTTCATAGCAAAAAAAAACTGCGTATCTTTGCATTTTTTAAAACCTTATTAGTAATTTTGTCCCCGAAATGACTGAAATACTGAATGGGGAGGCACACCGCCCCGGAAGAATTGAAGTGGTGTGCGGATCGATGTTCTCCGGAAAAACCGAGGAACTGATCCGAAGAATGAAGCGTGCTAGCTTCGCCAGGCAGAAGGTGGAAATCTTCAAGCCGGCGATAGATACCCGCTACTCCGAAGACAATGTAGTGAGCCATGACCAGAACTCTATCCGATCTACTCCTATTGACTCTTCCGGATCGATATTGCTATTGGCTTCGGATATCGACGTGGTCGGTATCGACGAGGCTCAGTTCCTGGACAATGGATTGGTGGAGGTCTGCAACGAACTCGCCAACCGCGGCGTACGCGTCATCGTGGCGGGTCTGGATATGGATTTCAAGGGGGTTCCCTTCGGTCCGATTCCGGCTCTCTGTGCCATCGCCGACGAGGTGACCAAGGTACATGCCATCTGCGTGAAGTGCGGTGCCCTGGCATACGTCAGCCATCGACTGGTGGCAAACGACAAGCGTGTGCTCCTGGGTGAGAAGGATGAATACGAGCCGCTGTGCAGAGACTGCTACCAGAAGGCCATCAGCCAGGAGAAATAGAAGAACGAAGGGTGAAGAGCAAAGATACAACAGCTTTGCTAATCATAAAGTTCAATGTTCAAAATTCAAAGTTCAAAGTAAATGAGTAAGGAGATTACGTTCGATAAGTTCATCAGATGGGCTGGTATCGTTACCCTCGTCATTGCAGTGCTCTACATCACCAACTATCTGAGTGATGTACTGCTTCCTTTCTTTATAGCATGGTTTTTCGCATACCTGCTCTATCCCGTCGTGAAGTTCATCGAGAATAAACTCCATGTCAAGGTCCGTGCCCTGTCCATCCTACTGGCAATGGGTGCTGCGATTGCCATCGTGGGTGGCGTCATCTGGCTCATCATCCCACCGATGATCGACCAGTTTGACAAACTGGGAGAAGTGTTGACGCGATGGGTTCATCAAACCACCCATACCAACAATCTCACGATGCTGATCAAGGAGTGGCTGCAGGACAACCAGACCACCATAGAACGATTCTTGAAGAGCAAGGACTTCAGCGATGCCCTGAAGACCACGATGCCGAAGGTATTCTCGGTAGTGAGCCAGACGGCTACCGTGCTGATGAGTATCGTGGCATCGATGATTACCTTATTATATATGTTCTTCATCCTGCTCGATTATGAGACGCTGACAGCCAACTGGGTGAGAATCTTCCCTAAGAAGAACCGTCCGTTCTGGAGTGCGCTGATGAAGGATGTGGAGCGCGAGCTCAACAACTATATCCGTGGTCAGGGACTGGTAGCGCTCTGTATGGGCATCATGTTCTGCATCGGTTTTACCATCATCGGTTTCCCGATGGCGATAGGTCTGGGTATTCTCATCGGCATCATGGACCTGGTTCCGTATCTCCATACCTTCGCCCTCATCCCTACGGCATTCCTTGCCATGCTGAAGGCTGCCGACACAGGTCAGAACTTCTGGCTGGTATTCGGTCTGGCAGTTCTGGTGTTCTGTGTGGTGCAGGTCATCACCGACATGGTAGTTACCCCGAAGATCATGGGTAAGGCGATGGGATTGAATCCAGCCATTCTCCTCTTGAGTCTCTCGGTTTGGGGTGCACTTCTGGGCTTCCTGGGATTGATTGTAGCCCTTCCGCTCACAACGCTCATCATAGCCTACTGGCAGCGGTATGTAACGAAGGAGAAGCCGCAATATCATGAAGAAACGGGCGAAAATGTCCCGATTTCAGATAAAAATGAAGAAAATCAGTAAAAATATGGCAAAATATTTGGTTATTTCAGATTTTTGCCGTACCTTTGCACTCGCTTTTGAAACATAAAGCAGAAGATTGACTCGCTAGCTCAGCTGGTAGAGCACAACACTTTTAATGTTGGGGTCATGGGTTCGAGCCCCATGCGAGTCACAATCTCAGAAAAGGACTTTCCACTAAGGGAAGTCCTTTTTTCGTATGCGGTTCGGGAAAAAGCTTTAAAAACTGCGGGAGAAGGATCCTTTTAACTCTCATTAACTAAAAACAGATGCAAGATTCTTGCTTTCCAGCGTTTTATATATAAGATAAAATTTCATAAGACAACAATAAAAAATCATAAGACAATGAAGAAAATTACATTATTCTCAATCTTGGCTGTACTCTTTGCAGCTATGTCGTTCACCTCTTGTAATACTGACGGTGACAGTGGTATGAACTTCCTGACCCTTGAGCAGCAGAAGAGCTTCCAGCAGGCTATGTCATTGGGTTCATACAACAACATGGCCATTCTCTACGAAAAGAAGAATGATGCCAACGTAAAAAATCAGGTTGACTCTGTTGCATCATCTTGCAGCATCAGCATGTACGGCGACAGCACCATGACAATGACCAACTTCCCTGTGGCTGCACTCGCAGAGCACATCAATAACAAGGATTTGGCTGCTGCCATCGCTAAGGAGGCTCCAAGAACCATCAAGTGCAAGTATAATGTTATGCCAAACAGTACTTCGGAAACAGCTTACTTCATTGCTTGCCCTAATGCTGTCGAGTTGAATCTGGCTTATGGCACAGACAACAAGAGTCACAAGGTAGTGCTTGTTTTCATCCCTAGCCAGATGTATTACGGCTACTGCACACTCAAGGAGCCAAGACAGCTGGGCTTCCAGTTCGCACTCTATCAGATCTGGGTGGATGGCAACCAGACCAACTTCATCCAGAACTCAACCAACTCTTCTAACACCACAGTAGGTTTTCTCTTCCGCAACGCATGGAAGAAGTAAGAAGAGAGGCTAGAGAATTCAGATTCAAGACATTAAGTTAATACTCTTTTAAATACAAACAACTTACAAATATATGGTCTGAATTTATCACTCAGCGTGAAAACTACATAAAAAGGCGCGATAGCTACCCAGCTATCGCGCCACTTTTTTATTCTAATCTTTCTTCAGAAATCCCATGATTCAGATTTCGAATTCCTATCCTAATCTTTCTTCCAGAGCTTGCTCATATCCTCCAGACTCTTGCCCTTGGTTTCAGGTACCAGCTTCCATACGAAGATGGCTGCAACGATACAGATGGCACCATACAGACCATAAGTAAACCAATGACCGAAATCATCGCCCGGAGTAAGGTGCATATTAAACATCGGAACGAAGGTAGAGCTGACGATGAAGTTGAATATCCACTGGAAAGCTACGGCAATAGCCACAGCAGCACCACGGATGGTATTCGGGAAAAGCTCGGCAATAAGCACCCAGGCAATAGGTCCCCAGGAGAACATAAAGCTGGCACTATAAACCATGATGCTCAGCATGGTAACCGTACTCAACGCTTCATTTCCAAAGGTCAGGGCTACGCCCAAGGCTCCTACTGCCATGCCGATGGAACCGAAGATAAGCAATGGCTTGCGGCCCAGCTTCTCTACCGTAAAGACGGCAACCAGCGTAAACGAGATATTCACAACACCCATGATAACGGTCTGAACCATCGGATTGCCCATACCCATATCCTGGAAGATACGAGGCGCATAATAGAGTACCGCATTGATACCCACAGCCTGCTGGAATACAGAAAGCATCACGCCCACAAAGATACACATAAATCCGTAAGAGAAGAGCTTCTCGGTCTTCACGGTCACCGTATTCTTGATATCGTGGATAATCTCACGTGCCTTCTCAGAACCATTGATCTTGGCAAGCACGCCGTATGCCTTCTCATCCTGTCCGATCATCACGAGATAACGAGGGGTTTCAGGTACGAAGCAGATCAGGAAGGTGAACAGTCCTGCCGGAACCATCTCACTACCAAACATATATCTCCAGCCCGTCTCGATGGTCCACTGTGCATCCACCATATTGGCGATGGCACCCGCAGCATCATAGATAGGATTGGCATGGGAACCCATGATGATGAAATTGACGAAGTAAACCACCAACTGACCGAAGATGATGGCAAACTGATTGCAGCTCACCAACATACCGCGCATATTGCTCGGAGCGATTTCGCCGATATACATCGGACAGATGGCTGAAGCCATACCTACACCGATACCACCCAGCACACGATAGAAGTTGAATACCACCAGCAACGTCCAGTCGGCATGTCCCTGAGGCAGGAGATAAGTTTCCGGTTCCATGGATCCCCAGGCTGAGAGGAAGAAGCAGACACCCGCAAAGATGAGCGAGCGCTTGCGACCCAGCCTACTGGCGAAAAGACCAGAAAGCGAACTACCGATGATACAGCCGATCAGCGCACTGGAAGAAGTGAATCCGTGCATCACATCGGTGTATTCGAAATCACCGGCACCCTTGAAGAATGCCTGCAAACCCTTCTCGGCACCTGATATCACTGCGGTATCATAACCGAAAAGCAAGCCACCCAATACGGCGACCATCACAATCGAGAAAAGATAGGCCTTAGAGCCCGTTTGTTGTTGTTCCATTTTACTATAGGTTATTTTTTATTTGTTTATTTTTATATTTTTATCTGTTTATTTTAAAATAATACGCATAATCTGCACATTTCCCCTATTTTTTTTGTAAATTTGCAACCAAAATAAGAGAACATAGATATTACGTAATATGAACATCGCAGAATTCTTACATCAGAAGGGCGACAAAAGAGGCTTCTCTTTCGAGGTTTTGCCACCTCTCAAGGGTAATGGCACTGCGGCTCTCTTCCGCACCATCGACAGCCTCAAGGACTTCGACCCACGGTTTATCAACATTACCACACACCACAGCGAGTATGTTTACAAGGAACTGGAAAATGGTCTCCTCACTCGTCAGCGTGTGCGTCGCCGCCCTGGCACCGTTGCCATCGCAGGCGCAATCCAGAACAAGTACGACATCCCTGTCATCCCTCACGTCATCTGTAGCGGTGCCACGAAGGAAGACATCGAATACGAATTGCTCGATCTCCAGTTTCTGGGCATCAGCAATATCCTTGTGCTGAGAGGCGACAAGGCGAAGGAAGACCGACAGTTTACTCCAACAGAAAACGGCCATACCAACGCCACCGACCTGCTGAAGCAAGTAAACCAGTTTAACGACGGTTTCTTCTTCGACGGCACCCCGATCAAGCATCCGGGTGATAAATTCTGCTGTGGCGTAGCCTGCTATCCGGAGAAGCACGAAGAGGCTCCGAATCTCGAGATGGACATGCAGCATCTCCTGGAGAAGCAGCAGTTGGGCGCTGACTATGCCATCACCCAGCTCTTCTACGACAACGAGAAATTCTATGCTTTCGTAGAGAAGGCTCGCCAGATGGGCATCACCATCCCTATCGTTCCGGCGCTGAAGCCATTCGCCAAGCTGAGCCAGCTCACCATGGTACCAAAGACCTTCCATTGCGACATCCCGGAAGCACTGGCGCAGGAGGTTTTGAAGTGCAAGAGCGATGAAGATGCCAAGGCACTCGGTATCGAGTGGACGACGGCCCAAGTGAAAGATCTCTTCGATCACGGATACAATCATATCCATTTCTTCACCGTTTCGGCGGTGGATAGCGTGAAGCAGATTACAAAAAGCCTATTTTAGAAAGTAGGAAAAAGAAATGAGTCGCCAGGACTTTTTGCTACTGACGACTCATCATAAAGTTTAAAGTTCAAAATTCAAAGTTCAATGTTAAATAGTGAAGTGATAGGTCAGCAAGATATATGGAACCGTCTGATGGAGATGGTTCTGGAGAATCGTGTACCTCATGCACTGATGTTCTGCGGTCCACAAGGTTGTGGAAAACTGGCAGTAGCGCTGGCTTTTGCCAGCTATCTGCTGGGCGATTCCCCGATGCTGAAAAAATGGGAGCATCCCGACCTGCACTTCACCTTCCCTACCATCAAGACATCCGAGATGAGCGGCGACCATACGCCCGTAAGTCTCGACTTTATGAAAGAATGGAGGGAGATGCTCCTTCAGGAAGGTCCGTATGTGCTGATCAGCGACTGGATGCAGCGCATGGGCAAGACTGATACCGACTTCAACAAGCAGGCTATCATCACCGCCGATGAGACCGACAATCTTTCGAGAGAACTGAGCATGATGTCGAGTCAGGGCGGATACAAGATCAGTCTAATATGGTTGCCGGAGCGTATGAACCTCACGAGTGCCAACAAGATATTGAAACTGCTGGAAGAGCCGCCTCATCAGACACTCTTCCTCCTGGTGAGCGAGCAGCCGGAACTCCTGCTCGAAACCATCAGAAGCCGTGCACAGCGTATCGACCTGAAGAAAATTGAAACTTCCGAGGTAGAGAAAGCGCTCATAGAGCGAAGAGCGCTGGATGCAGAATCAGCCCACCGCATCGCCCGAATCGCCAATGGCAACTGGAACCATGCACTGGAGGAGCTGGACTCAGGCAATGAAAACCGCCAGCATCTGGATATGTTCATCATGCTGATGCGCCTCTCCTATATGCGCAACATCCACGACCTGAAGAAGTGGAGCGAGGTGGTTGCCACCTTCGGCAGAGAGAAGCAGAAGCGAATGCTCGATTACTTCATGCACATGCTGCGGGAGAGTTTCATGTATAATTTCCGACAGCCGGAACTCAGTTATATGACACAGGAGGAGGAGAATTTCGCCAGGAACTTCGCCCGATTCATCAACGAGGCGAACATCATCGATATCTCCAATCTCTTCGAGGAAAGCAAGCGATTCATCGCCCAGAATGCCAACCCGAAAATCGTGTTCTTCGACCTGGCGCTGAAGAATATCGTCCTGCTCATCAGAAAATAAAGGAAATACATCCCGAAAGGGCAATATATATTAATCAATAATAATAAATAGAATACATCGTGAATTATAAAAATATGAAATTCAGAATGTGGAATGGCTGCGATAGAGGTCTATGCTGCAAGGCTGTGGGTCGTCAGGACCGACAGCTCAACACATACGACTGGCTAGCCGATGTGCCAGGAAACGCTGAGAGCACCGACCTGGTGGAAGTGCAATTTAAAAATACCCGAAAAGGATATTATCACAATGTTAACAACCTCGACCTCAAGAAGGGCGATATCGTGGCTGTAGAGGCTAACCCAGGTCACGACGTGGGTGTAGTAACATTAACCGGCCGACTGGTAAAGCTGCAGATCAAGAAGGCAAATCTCAAGTCACAGGATGATATCAAGCGCATCTACCGACTTGCCAAGCAGGTGGACCTCGACAAGGCAAAGGAAGCCAAGAGCCACGAACACGATACCATGATTCAGAGCCGTCAGATAGCCAAGGACCTGGGCTTGAAGATGAAAATCGGCGATGTGGAGTATCAGGGCGATGGCAACAAGGCTATCTTCTACTATATCGCTGATGAGCGTGTGGATTTCCGCCAGCTCATCAAGGTTCTTGCCGATACCTTCCATGTCCGTATCGAGATGAAGCAGATTGGTGCACGTCAGGAGGCTGGCCGTATCGGCGGTACCGGTCCTTGCGGCAGAGAGCTCTGCTGCGCTACCTGGATGAAGAACTTCGTAAGTGTGAGCACCAATGCCGCACGCTACCAGGACATTTCGCTCAACCCTCAGAAGTTGGCTGGTATGTGCGCCAAACTGAAGTGCTGCCTTAACTACGAGGTAGATAACTATGTGGAGGCAAGCCGAAAGATGCCACCTAAGGATGCCGTGCTTCAGACAGCCGATGGCGAGTTCCATCAGTTCAAGGTAGATATCCTTGCCGGACTCATCACCTACTCTTCTGACAAGAACCTGGCTTCCAACCTGGAGACCATCACAGCAGAACGTGCCAAGGAAATCATTGAGATGAATAAACAGGGCGAGAAACCGCTCAGTCTGATGGAGAATGGCAAGATGAAGGAAACTTCCAAGAGTATCGACCTGCTCAATGAGTCTGATCTCAGCCGATTCGACAAAGCGAAGAAAAAGAAGAAGAACAAGAACCGTAATGCGAACCGCCCAGAAAAGGGAGATAACCGCCAGCCAAACGGCAACCGTTCAGAGAAGGGAGATAACCGTCAGCCAAACGGCAATAACCGCAATAGGGATAATAGAAACAAGGGACCTCGCCAACAGGGAAACAGACCTCAACAGGGCAATAACAATAAGCCTCAGCAAGGCAATAATAACAAGCCGCAGCAGGGCGAGAATAACAAGCCTCAGCAGGCTAACAACAACCAGCCACAGCAGGGCGAAAATAACAAGCCACAGGAGGACAAGAAGTAAAAATGAAAAGACTGATTCATTTCGTTTTCATACTGGTGGCAACCATAGCCTTCAGCGCTTGCAATCATGCCAAGGTATATGATGAATATGCCCACACGCCGATTGCAGGATGGGAGAAGAACGATACCCTATCGTTTGAAATCCCTCCGATGGCTGCCACCGGCTATTATCGGCAGAGTCTGGGTCTGAGAACCACGGGTGCCTATCCGTTTACGGCATTGACACTCATCGTGAACCAGACCATCTACCCTGCCAACAAGGGTCAGCGTATCGAGAGGACTGATACCGTACTCTGCCAGCTCATCAACCAGCGTGGTGAGAACAAGGGACAGGGCATCAGCTACTATCAATACAACTTCCCTATCAATATCTATAAGATAAACAGAGGCGATTCCATCCATATCGCCATCCGCCACGATATGAAGCGAGAAATTCTTCCGGGTGTAAGCGACATCGGAGTGAAAATAACGAAAAATGACCAATGAGACGTATCTCACTGGTCATTTTTTTTATGCTGTAAAGTCCAGCTTCCAATATGGAATATCCTGCTTCTTATGCTGCAAGATCTAGCTTCTTACCAGGTTTCTTCCGGCATCAATACGAAGGAAGATGAAAAGCAGGATGGTAAAGCCCCAGAGCGAACTACCTCCATAACTGAAGAATGGAAGCGGAATACCGATTACCGGCGTCAGTCCCAGCACCATTCCCACATTAATAAACAGGTGGAACAGGAATACCGAGAGCACACAGTAGCCGTATATTCGTCCGAACTTGAAAGGTTGTCGCTCCGCCAGATGTATCAATCTCAATATCAACATCAGGAAGAGCAGCAGCACGCCTGCCGAACCCAAGAATCCTTCCTCCTCTCCTACTGTACAGAATATGAAGTCGGTATCCTGCTCAGGCACGAACTTCAGCTTGGTCTGAGTTCCGTTCAGGAATCCCTTTCCCTGCAAGCCACCCGAACCGATGGCAATCTCACTCTGATGCACATTATATCCGGCACCCGCCAGGTCTTCATCCAATCCCAGCAGCACGTTGATACGCACTCGCTGGTGAGGTTCCATCACGTTGTTCAGCACATAATCGGCACTGTAGAAGAAGGCAATACTTCCCATTGCGAAAATCGAAATCAGGAAATAGTTGCGGAAGCGGGTTCTCAAACCGTGATACACCAGGAATCCGATCATCACCGCACAGAGCAGCAGCTGCACCCATACAATATCAAACGGAATGATGTAGGTGGAGAAGAGCGCAAAGATGAGCGTGATGCCCACCGAGTAGCTCAGGATGATGAGAGCATGCTTCCTGTTGCCCGTATAGCTGTTCACCAGTCCTGCCGTGAAGATCTGCACCAGCAGCAGCACCGTGAACTTTCCCATCGAGGTGTAGGTGTCCCACATCACCACATTCTCGTACTTGATACCCACCACAAAGTAAACCACCATCGAGACTCCGGTAAAGAGGATGGCACCCGGCATTCCCTCGCGGTAAAGCATCAGGAAGAAGGCGGAATAAACCAAAGCCGAACCCGTCTCACGCTGTCCCACAATACAAACCATAGGCAAAAGAATGATGCCCACAGCCGCCATAAAATGCTTCATTTTCTGGATATTGAATCCATAGCTGCACATAAACTTCGCCACAGCCAGCGCCGTAGCAAACTTACCGAACTCGGCAGGCTGCAGTCGCAGCGGTCCCAGCACCAGCCAGGAGTGCGAACCCTTGATGCTATGCGGATTGAATATCGTGGCAAAAAGCAGCAATATCAGCACGGCATAGATCACGTAGGCGAAGGTATCGAAAACTCTGTCGTCCATCATCAGAATGACGAAGCCCAGCGCTATGGAGGTACCTATCCATATAATCTGCATACCCGAACGGGCACCCAGACTGAAGATATCATTGTCGCCATAGGTATAGCTGGCACCGCAGACACTGATCCAGCCGAAGCAGAGCAATGCCAGATAGATGCCGATGGTCCACCAGTCGAGCGAACGGAGAATACCAGCTGGTTGTTTATTATCTGATTGAGCCATTGTTTTTATTATTCAATAATTTGAAACTTCAGTATATTATCTGCTGCTGGAACCATAGGCGATTCTTCGAGCCTGCATCTGGGCAGCCTGACTTTCAGAAGCAGGAGAGAGCTTTCCCTTCAGATACTGCTCCATCATCAATCCACCGATAGGCACACCGTAGTCGGCACCCCATCCACCATTCTCCACATACACGGCGATGGCGATTTTCGGATTGTTCATCGGAGCAAATCCCATGAATACAGAGTGGTCGTGACCACGGTTCTGAGCCGTACCGGTCTTACCGCAAGCCTCGAAGTCGTAGCGGGAGAGCATCTTACAGGTACCCTTCAGTGCCGAACTTCTCATACCAGCCACCACATAGTTATAGGCTCGCTTCGATGCCTTGGTGTAATGACGGCGGGTATAGAGCGGGTCGAGCGGTTCGCCCTGCACCTTGCGTACTACATGAGGCACATAGTAGTAGCCTCGGTTGGCAATGGTGGCACCCAGATTGGCAATCTGCAGAGGAGTGAGGTTCACCTCACCCTGTCCGATAGAGATACTGATGATGGTAAGTCCGTTCCAGGAACCTTTGTAGGCCTTGTCATAGAACTGTGCATTTGGTATCAGACCTCGCTTCTCGCCCGGCAGATCGATGCCCAGCTTATAGCCGAATCCCATACTCACCATATAGTCTTTCCATACAGTCATCGCCTCCTGCACCGAACCATACTTTTTCTTATTGCCTATCATATAATAAAGTCCCCAGCAGAAGTAACCGTTGCAGGAAGTACTGATGGCATCCACCAGTGCAATAGGCGACGGATGGCCGTGACATCCCACATGCAGACCTCTGTAAGAGAAACCATGATTACATGGGAAAGCTGTGCCCGGAGTGATGATTCCCTCGGTAAGATAGGTCAGTGCCTGGGAGGTCTTGAAGGTAGAACCCGGAGGATACTGTCCCATGATACTACGGTTTAGGAGCGGTTTCCAAGGGTTCTGCGACAGCCACTTGTGCATCTTACCCCTATTCCTACCCACCAGTCGGCGCGGATCATAGGTAGGAGAAGAAACCATCGCCAGCACCGATCCGTCTCTTGGGTCGATGGCCACGATACTTCCAATCTTGCCCTGCAGCAGTCTTTCGCCCAGAGCCTGGAGGTTGACATCGATACCTAGCGTCAGATCCTTACCGGCAACAGGTCGCTGGTCGAGCTTTCCGTTCTGATAGCTTCCCTGTATTCTTCCCCGGGCATCGCGAAGCATAATCTTCACGCCCTTGATACCTCGGAGCTGCTTCTCATAATGCTTCTCCAATCCCAGTTTACCGATATAGTCACCCGGCTGATAGTAGTCATCATCCTCGATATCGCCTTGCGAAACCTCACCCACATCTCCCAGTACATGGGCAGCGTATGGATAGGCATATTCTCTCACACTTCGCTTCTGTACATAGAAGCCCGGGAACCTGAACATCTTCTCCTGGAAGACGCTGAAGTCCTTGTCTGAAAGCTGACTCATGAAGAGCTGCTGGGTATATCGCGAGTAACCGGGATTCTTGCTTCTGTCCTTGATGGTCTCCATTCGCTTCTCGAAAGCCTCCTTGGTAATGCCCAGGGAGTTACAGAAGTCCATCGTATCCAGTCGTCCCTCCTGCTCCTTCATCACCACCATGATATCATAGGAAGGCGAATTATACACCATCAGCTTGCCGTTTCTATCGTAGATAGCGCCACGCGAAGGGAACTCAATCTGCTTCAGGAAGGCATTGGAATCGGCATTCTTCTTATAATCCTCGCTCATAATCTGAAGCGTAAAGAGACGAATGGTGTATATGACTACAATTGCTATAGCCACACCACCAATCACATATTTACGCTTATCAAGATTGTAATCCACCATATTATATATATAGCTGAAAATTTTGTTTGATTCTTTACTGTTCTCTGTCTTGCAGTAAGGTTCTATCCCTTGCGGAAGCCCTCCAATGCCATGATGAGCACCATCGTAATGGCTGTACTGCCACCGATGCGGAGGAGCCACTCCATCCAATTGAAGAAATTGAAAGTCTCCAGAGTAAAGAATAGAAGATTATAAACGAGTACGATAACCAACGTGTAAAGAACATACGATCCTACTCCGATGGTGCGCATGGATGGCACCAGGTCGTCGGCACTGTCTCTCGGCACGAAGAGTTCGAAAAGATAGGGCTGAAGCAGTCCGATGAAGGTCATCGAAGCTGCAGCTACTCCCGGCGTATTGGCAAATACGTCGATACAAAGTCCCATCATGAAGCTCCACAGCATCACCGACCAGCGTGGATAGTTTCTGCGGAAATGGAGCACCATGATGATATACAGCAAGGGGGTGGCGCAGTTGAATAAGTGGATATGGTTGAATACCAGTCCCTGCACCAGCACAAGCACCACGAAGATGCCGAGTCGTTTTATCAAATCTATACTCATTGCTACTTATATATATCCTCTTACTATGATCTTTTATTTTTTACCCTTGGTATTGCCGTCGGGCATGATACTATCTTGTGCTGCACGCATTATCTGCAGGCGTTCCTTCATCACGGCATCATCGATGACGCAGACATCACGCAGACGGGCAAAGTCGGTAGAAAGTCTCAACTGTACTCTATACGACAATCCATCAGCAGAATTAAACACGTGCAGAATCTTGCCCACTCTTACTCCCGGAGGGAACACAGCCGAATAGCCACTCGTTACTACGTAGTCGCCCAGCTTGAAGTGGGCATGGCGTGGCACCTCTTCCAGATATGCCAGTTCCGAAACGCCCCCCTTCCATCGCAGATAGCCGAAATAGCCTCTGCCCTGAATGGTACAACTGATATTCGACTTCACGTTGAGCACTGGTATCACGATGCTGTAATGCTGAGCCACGAGATACACGATGCCCACCACTCCGGTACCGCTTATCACACCCATATCCTTATGGATGCCGTCAGCGCTACCCTTGTCGATGGTAATCAGGTTGTCTGGCTTGTCCAGGCTGTTGGCCACCACCTTGGCAGGGATGAGTCGGTAATTCTGAAGCAGCGCAAACTGGTCGCGGTGATAGATGGCACTATCCTTGGTTACCCCATAGAGGCTGTCGCTCAGCTGCTGCACCTGCTGCTCCAGATAGGCATTCCGCTGGGTAAGCTCCTGGTTCACCTTGGTCAGGGAGAAGAAAGTCTCCACGTTGGCATCCCATTCATAGATCTTGCCCGTCACGGCATTGGCTGTAGAAAACCACGCACTGCCCTGGTAGCTGTTATACTGGAACAGAAGCACCATACTCACCACCTCCAGAATCACGAAGACAAACCAATGGTTGTATTTCTGCAAAAACTCTAAAAGGTTGTGCATACTTAAAAAAAATGAATCTGTATATGATTAAAATTCCGCAAATGGGCACAAGTGGTCCAGATGCGGAATTTAAATATCTTGAATATTATCTCATCAGGAATGAGAAACGATCCACATTCTTCAATGCGATACCGGCACCCTTAGCCACACTGTGCAATGGATCCTCGGCGATATGGAATGGGATGTTGATCTTGTCCTGAAGTCGCTTGTCGAGACCGCGGAGCAGAGCACCACCACCTGAAAGCCAGATACCGTTCTTCACGATGTCGGCGTAAAGCTCTGGTGGAGTATTCTCGAGAGCAGATAGTACAGCATTCTCGATCTTGGCTACAGTCTTGTCCAGACAGTGAGCAATCTCCTGATAGCATACAGGCACCTCCATTGGGAGCGCTGTGATACGGTTAGGACCGTGAACGATGAAGTCTTCAGGAGCCTCATCACCCAGATCTGTCAGGGCAGAACCCACATGAATCTTGATACGCTCAGCCATACGCTCAGAAACCTTCACGTTGTGCTGGCGGCTCATATACTCCTGGATGTCGGCTGTCAGGTCGTCACCGGCAGTACGGATAGAGTTGTTGGATACGATACCACCCAGAGAGATGACTGCAATCTCGGTGCTACCACCACCTATATCAACTATCATGTTACCTTCTGGTGCCTCTACGTCGATACCGATACCGATAGCTGCAGCCATAGGTTCAAAAATCAAATATACGTCGCGACCGTCGGCATGCTCGGCAGAGTCGCGTACGGCACGGAGCTCTACCTCGGTAGAACCGGAAGGCACACCAATCACCATACGGAGTGAAGGTGAGAACAGTCGGCTTCCTGTATGAACCATCTTGATAAGTCCACGCATCATCTGCTCGCAGGCAGTAAAGTCAGCGATAACGCCATCACGCAAAGGACGGATTGTACGGATGTTGTCATGAGTCTTCTCGTACATCATCTTTGCCTTCTCGCCTACAGCAATCATTTTGTCGGTGCGGCGGTCGAGGGCAACAACAGAAGGTTCGTCCACTACAATCTTATCATCACTGATAATGATAGTATTGGCGGTACCCAAGTCCATTGCGATTTCCTGAATAAATGAAAAAAATCCCATTTGCTAATGTAAATCTAATATTTTAAGCTTAAAATCTTTCCTTTGTAGTCATCTTCCCGCCCTCGCTTTCAAGAGCGGGAAGAGTTGCGAGATGAATAGGTTTACCTCTTTATTACTTGGCAAACCAAGCGTGGATAGCAGTATCATAGTGAGAACTTACGCCGAATGCACGCTCTGCGAACATCTTGCGGTCCTCAATGTCGGTTTCAGCACCCTTCTTCTTCAGGATGTCGAGAAGCACGCTGTACTCAGCCTTGCTAGGAACGATAACCACGTCCTTGAAGTTCTTGGCACCGGCACGGATCAGGGAGATACCGCCGATATCAATCTTCTCAATGATGTCGGCATCGCTGGCGCCGCTTGCTACAGTCTGCTCAAATGGATAGAGATCCACGATAACGAGGTCGATAGAAGGAATCTCATACTCCTTCATCTGCTCCTGGTCGCCCTCATTGTCGCGACGGGCCAGGATACCTCCAAATATTTTTGGATGAAGAGTCTTCACACGACCACCGAGGATTGATGGATATGTGGTGACATCCTCAACTTTTTCACATTCATAACCCAAAGATTCGATAAACTTCTGAGTACCACCTGTGCTCAGGAACTTAACACCCTCTTCATTCAACTTGGCGAGCAACTCGTCCAAGCCATCCTTGTGAAAGACAGACACCAAAGCTGTCTTGATCTTCTTTGTTTCAGCCATTGACTTTATATATTACGAATTTTTATATTCAATATGGTTTCTAAAAACGCTGCAAAGATACAAAGAATATTTGAAATACACAAATATTTAATACCTATTATCACATTATTTAAAGGATATTTGCGATAAATCAAGTAATGGTTCAGCCATTTTGACAGAAGCTTTTCTGCGAATAGGGAAAAAGGAAGGGAAAAACAGACAAAATGTCAGAAAAACGCCCAAAAACACGCAATGGGCACGCTATTCGCATCCACGGATTGCGATGCCGGAAGCCAGCAAGGCTGAAGCATCATCCAAGGCTGAAAGTCCGGAAGAACTGAAGCCAGACAACAAGAAGTAGAACAAATAACATTTAGAAAGGAGATTAAGATATGACATTCGACAAATTTACAATCAAGGCGCAGGAAGCGGTGCAGGCCGCTGTGAACATAGCGCAGAGAAATGGTCAGCAGACCATCGAACCGGTGCATCTTCTCAGTGGTATCATCGAGAAGGCACCTGATGTAACCAACTACATCTTCCAGAAGCTGGGCATGAACGGCAACCAGATTGCCATGCTCCTGCAGCAGGAGATGCAGCACCTGCCTCGTGTGCAGGGTGCCGGTCAGCCATACCTCTCGGGCGATACCAACCAGATATTGCTCAATGCCGAGGACATCGCCAAGAAGATGGGAGATGAATTCGTCAGCGTGGAGCCTATCCTCCTCGCTATCCTCAAAGGCAACTCTACTGCTGCCCGAATCCTCAAGGATGCGGGTGCCAACGAGAAGGACCTCACCGCAGCCATCCAGGCTTTGCGACAGGGCCAGAACGTGAAGAGCCAGAGTGCCGACGAGAACTATCAGAGTCTTGAAAAATATGCCAAGAACCTGGTAGAACAGGCTCGCAGCGGCAAGCTCGACCCGGTTATCGGTCGTGATGAGGAAATCAGAAGAGTTCTTCAGATTCTCTCTCGCCGAACCAAGAACAACCCTATCCTTATCGGTGAGCCTGGTACAGGTAAAACCGCTATCGTTGAGGGACTTGCAGAGCGTATCGTCCGTGGCGATGTGCCTGAGAATCTGAAGAACAAGCAGCTCTATTCGCTTGATATGGGTGCACTGGTTGCCGGTGCCAAATACAAGGGTGAGTTCGAGGAGCGTTTGAAGAGCGTCATCAAGGAGGTAACCAATGCCAACGGTCAGATTATCCTCTTCATCGATGAGATTCATACCCTGGTAGGTGCTGGCGGTGGCGAAGGTGCCATGGATGCAGCCAACATCCTGAAGCCAGCCTTGGCTCGTGGTGAACTGAGAGCCATCGGTGCCACTACCCTCAACGAGTATCAGAAGTACTTCGAGAAGGATAAGGCGCTGGAACGTCGATTCCAGACTGTGATGGTGAATGAGCCAGACGAGGTAGATGCCATCAGCATTCTTCGTGGTATCAAGGAGCGTTACGAGAACCACCACAAGGTTCGTATTCAGGATGATGCCTGCATAGCAGCTGTCAAGTTATCCGAGAGATATATTTCTGACAGATTCCTCCCGGATAAGGCCATCGACCTGATGGATGAAGCCGCAGCCAAGCTCCGTATGGAACGTGATTCCGTGCCAGAGGAACTGGATGAAATCACCCGTCACTTGAAGCAGTTGGAAATTGAACGTGAAGCAATTAAGCGCGAGAACGACCAGCCTAAGATTCAGCAACTCGACAAGGAGATTGCAGAGTTGAAGGATAAGGAGCACGACTTCCGCGCAAAGTGGGAAGGCGAAAAGGCTCTTGTTAACAAAATTCAGCAAGACAAGCAGGAGATGGAGAACCTCAAGTTCGAGGCTGAGCGCATGGAGCGTGAAGGCAATTACGAACGTGTAGCCGAGATTCGCTACTCTAAGTTGGTAGCTCTTGAAGAGGATATCAAGAAGATTCAGGAGCAGCTGAAGAGCACCCAGGGCGGTGAGGCAATGATCCGTGAAGAGGTGACAGCCGATGATATTGCAGAGGTAGTAAGCCGCTGGACCGGAATACCAGTGAGCCGAATGATGCAGAGCGAACGTGAGAAACTGCTCCATCTGGAGGAGGAACTCCACAAGAGAGTCATCGGTCAGGACGAGGCAATCACTGCCGTAAGTGATGCCGTACGCCGCAGCCGTGCCGGCTTGCAGGATCCAAAGCGTCCTATCGCCAGCTTCATCTTCCTCGGCACCACCGGTGTAGGTAAGACCGAGCTTGCCAAGGCACTTGCCGAGTATCTCTTCAACGACGAGTCGATGATGACGAGAATAGATATGAGTGAGTATCAGGAAAAGTTCAGTGTCACCCGTTTGATTGGAGCGCCTCCGGGGTATGTAGGATACGATGAGGGTGGCCAGTTGACCGAGGCTGTTCGCCGCAAGCCATACAGTGTAGTTCTCTTCGATGAGATTGAGAAGGCTCACCCAGATGTCTTCAACACCCTGCTTCAGGTATTGGACGATGGTCGATTGACCGACAACAAGGGTCGTGTAGTCAACTTCAAGAACACCATCATCATCATGACTTCCAATGCGAGCCGTGAGATGTTGAAGAAGACCTTCCGTCCGGAGTTTCTGAACCGTATCGACGACATCATCACCTTCCAGCCATTGACCAAGGATCAGATTGCCAAGGTTGTGGAGTTACAGATGAACAGAGCCAAGAAGATGTTGGAGCCTCAGGGCTTCGATCTCCGCTGGACTCCAGCTGCCATCGGTTATCTTGCCGAGGTTGGTTACGATCCAGAGTTTGGTGCCCGTCCGGTAAAGCGTGCCATCCAGGATTACGTTCTGAACGATTTGAGCAAGAAGATTCTTGCCGAGGAAGTAAGTCGCGAGAAGCCAATCACCATTGACTACTCAGAGGCAAACGGCATCGAGTTCAAGAATCTCTAAAAGATAGGTTTTTATCATTTCCTATTATATGAGAAAGGTTCCTTCGGGGAGTAACATCCCCGTCGGGACCTTTTTTTATGCATACATTCCCCAACTTTTTGGGGAATATTTCCACAGAGTTTCCTCACATTCCACACCATTCATTTTTGGCACAAAACGCTTAAGCACTTGATTATCAACACAAAGCCATTTTTCTCATCTTTTTGGCACGCAGATTGTGACTATGATGATCGGGTTCGATAATGAATCCACAAACAAATAAGTAACATCAATTAGTAACAATTTAAAAAAGATAAGATTATGAAGAAGTTTATGTTTGCAGCTATCGCAGCTTTGGTTATGGTTTCAGTAAGCAACGTTTTTGCATCAAGCAAAATGGTTAGTAACGCTCAGGTTGCTCCTGTTGATACAGTAGCTCCAAATGCACCTTCCGATTCATTGGCAGTAGATGCTCCTATCCAGCCACAGGCTGCAGCAGAGGATTCTACCCAGCAGGAAACTACTGAGCAGAAGGAGACTACAGAACAGCAGACAGCAGATCAGACAGCTACAGAGCAGCAGACGATTGCTGAATAATAAAATAGGAAAAGACAGTTCATTTTGCAGGCGTTATACAAGAAAGAATAGATTAGGTTAGTTTTTTTTAAAAGGTAATAAGACTTATTCAGGTTTCCATAGAATTTACATGATTTTCAAATATAAGATAGAATTTTAGGTTCGGTTTAGTGAAAAGTGAAGTCTGTTGGCAGTGATGCCAGCAGACTTCTTGCGTTTCACCCTTCTTCTTTTCCTTGCTGAAACAAAGCAGGGATACAGATAAGTTTATCGCCCTTCCTTGATGATCCAGTCGCAGATCAGTTTTTGCGCACACGTAATGTTTTTCCTCGAAAAAGTATCATAGTCTCATTCTTGACCGAAAACACTAGGATATATTACTGATATATAGATATTTATAACCAATGATACTTCTCGGAAAAAGCAGAAAGAAGTATCATGGAAGTATCATTAAAGACTATAGAAGTATCATTAAAGATAGTCGAAATAAGAGAAAAGACAGTTAAAACATTAAGAAAAGACAGTTTAAACTTTTATAAAAAGCCAGTTTAAACATCGCAAAGAGGTAAAAGAATATTGCCCAAAAACATGCCCAACGTTTGGGCACTCATTGCCCACTCTATGGGCAACAGTTGCCCAGCGCACGGGCTACCAATGCCCACGTGGTGGGCTGCGGATGCCCGTGTGACGGGCACAAGCAGACCAACCGGAGGGCATAGAGAGACCAACTGATGAACTAAAAAAGCCAATGAGACTTCAATGAGACTTCTCAGCCCAAAAACCGAGAAGTCTCATTTTTATTATTTTCTTATATATCAAGTATTTAAGCCACATTTTCCAAGCAAAAAATGAGACTTTGATACTTTTTTCAAGAAAAAAACTTTTTCACGTAGAAAATCGATACCTATAAAATTTTCACGTAGGCAATCGAAGCCTTAAAACATGAAGATTATTCGATGATGATACCACCATTAGGCTGAATCACTACCTTTGCCTTACCATTCTTTCCAACCTTCAAGGTCTTCTTGACAGAAGTGAAGAATTTCTCGCCCTTCTTCTTTGGCTGGTCGGTGATATAAGTAACGGTCTTACCCGCAAACATCGGCAAATCCAAGGTCAGGGCAAGAGGCTTGTCTGTAGCATTCAGACCGCCCACGAACCATCTGCCGGCAGTAAGCGCTGCACCGGAACCATTCTCTACACTCGACTTGCGAGCCACCACCGCATACTTGGTTGGATAACCGGCAATAAACTTGGTATCCTCCCAGGCTGTAGGAACATTCTTGAGCCAATCCAACTCCCACTGTGGTACATCCTGCAAATTGTTAGGATAGAGACAGATGCAGTTTACGCTGCTTTGGTTGGTAATGGCTGTAGCCATCTCAAACACATCGCTGGTATAACGCTGATGACGGCTCTTGTTATCCTTGGAGAGATACTTGTTCATCATCACACCACCCCAGTCGAAGCTGGCTACGGCATTTCTTGAGAACGGATGCATCGTCATCTCGAAGGCCTCCTTCTTGGCATGATAATCCGTGAAATATACATTCTCTGAAGCCAGGGCAGCCTCACTCGAAACATAGTTAGGATACATACGTTCCCAGCCACGAGGAAGGGTGCAGCCATGGAAGATGACCTCCAGACCATAATCGTTGGCATCGCTGAGGATATCCTCATAGAGTTTCATCGTCTCCTGCTTGTCGCCACCGAAGAAATCCACCTTGATGCCTACCACGCCAATCTTCTTCATCCAAGCCATCTCCTTCTTGCGGGCGATGGAACTGTTCATAATCTGACGAGGAGTCTGAGGAGCATCATTCTCGAAACCGTTGGAATTGTACCAGAGCATCAGGCTTACCTTCTTGCTCTTGGCATACTTGCTCAACTCTTCGATGCGCTTTCTGCCTATCTGCTTGTCCCACCAGGCATCCACCAAGATGGCTTCATAACCCTGGGCAGCAGCAACATCCACCATCTTCACCTGGTCATCATAATTGACGGAACTATCCTGCCAGATGAGCCAGCTCCAGGTATAGCGGGAAGGCTTGTAGGTCTGGGATGCCTCATACAAAGGCTCCACCACATCGTAAGGGATGGTAGTTTCTACGACAGGAGCCAGCGAAGAACCTACGGTAATGGTCCGCCAAGGAGTCTCGCCCGGCAATGGGATGCCGGCAAATTCAGAACCGATGCCATTGTTCTCACCCTTCTGAGGGAAGGCTACGGTATAGCCCTTGCCCGGCTCGTAATCAGAAAGACGACTGCCTGGATAAGCGCTCGACACACCGGTTTCGCTGACCAGTACCCATCCATCGTTTCCTACCTTGAAGAGGCAAGGGAAGGTATAGCCCACACCGAACTGTGACTTCACGTTCATCGGAGCATCCGGAGTATATTCCTCCTCATAAGATGGTTTGGTGCGCTCCCAACCGGTCATCGGAGTAATCTGAGGACAGAGAAAGGTAGTGGTCTTCTCCGGGAAATTGAATCCGCTCACCTCATTATATATAATCACCGACTTAGGATTATCCTTCTTAGGACGGCTCATCTCATACTTGTAGGCGATGTCGTTGTTGCTTACATGAAGATGGAGGGTCATGGAATCCTTCTTACTGTTGAGGAAACCGATGGTAGCATCCACCACATCCTTCTTGATGTCACTCTTCTTGATGCGGGTCATCTTGTAAGAAAGCGGCTTCACTTCCCCACCCTTCAGGATGCCCATGGTGAGATCCTTTGAGAAATCACCGTAATTGGCAACCAGTCCGAGCGCCGAAGTTCCCAGCATCTGCTTGCCATTGTAATCTACCGTGTAGGAAGCCTTGCCTCCCTCACAAGCAACATTCACTACCAATTTACCATCTGGCGACTTCACTGTATAGTTGTTAGCCTGCATACCCAAAGCAGCAAGCAACAAAATACCAGCGATACTCATTTTTTGCTTCATATTATTTTCTTCTTAGGTTTGATTTATTTTAATGCCTGTTTTAATGCTTGCAAAGATAAGCAAAATTTTGAAGAAAGAGGCGGAAGATTCATTAAAAAATAGATACATTCGCTAATTTAAAGGGATTTTAATGCCAAAAAGCCCCGACATCACGTCGAGGCTTTTGAGTTTTTGAATGTTTCAGCAGTTTGTGTTTTTATGTAGTTATGATTTGTATCTTTGAAAATCAGTTTTCTTTTCTGGTTGCAAAAGTACGCAAAATATTGATATGAATCAAAATTTAACGCATCTTTTTGCAGAAAAAAGACGTAAACGTTTTCAGATTTCAGCGCCTGAGTTTTCAGGTTTCAGCATTCAGACATGCCGATTCCTGCGTTCGCAAATACCGATTTCCGCCCCGTAGCCTTGCGGTCCCTTTCATAAAAAAAACATAATTTTCACCTTATATATATAATAAGAGCATTTTTTTTATTATCTTTGCACCTATAATAATACGTACGTAAAGAATGAAAGAATTTGTAATATCAGAAGTCAAGGCGGAAACCGCTGTGCTGGTGGGTCTTATTACCAAGACACAGGACGAAGCCAAGACCAAGGAATATCTCGACGAGTTGGAATTTCTTGCAGATACCGCAGGCGCCGTCACCGTGAAGCGATTCACGCAGAAGGTGGTGTCGCCTAACCAGACCACCTACGTGGGAAAGGGTAAGCTGGAGGAAATCAAGCAATACATCAAGGACGAGGAAGAGGAAGACAGAGAAGTAGGTATGGTGATCTTCGATGATGAACTCTCTGCCAAGCAAATCCGGAATATCGAGCAGGAATTGCAGGTGAAGATTCTCGACCGTACTTCGCTCATCCTCGACATCTTCGCCATGCGTGCCCAGACTGCAGCTGCCAAGACGCAGGTAGAGCTGGCACAATACCGATACATGCTGCCAAGACTGCAGCGACTCTGGACTCACCTGGAGCGCCAGGGTGGTGGTTCTGGTTCCGGTGGCGGAAAGGGATCGGTAGGTCTGCGTGGACCGGGTGAGACCCAGCTCGAGATGGACCGCCGTATCATCCTCGGCAGAATGAGCCTGCTCAAGGAGCGACTCGCAGAAATAGACAAGCAGAAGACTACCCAGCGCAAGAACCGCGGAAGAATGATCCGCGTGGCTCTCGTGGGCTATACCAACGTGGGAAAATCCACCATCATGAACCTGCTCAGCAAGAGCGAGGTGTTTGCAGAGAACAAACTCTTTGCTACCCTCGATACCACCGTGAGAAAGGTGGTGGTAGATAACCTGCCATTCCTCCTTGCCGACACCGTAGGATTCATCCGCAAGCTGCCTACCGACCTGGTGGACTCCTTCAAGAGCACCCTGGACGAGACCCGTGAGGCAGACCTCCTGCTGCACGTGGTGGATATCTCCCACCCAGACTTCGAGGAGCAGATCCAGGTAGTGGAAAAGACCCTGGAGGAAATAGGATGCTCCGACAAGCCTTCGATGATCATCTTCAACAAGATAGACAACTACTCCTGGGTGGAGAAGGAGGAAGACGACCTCACTCCGATGGAGAAGGAGAACATCCCGCTGGAAGATCTCAAGAAAACCTGGATGGCAAAGCTCAACGACGACTGTCTCTTCATCTCAGCAAAGAACAAGGAGAACATCGACGAGTTCCGAGAGGTGCTATATAAAAAGGTAAGAGAACTGCACGTACAGAAGTATCCATACAACGACTTCCTGTACCAGGATTACGAATAATTCCCTAAAAACATATCAACAATGAATGACTACAGACCTCTGACCTCCGAGGAAATCGAGGTACTCAAGAGCAACGACTGCTGGGCTGAAGACTGGACTTCAATCAATGTTTCAGAAGACTTCAAGCCCAACTACATGCATCGCGTGATGCTCTATGGCGAGGTAAACATCGGCGCCTTCAACAAGAATGTGGAGGTGAGCCAAGGCTTCGTAAAGCATTCCGGCATCAACAATGCCACCCTGAGAAACGTAACCATCGGAGACGACTGTCTCATCGAGAACGTGGGCAACTTCATCAACAACTACACCATTGGTGATGACTGCTACATCTCCAACATCTCTACGATGGAAACCACCGAGGGCGCTACCTTCGGCGAGGGGAACCTGGTGAGCGTGCTCAACGAGGTGGGCGAAGGAAACGTGATTCTCTTCTCCGACCTCAACAGTCAGCTGGCTGCCTTCATGGTGAAGCACTTCTCCGACAAGGAACTGAAGGAGAACATCCGACAGCTCATCAAAACCGACATCGAGAACAAGGCGCCGGAAAGAGGACAGATAGGCAGCAACGTGAAGATTGTGAACACCAAGGAGATTACCAACTGCGTAATCAACGACCTCTGCGAGGTAAACGGTGCTTCACGACTCAGCGACTGTACGCTGCTCGGTTCGGTTCACGGAAACGTATATATCGGTACGGGAGTCATCATCGAGAACTCCATCATCGCCGAGGGTTCCAGCGTTATCAACAGCGTGAAGATACAGGACTGCTTCGTGGGCGAAGCCTGCCAGCTGAGCAACGGTTTCACAGCCTCAGCATCCGTATTCTTTGCCAACAGCTATATGAGCAACGGTGAGGCGTGCGCCGCCTTCTGTGGTCCATTCACAGCATCGCATCACAAGAGCAGTCTGCTTATCGGCGGAATGTTCTCATTCTATAATGCCGGTTCAGCCACCAACTTCAGCAACCATGCCTACAAGATGGGTCCTATGCACTGGGGAACCCTGGAGCGTGGTTCGAAGACAGCCAGTGGTGCCTACCTGCTGATGCCAGCCACCCTGGGTTCGTTCTCAGTATGCTTCGGCAAGCTGATGCACCACCCTAACACCCGCAACCTGCCATTCGCCTATCTGATAGCTGATGGCGACAAGATGTTCCTCATCCCAGGCAGAAACATCACCACCGTGGGTCTGTACCGCGACATCAAGAAGTGGCCGAAGCGAGATCTCCGTGCTCCTGAAAACCGCAAGAGCATCGTGAACTTCGACTGGCTCTCTCCTTTCTCCGTGGGCGAAATCCTGAAGGGCAAGAAGATTCTGGAGAGTCTCCGCGAGGTAACGGGCGACAATGTATCGCAGTATCTCTATCACGAGTACATCATTCCTGCTTCATCGCTCCACAAGGGCATCAAATACTACGACATCGCCCTGAGAATCTATATGGGTGCCGTGCTGAAGCGAGTGCTGAAAAGGGATCCTGCCATCACCCCTCCATCTACCCAGACAGGCGTGGGCGACTGGGATGACCTCTCAGGACTCCTGCTTCCGGTAAGCGAGGAAGAGCGCATCGTGAAGGATATGAGAGAAGGCAACATCGAGACCATCCAGCAGCTGCTGGATCGCTTCGAGGAGATCAACAACAACTATCGTGAATATCAGTGGGCATGGACCTACAGCGTGATCTGCGATTACTACGGAATCTCTGAGATTACGCTGGAAGATGCCAACCGCATTCACGAAGACTATATCCGTGCCCGCCGCTCCTGGATTGCGGAAATCAAGAAGGATGCGGAGAAGGAGTATGCGATGGGAGATGTGGAGGAAGAAGTATTCAGAAACTTCGTGGACAACCTCGACAAGGAAGTGGAATATGAGAACTAAGGTTCGTCAGCCCCCTTCTTCAATGAAAGAATATACATAAAAGATAGAATATACATAAAAGATAGAATATACATAAACATTATAAATAACTTATAAATATACAAAAACGTAGTTATGGCAAACATTTCTGATTTCAAGTACGCTCCAATGTTTCAGCTTGGAGAGGACAAGACAGAGTATCGCCTTATCTCTAAGGAAGGCGTAAGCACAGCAGAGTTCGAGGGTAAGACTATCCTCAAGGTTTCTAAGGAAGCTCTTACTTTGCTGGCACAGCAGGGTTTCCACGACGTAGAGTTCAAACTCCGTCGTGAGCACAACCTCCAGGTGGCTAAGATTCTCAGCGACCCAGAGGCTTCTGAGAACGACAAGTATGTAGCACTCCAGTTCCTCCGCAATGCAGAGACTGCCGTTAAGGGCATTCTCCCATTCTGCCAGGATACAGGTACTGCTATCATCCACGGTGAGAAGGGTCAGCGTGTATGGACAGACTTCGAGGACGAAGAGGCTTTGAGCCTGGGTGTTTACAACACCTTTACACAGGACAACCTCCGCTATTCTCAGAACGCTCCTCTCAATATGTATGATGAGGTGAATACCCGTTGCAACCTGCCTGCCCAGATTGACATCGAGGCTACAGAGGGCGACGAGTACCGCTTCGTGATGGTAGCTAAAGGTGGTGGCTCTGCCAACAAGACCTACTTCTACCCTATGACCAAGGCTACTATCCAGAACGAGGGCACACTGCTCCCATTCCTCGTAGAGAAGATGAAGAGTCTGGGTACAGCTGCATGTCCTCCTTACCATATCGCCTTCGTTATCGGTGGTACTTCTGCTGAGAAGAACCTCCTTACCGTGAAGTTGGCTTCTATCAAGTACTACGACGAGTTGCCTACAACAGGTGATGAGACTGGTCGTGCCTTCCGTGACATCGACTTGGAGAACAAGCTCCTCGAAGAGGCTCACAAGATTGGTTTGGGTGCACAGTTTGGCGGTAAGTATCTGGCTCACGATATCCGTGTCATCCGTTTGCCTCGTCACGGCGCAAGCTGCCCTATCGGTATGGGTGTAAGCTGCTCTGCCGACCGCAACATCAAGGCTAAGATCAACAAGGACGGTATCTGGTTGGAGAAGATGGATGAGAACCCAACAGAATTGATTCCTGAGGAGCTCCGCAACCCAGGTGAGGGTACCAAGGGTATCGAGATCGACCTCGACAAGGGTATCGACGCAGTTCGTGCCGAGTTGAGCAAGTATCCTGTAAGCACCCGTGTTAATTTGAAGGGTACCATCATCGTGGCTCGTGACATCGCTCATGCCAAGCTTAAGGCTCGCTTGGATGCTGGCGAGGAGATGCCAGAGTACTTCAAGAACCACCCTATCCTCTATGCTGGACCAGCCAAGACTCCAGAGGGTTATCCATGTGGCTCTATGGGACCTACCACAGCCAACCGTATGGACCCATACGTAGATGAGTTCCAGGATCACGGCGCTAGCTTGGTAATGATTGCCAAGGGTAACCGTGGTGATGTTGTTACAGAGGCTTGCAAGAAGCACGGTGGTTTCTACCTCGGTACTATCGGTGGTGTAGCTGCCGTTCTCTCTAAGAGTTCTATCAAGAGCATCGAGTGCGTAGAGTACCCAGAGCTTGGTATGGAGGCAATCTGGAAGATTACCGTAGAGGACTTCCCTGCATTCATCCTCGTAGATGACAAGGGCAACGACTTCTTCAAGCAGTTGAAGCCTTGGACTCCTTGCAAGGAATGCCAAAAGTAATGATACAGACATCATAATATAAAAAAAGCTCAGGGCCATTGGCCTTGAGCTTTTTTCTTTATCTGTATTTCTTTTAAAGGTCCTTTTACCTTTTTACTTTTTTACCTTTAAATTATTCTTCACTGATAAACTGCTTTTTCATAATCCCATGTTTTCCTAAAAAAAATAGAGCTGCTATCTACTCTTCACAAGCAGATAGCAGCTAATCAATCAACATTAAACCTATATATCAACTATTCACTAAAAACCAACAATTCAAATCTAATACTTACTGACCAAATGGGGAGCCTTACAATGTATATTCCTCAGGAATCTGAGGCATTGCACCATTCTGGGTACAAACGTATGCACTTACCTTAACGGCAAGCTCGTGTGCCTCCTGGATGCTCTTACCCTTCAGAATGCTGGCACAGAAAGTACCGGTGAAGCTATCGCCTGCACCTACGGTATCAGCCACCTCAACCTTTGGAGTCTCCTGGAATGACTTCACACCCGGAGCAAAGACATAGCTGCCGTTTACACCGCAGGTCAGCACGAGCATATCGAGATTATACTTGCCGAGAATCAGCCAGCACTTGTTCTCGATATCCAAACCTGGATAACCGAAGAGACGTCCGATGGTAATCAACTCCTCATCGTTAATCTTCAACACATTGCAGCGCTTCAAGCTCTCGGTAATCACCTCTGGAGTATAGAAGTTCTGACGGAGATTGATGTCGAAAATCTTCAGACAATCCTCTGGAGTATGGTCGAGGAACTGATAGATGGTCTTGCGGCTAACCTCACTGCGCTGAGCCAGAGAGCCCCAGCATACGGCTCCAGCATTGGCAGCAATTTCCTTGATATCATCGGTGAATGGGATATTATCCCAAGCCACACCCTGCTTGATATCGTAAGTAGGAACGCCCTCCTTATCAAGCTGCACCTGAACAGTACCGGTAGGATAATCTACCTCAGGCATTACATACTTCAACTTCTTCTCATCGAGCAGGCGGAGAGCTGTATCGCCCAGGGCATCCTTGCCCACAGCACTGACAGCTACAGAATGCAAACCATGCTGACCTGCGTGGTAAGCGAAGTTGGCAGGAGCACCGCCGAGTTGAGAACCACTAGGGAGAACATCAAAGAGGATTTCGCCCAAACCTACACAATATTTTGTATTTAAATTCTTTGTTTCCATAATTACACCTTATTATATACGATATAAACGATTGCGGATGATTTATATTATAACTTGCGGATATAAGTGAAGAGATAAGCGACTCCCACAGCCATGACAGCCACAGCACCAGCCTGACCGATAGCATCACTGGCAAAGCCCATAATCAAAGGGAAGACGGTACCACCGAAGAGTCCCATGATCATCAGGCCACTCACCTCGTTCTTCTTATCAGGCATAGCTAGAAGTGCCTGAGAGAAAATCATGGAGAACACGTTAGAGTTGCCATATCCCACCAGGGCGATGGCGATATAAAGCATCATCTTGCTCTCGCCTACCCACATGCCTATCATACTCAGAGCCATCATCACTACGCTGATAACGAAGAAAGTGCGGGTCTTCATCATGCGGAGGAAAACAGTACCGGTGAAACATCCGATGGTACGGAAGATGAAGTAGAGCGATGTAGCGAAGGCAGCCTCGTTCAGCGTCCATCCCAGACGCTCCATCAGAATTTTAGGAGCTGTGGTATTGGTACCTACATCAATGCCTACATGGCACATGATACCGATGAAGGAAAGCAGCACGATAGGTTTGCCGAGCAACTTAAAGCACTCGCCAAAGCCGGAAGCCTTACCCTCGTTCTTCTCCTCCTCGATAGGTGTACCAGCCAGGAAGAAGGTAGCTGCGATTCCGATAACCATATAGATTGGGAAGAGAATTCTCCAGCCTAAACCAAAGGTAGGAATGCTTGCCATGGCGCCCCACATAGCGATGTATGGAGCCAGGAAGGAAGCTATCGCCTTGACAAACTGACCGAAAGTCAATGTGGATGCCAGGTTCTGACCTGATGTCACCACCGAAACCAGAGGGTTCAGGGATGTCTGCATCAAGGCATTTCCGATGCCGAGCAATGAGAACGACACGAGCATCAGTTCAAAGTTTTCGCCAAAGATGGGCAAAAGGAGTGAGATAACGGTAACGAGCAAAGACAGGAGTACTGTCTTCTTTCTACCTATCTTATTCATCAGGATTCCCGTAGGAACCGAGAAGATGAGAAACCAGAAGAATACCAGCGATGGGAACAGATTGGCTGTTGCATCATTGAGGTTGAGATCTTCCTTTACGTAGTTGGAGGCTATACCTACCAAATCTACAAATCCCATGGCGAAGAAACAGAGCATCACCGGGATGATTGATAACTTTGATGATTTATTCATAATTGTTAGCGTTATTGTTTCTATTTTGCTGGTGCAAAGGTAGCGATAAACGATACAATATATCATAAAATATCGTTCATCGGCTACCATTTTTGTTGCATTGTTACATCAGTAACACTCTTAGAAACAATAGTGTTATAGATTCAGTTCTTAACAGATGAAGTTACTTGATGTCGTAAATCTGATACTTACCCTTTCCCAGCACGCTAACCTTGCTGTAAGAGTCTTTTCATTGAATTTATACTTCTTCCATCCGTTTAAGTTCCCACCCCTCAAACTGCATGATGATGAGATGGAGTTTTGTTCCTTGGCGCAAAGCCTCAACCCTTGGAGCCTCGGCATATTGATGAATCTGATCTAGAGCCTCACGCCACTGTTTCTCTGCCTTAGTCATAGGCTTGCCATCTTCCGTGAACGCACCTTCAACTATCGCAGAGAAATCTTTCTTAGAAAGAACCTTCAACTCCAGGATGTAGCTATGCTGACTGGCATAATGGGTAAGGTCTGGCAAAAGGAAGAAATCACAATAGCCATGATTCAACTCCAACTCTGGAGCCGTGATATAATAATCATTCAGATTCAGATAAGCCATGAAGAATCCCTGCAGGTTTCGCTCAGCCTCAATGCCATCACGCACCGAAGAAACCTTGGCATAGGCATCCGCCATAAAGCGCAATCCTTCTTCCCACTTACCATCATATGCCATATCATAATAGTAATCGGTGAGCTGGTTGACATCCACATAAGCCTTTGCCTGATACTCCTCTTCCAGATAACCATAATACTGCTTGCGGACATTATTGTTTGGAATGCCCAGAATGAGCTTGGATCCACGAGTTCCCTTGATGGTCAACATGCCATAATAGAACAGAAGACTTGGGAATATCTCTGCCTTTGGAATCTGATACGCAGAAAACGACTCATAAAGCTGGGTAACAATCTGTTCCTCTTCTGCTATCTTGCGGATAATGCCCTTACGCTCTCCATCCAGCTTGTCAAACTGCAAGAGTTTCTTCATCTTGCCGTAATCGGTACGGGTATTCGGGTCTATCATCTGACGAGGAGAACATCCGTTATCCATGTAATTACGAAGGTAATAAAGAACCATATCACAATTAAACATACGAGTTTTCTTCTTCAATGCTTCTTCTGCAAAGCAATAATTGTCATACCATGGCTTCATATCATTGACGATGGCATCAATATCACTATCGACAGGAATACTACCATGCTCCTTATAATAGGTAAACATCTCCACCACATCAGTGGTAGAGAAGCCCAGCATCTCATCAAACTCTGGCTTGATAGAAATGTTCCAACCTATATTGAATCCACTCGTCACATCATCCAGGGTTACAGGGCTCACACCCATCATGAAGATACGCTCAAAATTACCCTTGAACTTCTTGAAGACATCACGATAAAAGCCGTCGGCATGGGTTATTGCATGATATACTTTCTCACCACGTTCGTTGAGAATGACATTCGTGAAATTGTCATATTCATCGATGATGAGATACAGATGATACTGGTGCGCCTTGGCAGCCTTGAATATCAGTTCCATCTTTTCCTCGAAATCTTCCTGCGCCAGGATTTCTTCCATCTCTGCCTGATAATATTCTGAGTATTGACGGACAAAAGCATCGAGGTTGATGCTGAGATAAGAATTAAACTTAGTCTCAAGCTTATCGATATTACCCGTAATCTGGGAGAAATCTAGGAACAGCACCTGATACTTTCCCTGCAAAGGAGTAGGATGCTGTCCTATCCATAGATTTCCAAAAAGACTCTGGAACTTATGGCTCTGCGTACAGTCATAGTAAGAATAGAGCATACTCAAGAATATGCTCTTACCAAAACGACGAGGACGGATGAAGAAGAGATTGCGAGGCTGCTTCTCCAGCTCCGGGATAAACATCGTCTTATCCACATAATATAGATTCTGCTCTATTACCGTAGCAAAATCTGCCACCCCATAAGGTACTAGTTTTACTTGCTGTTCCATCATGATCTATCTTTAAAAACACTATCTGTGTGCAAAGATAGCATAAAAAAACGAAAAAGCCACAGTTTGCGTTTACAAACTGCGGCTTTTATTATATTTTATCCGAAACACACGTTCCTACCATACGACTTTCTTGTTGCCCATAATATAAATGTGTCCTTTTTGTGGCACAAGGACTTTTCTTCCCGAGAGGTCGAACAGAGTAGGATTGATGTTTCTTGCTATCATGAAAGATGATGCATATATATATAATAATAATGTGATAACTTGTATCTTTTGGTGTAAAATATTAGGCAGGGCAGACGCATTAAATTGCGCTGCCCTGAGGCTTTCTTGCATCGTTATAATTACTTCCTTGCATCGTTATAATTGCTTCCTTGCATCATATAAGTTGCGTTATTGTTATCATCCATCTCACCCTTGCCAATTCGCAAGGCGAGGTATGTGATGAGGAAGAGGCTATCTATTACACCTTCGGACCTGGGAAGGCGCAGAAAGTTACAGATGTCATCAAGAAAAAAAAGTCCTGAGACATCATAAGAAAATGCTTCATTACCAAAATAAACGTCTCCAAAAGTGCGTTTCTCAAATTTTATTTGTACTTTTGCAGTGTCATTCAGAACTTTGTTTTATTTTTACAGCACGATAATAAACAAAATGTCTGGATATGGCAAGCATCCCGGTGCACCAACAGAGTAGCTTAGGTACACCCTGATAAAGAAGATAAATGATAGTGCTGCGTTAATTAAATAAATCAGATTCAACATGTCGTTTCTAACTCGAACATATCCTTTTAAACAGAGTAAACACTTGCTAAAAGATAGTAGCATCTTTGGCTTCATCATTTGGGTAATTTTATATTTTCTGCAGCCATTTGGACTCTGCTTATATCAAGGTAACAAATGCTTTGTTGCTACATTATTCGGACTGGTAACTTTTGGATGCCACATAACATACGCTGCAACGATATTGAAGTATTTGCATCAAACTATCAAGCCCTGGCGTATCTGGCATGAAGGAGTAGCTATACTCGGACTGATTTTCATCATTGCCTTCGGTAATTTCCTCCTATTCACGTACTTGTTTCATTATACGATTACATTCAGTCTGTTTCTCTTGTTTCTAAATTGGACTATTATCATAGGCATATTTCTTACGACATTATCTATCGGAATGCAATACAACAGAACATTACGAGAGAGAATGGAAGAGTTGTTGCGCAATACAACAAAGGAACAGGAAGAAGTATCTATTACCATCCATGATACTAACGTAAGAGGAAACGATCTGTCGATTGCCATCAACGATCTACTTTATATGGAAGCACAGAAAAACAATGTATCCGTCTGTTTTCTAAAAGAAGGTAATGTTGTTGCTGTTGATATCCATACAACACTAACCCATGCTCTTGAAGAGTTGAAAGAGTTTGAGAACATTTTCCAATGTCACCGTTCTTTTGCTGTCAATGTGAATAATATCACTTCGGCACGAGGCAACTCAAATGGTTATCAACTGACTCTCGGAAATTGCACAAACATCATACCCGTTTCCCGAAGATTTGTGCCCAAGTTAAAGACTTATCTTACATAGTTATTTGTCCTTCAACTTAGTTATTCGGCATCTTAACTAGCTTTCTATCATAAGTTTTAGTTGTATATCCTAAGAATTTGGTAACTCCAGTTTCATGCAGTATCTTTGCGGCATGAAACATCGAATAATACATATTGCATTGCTGCTGACTTCAGTCTGCAACCTGGCTGCACAGACCATCATATCAGGCATGGTAAAAAGCGGTCAGGAACCGCTTGCTGGTGCCAATGTTTTCATCATGGGCACAATTGATGGATGCCTGACAGATTCTCTGGGCAGGTTTTCCTTTTCCACATCAAAAACCGGAGAAGCGTCTATCAAGATTACCATGATTGGTTTTGAAGAATATATGCAGACTACAGATGCCTGCAAGTTACATAATCTTTCTATCCAAATGAAAGAAAAAGCTACGGCAATCCAAGAAGTTGTAATATCTGCCAGCACTTACAGTTTCGGGAAAAGTGACAACTTCAAGACTATGGATGCCTTAGATGTTGTGATGGCAGGTAATTCATGCGGGGACATTGTTGCAGCCCTGCAAACTTTACCCGGCACTCAAAAAGTGGGAGAAAACGGAAAGCTCTATGTCCGTGGTGGAGAAAGCGAAGAATGCCAGACTTTCATTAACGGAATGCACGTCCTTGTTCCATATAGTACAAACACAGAAAATACTGCTGTACGTGGACGATTCTCTCCTTTTATATTTAAAGGTATCAACTTTTCTCTTGGTGGATATAGCGGAGAATATGGACAAGCACTTTCCTCCGTTCTCCCTATGGAAACATCAGATGCTGCAACAAGTGACAAATATGGAGTCAGCGCATCATTGGTTGACTGGAACATCGGTGGCACCAAGGCATATTCCCACAGCAGCTTATCCTTTAATGCCGCACTGACAAGTTTGGGAATCTACAATCAGTTATTTTCAGAAAGGCTTGATTTCAACAAGCCTTATCTAAAACTATCTGGCGAATCACAATACAAGAATGAGTTCCGAAATGCCGGAATATTGAAAACATACGTTGGCTATGATTTTACATCTGTAGGACAGCATATAGACAACCAAAACCTTTCGCTCAAAGAGAATAATATCTATGCCAACACAACCTATAAGGCACAGTGGGGTGCTGGCTACACGCTCTTTTGCGGTATGGCAAGCTCATCGGTATTCAACGATATAGAAGATGCGAAGATTGCTGGTGACCGATATTACAACTTCAGGAATGAGATACATCTGAAAACAGGAATACGCAAAATTTGCTCGGATGCACTAAAAATATCGGCAGGAATGGAGGACTATCAGCGAAACAGCCTCATGGAGTACGAAAACGATTGCTACAAGTTGGATTATAATATTCTTGCTGCTCATATTGATGCCCAATGGAGGATGATGCCCCATTTGTTCCTGAATATTTCGACAAGGACAGAATATATGGCTCATGCCAACTGGCTGTTTATGCCAAGGGCTACACTATGTTATATTCCTAACAAGAATTTTCAGCTTTCATTTGCTACCGGTCGGTATAGCCAGACTCCAGAAGATGACTATCTTGCAACAAACAAGAAATCTCTTGGACAAAGTACGGCAGATCATGCTATCCTATCCATACAATATAAGTCGCCTGGTACACTCATACGAATAGAACCCTACTGGAAAAAATATCAGCGATTGCCTTTATGGGAAAAGGGTATTTACCAACCGAAAGGATATGGAAAGAGTAAAGGTATAGACATTTTTGTAGAAGAGCATTCGCTTTTCAAACATCTGACCACAGCATTTTCATATTCCTACAACGATTCCAAGCGATTCTATCACGAATACACAGAAGAGCGAATACCTGACTACGCCTCAAGGCATAATCTGAGATTGACAGCAAAATATTCATTCGGCAAAGCAATCATTGGGCTGACTGAATCGTATGCAAGCGGACGTCATTTTCTTATTGGCAAGACACCACATTATAATAGCGTAGATATAAACCTTACTTATCTGCTAAGTCCCAAGGTCATTATCTATTCTTCTCTGAACAACATCCTCGGCCGTACAAACATTTTCGGATATAATACTAACGGACGTTCGATAGTTCCATCTAGAGACAGATTTTTATATATAGGCATATTTGTTTCACTTAAAAATAATAAAGCATATGACATTTCAAACTTTTAAACGATTCGTATTGATGTCAGTCTTCTTCATGACAACATCTGTAGTTATCTATGCCCAGCAATTCACAATGCAGGGACTTATCGGACAGTCGCTTGCTAAACTTCAGCAACCGACATCAGAGAGCATACTTAATTGTATTGCAGAGATGAAGCGTATTGATGATATGTTTCCTGATAGCATCCAGCCCAAGTTTCAGATAGCTTTGCAAAGTCTCAATTATTCCGTGATGAATCCACATGCTCCACAAACAGAAAATCTTCTAAAAGAGACTGAAGAAACCATTGCCAAGATGGAGAATATAAAGCATGCTGACCCGTCTGACATCTGTACCCTTCGCGGTTTTCTCTATATGGTACGCATCGTACAGAATCCTGGGCAAAACGGTCAACGCTATTATCTGGAAGTGATGCAGGATTACGAGAAAGCTCTCAAACTCAACCCTGATAATCAACTGGCCAAACAATTGCAGCAAAAGTTTTTTGAGGGAATGAAACAGCAAACCGGTAAATAAGAAACAGAGGTTGTTTTATCCACGGACAATCTCCCCTGAGCCCCCAAAAAAGAGTCGCAACCTAAAATATTATCAGGTTGCGACTCTTTACTATTTACATTTAAACCTACAATTCGACCATACAATATCTACGTGATTACAAACCAAGCTTATGAACCTTCAGGTTCTTGAACTCAGCCTTGCTACCCTGGGTGTAGAGCTTCACATTCTCGTATGGAGCTACTGGGAACACGAGGTTGGTCATGGCGATGCGACCGCCATCTACGAAGAGCTCTACAGATGACTTATCTACGAAAATATCAACATGATAGGTCTTCTTGCCATCCTCGCAAAGACTCAATGGAGCCCAGGTAGCCAGGGCGAAATCGTTCTTGTAGTTGATGGAGTTAGTGATGCGGGCAGGCTCCTTGCCTTCTGCTGCACGCTGCTTATCCCAAGCCAACTCGATATCGTGAGGAACTGCCTGCTTGCCGAAATCGGTCAAACCGCTCTCTGTTCTATCCATAACCACCTTGCCCTGCTTCATATCGAAATAAATCAGGGTGCGCTCACGCTTGTTGTTTGAAATCTCAATACCGGCAATGCCGTTGGCATCTGGAGTTACATCGGCCTCGATTTCGAAAGCACCCTCCATATTGGCAGCAACACCAGCAAGCATCTTTTCGCCAGCAACAGAAGCATCTGCTACATTCTTGGTGTCCTTACGCAATGCATAAACCTCAGGAGCTACATCTTCTGAAATATAATACTTGCCATTCTTCTCGTAAAGCTTCAACTCTCGAGGCAAACCATTGGCACCACGGTTCTGCTTGAACGGAGTAAGGTTGGCATACTGCCAGTTGCTCATCCAGGTGATACCCAATACTCGGTCGCCTGTGTTTGAGAAGGTAACGGTAGCATAGTGATCCTTACCCCAATCGAGCCACTTTACTTCGTCTGCATCAGGACAAGTGAACTTCTTGCCATCGAAATCACCTACAAAATACTCGGTAGCACTGCCACCAAACCAGCAACCAGGATTGATATTCATGGTCATCACCCACTTCATCTTCTTCTTATCACCATTTACAGGCAACTGGAAGAAGTCTGGGCACTCATACTGACATGGCTGCTGTCCCAAGCCCTTACCGAAGGCACTCACGTAAGTCCATTTCTTGAGATTCTTTGACTTGTAGAAGCGGGTCTCTTTATCAGCAGAAACAATCATATACCAGCATTTTCCCTTCTCATACCAGAACACCTTAGGGTCACGGAAGTCCTTCAAGCCATCGAATGGAGTCAACACTGGGTTGCCCTCGTACTTGGTAAAGGTACGACCATTGTCATTGCTATAAGCGATGCACTGCACCTCATCATGGTTTACACTACTGTTGTTGGTATAGATGGCGATGATGGCATTCTTGCCGAAACCTGCCGTATTCTTCTTATCCACAACCGAACTACCAGAGAAGATATGACCTACAGGGTCGCGGGCGATGGCTGGATCGAGGTGTTCCCAATGAACGAGGTCCTTGCTTACGGCATGTCCCCAGTGCATATTGCCCCACTTGCTTCCGTATGGGTTATACTGGAAATAGAGATGATACTCACCATCCTTATACACCATACCATTAGGGTCGTTCATCCAGCCGTAGAGCGGAGTGAAGTGATAAGATGGGCGATAGTAATCGGTATTGGTGGTGTCGAATGTATCGCTGAGTTTGAGCAAGTTGAGTGCCAAGGCATCCTTCTTCAGACCGAGAATCTTGACTGTAGCAGTCTTACCCTTGCCCAAAGCGAAAGGCACATAGTAATCAGAACCATTCTGAGCCAGGCGAACGTCCATCCAGGTATCATCCTTAGAACCTGTATCGAGCAAAACCTGAGCCTCATCCTTCTCTTCCTGGATAGGGAGAAGAAGATACTTGGTAGGATTCTCCACCTTGATGATAGTAGTATCACCCTTGTGTTCGATGTTCATCTTCTGTGCAAAGGCAGAAGTTGTAGCTGATGCCATCAACATGAGGCAGGCAGCCTTTGTAATCATTGAATTGGATTTCATGATTTTTTCTTTTTTAAATTGTTAGCGTTATTGTTTAAAATTCTGCTGCAAAGGTAAGGATAAAACAGGAATTATCATATCAATTTCGTTTCATCCGATACAAGAAATCGTTCATGCAACATTTTTTGCAGTGCATGAACGATTCTTTTTCTCACATCTCCTTGGTGACAACAAGACTATACTTCCCCCATCAGCCATTTCAACGCATTGATTCGCTTGATACCATCATAATCTGCCGTCGGGTCTTCATCGAGCGTCAAGATATACTTGGGATATTGGTCCTTGATTTGCTGAAGCGAAGCAAGTTCACGCTTCAAGGTCTTCTCATCCCTTACCGTTGCAGCTACCTGATAATAGGTTAAGTCATTCTCGTCGATAGCAACAAAATCAACCTCCAAGTTATCCATCTTGCCTATATACACTTTCTTCTGCCGACGCAAGAGTTCCAGAAAAACGATATTTTCCAAAATGCGCCCTGCATCAAAAGAGCGAGAGCCAAGCAACATACGTCGCAAACCAATATCCACCAGATAGTATTTTCCCAATGTTTTGAGGAGTTGCTTACCCTTGATGTTATATCGCTTCACTTCATACAAGAAGAAAGACTCGCAAAGGGTTGACAGGTATTTCTCCACGGTCTTTTGGTCAATCTTTCGCCCATCAGCCGACATCAAGTCTGCAATACGTTTCGTCGAGAGAATATTGCCGATATTATCTGCCGTAAAACGTATCACGCTCTCCAACATCATCACATCAGAAAGTTTATTTCGACTCATAATGTCCTTTACCACTATCGTATTGTAAACAGCATTCAAGTAATCGCTAATCTCATTCGCCGTATCCAACTCCAATGTATATGGGAAACTGCTCTTGCTCACATATTCTATATATGTCTGTGAAAGATGGTCCGTACCACCGATACCTTCCGCATACTCCTTGAAAGACAACGGAAGCATCGCAATCTCTACATACCTACCAGACAAGAGTGTAGCTATCTCGCTAGAAAGCATGTAGGCATTCGAACCCGTCACATATAAATCAACTGTTGGCTTCAGATTAAGACTATTGATGATATCCGGAAAATCCGTGACATACTGTATCTCATCAAAAAAGATGTAAGTCATCTTATCTTGCTGGATCAAAGGTTTGACATAAGAATATAGTTTTCTTGGGTCTCGCAATTCAAAATAGTCATAGTCCTCAAAATTGAGATAGATGATTTGCTCTTGCGTTACTCCATGAGCTATCAGCCAGTCACGATAAATCTCCATAATGGTCGATTTACCACAACGGCGGATGCCTGTTATCACCTTGATAAGCTTTTTATCCTTGAAAGCTATCAGCTTTTTCAGATAGTTATGTCGTTCTATTCTCTTCATTTTTGTATTTTTACATGTCATGCTGCAAATATACATATTTTTTAGGAATCTACATACTAAAAGTACGATTATTTAGAAAGTTTTAGGAATTGATTCCTAAAACTTTTCTTTTACGGACGTTTTTAGGAAGACAAACACTAAAACTCCTCTATTTTATTAATCATGACTGATAAAAACACTCTTTTCACCTATTTTATTAAGTATGATTAATGGAAAACAGCGTTTTCTCCAAAGTTCAAAATCCAAACAAGAAAAAGGCAGCACTATACATTATTATATAGTACTGCCTTATCTTATTATGTTTGAACTAATTAGAACTTCAGCGAAGCTGTGAATTCTACAGTGAATGGACGAAGATAGCTACCCGTCATAATCTGATTCTTGATTCCCTTAGCCTCATCCTTGGTAATAAGCTCGGCACCTGCAATACTACCCTTGGCACCAGTCTGATTCAAGAAGTTGACCACCGTGCAACCGAGAGCCAGACGCTTGGTTGCCTGCCAGTTCAAACCTCCGAAAGTCTCCCAGTGACCGTTGAAGTAATATGCCTCGTTGATGTTGGCGTAGGTCTTGCTGAAGTAACGGAAACTGGTCCAGAGCTTAATGTCCTTGGTAATCATGTAGCTTGGGTCCAACTCGATGAGAATCTGAGGAATCTCTGCTACGATATTGCCAGTGGCGTTGATTTTGCCAACATAGCCATCGCTGAAGGTGATGCTGGTTTCATACTTCTTGTAAGTTGGCTTCTGATAAGTGAAGAGGAAGTGGAAATCGAATCCCTTGAATGGATGAGCCACAGCGTCGGTTGTCCATCCCCATGTCTGGATATCGTAAGTCAAAGGAGCTGCCTTGATCTCACTGCCATGCTGCAAATTCAGAGTTGAGTTGTTGTTGGTCTTTGAGATGTAAGAGAACAACGATGTCAAACTCAACCATGAGTTATTGTAGTAGATACCTGCACGACCGAGTGGCACAGAAATCTTATCCGTATTTGGCAATGTAGCTGGAGCAAAAGCCTCGAACTTAGGATGCTGCACAATGTAAGTGAAATCGCCCGTGAAGCCGAAGTTATCGGTCAACTTATAGGTTGCTGCTACAGAGAAATCGTAGTTCAACCAGTTGTAACTCAAGTCTGCTGGTGCAATCTTGGTTCCATCTGCTGCCGTAGCACCGAGATGATAATCGGCAAAACGACCTACGAAATCACCGTTTGCATTCTTCACGGCTGCGTTTTCACCCTTCAGCTTCTGCCACTCCAAACGTGCACCATAGTAGAGGTTCAACTTATTGGTCACATCCCAATCGTGGGTGAAGTAGAGAGCCAGTTTGTTTTCGCTTCCCTTGTAATACTCAGAGGCGTTCTTGTTGAAATCGTAGAAATAGCTGTTGCGCTGGTTAGCATCCCAGACACGCAACGCATAACTGCCATCAGATGGAACACTCTGATCATACATGGTTGTATTTGAGCAATAATCGATATGGTAGAACCACTCGTTCATGCCGATGCGGAAGGTGGAAGTACTGAATTTCTTGCTGAGTTCGGTGGTGAAGAGAGCCTCATCAATGGTTCCGGAATTGAGGCAAGACATACGGGTCTGCACATACTGACCATCGTAAGACTTGGTTTGTCCATCGATATCACGATACATATAATTATATACGCCCTTATTGGCATCACTCTTCAAATCGATGATAGACATCGGAGTCTGATAAACCATCGCTCCACGAGAATGGTCGTACTTCAGGGTTGCCTTCCAGTTCAAACCGTTGTCAAAGCGGTAGTTGTTCATCAGGGTAACCTCGCTTGCCTTGTTCAGACAGGCATCATAGAGAGAAGTCTGCTTCAACTCACCAGTACGCATATCGCGATAAGTCATCTCGTTATCAATAGGAAGATAAGAGGTGGTACCGAGCTTGAAGTTGCCATACTCCTTCACGCTTCCATCACCTACATAAATGAATGGAGCACTCTGGGTGGCATAGTTATATACATTATGACTGTTGGCATACTTATACATAGCGGTAAATTCACCACGGTTGCCGTTATACTTCTTGGTGAGGAGCGCCTTGTAAATTTGAGTACGGTCCTGATAAGGAGTTGACTTAATCTTAAAGGTTCCCGGGTCGAAATCCTGATACATATTAAAGCTGTAGTACCAGTCCTTACCCAAATCACCATTCATATTCAAAGAGAATTCCTGCAATCCGAAGTGATTGCTCTTATAATTCAGAGTACCATTGAAACCTTTCTGACCTTTCTGAGTAAAAGAATTCACGGCATAACCAATGTTACCGGTAGTGATGGCTGTCTCCGCAATCTTGAGCAATCCCTGATGGCTCAAACTTGCATCGCCACGCCAGATGGTATTCACAGAGTGAGGATTGGTTGCATAAGAAACAGGCAATCCATTCTCCAATACATTGACGTCGGCAGAAGGCAAGCCTATTTGAATCTCACGAGGACCATTCGCACTGGCTGCATTGAGCATCACATTACGATTACCCTCTTCCTTAGCATTCTCATCTTGTGCTAAAGCTGCTGTAACATTAACTAATGAAAGTGCAAGCATCATGGCTGCGCTCTTTCCGTTCAAAAAGTTGATCATAACTTTATTCGTTTAATTTTGTTAGCATTATTGTTTTGATTTCTGGTGCAAAATTATATAAAGGAATAAACAACAGGTTTAAAAATCATTTCATAAGATACAAAAATTCGTTCAATGAAACATAATTGCCAGCAGATGAACGAATATTAATAAGAATAAAAGAAAAGATTTGCATAAGAAAGAAATAATTCGTATTTTTGCAACAAATAAAGCACACAATTAATAAAAAGTGCAAAACATATAGACAATGGAAGAACGGAAGATTATACATATCGACATGGATGCTTTCTTTGCAGCGGTAGAACAAAGAGACAATCCCGAACTGAGGGGCAAACCCGTAGCGGTAGGCTTCGACGGTCCCCGCGGTGTGGTTTCTACAGCCAGCTATGAAGCTCGAAAATGGGGCGTTCATTCGGCACAATCCATCGTTCAAGCCAAGCAGCGCTGTCCAGATCTTATTATCGTGCCCTGCCGACATGACTATTATGCAGAAATATCCCATCAGATACATCAGATATTTCAGGAATATACCGACCTCATCGAACCCATCTCCATTGACGAAGCCTTTCTGGATGTCACTCACAACAAGAAAGGGATAGAACTGGCGGTGGATATCGCCAAGGAAATCAAGGTCCGTATCAAGGAGGCAACAGGTCTCACAGCCTCGGCAGGTATCAGCTACTGCAAGTTTCTCGCCAAGGTGGCATCCGATTACCGAAAGCCAGACGGGCTCTGCACCATCCATCCCGATAAGGCTCTCGATTTCATCAACCAGCTCGCTGTAGAGGATTTCTGGGGCGTAGGCAAGAAGACCCTACAGAAGATGCACTTCATGGGCATCTACAATGGTGCCGACCTACGGAAAGTTTCCGAAGAACATCTCGTAGAAGTATTCGGGAAAGCCGGACATATCTTCTACCATTTTGCAAGAGGTATAGACGAACGCCCCGTCATCACCTATCGGGAACGCAAATCCGTGGGATGCGAACAGACTTTCCTGGAGGATATCTATGCCAAGTCGGCAGTGATTATCGAACTCTACCATACGGTTCTTGAACTGCTGGAGCGAATCGCCAAGAGCGGTTTCGAAGGAAGGACCTTAACCCTAAAGGTGAAGTTCTCGGATTTCACCCAGATTACCCGCAGCATCTCTCAGGAGAAGATTCTGACGAAAAAGGACGATATCCTTCCCCTTGCCAAGCGACTGCTTCAACTGGTGGATTACTCTTCGATCCGCCCCATCCGTCTGTTGGGCCTATCCGTAAGTAATGCCACCTCAGAAGAAGCCAGGAAGGAAGACAAGGAGAACAGTACCCTGAAACCTGAGTACCGGGAGTTGGAACTCGAGTTTGAGGAATGGAAAGAATGAGAAAGGTGATGAGAAGGAGATGAGAAGGAGATGAAATGAAAGAAGAAAAGGAGATAAGCCCCGAATAGAAAGTGAAAAGCAGCTGACAGGCATATTCCTGCAGCTGCTTTTTCATTTTTACTGTTTTTTCCCAAAAACTAACTATTCATTTTCCCAAAACTAACTATAAACCTATCTAAAACAACTAACTAAAGTATTCCCTAAACAACCTTTTACCTAAAAGAAACTAATTACCTCTGAAAAACAATCCTATAAACCTAAATAACTAAAACCTATATACTTACTAAACCTATGAACTTACTAAACCTTAAACTTTTAAACCATTAAAAACTAAACTTAAAAACTTGCAAATATTACTACCTCAAATACTTGAAACAATTTATTAACTTCAAATTTCTGATGCAAAAGTATGAAGATTCAGCGAGAGTCATGGATAAATATCGTTCAAAAAATAGCAAAAAATAGTACATTGCACTTTTTTTGCTAAAAATGAACGATTTTTGCACATTTTTCGAACGATATTTTGATTCAATGACATTTATTTTCTTGAAAAAGAATAAGGTACATCATCCTCTTGAGTACCTCGCTGCAAGTTTGGTTGCTCAGAAAGACGATAGGTAATCTGTGTTCCCTGCATCAAAGAGTTCATATCAAGATAGTTATGCTGGTAAGAATTGCCATTCAGTAACATCTCATCCACATAGCATCCCTTGCCCTCCGACTGGATATCTACTTCCTTACCATTCTCCAGATGAAGCTTCATCGACTTGAAATAAGGAGTTCCCAACACATACTGGCCACTACCAGGACAAACAGGATAGAATCCCATCGCAGAGAAGACATACCAGGCTGAAGTCTGACCATTATCCTCATCGCCGCAATAGCCATCAGGGGCTGGTGTATAGAGCTTGTCCATCACCTGGCGAATCCAATACTGAGTCTTCCAAGGCTGACCGCTATAGCCATAGAGATAGATGGCATGCTGGATAGGCTGGTTGCCGTGTGCATAATTACCCATATCCATCACCTGCATCTCACGGATTTCATGAATCGTATATCCATAGTAACTGTTGTCGAAGACAGGAGGCAGGATAAAGACAGAGTCGAGCATTTGATTGAAAGCATCCTTACCACCCATCAGCTGGATTAATCCATGAGGATCATGGAATACCGACCAGGTATAATGCCATGCATTACCCTCTGTAAAGGCATCACCCCACTTCAGAGGATTGAAAGGAGACATAAACTTGCCATTCTTCAATCTGCCACGCATCAGCTTCGTTTCCTTATCAAACACCTTCTGATAATTCATCGCACGCTTGGCAAAAGGCTTCAGCTCCTTAGCCGACTTACCCAAAGCCTTACCCAACTGATAGATACACCAGTCATCGTAAGCATATTCCAAGGTACGGGCTACACTCTCATTGATCTTCACATCGTATGGAACATAACCCAACTTATTGTAATACTCATATCCCAAACGTCCGGTAGAGTTTACCTGAGGATGAACAGCCTGGGTACCATGAACCACAGCCTGCCAAAGCGTTTCCATATCATAACCACGTAAACCGGAAAGATAAGCATCGGCTACCACGGAGGCTGAATTATTGCCTACCATACAGCCACGATGCCCCGGGCTTGCCCACTCTGGCAGGAAACCACTCTCCTTATAGGTATTGGCAAGACCTTCCTGAATCTTCACGTTTTCAGATGGATACATCAGGTTGAGAAGAGGGAAGAGACAGCGGAAAGTATCCCAGAAACCAGTATCCGTGAACATATAGCCCTTCTGAACCGTACCATTGTAAGGACTGTAATGCACGATTTCGCCAGCAGCATCCTTCTCGTAGAAAGCACGAGGGAAAAGTAACGAGCGATAGAGACAGCTATAGAAAGTACGGAGATGATCGATACTCTCATCCTCTACCTCTATCTTTCCCAGAACTTCGTTCCAGCGCTGACGGCCCTGCTGTTTGAGCTGATTCATATCCGCCTGTCCCAGTTCCTTGAGATTCTGCATGGCCTGGGCGCTGCTGATAAACGAAGAAGCTACACGTGCCTGAATCTTTTCGCCACGCTGACTGGTTTTGAAAGTGATGATAGCACCCACGTGGTTTCCCTTCTGTTCGTTAGCAGAAATCAGTTGACCATCCTTCACACTGACAAATGCATCAAAGTCGTGATCGAACTCGATGACAAAGTAATTGCGGAAATTATCAGGTACTCCCCCACTGTTGCGGGTAGAAAAACCGATTACTTTCCGTTCAGCAGGAATCACCTGGATGCAACTTCCCTTGTCGAAGGCATCAATCACCACATTTGCCTGATCAGTCTTCGGGAAGGTGAAAGCCATCAAGGCAGCGCGCTCCGTAGGGCACAACTCTGCCGTTACATCATAGTCTGCCAGATAGACACTATAATAATAAGGTGTAGCCTTCTCTGCCTTGTGAGAGAACCAGCTGGCTCGCTTCGCCTCATCAAAGACCGGTTTACCCACGGTAGGCAAGAGAGAGAACTGACCGTAATCATTGATCCAAGGACTTGGCTGATGAGTCTGCTTCAATCCTCTGATTTTCTTAGCCGCATAGGTGTATTGCCATCCATCACCCATCTTTCCGGTCTGAGGAACCCAGAAGTTCATACCCCAAGGCATTGCTATGGCTGGATAAGTATTTCCTGTAGAAAGCTCTGGGTTGGAATCAGAACCAACGAGTGGATTGACGAAATCTACGGCATTCTTTACGTTCACCTTGACAGCATGTGCCAGCAAGGTGAGACATACAAATAGTAATAAAAGTGATTTTCTTTTCATTTTCTTCTGAAAATTAGTTATTATTAGAAACTACGTTAATTATATGATGTAATATTATATATTTCCCACTTCTCCCGGCAACATACCATACTCATCTTTAAAACACTTGGTGAAATAAGAAGGAGCAGAGAAGCCCACATCATAGGCTACCTCGGAAACACTCATACTGCGGGACTCCAGCAAACGTTTTGCTTTCGCCAAGCGAGCCTTGCGAAGCAAATCTACGACAGAAGAACCCGTCATCGCCTTCACCTTGCGATAAAGCTGGACGCGGCTCAAGCCTATCTGCTTACCGATATTCTCGACGCCAAACTCGCTATCCGAGAGATTCTTCTGAATGATGGCGTGAAGCTGTTTCATAAACTGCTTATCACGATCTTCCAGATGAGAATCGGCGATTTCCTGTTCTGCCTCCAGAGTGCCCTGGAAAAGATGCTTCAGAAGTTTGCGCTGCTTCAACAGATTCTCTATACGTGCCAGGAGTACCTTGCTGTGGAACGGCTTGGTGATGTAGGAATCGGCACCATGCTCATAACCCTCGGCACGATGCTCTTCCAGATTCTTCGCCGTAAGCATAATGACAGGGATATGAGAGGTTGCAGTATGGGTCTTCAGATTCTGCGTAAACTCCAGACCATCCATCACCGGCATCATCACATCACAGACCACCAGGTCAGGAACTTCCTTCTTGGCAACATCCAGACCTTCCTTACCATCGGCAGCTTCCAAGACAATATAATCATCCTGCAGAAGGGTATGTTCGTACTGACGGATATCATTGTTGTCATCGATAACCAAGACGGTTGGCTTATTCGCATGTTCGCTCAGCACCTGCTGTACTTTTCCACTTTTTCTCTCTCCATCGTCGATATATTGCAGTTCTGACTCACTAATCAAAGTTTTACATTCTGATAAAGAAGCATTTACAGAGTTATCCACATTATCCACATCCGTGTGGATAACTAGCGACTTATCCTCCTGCTCACGAGGAATCACCACGAAAAAGTCGGATCCCTTACCCAATTCACTTTCTACACGAGCCTCGCCATGATGCAATTCAACAAACGACTTCACCAAAGCCAAGCCGATGCCCGTACCACTTGCAGCTCCCTTAGCCTGGAAGAAACGCTCGAAAATCTTGCCAGCCTCTTCCTGCGAGATTCCCTTACCGGTATCTCTTACATCCAGGCGGAACTTTCCATCCTCATCTTTCAGAGATACGAAAATATCGCCACCGGCAGGTGTATATTTCAAGGCATTGCTCAGAAGATTGAAGACAACACGAGCTATCTTCTCCTTATCAGCAACCACCTCCTGAGAACCGACAGAATCAGATATATCCAAATGGAGCTTGATTTGCTTACGCTCAGCAGTAAGCTGGAAATCGCCTACCCACATTTTCAAAGCTTTCACCAGGTCGAAGCGATAGAGCGTCAACTCCATCTTTCCGTTCTGAATCTTTCGGAAATCGAGGATGCTGCTCACCAGTTGCTGCAGAGCTACCGCATTACGCTTCACCATCTTTAAGAGTTCACGACTCTTTCCCTTGATGCAACTGTCCTCCAGAAGCATCTCCACAGGATCGGCAATCAATGTCAATGGAGTACGGAGCTCATGACTGATATTCGTAAAGAACACCAGGCGGGAATGGGTGAGTTCCAACACCTCCTCGTTCAGTCGTTTCAACTCAGCGTTCTTGCTTTCCAATTCCCCATTCACTCTTTTCAATTCTCCATTGGTTCTCGCCAGTTCCTCATTCAGTTTAGCCTTCACCACATAACTGCGGAAAATCATAGCAGCAGCGACAATACAAACCAGCAAGAACAGGCACAAGCCTATCAACATCACTTTCTGGGAATTATAGTCAGAAAGATACCGATCCACCTGTTTATGCAAAGCCTTCAGATTATGAGCCTGTCGCTCAGCGTCTCTGGCTTCCATCAACGTAAGTTCCGCATTTTCCCGGGTAATGATAGATGTACTGAGATAGTTTTTCCGCTCAAAAGGCTGATGCTTCAGAATCTTCATCGCCAAGGCAATCACCTCATCACCCTTGGTAGGATAAAGATAGGAAGCCTCAAAGATGCCATCGCGCACCAGCTCCAGGCCACCACCCCTGGTAGCCATTCCATCAACACCCGTAAATTTATAACGATGCTGCAGCCCCATCTGCTTGGCGGCCTCGTAGGCACCCCATGCCAGACGATCGTTGTGAGCAAAGACATAATCAAAATCCTGTGTCTTCTTCAGGATGCGCTTCATAGCCTGAACGCCTCCTTCCTCCTTCCAGTTACCTCCTTCAGAAGCAATAACCTGGATACCCGGATATGGTTTGATGGCATCCATGAAACCAAGATGGCGCTCCATGGCAGGCGAAGATCCATCCAATCCACAGATTTCAACAATACGTCCCTTACCCTGAAGCTTTTGAGCTATAAAGGTACCCATCGACTTACCGATATGATAGTTGTCGCAGCCGATGAATGCAGTATATTTATCGGTATTGGAGAAACGATCATACAGAATCACCGGGATTCCCTTTTCGTAGGCACGCTCAACCGCCTTGGAAATCGCACTCAACTGATTAGGAGAGATGACCAGCAAGTCCACGCCCTCATCCACGAACTGATTAACCTGCCTGTTCTGCAACACATTGTCATCATTAGAGGAAGCAAGCTTCACGATAATCGAATCATTGAGATACTCTCCCATCTTCAGCTCATCATTGAGCTTGTCGCGCCAGATATCCTCGGAGCATTGGGATACACCGATGACAAACTTCTTAGGCTGCTGCTTGCATGCCGCCATCGAAAGTACCAAACCTATATATATAATAAGGTATAAATAGCGTTTCATATATATATATATATATTGTATTGTTTAAATTTATAGATTGATAGGCTCTAAAAGAGTTGCCTCTATAAGAGTTACGGTGCAAAGTTACTATTTTTTTTTGGATTTTAGTGCATTTGGTGCGTTTTTTACAAATTAAGGTTCATTTTTTATAAAGAGAATCTACAGAAATCATCGTATCTTTGCAGCGGATAAAGGAAACAACTCCTTCTTCCGAAAACAGAGAATCAATAAAAATAATACAATAACTAGAGAATAGATAACATTAGTATAAACAACAAAACTAACTATATTATGGCTGAAGTTAAAAATTTTAGAGTAGAGTCAGACCTTTTAGGTGAACTCAAAGTTCCTGCTGAAGCACTTTACGGTGTACAGACACAGCGCGGTATCAACAACTATCACATTTCCCGTAAGACTATGAAAGCTTACCCTGATTTCATCATCGCTATCGCTTACGTGAAGTTGGCAGCTATCGAGACCAACCATACCCTCGGTGTGATCAACGATGAAATTTCGGGTTCTATCTCTCAAGCTTGCCGCGAGATCATCGAAGGCAAATGGCATGAGAACTTCCCTATCGACATGGTACAGGGTGGTGCTGGTACTTCTGTAAACATGAATGCCAACGAGGTGATAGCTAACCGTGCACTCGAAATCATGGGTCACGAGAAGGGTGACTATCAGTTCTGCTCTCCTAACGACCATTGCAACTGTGGACAGAGCACCAACGATGTTTACCCAACCTCTATCCGTTTGGCTTTGATTCGTATGAATACACACCTGGTAGGTGCTTTGACAGGTTTGATCAGCGCATTCCGATACAAGGCAGACGAATATGCAGACGTTATCAAGATGGGCCGTACCCAGTTGCAGGATGCAGTTCCAATGTCTTTCGGTCAGGAATTCAATGCATACGCCAACAACCTGGAAGAGGAAATCCTCAATCTAGAGCGCAACGTGAAGCTCTTGCATGAGATCAATATGGGTGGTACTGCTATCGGTACAGGTTTGAACGCAGTTCCTGGCTTCGCTAAGCTTTGTGCTGCCAACCTCAGCAAGTTGACTGGCGAAAACTTCGAAACAGCTACCGACCTGGTAGAGGCTACCCCTGATACAGGTGCTTACGTAAGCTATTCTTCAGCTCTGAAGCGCTTGGCAATCAAGCTGTCTAAGATCTGTAACGACCTCCGCTTGATGGCTTCTGGTCCTCGCTGCGGTCTGAACGAAATCAATCTCCCTGCCAAGGCACCAGGTTCTTCTATCATGCCAGGTAAGGTGAACCCTGTTATCCCTGAGGTAACCAACCAGGTTTGCTTCAAGGTAATCGGTAACGATGCTACTGTAAGCTTCGCAGCAGAGGCTGGTCAGTTGGAGTTGAACGTAATGGAGCCTATCATCACCGAGAGCCTCTTCGAGAGCTTGACATGGATGAAGAACGCTATCGAGACTTTGACTTCTGAGTGTATCCTCGGCATCACCGTCAACAAGGAGCGCTGCTACGAGATGGTAAAGAACAGTATCGGTATCGTTACTGCCCTCAATCCTATCATCGGCTACAAGAAGAGTACTAAGGTTGCTAAGGAAGCTCACGCCACAGGCCGTTCCGTTTATGACATCGTCATCGAACAGGGCATTCTGAGCAAGGAAGAGCTTGACAAAGCACTCGATCCTAAGGAGATGTTGCAGTCACACAAATTTACCCTGAAATAAATTTTTCCATAACCAGTCAGCTGATTAGCTGACAAACAAAAAACCTGTAAGCGTATTCTCACCAAAAGAATATAGCTTACAGGTTATTTGTTATACATAAAGCTTAAATGCCGTGTAAGGGCAAAAGCCTTCAACATCAGCCTTGGTTCCGATATGCCAGCGGCGTCATTCCCGCTCTCATCTTAAAGAAATTCGTCATAGCACTCTGATCGCTGAAATGCAGATGGTCTGCTATTTCACCCATCGTCATGTCCGATTGCTTCAGGAGATTACAGATTTCCTTATAGAGCAGGGAGGTGATGTGATCATTCACGGTGGTTCCCGAAATATCCTTGATCATTCTGGAAAGATAAGGTACTGAGACATTCAACTTGTCGGCATAGAACCTGATTTGTCGCTCGGTCTTGAAATGACGATACAGAAGATGAAGGAAAATCTCATAAACTTCCTTCTTGTGGCGCAAATCGCGAGTCACCGATATATTCTCGTAAGGAAGTTCCGAAACCAGAAGCTTCAAAACATTCACCATCGACTGGATCATCTCTACCTTGTAGATGTGCTGATGACGCACAATATCACGAATCATGTGAAAGATATCGATGGCAGCTTTCTGCTTGTCATCCGATAACTGATACACCACATCGGCCGTAATCTCCTCATCCACCAGGATGCACTCAGCCTCAAAATCCGCCGACATCTCGGAAAAAGCAATGACATGCTTGGGCGAAACGACCAGCAATTCACCTGCCGAAAACGTCCTGTCGGAATCATTGGCTTCAGTACCTTGCTGAAGTACCCCCATATTGATGTTTCCCCTGGTCACCAACACGAGTTTCGTGAACAGGGTGCGCTCTTGAGCCATCTCTATAAAATCCTTTTCGCATAGATCGTCTATATAAATATGTGCGGCATAAGCCCCAAAGATACTTTCAAGATGGTGTCGAGCGGCAAACTCTTTCAAATTATAAACTTGTTGCTGCTTCATAAAGACCCAAATTTTTAGTTGAGGGCAAAATTACAACATATTTTTGAAAAATGCAAGAAAAGTATGAATAAAAAATGTGAAGAACTTTTAGGAGATTCGGTTATCAACAATCGTTATCCAGACAAGGCTAAACTGATTATCAGGTACTTATATTTCTTTTCCACAGTTATCAACACCCCTGTGGAAAACTTTATCAAGACTTTTGTGGAAAAATGTGGAAAAGTTTGGCGCACAAAAAAGACACTAACTAAAAAGTTAGTGTCTCAATGTAGCGGGAGGGGGCCACGATCCCTCGACCTCCGGATTATGAATCCGACGCTCTAACCAGCTGAGCTATCCCGCCATCCTTTACAAGTCATTTCTGATTTGCGGGTGCAAAGGTACAACAATTATTTGATTCCACCAAATTTTTTCGGAGAATTTTTCGAAAAAAGTTTGTTTTTTCTTTTTTTTGCTCAAATTCCGACCTATTTACACCTATTATATATATAAAAAAAGCGAAAAAGAAAGGATTTCTAATTTTTTTGTGTAACTTTGCAGGCTGAAACGATAGCTGTTCACCTCAAAACTATGAGAAAACAGCTTACTAGAAAAAAAGAAATGCTTAGAATTAAGAAATTAGACATATTTATAGCCAAGCAATTTGGACTTCTCTTCATGGGAACTTTCTTCATCTGCCAGTTTGTGCTGATGATGCAGTTCCTATGGCGATATATCGACGACCTCATCGGAAAGGGAATCTCGATGGACGTGATGGCGCAGTTCTTCTGGTACATGGGGCTGATGCTCGTACCTCAGGCATTGCCGCTTGCCATTCTCCTCTCCTCACTGATGACTTTCGGTAATCTCGGCGAAAGTTCAGAGCTCACTGCCATCAAGGCTGCCGGCATCTCTCTGATGCAGGCTTTCCGCTCGCTCATCGTCATCACCGTCATCATCATGTTCGGTTCCTTCTACTTCCAAAATAATGTAGGTCCTCACTCCAACCAGAAGCTGGCACAACTCCTCATATCCATGAAGCAGAAGAGTCCGGAACTGGAAATCCCGGAAGGCATCTTCTACGATGGAATCCCGAACTGCAACCTCTATGTGCAGAAGAAGGATCTGAATACAGGAAAGCTCTACGGCATCATGATCTATCGCATGACAGACAGCTACGAAGATGCCGCCATTATCCTTGCCGACTCGGGAATGCTGCAAAGTACTGCCGAGAAGAAGCACCTCGTGTTGAGTCTCTACAGCGGAGAATGGTTTGAGAATATGAAAAGCAGCGAATTCGGCAACAGCGCTGCCGTTCCATACAGAAGAGAAACCTTCGTTTCCAAGAAGATCGTGCTCGACTTTGATGCCGACTTCAACCTTACTGATGCCTCGTCGCTTGCCAACAATGCCAAGGGAAAAGGTCTGTCGGAGATCTTCCACTCCATCGACTCCATCAACGGACTGTATGATTCCATAGGAAAGAACTATCTCTCGGAAGCAAATGCCCGATTCTACCGCACGGCGCAGATAAACAAGGCAGATTCGCTGAAAGAAATCAAGAAGGGACAAACGGAGATTTTTGACACCTTATATAATAAGCTCTCGAACGACAAGAAACTTCGGGCACTCAATGATGCACAGATGACAGCACAGCAGGAGCTCACCGACCTCAACTTCAAGGCAATGGTTACGAGCGATGCCGACTATATCATCAGGCAACACAAGATAGAAGCAATCAAGAAGTTCACGCTGGCACTCTCCTGCCTGATCTTCTTCTTCATCGGAGCCCCACTGGGTGCCATCATCCGAAAGGGTGGATTGGGATTCCCGGTCATCATCTCCGTATTCGTGTTCATTATCTTCTACATCCTTGACAATACGGGCTACCGAATGTCGAGACTGGGAACCTGGACCATCTGGTTCGGTCAAGGACTGGCTCCTGCCGTACTGACACCAATCGCCATATTCGTCACCTACAAGGCTACCAACGACTCTACGGTGTTCAATATGGAGATGTATAAGATGTTCTTCATGAAACTGCTCGGTCTCCGTATCAAACGCCACGTCTTCGGCAAGGAGGTCATCATCGAAGAGCCGAAATATGCAGAAGATGCACAGCGACTGGAAAAGCTCAACAGCGACATCTATATATATAATAAGGTACACGAGCTGAAGAAGCTTCCAAACTTCATCAATGTGTTCTTCAAATACCAGCCCGACAACGAGATTGAGCGCATTAGCAATGAGCTTGAAAACGTGATAGAGGATCTGACCAATACCAGGAACAAGGTCATCCTTCACAACCTCAACCTCTACCCTATTCTTGCGACGAAGGCTCATACCCGCCCATTCGAACGCCAGTGGCTCAACATCCTTGCAGCCATCATCGTACCTGTGGGCATCGTACTCTACCTGAGAATGTGGCGATTCAGAATCCGACTCTACCGAGACCTGAACACCATCAGGCAGAGTAACGCAAACATCATCAGTCAGATAAAGGAAATGTAACTATAAAAAGTATCAAACAAATGGCAGATATTAAACTAAATAGCATCGAAGATGCAGTAAAGGACTTCCAGGAAGGTAAGTTTGTCATCGTTGTAGATGACGAAGATCGCGAAAACGAGGGCGACCTCATCATCGCCGCCGAGAAAATCGACGCAGAGAAGGTAAACTTCATGCTCAAGAACGCAAGAGGTGTACTCTGTGCCCCTATCACCCTGAGCCGATGCGAGGAACTCGACTTGCCTCACCAGGTATCAGACAATACATCCATGCTTGGCACCCCATTCACCATTACCGTGGATAAGCTGGAGGGCTGCTCAACAGGAGTATCAGCCCACGACCGCGCAGAGACCATCAAGGCTCTTGCCGATCCGGCATCTACCCCACAGACATTCGGTCGCCCAGGTCACATCAATCCTCTCTATGCCCAGGACAACGGTGTTTTGAGAAGAAGCGGACATACAGAGGCAGCCATTGACCTCTGCAGAATGGCAGGACTCTATCCTGCAGGCGCCCTTATGGAGATTATGAACGAAGATGGAACCATGGCACGCCTTCCACAGTTGATGGAGATGGCAAAGGAATGGAATCTCAAGATTATCTCTATCAAGGATATGATCGAGTACAGACTCAAGAAAGAATCGCTCATCGAGGTGGGCGAAGAGGTAGATATGCCTACAGAATACGGACACTTCCGTCTGATTCCTTTCCGCCAGGCAAGCAACGGACTTGAACACATGGCACTCATCAAGGGCGAATGGAAGGAAGATGAGCCTATCATGGTCCGCGTACACTCATCTTGCGCCACAGGCGACATTCTCGGAAGCAAGCGATGCGACTGCGGACAGCAGCTGCACAAGGCGATGCAGATGATCGAGAAAGCCGGCAAGGGTGTAGTCATCTACATGCAGCAGGAAGGCCGAGGCATCGGATTGATGAACAAGATTGCAGCCTACAAGCTGCAGGAAGAAGGATACGATACCGTAGATGCCAACGTACACCTCGGTTTCAAGCCAGATGAGCGTGACTACGGATGCGGCGCACAGATGCTCCGCCACCTCGGCGTACACAAGATGCGCCTGCTTACCAACAACCCTGTAAAGCGTGTTGGTCTGGAGGCTTATGGACTCGAAATCACAGAGAATGTGCCTATCGAAGTAGTACCAAATGAGTACAACGAGCGCTATCTCAAGACCAAGAGAGACCGCATGGGGCACACTTTGCACCTCGGATAATGTAAATTATGTTATTATTTTGCATCAAACCGCGAAATAATGAATGATTTTCTTCCGAAAAAGAAATAAAATGCTTAATTTTGCACACGATTAATTAACAATAAAATAGAATTATGGCACAATTATCTGATCGTCTTAACAGATTGGCACCATCAGCAACGCTGGCGATGTCACAGAAGAGTAGTGAAATGAAAGCTCAGGGTATCGATGTAATTAACATGAGTGTAGGTGAACCAGACTTCAACACGCCTGACAATATCAAGGAGGCTGCGAAGAAAGCTATTGATGAGAACTTCTCACGTTACTCACCAGTTCCTGGTTATCCTGACTTGCGAAAAGCTATTGTTGCCAAATTGAAAAAAGAAAACGGACTTGACTACACAGTCAACGAGGTAATCGTGGGCACCGGTGGCAAGCAGTGCGTGTGCAACGCTGTACTGGCACTCGTAAACCCTGGCGACGAGGTAATCATCCCTGCACCATACTGGGTAAGCTACCCACAGATGGTGAAATTGGCAGGCGGTACTCCAGTCATCGTAAACGCAGGTTTCGACCAGGACTTCAAGATGACAGCCGAGCAGCTTGAGAACGCAATCACCGAAAAGACCAAGATGCTCATTCTCTGCTCACCAAGCAACCCTACCGGAAGTGTATATTCCAAGGAGGAGCTGGCTGCATTGGCAGAGGTTCTGAAGAAGCACCCAGAGGTATTTGTGTTGGCAGACGAGATCTACGAGCACATCAACTATATCGGCAAGCATCACAGCATTGCACAGGAGCCAGGCATGAAGGAGCAGGTGATCATCGCCAATGGTGTATCCAAGGCATACGCCATGACAGGATGGAGAATCGGTTTCCTCGCAGGTCCAGAGTGGATTATCAAGGGATGCAACAAGTTGCAAGGTCAATATACAAGCGGTACCTGCTCTGTAAGCCAGAAGGCAGCAGAAGCAGCCTACACACTCGACCAGGGTGCTGTAGAGGAGATGCGCGTAGCTTTCGAGCGTCGCCGCAACCTCATCGTGAAGCTCGCCAAGGAGGTTCCAGGACTTGAGGTCAATATGCCACAGGGCGCCTTCTATCTCTTCCCTAAGTGCAACAGCTACTTCGGCAAGAGCAATGGAGAGAAGACCATCAACAACTCAACTGATTTCGCAATGTACCTCCTGGAGGAGGCTCACGTAGCCACAGTAGGTGGAGATGCCTTTGGTGATCCAGACTGCTTCCGCATGAGCTATGCTACAAGCGATGAAAACATCGTAGAGGCAATCCGCCGCATCAAGGAAGCTCTGAGCAAATTGAAATAAAAATAGGGAAAAACAGTCCTAAAAAGGTCAACTTTGTAAGAAAAAAGCGAGATATTGGTAAAAAATGAGCCAATATCTCGTTAAAACTTCTTAATTAGGACGATAGTTTCTCAATATTTATTATCTTTGCCAAAGGAATTTGGATAACCTAAGCGTGTTTCTTCAAGACAACACAAACTAGGCATACAAAACAACTAAAATAAAGCGAGAAATAAATAAGAAATATTAATAATTTATTAACTAATAATTTAAAAAAGTAAAAATTATGGCAACTACAAAACAAGCAGCCCCAGCTAAGAAGTCTGAGGGCTTTCAGGGAGTAAGAGGCGCATTCTGGATCATCGTGGTATGTGCTATCATCGCATTCACATTGTTCTTCACATGGTTCGGAAACGACATGCACTTCCAGGATCCAGGTGTACAGGATCACCCAGCAGACATTTGGGGTACTATCTACAAAGGTGGTGTAATCGTACCAGTTATCCACACATTGTTGCTCACAGTGTTGGCAATGACTATCGAGCGTTGGTTGGCTCTTAAGACCGCTACAGGTACAGGTGCTCTTCCTAAGTTCGTTGCAAACATCAAGGCAGCTTTGAACGCAAATGATTTCGCTAAGGCTGAGCAGCTCTGCAACAAGCAGCGCGGTACAGTAGCTAACGTTGTTATGGCTTCTTTGAACGCTTACAAGTCTATGGAGTCTGGTGCTAACGCATCTTTGAAGAAGGCTCAGAAGGTAGCTAAGATCCAGCAGGCTCACGAGGAGGCAACTCAGTTGGAGATGCCAACTTTGACAATGAACTTGCCTATCATCGCTACAATCGTAACACTTGGTACTTTGACAGGTCTTCTCGGTACTGTAACCGGTATGATCAAGTCATTCCAGGCCATGGGTGAAGGTGGTGGCGCTGACTCAGCAGCACTTTCTGTAGGTATTTCTGAGGCGTTGATCAACACCGCATTCGGTATCTTGACATCATGGTGTGCCGTTGTATCTTACAACACATTCACCAACAAGGTAGATAAGTTGACATACGCACTCGACGAGGTAGGTTACTCAATTGCTCAGACATACGAAGCTAACCACGCAGAAGAGGCTTAATTTTTGCTAACCCTTTAAAATTTTATCGCTATGGGTAAAGTAAAAATTAAGAAGAGTGACATCTGGATCGATATGACGCCTATGTCAGACGTTATGACCCTGTTGCTTACCTTCTTCATGCTCACCTCTACATTCGTAAAGAATGAGCCAGTGAAGGTAAACACACCAGGTTCTGTGTCTGAGATTAAGGTGCCTGAGAATGGTGTCTTGACCATCTTGGTAAGTCCTGAAAAGGACAAGGCCGGAAAACCAACCGGCGAGGGCCAAGTATTTATGAGTATTGATAATACCGATCAGTTGGGAGCAGCACTGAGCACAATGACAAGCAACTTCGGCGTGTCTTTGAGTCCTAAGCAGATTGAGACATTCAAGAGCGAGGGTACATTCGGTGTTTCTATGAGTGACATGAGCACTTATCTGTCTATGAACGCAGCAAAGCGTCCACAGTATCTCCAGACTAAGGGTATTCCTCTCGACAGTATCAAGGGTGGCATGAGCGAGTTCCAGCAGTGGGTTGACGCTGCTCGTAACGCTAACGAAGAAATCAAGATTGCCCTCAAGGCAGATGCTTCTACACCTTACAAGACAGTGAAGAGAGTGATGAACGAACTCCAGGACATGGATGAGAGTCATTACTATATGATTACACAGTTAAAACAACAGGGGGACGAATAAATGGCAAAGAAAGAAAGCAAACAAAAGAAAATGAATGTCCGCGTAGACTTTACGCCTATGGTGGATATGCTCATGCTGCTTATCACGTTCTTCATGCTGTGTACATCTTTGAGCAAACCTCAGACTATGGAGCTGACTATGCCAAGTAATGACGAGAATACTCAAGATGACCAGAAGAACGAGGCGAAAGCTTCTGAGACTATTACCCTCTACGTAGCAGCTGATAACAAGATTTATTATGGTGCTGGTATCCCTAACTACAACGATCCTACATGGATCAAGGAGACAACATGGGGTAGCCAGGGTATCCGTAAGGTCTTGAGAGAGCACGCTACAGAGAATGGTACACGTCCTGTAGAGAGAATTTCGCTCGCTGTTAAGGAGTTGAACATGGATCGTCAGAAGAATCCTAAGCAGTATCCTGATAGCATCTATCAGAAGAAGCTCAGCGATTTGAAGGCTGGTAACTTGAAGGATGGTAAGATCCCTACTCTGACCATCGTCATCAAGCCAACCGACAACGCTTCTTACAAGAATATGGTTGACGCTCTCGACGAAATGCAGATTTCAAACATTGGTACTTACGTCATCGATAAGATTAACGCAGACGATGAGAAGCTTCTCGAGTCTAGACACGTTAAGATGTAAGATGAGTAACAAACAATTTTAAACAAGAAAGAAATGGCAAAAATAGATCTTTACGATCCTAAATGGGTCGAAATGGTTTTCGCCGGAAAGAACAAGGAGTATGGTGCATACCAGCTCCGTAAGGGTACTTCTGGCCGAAATATCAAGGCTCTGCTTATCTTGGTCATTGCTGCAGCTCTCGTGGGTGGTTTTTTAGCTTGGAAGGTTATTGAACAGAAACAGGCTGAAGAGCAGCAAGCATATATGGAAGCTATGGAGTTGGCTAAACTCCAGCAGCAGGCTAAGAAGGAAGAAAAGAAGAAGGAGCCAGTGAAGCCTAAGGTTGAAATGAAAAAGGAGATTCCTGTGGCTCGCGAAACTCAGAAGTTTACCGCACCTGTCATTAAGAAGGATGAACTCGTAAAAGAGGAAAACCAGGTTAAGCAGATGGATAAACTGGACGAAAAGGTTGCTGTCGGTACAGAAAACAAGGAAGGTGTGAAGGACCGTACAGTGGAAGCAGTGAGAAGTGAGATTGCGGTAGCAGCTCCACCTCCACCACCAGCTCCAAAACCAGAGGTTGCAACTAAGGTCTTCGATGTTGTAGAGGAGATGCCTTCATTCCCTGGTGGACAAGGCGCTTTGATGCAGTATCTGGCTAGCAACATCAAGTATCCTGTCGTAGCACAGGAGAACGGCGTACAGGGTCGTGTTATCGTTTCATTCGTGGTAGAGCGTGATGGTTCTATCTCTGATGTGAAGGTAGCTCGTTCTGTGGACCCTTCACTTGACCGTGAGGCACAGCGTGTCGTTAAGAGCATGCCTAGATGGTCTCCAGGTAAGCAGAATGGTTCTACTGTACGTGTTAAGTATACTGTACCAGTTGTATTTAGATTGCAGTAATAGAATGAAAAGAATATCTTATATTTATATAGGATTAACAGTACTATCAATGGCTTTCTTCTCGTCTTGTGGCGAGAAGAAAGCCAAAGATGGTAGAACTGATACTCCTACTTCAGGCACAATTGAGTTTGTGGCTGATGAGAGTTTGAGTCCTATCATTGACGAAGAAAGAAGTCAGTTTGAGTTCGAGTACCCAAAGGCCAAGCTCAAACCAAAATACACAGATGAAGTCACAGGACTTCAGATGATCAAGGATTTCAAGACAGCACTCCTCTTTACTACCCGTAATCTGAAGGATAGTGAAATTGCATACTTGAAGTCGAAGAGCAATGTGATTCCTTCCGTTTTCCCTATCGGATACGATGGTCTGGCATTCATTGTCAACAAGAACAATACTGATACTTGCATCACAGTGAATGACATCAAGCGTATTCTTACAGGAAAGGCGACCAAATGGAGTGATATTGTTCCTGGATCAAAGAGAGGTGATATCGAGGTCATCTTCGACAACACCCGCTCTGCAACCACCAACTTCGTGGTAGATTCCGTTCTCCACGGCGAAAAGATGGGGGCGAAGATCATGGCTGCCAAAACAAGCAAGCAGGTCATCGACTTCGTTGACCAGAATCCAGGTTCTATCGGTGTTATCGGATCAAATTGGTTGAACGACCGACGCGATTCCACCAACACAACCTTTAAGAAGAATATTCATGTAATGCAGGTATCCATCAAGGAAAAAGCTACCCCTATGAACAGCTGGAAACCTTACCAGGCATACCTGTTGGATGGAAGATATCCATTCGTAAGAACTATATACGCTATCGTGGTTGACCCTCATAAGGCTTTGCCTTGGAGCTTTGCCAACTACATTTCCAATCCTAAGGGACAGCTTATCCTCTTCAAGACAGGCTTACTTCCTTACAGAGGTGATATTACGATTAAGACAGTTAATGTTAAACGTTAAAAGTTTAGATAGAAAAGTAGAATTATGAAAGCAGTTAAATATTTAGTAGCAGGTTTGCTCGTCATGGGTTTGGCGGCTCCTGCAATGGCTCAGGACGTTAACTACAAGGATGCTCTGAAGCCAATAGAAGCAACTTTGAAGGCTGGTAACGTAGATGCCAAGGCTTTTGCCAAGGTTCTCAAGGAGTATCAGAAGGAGTACAAGAAGGATCCTAAGGCACTCGTTGCTTTGGGTAATGCCCTCGTCATCAACAAGGACTACACCAATGCCCTGGCTGTAGCTGATGCAGTCATCGCTAAGTACAAGACCTGTGGTGATGCTTATATCCTCAAGGGCGATATCTACGCTATGCAGGACAATGGTGGTGAGGCTGCTTCTTGGTATAAGAATTGTATGACTATGGATCCTAAGAATCCTCAGGGTTATATCAGCTACGCTAACGTTTACCGCAAGATTGACCCACAGGCTTCTGCAGAGGCTTTGAACAAGTTGAGAGCGGTAGATCCTAACTACCCTATCGAGGCAGAAACTGGTCACAACTACTACTCTATCGGTAGCTACGACAAGGCTTACGAGAACTTCTCTAAGGCTAATCTGAATACAATGGAAGAGTACATCTTCTACGAGTACTGCTTCACTACATACGTATTGAACAAGAAGGATGAAACACTCAACCTTTGCAAGAAGGGTATGCAGAAGTATCCTAAGGATACTGCTTTCTTGATTCTGGCTATGCGTGCATCTGTTGATACACAGAATTTTACTGAGGCTCTCCAGTATGCTAACAGCATCATGGCTAACAACGATATCAAGAAGAACTCTAGTATCTACTCTTACTATGGTCTGGCACTCGCTGGCAACAAGCAGTTCGACCAGGCTTTGGAGCAGTACAACAAGGCTCTGGAGGTAAACAAGGAAGACTTCAAGCCATATCAGTACATCTCTGAGGCATATAAGGGTATGGGCAACGAGGATAAGGCTATCGAATTTGCACAGGCATATATGGATAAGAACCCTAACGTGTCACCATCAGACTATGTAAAGATGGCAGAGATCTACAATGCAAAGGCTCAGAAGGGTGGCGATCAGAAGGAGGCTAACGTTGATAAGGCTATCAACGTATATAACAGCTTCGCTGAGAAGTATCCACAGCTGAAGGCATACGCTCACCTCCAGGCTGCCAACATCGCATTCCAGAACGAGTTGGACGACAAGGCTCTTGCTAACTATGAATTGGTTATCAAGGAACTTGAGAGCAAGCAGTATGATGAGGATGAGAAGGGCTACCTCATGCAGGCTTACAAGAACGCTGGTTACATCTACTGGGGTTCTAAGAAGGACCTGACAACAGCTCAGCCATACTTCGAGAAGCTGATCAAGCTTGATCCAAACAACTCTCTCGCCAAGAAGGCTTTAGGTCTTGACGAGGAGCAGCAGGCACAGTAAAATTACGAAATAAGAACATAATTAAAGGGGTGATAGCTATGTGATATGGCTTTCGCCCTTTTTTTTGTGATATGAATCAGACCATAAACGAAAAGAGCGATTCCAAAGGAACCGCTCTCAATGTTTTATTGTAACTAAAAGTATCTTTCCATAATAAATTATGGAAGACTGATTGCCTCATTAGGACAAACATCAGCACAAGTACCGCACTCTGTGCAGAGATCTGGGTTGATTGAATACTTCTCGCCCTCAGAGATTGCACCTGATGGACACTCGTCAATACATGTACCGCAAGCGATACAATCGTCACCAATTACGTATGCCATAATTCTAAATATTTAAAATGTTAATAATGTCTCTGTATAAATGCTCATCTAGTAATAGGTACATTACCTACTTTTGATGGTGCAAAGATAACAATTATTTTCGAGATACCTACAAATAGGTATGACTTTTTTCTTGATTTTACTCAATTTATACTTTATCGAAATAAATTAGTACAATAAGAAGCCAACCTTGCCGTTTATTAATAATAACGAAGAACAAATAGCAAATATGAAGAGAATCATACTGATGGCTCTAATAGCCTTCTATACAGGTATCAATGGCATGGCACAGCTTAGGACGGTAGAAAATCGCCCATATACCGATCTGCGCCCTTTCCATTTCGGTGTACTCATCGGAACACATGCACAAGATATGGAATTCCAGAATACCGGAATCACCCAATACATCGATGCCAACGGTATCGAGCAGCCTTCTCATGTCACTGTAGATCAAGACCGTTGGGATATGGGATTCACCGTTGGCGTACTAGGAGAATTCCGTCTCAACAGAAGCTTCCAGTTCCGCATAGCCCCTGCCATGTACTTCGGTACTCGCCACCTCACCTTTTATAACCTCTTGGAGAAAGATGGTGCCGGAAATGCCATCGTGCAGCATCAGGAGATGAAGACTGCCTATATTTCTTCCGCGATGGACCTGATTTTCGCAGCCGAGCGGTTCAATAATCACCGACCTTACGTGATGGCGGGCATCAATCCGATGATGAACCTCAACAGCAGCAAGTCAGACTACATCAAGCTCAAGAAATCGGAAATATTTCTCGAACTGGGCGTAGGCTGCGATTTCTACATGCCATTTTTCAAGCTCCGTCCGGAACTCAAGTTTATGTATGGATTGACAGATTCCTTCGACAAGAAACATCCCGAGCACATCAAAAACAAGAATGAGCTCCCTTATGCCTTGGCAGCTAAAGGAGCTCATAGTAAGATAATTGCATTGACATTCTATTTCGAGTAGCCTACTCTACCACTTCCCAAGAGAAGACACAACCATTCTTCATACCAGCATCAGCGCCCTGGAAGTCAGCAGAATAAGGACTTCCGTCGGTAGGATGCTTGCCTATATACCGCTGAGTCTTCAGTGATAGAAGCATACAGCGGTTGTAAAGCATATCCTGCCATACAAACTCCTCAGCATGAGAGGCATCAGAAGTAAGACGCACATCGCCTGACAAGCCAGCACCTGCGATATATACATATCGTCCATCTGCAGTTTTCAGTGCAATCTTGCCCTGTCCACGGTCTTCGATGATGAATTTCACTCCATTGCTCATCTCCTTTATGTTCGAGGAGCTGTGCATGAGACCATGACCGGTAGCATTCATCAGGTTACCATCAGCAAGATTAAAGAGTCGGATGGTCTTTCCTATAGGCAGATTAGCTGTTCTGTCAGCCATCGGTTCCTCCACCTTGAAGTCATCAAAATCAGCCACGCCGCCGTTCACTCCCGCCTTGTTAAAGGCATACAGCGCTACACGCACACCCTGGAAGGTCTTCAACTGATAAGGAGAAAGCATCTGCTCTCCGATATTCTCCCAAGTCTTTCCATCAAGAGAGTAGGAATATTGCAGCAGACTCTTATCATAATCACCCCAAAGGCGCAACCATACCACCTTGTTCTTGGCAATCGGTTTCAGCACCTCCTTGTTGGTATTCTGGTCGTAGCATCTCAGGCTTAATCCCTTTTCCGTCTTCATCACGCCCAATGAAGCGTATGGCGTATTCATAGCACCGAGTCCAGCCTCATCCCCCATCTTCAGTCGGGATGCATCCAGCTTGACAGATGTATAAGATACAGGACCGATGGCACGTTGCGTCAACGAATTCTTTGCCCAGAGCAGCTGCTTGGCAGGCATAGAATGCATTCTGAGCCATCCTTTTCGCTCCTTGTTCAGCGACCACATCTTGTCGTTCGGATTATGATTCCACTGCCAAACCGGCTTGAAAGTCTTTCCCGAGAAATCATCACATCTATCGTATGGAGCCTGTGGTGTCTTCACCGCATCATTCGGTTTGAACCAGGTTCGAGGCGAGCGCCCCAAGTTCTTCTCCAATCCGAAGTAAGGCCAGCCGTCAACCCAAGTGATAGGCGACAGGCACACCGTTCTTCCCACGGCATTGAAGTCCTGCATCGAAACGCCCCACCATTTTCCGTCCGGAGCCTGCACGATGCCGCCCTGATGAATGGTAGCACATCCCAGGTTCAGACCATTAGGCTTGTTGTTCTGGAAATTGAAACCATCTTCCGGCAAAGGCCGACCGATTCCCATGTTACCTACGCTCCATCCAGCAGCATAACCATACGATTCACGCTCGCTAATTACGCAAGTTTCATAAGGTCCCCAGATGCTCTTGCTTCGGGCACACTGCATGCGGCCCATCGGTGAATAATCTGCAGAGAGGATATAGTACATACCATTGATTTTATAAACATGATGTCCCTCACCCATCGCATTGCCTTCCGGAATCACCACCTTGCTGCTGCCCTCTACCGGGCCACTCAAATCAGGCTTTAACTCCGTAACGGTCACGTTGCCATACTTGTGCACGGCATAAATCTTGCCATCCTCATCAAAGAGCACAGAGAGGTCGTAGATATCGCCATTAACTTTATGATGCGTCCAAGGACCCTTGGCACTGTCCGAGATATACACCTGCAATCCATGTCCGTTGATATTAGAGAAGATATAGAACTTGCCGTTATGATATCGGATGGCAGGCGCCCAGATACCCTGTCCGTAAGCCTCCTTGCCATTGCGGAGATTGAAATCATCAGAATCATCAAAGCGGTCGAAGCAATAGGAAGAGAACTCCCAATTTACGAGATCCTTGGAATGGAGAACCACCAGTCCCGGCACACTGTGCATCGTGGTACCCGCCAGATAGTAATCCTCCCCTACTCTGATAATATCAGGGTCGGAAAATTCATCATAAAACAAAGGGTTGGTAAATGTACCATTACCGTTATCAGCCGACCATGACTTTCCTGCCAAGGTCTGTGCCGAAACACTTTTCGCAGCAGATTTCTTCTGTGCCGAAACACTCAAGGAGCCGCTCAGCAGAGCGATGCAACATGTTGCAATTAATACTTTCTTCATTGTAATTCTCAGGTCTAAAATTTTATAGTTAATAATATAGCCGCAAAAGTACCACTTTTTATCCACTTGAAGGTGGACAAAACGATACTTTTACTGCTATTTTTGATATTTACCTATATAAAATACGATTATAAGGCCAAATATGCCTACTTAAAAGAATAAGTCTTTACTGGCTCAGTTTCCAAATCATATTCATACACCGTCGGGATATTTACCTTGACGCCTTCTTCCACTCTCAGCTGCTCCATCGCTGTTTTTACTACGGCAGGCGCCAGCAAGGCATTCGGGCAATCACCTTCTGCCTTCTTCAGATTCTTCGCCTTCAGCGGAACGTAGGAGCGGAGACGCAGGATACCTCCGATGGTGGAACGGATTTTCGCCTGCTTCAGTTTGCCATTCTTCCAGTCCATGTCCACCACAAAGCCGCCACGGGCGCGAAGTCCCTTTACGCTTCCTTCTTTCCAGGCATCAGGCAAGGCTGGCAAGAGATGCACGGCTCCATCATGACTCTGCAGGAGCATTTCGGCGATACCGGCTGTTACTCCGAAGTTGCCGTCAATCTGGAATGGCGGATGAGCATCGAAGAGATTCGGATAGGTTCTGCCATCAGGATACTCCTTTGCCTGCGCATCAGATGGCAACAGACGAAGCATATTGCTGATGATTCTGAAAGCATGATTGCCATCAAGCATGCGTGCCCAGAAGTTCGTCTTCCAACCCAAACTCCAACCCGTAGCCTGATCGCCACGATGCTTCAGGGTAGTGGCTGCGGCACGGAAAAGTTCCGGATGAGAGAAAGGAGAAATCTGATTGGATGGATACAATCCATAGAGATGCGAGATATGGCGATGCTCGTTCTTCGGATCATCCGCATCCACAAGCCACTCCTGCAACTGTCCGTACTTTCCTATCTGCATCGGCGGAATCTGCGAAATCAGCTGCTGCATCTCCTTGCGCTCAGCCTCATCAACACCTAATATTTCTGATGCCTTTACGGCACTAGTCAAGGCATCAAAGGCTATCTGGTTATCCATCGTGCAACCCGCCGTTACGGCAGTTCTCTTACCCTTAGGTCCCTGTTCCGGACTCACCGACGGCACGGTTACCTTCCATTCGGTGCCCGGCAGTTTCTGCATATAGTCGAGATAGAACTCTGCAGCCCCTTTTATCACCGGATACCACTGCTTGAGGAAAGCCTTGTCACCCGTATAGAGATAATGCTGCCAGAGATGGGTGGTGAGCCAGGCACCGCCATTCGGGAACATGCCCCACTGCGCACCGTCCACCGGACCTGCTATGCGCCAGATATCGGTGTTATGATGTGCCATCCAGCCACGGCAGCCATACATTTCCCTAGCCGTCTGTGCTCCCGTTACACTCAAATCCTTAATCAGCGAATACAGAGGCTCCGTGGTGTTACCAAGATTCGTTACCTCGGCAGGCCAGTAGTTCATCTCTGTATTGATGTTGATGGTATATTTACTGTCCCAAGGTGCATTTTTGCTGTCGTTCCAAACGCCCTGCAGGTTTGCCGCCTGTCCACCAGGCTGTGAAGAGGAGATGAGCAGATAGCGACCATAGTTATACATCAGCGCTACCATCGCCATATCCTTGCTGCCTGCAAATTTCTCCAGGCGCAGGTTAGTAGGCAACGAAGCATTGATATCGGTTGGCAAAATCAGAGAAGAAGTAGCGAACTGCTTCTGGTAAGCCTCCACATGGCGTTTCTCCAACTGTGCATAGCTCATCAGTTTCACCTTATTTATATAGTCGGCATTGCGTTGGGCAGCATTGCCCGACACATCGTGATAGTTCACAAAATTGGTGGCAGCGCTCACGATGATGGTTGCCTCGGTGCCATCCGTCCTTACATCAGCCACACACTCGGCAATGAGAGCCGCCTTGATGCCTTCCTGGTCTTGTCCCTTCACCTTCAGCATAACCCCTGAAGGCATTTTCTGAGTCTGATGTTCAAAAGGCGAATCCAGGGTAACATCGATATTCAGGGCACTCTTTCTACTCGCCTTGATGTGGCAAACGATAACGCCATCAGCCAGCGAAGCAAAGGTAGTACGGGTATATCTTACGCCATCCATCACGAAAGAAGTCGTGGCAATCGCCCTCTTCAAATCCAGATTGCGCACAAACTGCTCAGCCTTTCCCTGATTCTTCATGGTGATATGCAGATTTGCCATCGGCAGGAAGCGCATGCCATGAGGTCCCGGGATGAAAGTCTGGTTGATGAGAGCCGCTGCCTCCTCTTCCCTGCCATTGAAGATGAGTTCCCTCACCTTTGGCAGATTCTCCAGGGATTTCTTGCTATTGTTGTTATGGGGACCGCCACTCCAGAAAGTCTCCTCATTCAACTGGATATTCTCGTCCGTGGTTCCGCCATATACCATACCTCCTAAATGAGAATTTCCTATAGGTAAAGCCTCCAGCCACTGCTGGGCTGGGGCGTTATACCAAAGCAGAGTACTATTATCAGAACTGCTAGCCTTAGCCATCATCTTTACCGGAAGAAGGAACGCCAAAGCCATAGTTCCCACTATTATTCTATTTCTCACTACTATTCTGTTTTTGATACTCAAAACTATCCACATCCACATATCCGCCAGCAGCCTTTGTGGCATAGTTGTAGATGGCGATACGGGTACCCATGAAGAGGCGGCGATAATCAAACTGCATCTTGAAATCCTTGATGGCAGGAATCCAGGTCTTGCCGTCTATACTATATAATAAGGTGGCGAGATCCTGATGAAGACGGAAATCGCAACTCATCTTCAGATAGATGATGCTTGATTTCGTTGCCTTATCCTGCTTCAGATTCAAAGGCTGGCGATACACCTCCTCACGCTTCACATCGGTCACAGCCTTTTCCTTTTCAGTCAAAGCTACACTCTCCTTGGTACCTACCACAAAGAGTTTCTTGCCTTCCTTTACGATAGAAAGCAGGGCTGCATCACCCTGGAAGGCTGACAGACCAGCCACATCGCCATCTTTCATCTTGCTCACATCCATCTTGATGATTCCCTCGCAGGTTGGTCCTTCGGTACGGGTACTGATGGTATTTGGAGCCAGGAAGATGTTAGGAACAATACGGGATGTCTTCAGGCGGAGCCAGCCCTTGCGCTCTGTGAGCGACCAGGCATTATCCACAGGATTGTGGTTCCACTGCCACTGCAGTTCCAGTTTATCCTTCGAGAAATCGTCGCTATACACGAGTCCCTTGCCATCGTAGCCCAGCACAGGCTTCTGCATCTCGGCAGGAATATTTCCCTTCTCATCGGTCAGCATAGGCCATCCGTCCTTCCAGGTACATGGCTCCAGCGTGAGCACTCTGCCCACACCACCACGGTCTTGGAATACGATGCCATACCAGTTGCCATCCTTATCATCTACAATCGTACCTTGTCCTACGCCATTGAATCCGGCAAACTCCGTTTCCAGAATCACCTTCTTTTCGTAAGGGCCCTGAATGTGATCTGCACGATAACAAACCTCACGACGAGGATGTCCCTGTGGCCACGAAATCATCAGGAGATAATACTTGCCGTTGTGCTTGATCATGCGGGAGCCTTCGAGCAAACCCGTTTCATCAGCATCACGCTCAAAGAGTTTACGATGGCTGCCCGGCACCACTTCCGTCAGGTCGGCATTCAGCTGCACCATCTCTCCCGTTCCATAAACCACGTATGCTTTATCGTCGTCATCGAAGAAGAGAGCGGCATCATGGAAATGCTGCAAACGGCTGTGGATAGTCCATTTGCCTTCGATATCATCGGCTGTACAGATATAAGTCTCTCCACCGGGATTATCATTCGGAGCAAAAAGCGCATAGAACTTGCCACGATGATACTGCAGCGAAGTAGCCCACTGACCACGACCATACACCGTACCCTCCTTCATGTCATACTTAGGCGAATCGGTAAGTTTAGGGAAGATATAGTTCACGGTTTCCCAGTTCACCAGATCCTTCGATTTCATGATAGGCGCACCCGGCATCAGATGCATGGTGGTGCTCACCATATAGAAGCTGTCGCCCACACGGATTACATCCACATCAGGCACATCAGCCCAAACCACAGGATTGGCGAAATTCTTCTCAAACTTCCACCAGTCGAAATTGAAGAGTTTGCTTCCCTTCAATCCCTTGAACACGAAGTATATATCATGCTTTCCTGTCACTTTCTTTAGCATTTGCGCAGAGAAAGTCTTCCACTTTTCCCAGCCACCCGTCTTGGTAACATCAAGTTTTGCCACCAGTTCGCCATCTTCCTTATCGAGATGAACCTCCAGCGAACCTCCAAGCGAAGAGCACGCTGCTGAGATGGCAAATGCATCCGGACTCTCATTTCCGAAATCCACCTCACGTACCTTGATATAATCACCTGTATGGATTTCTGAGATATAAACACCCGTATCATCGGTCTGCTCCGACTTCACTCCCTTAGAGAAAGCGATGGTTTCAGCCTCCTGACGCTTGTAAGGATTGAGGGTTGCGATAGGAGCTACTCCTTCCTCAGTATGGTGGATAATTGGGAATGTGCCATCGGCATTATATTTGAATTCTTCCACAGCCACACTGCGTCCGAATCCGCCACCCAGTTTACCCGTATGATAGAAGAAATAAGACTTGCCCTTGAAGTCGCTCACACCGCAATGGTTAGTAAAGGAACCCGTATCTTCCAATGGCATGATTTCGCCCATATACTTCCATGGTCCGAAAGGCTTCTTACTCATGGAATAAGCAATGTGCTCAGGCACTCCACCTGCAGCATAAAGCATATAATAGTTCTTGCCACGCTTCATGAACCAAGGTCCCTCTGTGTAGCAATCTTTATATTTTTGGGTAGAATCACGCTTCTCCACGTCAGGCGAGCCGAATCCCTCCTCAGTCATCACGATTCTGCCCACTTCACGCTTTTCATCAACAGCTGCCTTAGCATCTATACCACCCTTGAAGCTGATCATATCTTTATTCAGTTTGGCATAGTAAAGATGTGGATTACCCCAATAGAGATAAGCCTGACCATCCTCGTCCATCCAAACCGTTGGGTCGATATTGTCCCAACTTCCATTATCGAAAAGCGGTTTTCCCAGCGCATCCTTGAACGGACCGGTAGGAGAATCAGCCACAGCTACGCCGATAGCCATTCCGCCCGTCAGTTTAGAGTGCGCACAGATATACCAGTAATACTTACCATTACGTTCGATGGTCTGTGCTGCCCAGGCACGATCGTCTGCCCAGGAAAAAGAACTGAGGTCGAGCGGAGACCCGTGGTCTGTCCAGTTCACCATATCCTTGGTGGAATACACACGCCATTCGTTCATCCAGAAGAAATCAGCCTTGTCTTCATCATGACCGGCATACACATAGAGACGGTCTCCGACAACCAGAGGTGCTGGGTCGGCGGTTAACTGTGTTTGCACGATAGGATTCTGCGCATAGGTAGTGCCCTGCATGGCAAGCAGCCATGCGCTTATCAATAACGGCTTTTTGCTAGCCAAAATTTTCATTGTATTCATCATTATGATTGTTTATTCGTTGACTTTTCTACAATTAATTCTTTACAAGTCTGACACCATAAATCTGTCCAACCTGCTTGCCCTTGTGAGCCACAAACTTCACTCTTATTTCCTTCTTGCCATTAACAAACTCTGAAGGAATGGCATAATCCACGGTCTTAAACTGCGTAGTGCGCCAGCGATGACTGTTGTTCACGCTGCAAAGCAACTTGTCATTGACATAAATATCAAACTCACTTGTACGCCACTCATCCTGTCCCCAGAACTTGAGCTGAAGGCTAAGATTAGTCTCTCCCTTGGTCTGCATCAGATAGCTGAAATAATGACCATCCTTTGCATCACGGAAGAAGATACCCTCTGTATTACCCTTGCTCGAATCATCGGTCTCCATACGATGGTCGGTCTCCGGCTGTTGTTCTCCAGGGCTTACCTTATCCACAGTTCTAGCCTCCAAAGCCTGACGGGCTGTCTCCTCATTAGCCAACTTCTGCATATAAGCCTTGTAATCATTCTCACCGAGTGCCAACCAATACATCATATAGCGGGAATCATGAATCTCGAAGAAGGGCTGCAGTTCACCATCAATGGCATTCTCCATTCGGGTGGCAAGTTTAAAGTGCAATGGCTTGCCAGGAATTGGCTTCAGGTCTTTGGCGATGTCGTCGAGATGTTTCGGCAACAGAATAGGAGCCTTGTCAAGAGCCAGTTTCTTGCCACCGGCATACTGTCCGAAACGGCTGTCGTCAGCAATGAGCGAACGCATATCCTCAGTTCCCGTCTTCATGCCGAGCAGGATAGGACCATACATGATTGCCACATACTGAGGCACATTGATCATCGGTTTGATGTAAGCATGCATAGGCATAGAGATTTCGACCTGGTCACCCTTCTTCCATTTGCGCTTGATGCAGACAAATCCATTCTCCTCATAACTATCGGCATCAAAACCAACACCCTTCACTGTGAAGTTATCACACCACGATGGTTTACGAATCTTCAAGGTGAAGATACCTTTTCCCTTAGTTACTTCAATATTAGATGTCTCAGCGTATGGGAAAGCGGTATGCTGACGAATCACCATCTTCCGTTCCTTCCAGTTCAACTCGGAAGCCACGAAGAGATTCACATACAGTGCATCATCCTCCGCCTTCACACCCTTATCGTGCGTCCAGACAAACTGTCCATACTTTCCGTGGTCTTCCATACCTGTTCCCACGCAGCACCACATCGCCTCATTAGGAGCTGAATAGTTGCGGTAATGACGAGGACGGGCAGAAGTGAAATAGACATAGCCGCCATGTTGAGGATGCTGGGCAGAGAGGATATGGTTGAACATCGCAGTCTCATAAAAGTCACCATACATTCCATCAGGTTTCACTCGATTCAAGTCCTCTGTCAGTTTCAACATATTATAGGTATTGCAAGACTCCGGGCCATCGATGTCGTTGATATAGTCTATGCATGTTTCCTTAGTAGGAAAATGCTCACGCCGACTGTTTCCTCCCAAAGCCAGCGAACGCTGACGTGTCACAATTTCCCAGAAATACTCGCTGGCATTGTGATATTGCACATCATGAGCCAACTCAGCGATGCGCTGATAGCCGATAACCTTTGGAATTTGTGTATTGGCATGCATATTGTCAAGACAATCCTTGCCTTCTTCCATTGGCACCAGCAACAGCTTGTGAGAGAATCTGCGGGCACAGTCCATATATTTCTGCTCTCCGGTAATAGCGTATGCATCAGCAAGCACCTCGTTCATGCCTCCATGCTCGTTACCTAGCATTTTCTCCATCTGTCCGTCATTCAAATCACGCGTAATGTCCACAGCCCAATCACAGAACTTCAGAAACAGATTCTTTGCCTGTTCATTGCCGCAATAGAGCCATGCATCACGAAGTCCTGTATACATCTTATGAATATTATAGAAAGGTGCCCATGTTCCGAAGTAAGGTCCGAAATCGCCTTTACTGAAAGCCGTCCACATCTTGGCACTATTCGGAACACCACCTATATAGTTATGACACCAGGCATCAGGACGCTGATTGTTGGCATCAAGCACCAGCTGGAGCTCGGATATCATATATTCCATGCGCTTGCGGCACTCCTCATTGCCTGCAGCCGCATTGATGGCAAGAGCCGACAGATAATGTCCGCCTACATGTCCGTCCAGTCCATCCCAGTTGGGATAAGAAGGTTTGCGAGGCTGCAAGCCAGCCTCCTTGCGATAAGGGGCCAGCATACGGTCGCAATCATATTTCAGGAGCACCTGCACGTTCAAGTCGCGAGCATGCTTCAAGGGTCCGTCCAGAAGGGTGATGTCGCCCAGCGGGAATTCATCCTTATAAAGTTTATCTTGCGCCACAACACCCAAGGCAGGCGCAATGCTCAACAGAGCAATCATTAGTTGTTTCTTCATATTTTGATATTATTTCTATTTAGTTTTACCCATTACTACTTTCAGAGCCTTTCCCTTATATGTAATCGTATTCTTGCTTCCGTCCAGGAGTTCGATGTTGAGCTGTCTTTCCTTCACCATATTCCTGAAACTTCCCTTTCTCGCAGAAATTTCCAGGGTTTTAGCCTTGTCATTCCAATGCAGACGATAGGTGGCAAAGGCTTTCTTCTCGTAGGCATAGCCATCACCGGCATCCTCATAGATTTCAAAGTCGGCATCTGCTCCAGGATATATCTTGATAGTATAAGGTGCATCAGGCTGCTCTCCTGTAAATTGCTGGCAGACTGCAAACGGAATGATGCTGCCGGCTTTCACGTAGAGAGGAGAATGCTCTATAGGGGCTGCCGCCTCTATCCATCTGCCTCCATCCTCATGCTTACCGGTCCAATAGTCATACCAGCCTGCATCTGTTTTTGGAAGATACACCTTTCTGCTTGCCTCGCCATACTGCATCAATGGTTGGGTCATAGGGGCTACCAGGAAGGATGGTCCCATCATAAACTCGTCCTTGATATCATGAACGGTGGAATCCGAAGCAAAGTCAAATGCCAGGGCACGTGTCAGGGTGTAGCCTTCCCTTGTTACTTTCGAAGCCAGCGAATAGGTATATGGCAACAGTTCGTAGCGCAACCTGATATGGTTGACTATACTCTCATAGAACGGTTCGCCCGGATTGCCGAATCGCCATACCTCTCGGGGAGTATCAGTGCCATGACTTCGAAGCATAGGCAGGAAGGTGGCAAACTGGAACATTCTCGTATATAGTTCACGATAGGCAGGGTCGTTGCATCCCTTAGGGAACTCGCCTTTATAGAACCATCTATTCCATTTGTCAGGACCTGTGAAGAAAGCACCCACATCAATCGTCCAATAAGGACATCCCGTAGCCATGAAATTCAAGCCGGCAGGAATCATCTGTGCAAAGCTCTTCCATGAGGCATAAGTATCTCCATTCCAGGTGATGGTAGAAAAGCGCTGCTGACCGGCATACGAAGAACGGGTTAAATTGACAACTCGCTTCTCATCCGTCACTGCTCTCTGATGTTCATAGATTCCCATTGCATGATAAAGAGAGTAAGTCTGGCTGCGCTCTGCCCCCAGCATATCACTCAAAGCCCGGGTGTTGAGTTTCCATCGCTCGGCATGGTTCTGATAGCCATAGCCCTTGCGCATCGGATTGTTCCAGTCGCCATCAACAGGCTCTGAAGAATCGCACCACCATGCATCAAACCCATTCTTGAAGAACTCGTTGTTGGCATAATCCCAATAGAGCGAACGTGCTTGCGGATTGTAAGCGTCATACACAGAACCACCCGGCAATATCCATCCCCTTTTCTTGAAATCCTCGTTCTGAGGACAGAACTGCGCATTAGGCCAGATAGAAATCATCAACTTGCAGTTCATGGTATGGAGCGAATCTGCCAAAGCCTTCTTGTCGGGATAAAACTTCGGGTCCATCTTCATCTCTCCCCAATGCCCTGCAGGCCAGTAACTCCAATCCTGTACGATCATATCAAGCGGAATCCTGCGCTGACGATATTCCCTGACGATACTTTCCAGTTCCCTGGAACTGCAATAGCGTTCCTTCGACTGGGTATAGCCGAAAAGATACTGCGGCATCATTGGGCACTCACCTGTAAGCTGGCGATAATTGGCAACCACCGCATCCATGTTGTGTCCCTTCATCATGTAATAATCAATTTCCTGCGCAGCTTCCATTTCCACATAACTGCTATCCGCCACATTATTATATATCATGGCACAGCCTGCATCAAAGAGCAAGCCATAACCAGCCGTAGAGTTGAGCACCGGTACCATCGCCTTCAGGTTGTGCTGACAAAGATACATCTTCTTGCCACGCAGGTTCATGTAGTCCTCTATATGGGAACCCAAGCCATAGATTGCCTCATCCTTCTTCCAGTTGAAGTTCATCTGATAGCGATAAGCCGAGCCCAGCGTATCCCGCTTCAGCACGTCCATTTCCTCAACATCGCCATTTGCCGTATGCACCACCCTGCGGGTTTTCTCATTAAAAGTCACCTTCTCCTGATAAACTTTCTGTGAAGAACGGGGATTCTTCAGGTTTTCCGACAGGAGCAGATGGTGCTGATGGTCGAAGTAACTGATAGATCCCGAAGACTGGTCAATTTTAACCACCAGACTATCCGATACCATGGAGAGATAATCCTTACCATAACGCAGTTTTATTTTCCTATCCTTGCGCGGCACACACACATCCGTTCCATTACCGGCAAACTTACCCTCTGGCTGGAATCTGACTCTCACCACATCCGGCTTGACAAACTGCACCAGCAACTTGCCATTACCCTTTTGCCATTCCAAGCCATTGAATACGGCATGAACCTCGCCAGCGCTCATATTTCCAGCCGAAGCCACCATGCAGAAAGGCATGAGACCTGCTACGGCAACAACTTTACGAAATATCAAATTCATCATTTTTCTGCTTACTGATTACATTAATTATTTGATAACCATCACAAAGCCACCACGAGGCTGTGCTATGATATAACCTTTCATTCCCCTAACCTTACGGTATGAAATTTTCCAAGGATTCTTTGCCGTTCCGCTATCCTCGAACAATACTACTCGGGAGTTTTGCTTTGTCAGAGAAGCTAAATCCATGGTCAGTTTCTGGGATTCATCCTTACCGTTAATGCCAGCCACATACCATGTTCTTCCCTTTCTGCGAGCCATCACGACACTTTCGCCCGGATAACCGCTGAGCAAGCGCGTCTCATCCCATGCAGTAGGCATGTTCGAGATAAAATCCTGCACTTCCTTTGGCTGGGCAAGATAACTCTCCGGCTTATCAGCCCAATGCATCAAAGCCGACTCAAACAAGATTGGCAATGCCAACTCATGAGCATAGGTAGTGATATGCGGATGCTGAGAATCAGAAAAGGCGCAAGGCGTATAATCCATCGAGCCCACTATGCCACGGGTAAATGGCAAGGTAGCATTATGGCAAGCAGCCTTTTTAGTCAGCACAGATTCATTATTATACCATTCCGCTCCATACACACCCTCGGTAGAGAGCAGGTTGGGATAAGTGCGCTGCCAGCCACGGGGAACAGTAGCACCATGAAAGTTAACCGTAAGATGATAGCGTGCCGCACACTCCAGGAGGTCGATGCAATACTCCATCGTTTCCTGCTTATCGCCAGCAAAGAAGTCAATCTTCACTCCTGCTACACCCATTTTCTCTAACCAGGCAAACTCTTTCTCCCTGTTTTCCGGAGCATTGAGCCTATTGTGAGGTCCTGGTGCCCCCCAAGCCTTAACCCATGCAGTAGAAGAATTATACCAGAGCAAAGGCTTCACACCCCTATCCTTGGCATATTTCAAAGCCTCCTCTATGGTGGCTCCATTCTTCATCTCATCCCATTCTGCATCAATCAATACGTATGGCAGATGCAAGGTCTTCGCCATATCTACATATTTTTTAATGATATTCAAGTCGTTAGAGCCGTGGTTGTAAGCCCAGTAAATCCAGCTTACACTTCCCGGTTTAATCCATGAAGTATCTTTCAGACGACAAGGAGCGCTGACATCAGTTACCAGGGTAGAACTTATCAGTTCCTGCTTCTTACCAATGATAACCACCCGCCAGGGAGATTTCCAATTACCCGAATAATACTGCGTATTTTCATCAAGAAATACATGATAATCCTCCGGATTCTGCCCGTTTTTCAAGGAAGAAGCGCTGTTGGTTCGTTCTATACCAGCCTCAGTAATAAGAGAGAACACGCCATTCTGCTCAAGCAGACAAGGATAGCCCCAATGTTGTTTCCCGCCTTTACCTGTGGTGGATAGAGGGAAGAAATTCTCATAAGACTCTGTCCATTCCTGAAACCACCGACGCGTGCCTTCACTGATATGAAAAGTAGTTAAATCCTGCTTGATTGCTGTATGCTGCAAGCCCTCCATCTCATAACGGAAGGCTATACCATCATTATAAAGTCGAACCACCATACGCAACAGTCGCTGCAGATCATCCTCAAAGGTATAAACTATTTCATTCGCCTCGTTCTTACATTCACTCTTCTTTCCCATAAGCATCTGATAATGCTCCGAAATATACTTGGGCTTGGAAATATTTTTCAAGATCAGATTCCGTCCTCCACCATCACCGGTAGTCAAACCATAACCAGTGATATGAAGCACCTGGCTTTCCTTATTTCCTTTACTGGCATCGCGATAAACTAAATCAAAAGCCTTCACCTTATTTTCCTCACCCTCAGCCTTCCATTCAATCTTTCCATTGGGAGAAGAGAACGTTTCCCGCAGATTTTGGGCAAACGATACCAAACTGCACGATAAGAGAAGCACCAAGAATGGCACTCTCTTATTGAACTCTACATTAACCAAATTCTTAAATCGTTTGATAAGATTCTGTGCATAGGTAGCACCCTGCATGGCAAGCAGCCATGCGCTTATCAATAACGGCTTTCTGAGAGCCAAGATTTTCGTTGTATTCATCATTATGATTGTTTTTTCGTTTAATGCTGCAAAATTACGAAAAAATAATCATAATGACTTTATAGAATGTTTCAAAAACTTTATTAAGTTTATCTTACTCCCCAAACTTCCACCAATCCAATACGATCGTCTTATCTTCATCAATCATAAAGTTCATACCAATCTTTTCCACGGTTTTGCCTCTTAGGGCAAAAGCATCAGCGTAATGCTTGTTGTTGATTTGGTCAAGAGCCTCTTGTGCTGACTTATTAAATTTCAGTTCTATCACATAGATGGTATCCTTTGTTTCCATCGTAATGTCTGTTCTTCCCCGGAAAGTATGCTGTTCCACCAATATACGGAAATTCGTAAGCAGGGCAAAGATGATATACATTGTCTGCTGATAATGCCCCTCATAATCGGTATTATCGCAATAAGGTACCGTCTCCCAGAACGTTTTCAATAGCTGAAGAGCACCATCCATGTTACCCTTATTGATAAGAGCCGACATTTTGGCCACGGTTGTATTGCACATTGCAGACTTTGCCGCCAAATAATGCGGCAACATACTGCGATACAAACCTATCCTCACCTCTTTGTTTGGCAGAGCCAAGGTATAGAGTTCCGTTTCCGGATCATAATTCTTGATAGTGATATAACCACTCTGATAAAGCAAAGGCATGATAGTAGTCATCGTCTCAGTGGCTGCATCGAAATCATCCTTTGACGCATCCATCTGTTCACCCAGGTCAATCGGTGTAAAGTCATATTTCCGCATCATATTAAGGAGATAAGTAGGAGTGCCTGAGCCAAACCAATAGGAATCAACCTTTCGCTTTGAAAAGCAAGTGAGCAAGCTATATGGATTGAATATGTCAGAAGAAGGCCAGGCGAAATGATAGCCATCATAATTTTCCTTCAACTTTTCCAAAGTTTTATCATACGACAAGCCCAACACATCTGCCATCTGCTGAATATCTTCATGCATTTCTGTCACAAGTTCCTCCTTGGTAATGCCGCAAATGCCAGCATATTCTGTATCCATACTCACATTTGTGATATTATTGAGTTCACTGAAGATACTAAGTTGCGAGAACTTGGTAATGCCTGTCAAGAAGACGAAACGCAGCATCCGGTCGCTATCCTTTAGGGGACTATAGAAATTGCGCATCACCTCTCTCAATATATCCAAGCTAGTATCTTCATGCACCACATCAAGCAAAGGAGCATCGTATTCATCAATGAGCACAACGACCTTCTGCCCAGTCTGCTCATATACAGTTTCTATTAAATTAAGCATACGGACATTCGGGTCGGGAGAATCCTTTATAACTCCAAACTTTTTCTCATTTTTCTCTAATATATACAAGAGATAGCGCACTAATTGGTCTTTCTCCATGTGCTTTCCACCTGCCAAACTAAAATGAAGTACAGGGTATTTCGTCCAATCTTTTTCTAGCTTTTCGATGGCAAGCCCCTTAAAGAGTTCCTTCTTTCCCTCGAAATAGCTCTGCATAGTAGAGACGAGGAGTGACTTTCCGAAACGACGTGGACGATTCAAGAAGAAATACTTTCCACTCGTATGAGTCATACGATAAATGAACTCCGTCTTATCTACATAGAGAAAGTCCTCCTCTCGAATCTCAGAGAAGGTCTGCATGCCTATTGGATATAACTTCGTTGCCATATTATCAACTATTTACCATTAACGTTGGCAAAGATAAGCAAAAATCCCGAAACCGCCAAGCGATTTCGGGATTTATTCAGTATAGAACTGTGTACCCAATACCTTGAAGGGAATTTTAATTCCAAAAATATATTTATTTTTTATCTATAATTATACGGAGACTTAAAATCTCTTTTATGAAATATAGGAGTAGAAAAAAGAATGCTAAAAAAAGAAAACCACTGATTATCAGTTTAATATATGATTTTTAACAGTTTTTTCTTTTTCAGACCTTTTTTTTTATGCCATTACTTTATGTAATATTTACTATCAAATCGAGTGCCCTCTTTTTCTATCTCCTTCCCAACCATAGAATAGAGCATCTTTCGAATCTCTTTCATATCTATATCAGGAATGCGCTCTGCTATATCAGATATTTTACTCAAAGGATGGACACGGAGATCTTCCATAATTAATGCCTTAAGAACATGTGATTCTATAGTCTTCAAACTAGTAACAATGTTAGATTTTGCATTTTTCAGCAAAGTTGTATTGATTTGGAAAAATGATCCTTTCTTGACGCCACCTTTCGTTATCAGATTGCTTTTGCCTAAGTTATCGATATAGCTTCTCAATCGTTCTTCTGCAGATAGCTGGAGAATTTTAGATAAATCAGTTGCGGCAATGCGTTTCTCTCTGGCTATGATGCCGAAAGCTATCTTGTTCTTTTGGGAAAGCTGATAATTATGGTCAACATAATCCATCAGGCGAACAACTTCTTTATCCGTAATCTCTGCACTTTGATATACTGTGACAGTGTTGAATGTTGATTCTATCTCAGGTTGTTTCTTTGCTTCAACGGCATCCAACTCATAAATCAAGTCATATCCAGAGCCCTCGCCTTCCATCAATCCAAGTGCAGTCAGTATCTCAATCATATTCGGATTACGTCTGTGCTTGGTATGAAGGATGTTGTCTTTGGTTACACCCAAAGGGAGACCACCAGGATTGGAGATGCTGATATAACCTGGATATACCTTGATTGTGATGTCGTTAGAGATGGTTCTTGAGCTATGAGCCAAACTGTTAACAAGCAACTCTCTGATTAAGTTCTCGTTATAATAGCGTACTGTCTTACGGAAGAGTCCATTAGGCATCTCATAGCTATAGGTCAACTCTACAGCCTTGTCCATAATATCTTCCAAAAGTTCTTTCGGATTTCGTGTGTTGTCACGCCATTCCAATTTGTTGGTTTTGTTCTCCAAGTCATCATATACGATATATTGCACAGTGATAGGATAGCAAATGCGGCTACGCTGTTTGGCTGTACCAATCCATAAGACACCAAGATTAGTCATCTTGTTGCCGTCAAGAAGGTGGTATTGTTCGCCAATTTCCATATCGTCGAGCTGCTTGATATGCTGCTTCACTCTATCAGATTGGCGTATATCATTAGCGAATTTTGAGAGATTCGTCTTATTCTCATCTTCCAACTCAAACTGTGTTGGTACAAGTTCCCATTGGAAAGCTCCTTTCTCTTCTCCAACACGTTGGATATCCTCACTACGAACCGGCTCACATTTGTCAGCGACACGGATATACATCTTGCCATCAGAAGTGGTGGCATATGAATGGAGTGAAGGGAATACTGTGATGGCAAAGTACTGGCTGCCAGTTTCGTCTGCACAGATGTCGCCTACTGCAAGACCAACATTGAAACAAAGTCCACGCAATCTTGTAACGGCACTATTTACCTCTTCTTGCGATATAACTTGATTGGGAGCAGGCTTCTTTGTCTTGTCTTCCACGCCAATCATAATCTGTCCTCCTTGCGCATTGGCTAAAGCTACACAAGTAATAGAGAGTTCCTTGAATCCTTTCTCTCCAGTTCGAATCTTTTGCAGACTCTTGTATTCTATCTTTTGTTGCTCTGTATTCATGTTTACTTGTTAATCTTTAAACAGCTACAAAGATAATATTTTTCTTTGAGAATAGGGAATATATTCAGGAGGAAAATGTATTTTCTTTGTGATTTTTTTAGTTTAGGGCGAAAACCTTTATGTATGGGGCTAAACTAAATGAAAGTATGTGAAATGAAGCCTTACTTTTGGCAATCACTATAGATAGGCATCGATCACATACGTGAAAAAAGTTTTTAGCGAAAAAAGTCTCATAGTCTCATTTTTGTTAAAAAATATAGTTTAAGCACTTGTTATATAAAGAATTAGCAACAATGAGACTTCTCTGTTTTAGCGCCGAGAAGTCTCATTGATGTATCATAGAAGTATCATTGACTGCACTTTTAGCTAATGCGTCTACTATTTCAGTTTTATGAAATTGATAGTGTCTACCTTTCTAGTTTATAAAGTAAAAAAGTGTCTATTGAAATCAGGAAAAGTCAGTTCATCAGATGGTCCCTTTATGCCCTTCGGTTGGTCTGCTTGTGCCCGTTACACGGGCATCCGTAGCCCACTAAGTGGGCATCGACAGCCCCTGTGCTGGGCAACCACTGCCCATAACGCGGGCAACGAGTGCCCAAACATCGGACTTATTTTTGGGCAATATTCTTGTGATTCTTTGCGATATTTAAAATGACTTTTTGCTATGTTTAAAATGACTTTTTCTGATGTTTAAACAGGTTTAAACTGGCTTTTCTTAACGTTCAAACTGGCTTTTCGCATGCTTTGTATTATCTTTAATGATACTTCTATGATTTTTAATGATACTTCTATGATACTTCTTCCTACTTTTTACAAGAAGTCTCATTAGTTATAAATATCTTTATATCAACGACATAACGTGATATTTGCGGCGAAGAATGAGACTATGAGACTTTTTTCTAGAAAAAAAAATATACGTGTGCGGCGAAAAGATAGAAAGTCAGTTCATACAAAAAAGAGGATGTGACATAGAGTTATGACACACCCTCTTTTTTTTATTTACTCAGTTCCTTGATGATTTTCTCCAGATTGTCAAGCTGGCGGGCATCCACTTTCACATCTACCAGATTTCCTTCCTTGTCGAAGAGACGATAGGATGGGAAGGAGCGAATGTTGAGATAGTTCTCGATGGCACTCTGCTGAGCCGCAGGCAAATTGTAGTGGGCGATATTGTCGCCAACCAGATTATTCAGTTTGATGATATTTTTCCATGACTCTTCAGGACTGTTGTTTGCCATGTAAAGATATACCACATCGTATGGCGCCAGGCGTTCGAACTCTTCCTTCGAATGGGCAAGAGCCATCTTGCAAGGGGCACACCAGGTTCCCCAGACATCCAGCAATACAAGCTTTCCCTTATAAGGCTCCAATATATGGCGAAGAAGTTTCTCACCATCGCTCATATCCTGCGGAGCTGTCTTGATACTGGCAGTAATGTCCCTGTTCTGCAAAGACAGGTACTTACGGTGTTCTGCCAATACTTTTTCCCTGAGAACTTCAGAACTGATGCCATGTTCAGTCAGGTCAAGTCCATAACTATTGAGTGGCATGGCTAGTCTTTCCAACATCTCAAGAAGGGATTTGGAGATGATGACATCTTTCTGCTGCTGGTTGCATCCCATGCTATCAGCTATATGCTGGGCATAATATACATTGATGAGAGGAGTCTCATCCTTAAGCATCTTGGCAATATCTTCTTTTTCAAGGATAGCCGTAGCGCGCTTGTCAAGGACTGAACTGGAAAAAGCTTTTACTATTTTCTCCTGCTCCTTGGCATCTGTCGTCTGATATTGCTTGATAGTTATGGCATCCAGATTCTTAGCCCATTGTTCCACCGTAGCAATTTCTGAATCGGTTATCGCAATATCCCCCAGAGCCTTGTGCTTTCTCAACAGTTCCGGATAAGAATTGGTGGATAAGAATCCATAGGTCCTTCCCATGGGGGTACTGTACTTTAACCTTCTTTCCTGGCCGATGAGATCATTAGTCAGCATATTATAGTCACGAAACAGAGTATAAGGCTGCGGAATCTCCTTCCATATTTTTTCCACTTGGCTCACATATTCCTGAGGGAAAACATTGTCTTTCACGTGATATGCTCCTTGTAAGATTGATGATGCATAATTACAGAGAAGATATCGGGCAGTATAGTCCTGATAACATTTGGAGATAGATGCCGATTCTCCTATCAGTTTTCGTAAGTTCCCTTCAGCCTCCTTATATCTGGTTTCAAGAATCTGCATCATCTCCTGGGCTGGAACCTTATTTTCATACTTACCTGGATATTCTGCGTCAATCAATGGGAAAGGATGTGCTAGCAGTTCGTTTTGCAAGCGGCATTTTTTGCCCATGAAGATGGAATGTCCTGCCTTGAAGTCATAGAGCAGATAATAGGTCTCTCCTGGCTCCAATACCGTGTTGATAAAAGTGTGTTTCCAGTCCATGAAAACCTCGGTAGAGTTGATGAGAGGTACTTTGATTTCAAATCTGCCAAGAGAATCGAGCTTGCTGTAATTGCTAACTCCTGTGAAATTGGAAAAGAGATCATAATACTCCACACTATACTCCTGCCCTCTATCCCAAAGTTCCTTAGGCATATTTCTGAGCCATCCCACAACAATAGCCGTATCGGGCTTGTTATGAGTATCCTTCAGACATGTGGTCTCATCTTTCTGCGGATAATCCGGAAGGATGGAAGTGGTAATGAGCGAATATTCTGCTTTCTTGCCGTTGATGCTCATCGTGCGCTTGCCATGTTGAGACTTGTCGATGTTGACAGCCAGGTCGCTCTTGCCATCGGTAAGGATGAAAGAGTACTTGTCGCCCTTCTGATTCTTCTGCTTGTATTGCCAGTAACGGCAGTCGTAGATGGCGAAATCATCATAGAATCCTATCTCCCAATCACCGGTCGCATCGTTGCGCCAAAGCGAGGAGAAGAGTCGTTTGATGCGGGTATCCATGCTCTCAATACCAAGTATCTTGAAGTTCTGTTTGCCGTCACCTTCCAGGAAGTCAAACTTTCGGGTCTTCTTGGGGAGCGGTGCGAAGTGGAAGACCACATCCTCCCTGCCAGAGCCAGGCATATAGTGTTTCTCGTCAAGTTTCAGTCCATCACAGCTCTTGACGAGATATTTCTTGCCATCAGCAAGAAGATAGGTTTCCTTCACAAACTTTACCCAATAGTGTGGGCGAAAAGTGATATGCATGAACACTCGTGTTTCATCATCTGCGAATTCCACACGATAGATGTTGAGTTGAGATTGAAAAGGATCATAAAATAGCTGATTCGATTCTGCTATCGGCTGTTCCCAGACAATAGGTTTCTTGCCATTCCCTGCCCAGCAAGTACAGAGACATAGGACTGCGATAAGTACACAAAGGATTCTTTTCATAATTCGATTATTTTATTGGATTGATACTATTGAAAGCAGTATATATTAAAGTATACCATTACTTAATATTCAATAGAAACATCCAGTTTCTTCAAATCCTTATCAGCCGAACTGCTGCCGTAATAAACCTCATACTTTCCTGCCTTGGCACGGACGGTATTGGTTGCAGCATCGAAGAGTTCGAAGTTTCTGCTATCCAGCGTAATGACAGCCTCAGCAGTCTTTCCTGCCTTCACCTCCACTCTCTCGAAAGCCTTCAAGCTCTTCAATGGTCCTTCGGTATCGGCAGGATCCTTCACATACACCTGCACCACCTCGGTTCCATCCTTCTTTCCTACATTGCTTACTGGTACCTTCAGCGTAATCTTCTCACCCTTCTTCAGGATAGAGTTGGAAAGTGTAGCATCGCCAATACGGAAAGAAGTATAGCTCAAGCCATAACCGAATGGGAAGAGCGCATCGTTCATATAACGATAGGTTCTGCCCTTCATGCTGTAATCCTTGAAATCAGGCAACTGCTCTGAATTCTTATAGAACGTAATAGGCAACTTGCCGGCAGGATTATACTCTCCGAAGAGTACACGAGCCACAGCCTCTCCACCTTCCTGACCAGGATACCAGGCCTGGAGAATGGCATCGCAACTCTCTGTCTCTGGAGTCAAGGCGATAGCTGAACCCGAACAGTTGACAAAGACAACCTTTTTGCCCGCCTCCTTCAAAGCCTTCAGGAAATTGCGCTGAACCTTAGGCAATTCGATGTTGGTGCGGTCACCACCCTTGAAGCCAGAAATCTCAATAGGCATTTCCTCACCTTCCAACTGTGGAGAGATGCCACCTACGAAGACTACTGTCTCGCAATCCTTCAACTGCTTGAGCGAAGCCTGATAGTCGATAGGATTCTCATGACCGATATTGAACTTCATGTCCGCATTATAGTTAGGCATCTCGTGATAGCGAATCTCTATCTTATACTCCTTGCCCTTCTCGGCTTGGAACTCGATACGACTCTCGGTAGTGCGCCAGATAGAATGCTCTGCCTTCTTCTCACCATTCAGATAAACCTCGTAGTGACCGCAACCAGCCACGTCGAGCAACACCTTGTCTGTCTGCTTAGGACGGAACACGGTTTCATATTTTGCAGAGAAGCCCACCAGCTTCACATTAGGAGCGAAGGAGTGCTGACCATAGGTCGTTACCTGCACAGGATTCTTCTCCTGGGTGATGGTAACAGGCTTACCTTCCATCTTGCGGTTGTTCCAGAAAGTACCCTTAAAGCCCATCTTGCCATCCATGCTACACTGGTCGAAGTAAGAATTCAGAATTTGGTCGTTCACCAGGTCGCATCCATTAAAGGTGACGACCTGGTTTTTCTTCAAACGACTCTTGATACCATCCAGGATGGTAATGGTCTGTCGTGGAGTACCATTATAGTTTCCCCACATCATCGGTTCGTTATCCACATTTGGTCCGATGAAAGCAATCTTCTTTACCTTTTTATCGAGAGGTAATACCTCATTCTTGTTTTGGAGCAGCGTCATGGTCTGCAGAGCCATATCGAGCGAGAGCTGGCGATGCGCCTTGCTGCAAAGCACAGATACAGGAATCTTCGACCATGATACGATCTTGTTGTCATCCATCTCGCCCAAATCGAAACGACCTTCGAGCAGACGAATCACATGCTTATCAACTTCATCTTCAGTCAAGGCACCATACTTCACAGCCTCAGGCACAGACTTATATGCATAATTATATCCACACTCCACATCGGTTCCAGCCAATACACCCTTAGCTGCCGCATTTCTGGCATTGCTCGAAACCTTATGATTCTCCCAGAAATCAGTAACAGCGCCACAGTCGGAAACTACCAGGTACTTGAATCCCCACTCATCCCTGAGAATCTGCTGCAAAAGGCGGGTATTGCCGCAGCATGGTTCATCATCCCAACGCTGATAGGCACACATCACCTCACGCACCTTTGCATCCTGCACCAGTGATTTGAAGGCTGGCATATAAGTTTCCCAAAGGTCGCGCGGTGTAACATCGGTAATATTGTCTGTATGGCGAGCCCATTCTGGTCCGCTATGAATTGCATAGTGCTTGGCACAAGCCCAGAGTTTGCGGTATTTCGTATCTTCAGGTCCCTGCAATCCGTGCACCACGGCACATCCCATCCTACTGGTAAGATAAGGATCCTCACCATAGGTTTCCTGTCCACGTCCCCAGCGAGGATCACGGAAGATATTCACGTTTGGAGTCCAGACCGAGAGAGCATGGAAACGGGTTACATCTCCTCCCTTCTGCTGCAGTTCATTCCATTTGGCACGCATTTCATCAGATGTTGCATCAAAGACTCTATACACCATTCTGTCGTTAAACGAAGCTGCCATTCCGATAGGTTCCGGAAAGACGGTTACATCTCCCATGTTCGCCACACCATGCAGTGCCTCGCTCCACCACTGGAATCTCTTGATTCCCAATCGCGGAATAGCCGGTGAATCATCCAGCATCAGAGAAGCTTTCTCTTCCAAAGTGAGACGACCACATAAATCTACCGCTCTCTCATGAGCCGAGAGGGCTGGATTCTGATAAGGCAACTGCTGCGCTGAGGCATTGCCGGAGGACATAGTTACCACAAACATCAAAGCTGCGTATATAACTTTCTTGTTCATTGTAATTACTATTAAGCTATTAGCATATTAAATTGGGATTCATCATGAATTTATTGTTGCCTGAAATTCCATTTAGAATTGTCGCTGTTGAAATCGAAGGGAGCCAGACCTGGGGTACAGTCGCCGAGTGAAACCAATGCAAGCTTCTCTTCTGTGCCTGGCACTGCCTTTGGCATGATGCGATAGGTGCCATCGGTAAGCTGTTCGATGCGCCAGAGTTGGGCATTTTCACCAGTAAACTCAGGTTTGGCAATGACGTCATGCTGAGCGGTTGCGGTAAGATAACGAGAAGTGCCCTCTATGCAGATCTTATAATAAGGACCACCCAGATAACCACCCTTTCCGGCAGACATGATACTCCACTTCTGATGAGGACGGAACATGTAATCGTTCATTCTTACCTTTACTTCTCCCTTAGGCCATTCTGCCTCTACCTCCTTCAATGTCTGAGGTTCGATATTCTTCAGAGGCTTGGTCGGCTTGATCCAGAAAGGTTCGATATCCCGCTGCATTCTCACGAAATCTACGGCAATCTCCAGAGCATAGCCTCTTCGTTCCGATTCTATCTCGTAGGTTCCGGCATGAAATTCATCAC